>PKEX01000009.1 GCA_002919235.1 Clostridia bacterium
GCCCGCGCCGGCCGCGCGCTCCCGCGCGTGGGCCCCGCGTCCGGCCAGCTCCTTCCGGGCGGCGGCGCCGGTGGTCTCCTTGTTCACGATGGCAACGCCCCTACTGCCGTTGTCTCAATTCCCGTTCATCCACGCCTCGATGGCGTGGTACTGCTGGAGCACCAGCGGGTTGACGGCGATGCCCACCGCGCTCACGAAGACGACGGCCGCGACGGCCCAGGCCACTTTCCGGGCCAGCCGGGCACTGCCCGAGCTCCGCCACACGATGGGCAGGATGATCAGCGCGCTGGAAATGCTGCTCAACACCACGCCCGTTCCGGCCACCAGCGGCGAGATCATCCCTTGGGAGACCAGGTGGGCCGCCGTGGCCGCCGTGGACGAGCTGGAGATGATCCCGCCGGCGAAGGCGACGGCGTAAAAGCCCAGGTTGCCGGCGAACTGCTGGGCGATCCGGCCGATGACGGTGATCGCGGCGAACATCAGGCCGAAGCTGAACGCCGACCGGAGCGAAAAGGGGGACTGGACGTTGATCTCCGGGGGCGCCTCGCCGTCCCGGGCCTGCCGGAAAAGGGCCAGCGCCACCGTGACGGCGATCATCAGGCCCACGGGGACAAAGCCGGCGGGCAGCGCCGAAGGCGCGAAGATAGCCAGGATGAGCCCGTTGCGCAGGAAGGCCGCCGTCTTGGCCAGCATCAGGCCGCGAAACGCGGTGTCCTCCAGGTTGCCCTTGGACTCCTTCACCGTGGCCGCCAGCTCGGCCGCGGTGGCGGTGGAGTTGACCAGTCCGCCCAGGAAACCGGTGTAGTTGATTCCCCGGGTGCCGTAGAGCCTGAGGAGGATGTAGTTGGCAAAGCCGATGGCGCTGATGAGCACCACCATCCACCACATCTCCCGGGGCGAGAACAGGCCCCAGGGGTCGAAGGGGCCCACGGGCAGCACGGGCAGGATGACAAAGCTCAAAAGGCCCAGCGTGATGGCCGCGTGGATCTCACTGCGCTGCAGGCGCATGGTAAAGACCAGCATCTCCTCCTTCCAGCTCAGGAGGAGCAGCATGAAGATGGCCACGGCCACCGCCACAAACAGGGCCTCCTGCGCCACCAGCATCCCGACGAAACACGTGAGAAAGAGGGAGACCGCGGTGGTGGCTTCGACGCTGGTCCCCTTCTTGAGGGCGTTCACGTTGATGACGACGACGATCACCGCCACGAAGGCCAGGACCGCCAGGGTGTAGAGGGGGCCCATTTTCCACGAGAGGTACCCCAGCAGCGCCGCGAACGAAAACGTGCGAAGGCCCACTTCCTTGCCGGCCCGCTCCCGCTCAAGGCCCACCAGGAGGCCGAGCCCGAGCGTGATGGCCAGATGCCACAGGGTTTCCCAGGACATCTCGATCTGCACCGCGCACCCTCCCTCCCCGCACCCGGCGTGTTGCTAAAAAAGCCGCCCGCGACGGTGCGCATCGCGGGCGGAGTTCACGCCAATCTCCCGCCGCCCCTGCCGGGGCGCCGTCCCTGCGCCCGGCGAGGGGGCCGCGTTCTCTCGCCTGTCTTGCGGAGGCTGAACGCCCGGCGTCAGCTTGGTATTATTATAGCAGAGTTTCAACTCGATTTTCAGGTTGGAAGCCGCCGTCCGGCCTTGCCGCGGCACGCATTGCGGCGCCCCCGAGCCTGGCCTCCCCGCCACCCTTCCAGCCGCCGCCGCAGATGGGATACAATGATGCAAAGCCGGAGCCGCCGTATTCCGTAGGGAGGGACGCTGCATGCTGGCACCGCAGGAATGGGAGTACGAACGCGCCCGCCTCGCCCGGACGCTGGACGCCGTCCACGCCCGCCTCCAGGAGCTGGAAGCCACCGTCAAACGGCACAAGCAGCGGGTGATCGAAACCCGCAGGACCATGTGGGAAGAGCTGCCGCACTCGGTGGAGACCCTCGACGAGGCCGTCCACATCGTCCAGCAGCGGCAGTACCTCGGCGAGTTCGAGCGGGATTACCTCCTCTACCGGCGGCTGATCCCCGTCCTGGAGCGGATGGCCTCTTCGCCCTACTTCGGCCGCATCGACTTCCGCGAGAAGGGCCAGGAAAAGGTGCAGCAGATCTACATCGGCATCTCGTCGCTGGTGGAGCCGGGCACCGGCGAACGCCTGGTCTACGACTGGCGCGCGCCCATCTCCAGCATGTTTTACGACTACCAGCCCGGGCCGGGAAGCTACGAGACGGAGGCCCTAGTGGTCGAAGGCGACATCCTGCTCAAGCGCCAGTACAAGATCGCCAAAGGGAAGCTCCTCTACGTGTTCGACACGGAGCTCACCATCGACGACGAGCTCCTGCAGGAGATCCTGAGCCAAAGCGCCGACCAGCGGATGCGCACCATCGTCCAGAGCATCCAGCGGGAGCAGAACCGGGCCATTCGCGACGAAACTCATCCCCTGCTGATCGTGGAGGGGCCGGCGGGAAGCGGCAAGACCTCCATCGCCCTGCACCGCGTGGCATACCTGCTCTACCGGCACCGCCAATCCCTGAGGGCCAAGGACATCGTCGTCGTCTCGCCCAACCAGGTGTTCAACGATTACATCTCCAGCGTCCTGCCCGACCTCGGCGAGGAGAACATGCAGCAGACCACCTTTTCAGAGCTGGTCCGCCGGTACCTGGCCCAGGAGACGGCAGGCGAGCCGGATACGGCCGTGCCCGCCGCCGGCGAGGACGGCTCCGGCTACGGCGACGCCCCTCTTGCCCGGACGGACAACGAGGCCGACGACGAGGACTCCGGATCGGCGCCTCTCCTTTCCGGCGCCTGCAAGCCGGCCCGGCTGGTCGAAGACAGCAGCGCCCACTTGGAGTTCCTCTTTTCCCAGAGAGGACAGCCCGGCTACGAGCAGCGCATCCGCGAGATCACGTACAAAGGCTCTCCGGCGTTTCTCGCCGCCGTCCGGCAGTACGTGCAAAAACTCCTGCGGGGAGAGGGCATCGAATTTCCCGACATCGAATTTGAAGGGAAGCGCATCATCTCCGGGAGCGAGCTCCGGCGCCTGGTGACCGAGACCTACAGCTACCTCTCCTTCAGCAAGCGCCTGGACAAGGCAGGCCGCCGCGTCCTCTACCTCTTGGAGCCTCTCCGGGAAGAGCGGCAGCGCGCCTGGCGGGAGCGCATCGAAAACGACCCCAGGCACAGCGACCTCAACGCCCGCGAGATCGCCTCGCTGGCCCGCACCATGGCCAACGGGGAGTTCCTCCCCATCGACGAGACGCTCCGGAAGTTCGCCGCCGTCGACGTGGTGGAGCACTACGCCAACCTCTTTCGCGACCCGGACTGGCTCCTGCAGGCTGGACGGGAGGCCCGCGGGCTGCCGGCCCCGGCGGAACTGGCCGCGATCTGCGCCGCCACGCTGGAGCGGCTCGAAAGCGGGCGGATCGCCTACGAAGACATCGCGCCCATCCTCTACCTCAAGGCGGCCCTGGGCGACATCCCCGGCGACCGGCAGATCCGCCACGTGGTGGTCGACGAAGCCCAGGACTACTCGCTCTTCCATTACGAGGTGTTCCGCCGGCTCTACCCGGCGGCCACCTTCACGGTGCTGGGCGACCCGGCCCAGGCCATCCACCCCTACCTGGGCTCCGTGGACCTGGCCTCCATCGAGCAGGCCCTCGCGCCCGGAAGGGGCAAGATGATCCAGCTTTCCATGAGCTATCGCTCGACGCTGGAAATCGCCACCTTCGCCCGGGCCATCGACCGGACCCCCAGCGAATCCCGCCCCATCGAGCGGCGCGGGCCGAAGCCCCTCATCGTGCAGGTGGAGCCGGCGGAACTCCTGGCGGAAGCGGCGGTCCGGGAGATCCGGCGCTTCCACGCCGGGGGGATCCGCCGGGTGGCGGTCATCTGCAAGACGGCCGCCGAAAGCCAGCAGGCGTTTGCCGCCTTGCGCCGGCACCTCCCGGTGCAGCTGGTCACCGCCGGCGATTCGGCGCTGCCCGCCGGGGACCTGGTGATCCCCGCCTACCTGGCGAAGGGCTTGGAGTTTGACGGCGTGATCATCTACGATGCCGGCGCCCATGTATACGGCGACGAGACGGAGCGCCGCCTGTTCTATACGGCGTGCACCCGGGCGCTGCACCGGCTGGCCCTGCTGTACACGGGCGAGCTCACGCCGTTTCTCGAAGGCGTCGGGCCGTCCCTGGCCGACTACGAGCGCTTTTCGGGTTAGGGGGTAGCGCCCATGGGAACCTGGCCCTTGAGCGCCGGCTGGCGTGAGATTGAATTCGGTGTCGAAATCGAATGGGTCGGCGCGCCCCAAGGCGCCGTCCAGCTCCTGCCGGGATGGGAGATCGTCGCCGAAGACCTCCTCTTCTTCGACGACGGCCGGATGGTGGATCCCGTCACGGGTGACGATGTGATGGGGGGAGAGCTGGTCTCGCCGCGCCTTACGTGGGAGGAAAGAGAGCAGATCGCCGCCATGTGCGCCCGGCTCAAAGCCCTGGGCGCGGCCGGCAACTGGTCGTGCGGCCTTCACGTCCACGCCGACGGGAGCCGGTGGGGCCAGGCGCTGCTCTTGCCCGGTCTCGATGCCGCGCGGGCCACCGAGGCCGCCCTCCGCCGGGTGCTGGATACCGCCCCCCACCGCCTGGACTACGCACCGCCGACCACCGCTGCGCTCCGGGAGGCCGTCGCCCGGCTCCCGGCGCCGGCCGGCCCCGATGCGGTCCTGCAGCGCTTGGTCTACGGGCAGCGCCCGCAGGAGCATCGCGGGGGCATCAATTTCCGCTCCCTTTTTGAAAAGGGGTCCGTGGAACTTCGCCTTCCCAACGCCAGCCTGGAGCCGGAGGCGATCTACCGGACGATCGAGCTCTGGCTGCGCTGGGTCGCGGCGGTGGGCGAAGGGAGGGAGCTCTCGGCATCGCCTGCGGATCTCATCCGCTCGCTGGGCGCCCCGGCCGAGGGCTACCCGCCCCGCCAGGACGCCCCCGCCTGGTGGTGGCGCCGCCGGGCCATGGATCGCGCCCTCTACCCCGTGCTGCTCCCCTTGTGCCGGGAGTGGGTTCAGGAGCTCTACCCGCAGGTCAACGTCCCGTGCGACATCGTGTGGATCGACGGCACCGCGGGCGATCGGGTGGTCGCGCTGGCCGAAGCAGGCGATGTCAAAGTGTACTTGGTGTTCGGCACGGGCGCCGGCGGGTGGAAAAGGATCGAAGCGACGACGGCGTGGCGGCCGGACCTGGCATCCGGCCGTCCTTCCCCCGGTGACATCCCGCTCAGTGCGGCGGCTGGCTGGAGCTCCGGCGAGAAACGCCCGTTCCCTTGACGGCGAGCGGTTTTTCTACGAAAATCCTGGAGGAGCCGGAATCTGTCGCTGCAAAGCGGTTTGGCGGATTTCAGCGGAGGGTCCCGCCGCCCTCCCCGCGCCCGGGCGCAGCGGCGGCGGTCCAGCCGGCGATTCCAGGGAGAGCGAGGAGACAGCGATGGCCGTTTGGCACGGAGACAAAGAACTGGTGCACCGGCGGCTGGCCGCCCTCAGGGAGGGCGCCATCAGTCCCCACCACGACCCCTGGGATCCGTACACCACGGTGGGCCTGTCCTCCAAGCCCCTTCTCACCAGCATCGAAGTGACCGTGACCAATACCTGCAACCTGCGGTGCGAGCACTGCGCGGTGGGCGACGTGCTCACCTACGTGGAAGAGCGGCTGATCTCTCTCGACCAGCTCTTGGCCCGGATCGACGAGGTGGACACGCTGGTCACGTTCAGCGTGACGGGCGGCGAGCCCACGGCCACTCCGAAGCTGGTGGACGAAGTGACCCGCCCGCTGCTCCAGTACGCCAAGGCGCGGGGGCTGCGGACGCAGATCAACACCAACCTCACCATGCCCCTGGAGCGGTACGAGTCCATCGCGGAGTGGGTCGACGTGATCCACATTTCGTACAACTACCCCGAGCCGTCGGAGTTCGCCCGCATCGCCTATGCGTACGCGGACCACGTGCCCCAGGATCCGGAGCGGCTGCTGCGGCGGATGGACGCCAATATCCGGGCACTGGCGGAGGCGGGGTGCTTCGTCTCGGCGGAGACGATCCTCACCCATGCGACGCTGCCGCGGATTCACGAGATCCACGCCCGCATCGCCGAGCTGGGCTGCCGGCGCCACGAGATCCACCCGCTCTACCCCAGCGACTTCGCGGCCCGCATGCGCCTGGCCAGCCTGGAGGAGCTGGCCGCGGGTGTCCGCCGGCTCCTCGAGCACCGCGATCCCAACGTGTGGATCCTCTTCGGCACGTTTCCCTTCTTTGCGTGCAGCCCCGATCCGGAGCACCGGGAGCTCTGGCGGTACGTGATCTCCCAGCCCAACACCACCATCCGCAACGACCCCGACGGCCGCAACCGCCTCAACGTGAGCAGCCTCACCGGCGACGTGCTGGTGGCCGACTTTGCCAGCCTGGGGCCCATCGGCAACATCACCCGGGAGAGCTTCGGGGCCATCTGGGACCGCTGGCTCTCCTCGGAGCTGGCCCGCCGGTACCACTGCCACTGCCCGGCGGCCCGCTGCCTCGGGCCCAACCTCTTGGTGGTGGAGAGCTATTACCAGGACGTAGACTGGCAAGCCCGCGAAGCGCTGGTCTCCGCCTGAACCACTGGGTGCAGGGGTGGAGCGGCGATGGCCCGGGCATTGTGGCTGAGCAGGGAGATCCACGGGGAACTGGTGCGGCTCGCCGTGCCCACCATCGTGTCGACCCTGGCCGTCCCCCTGCTGGGCGTCGCGGATACGGCCATCCTGGGGCGGCTCCCGGATGTGACCCACCTCGCGGCGGCCGCCGCCGCCAACACGATTCTCAACGCCGTCTTTTGGATCTTCGGCTTCCTGCGCATGGGCACTACCGCGCTGGTGGCCCAAGCGTCCGGCCAGGGAGACCCGCGGGAGAGCGCCCGGCTGCTGTTTCAAGCGTCGGCGGTCGGCGGCGCCCTGGGCCTGTTGCTGGTGGCGGGGCGCGGGCCGATGGGCTGGATCGGTTTTCACCTGGTGGGCGCCGCCCCCGAGGTGACGGCGCTGGCCAAGGAGTACTACGCGATCCGGATCTTCGAGGCGCCCGTCTTTCTCATCGGGCTCGGGATCACGGGGTACCTGCGCGGGCGGGGCGACGCGATCACGCCCATGCTCTTCACCCTCGGCGTCAACCTGGTCAACATCGCCGGCGATCTCCTCCTGGTGCCGGGATGGTGGGGCCTGCCGTCGCTGGGCGTGCGAGGGGCCGCCTGGGCCAGCCTCATCGCCCAGTGGACCGGCGGCGTGGGCCTCGTGCTGGCGGTCTGGCCCCGGGTGCGGCGGCACGTGAGCCGGGAGTGGCTCTCCGGCTGGCGGAGGCTCCCCTGGGGCCGGTTCCTCCGGGTGCAGCAGGACCTCTTTTTCCGCACCTTGTTTCTCGTCGTCACCATGGCCGCCATCACGGCCCTGGCGGCCCGGCTCCAGGACCCTCACGAGCTGGCCGCCCACGCCGTCCTGCTCCAGCTTTGGTCGCTGGTGAGCTACGCCGTGGACGGGTTCGCCTACGCCACGGAGACCACGGTGGGCACCTGGCTTGGGCGGGGCAGGCCGCAGGCGGCCCGGGCCAGCGCCCAGGCCGCGCTCCTTTGGGGTGTGGGGATCGGCATCCTGTTCGCCTTGGTCTACCGGGCCGGGGTCGACGCCATCGCCCGCTTTTTCACCACCGACCCTCGGGTGCAGCAGATCCTGCACGAGCTGGTGGTGGTGATCGCCGTCAGCCAGCCGGTCAACGCCCTGGCGTACATCTTCGACGGCATCCTCATCGGCGCCACCGACACCCGCTTCCTCCGCCGGGCGATGCTCACGAGCTCGGCGGCGTTTTTCGCCGCCGTGGCCGCAGGGTGGGCCGTGTGGGGCCTGAGCCTTGCCGTCATTTGGTGGAGCGCCGTCGTCTTTATGGCGGCCCGCTCCCTCACGCTGGCGGTGCGCTTCCGGTCCCCTGCCTGGATCGCGGCGGCCCGGACAAGACGGGCCGGCGAACCGTGAACCCCGGACGCGGGCCGCGGCGCGCGGCGGGCGTCGTCAGATGACGGAGACGTAGTCAACGCGCGGTGTGCCGGTTTCCGGGTCCCTGCCGACCCGGGCGTCGACGCCGAAGACGTCCCGCACTAGCTCCTCCGTGAGCACGCAGGCGGCCGGACCGGCCGCGGCCAGCCTTCCGCGGGTGAGCACCGCGACGTCGTCGCAGGCCCTGAGGGCCAGCGTCAGGTCGTGGATGGCCAGGACGACGGTAATCCCCCGCTCCCGGTTGAGCCGCCGGATGATCTGGAGAATCTCCAGCTGGTAGCGGATGTCCAGATTGGCGGTGGGCTCGTCGAGAAAGAGGAGCTTGGGACTTTGCGCCAGCGCCCGGGCAAGAAACACCCGCTGCCGCTCCCCGCCGGAAAGGGTGGGAAGCAGGCGTTCCCTGAGCTCCCACACGCCCGTGATCTCCATGACCTCCCGGATCACCCCGTGGTCCGCGGCGCCCAGCGGCTGAAAGCGCCGCCGGTGGGGGTACCGCCCCATGGCCACCACGTCGTAGACGCGAAAGCCGAAGCCCATCTCCGGATTTTGGCTCATCACCGCGATCTCTCGGCCCCGCTCCCGTTCGTCTAGGGAGTGCAGCGGCCGGCCCTGGTACGTCACCTGGCCTTTGGTCGGCCGCACCAGGCCCGCCGCCACTTTGATCAGGCTGGACTTGCCGGCGCCGTTGGGCCCGATGAGCCCCAGCATCGCGCCGGCCGGGATGCTGAAGTCGATGTCCCGCAGGACGCTCTCGCCGCGGTACGACAGCGTCACGGCTTCCAGCCGGAGCAGCGGCGTCACCTCCATGCCACCATCTCCCTCCGGCGCATCAAGAGATACAGGAAAAACGGCACGCCGAAGATGGCGGTGACGATCCCCGTGCGCAGCTCGATGGGGCTGAAGACCGTGCGGGCGATGAGGTCGCACAGGATGAGGAAACTCGCACCCAAGAGGCCGCTGGTGGGGATGAGCCACCGGTGGTCCGGGCCGATGACGAGGCGGAGCATGTGCGGGACGATGAGGCCGACGAAGCCGATCATCCCCGTGACCGAGATGGCCGCGCCGGTGGCCAGCGAGACGCAGACCAGGACCGCCCGCTTTACCCGCTCCACCGGCACGCCCAGCGAGCGGGCGTCGTCCTCGCCCCCGGCCATGATGTTGAGCTCCGTCGCCAAGAGCATCAGGCCGGCGGTGCCCGCCAGGACGAACGGCGCCGCCAGCGACAGGTGCTCCCAGCGCCGCCCGGCCAGGTTCCCCATGAGCCAGTAGACGATCTGCCGCAGGATGCCGTCCTCGACGAAATGGTAGAGCAGCGAGATGACCGCGCTGAACAGCGAGCTCAGCGCCACGCCCGCGAGGAGCAGCGTCGCCGTGTCCGTCCGGCCGCCCCGGGTGGCCAGGGCATAGGCGAGCGAGGCGGCCAGCAGCGCGCCCGCGAACGCGAAGGCCGGGGTCCACCAGCCGCTCACCGTGTGCAGCTGGAGGAAGATCGCGACCACGGCGCCCATCGAGCCTCCCGCCGAGACCCCGATGATTCCCGGGTCGGCCAGCGGGTTGCGAAACAGCCCTTGCATCGCCGCCCCGCTGGCCGCCAGCGCAAAGCCGACCAGCCCCGCGACCAGCACCCGCGGCAGGCGCACGGACCAGATGATCGCCGCCTGGCCCGGGTCGAGCTCCACCGGCAGGCGCAGGCTTCTGGCCACAATGATCCACAGGGTGTCCCAGAAGGGAAGCTGCACCACGCCGATGGCCGCGCCCAGCGTGACGCTGGCCACCAGCAAGAGCACGAGCCAGAGGGTAAGAAGCGGCGCTCGCAGGGGAAACGGCCGGGCCGGCCGGAACGCCGCGGGGATTTCCCGGCCGGCGTCGCCGCGTGCTTCGACGCCCAAGGCGCTGCTCTCTCTCACCTCAGAACGCCTCCGGATGCAGGTACTTTGCCAGCTCCTCGATGGCCAGGATGTAGTAGTGGTTCGCGGCCTCCGTATGGTCCACCGAATACACCCGGCCGTTCTTTACCGCCGGCACGTTCTGGAGTACGGGGTCGTTCAGGATGCGCGCCACGAACTCAGGCCCTTCGTAGGTGACGATGACCTCGGGCGCCATGGCGATGATGGTCTCCGCATCGATCACCTGCCAGCCCTGGATGCCGTGGACGGCCGCCAGGTTGGTCCCGCCCGCCATCTCGATGATGTCGTGCATGGCGGTGCCCAGGCCCGTGGTGGTGGACCAGCCGTCCCAGGAGAGGACCGCCGGGCGCTCGCGGCCTTGGATCCGCTGGGCCACCTTTTCATAGCGGCGCCAAAACTCCGCAATGAGCGCCTCCGCCTCGGCTTCGAAGCCCGTGATCTCCCCGATCCGGCGGACGGTTTCCAGCCCGTCCTCCACCGTGCTGAACGACGTAAACGTGTACACCTTGTAGCCCAGCGCTTCGATCTGGCGGACTTCGTCCTGGTTGCTCCAGGACGCGACGAGGACGATGTCGGGCTGCGTCGCCACCACCAGCTCCGCGTTGAGGGCGTCGACGATCACCATGTGATCCCGGAGCTTGTCCACGACGTACGAATCCTTGGGATCCGCGGCGAAGCGGGTGACCGCCACCACCCGCTCAGGCGGGACGAGGGAAAGGAGGATGTTGTCGAACACGAGGCCTGCGGAGAAGATGCGCTGCGGCGGCGCTTCCAGAAGGATCTCTTTCCCCAGCCCGTCTACGACCACCCGGGGAAAGCCGCCGGCGTCCGCTGCCAGGGCGTGGGGGAACACTGCGGGAGGAAGCAGCGAGCCGCCGAAGGCGGCGATCAGCACAAGCAGCGCGAGCCAAGCCGGGGCCATGCGCCATTTGGCACGGCCCGCCCCAAAGCCCGTCCAACGACTTGCCAGAGAATGATTTTCCAGATGCGACACGTCACTCTGACCCCCTCGGGACCTCGAGACGTTGACGTGCACGCCGTCTCGAGTCCCAAGGCGCTGGCGACGTCGATCGAGCCCCGCCGGGCCGGAAACACCGCCGCCCGCGCGCCTGCGGCCCCGATCCGCCCGGCCTGCAGGAAGCTGCGCCGGGCGGCCGAACGGCCACCCCCCGCAGCAAACAAAAAAGCCTGCTTCGAGGCAGGCTGTGATCGACGAAGACCGGGCCGCGCCGTCAAGGCGCTCCCACCGACGCCGTACCCAACCTTTGACCCGAAGGCGAGCACGTCCTCTGACACAGGCAGGTCTCCTGGCTTCCGGCGGGTTGTCTCGCCCATGCCTTCCCACGCTGTCGCTGCTCGCGCAGTGGCATGAGCCCCTCTGTGCTGCCGGTTACAGTGGCGGGACCGCTCGGGATTTTCACCCGATTCCCTATTAAGCCTTCTTCAGGCACCTGTGCCAGCTCGATTTTTCTAGCATTATACAACGACCGCGGGCGAATGGCAACCGGCCCGGGGCGGCGGGCGCAAGCCCGAGCCCACCAGCTCCCGGAGCCTGCCGCTGCGACAGGCTCCGGGAGCGGCGTTCGCCCGGCGTGATCCCTTTATTACTCCTCCTCCGACGGCTCGACGATGAGCAGCAGGTCGCCGGCCTGGATGGAGTCGCCCGCCTTCACTAGCACTTCCGTGACGGTGCCGGCCCGGGGCGCCTGGATGGTCTGCTCCACCTTCATCGCCTCGGTGACCACCAGCGCTTGACCCTTGGCCACCGGCTCGCCGGGCGAGACCAACACGGCGACGACGGTGCCCGGCATGGTGGCGCCGATGTGGCTGGGGTTGCGGCGCTCGGCCTTGGGCCGCTCGACCCGCTTCACGTTGGCGCTTTCGTCGACGACTCTCACTTCCCGGGGCTGCCCGTTGAGCTCGAAGTAGACGATGCGGGTGCCGTCCTCCAGCAGCTCGCCCACGGCGGTGAGCTTGACGATGAGAGTCTTGCCGGGCTCGATGTCGATGCGGGTTTCCTCGCCCACCCGCAGCCCGTAGAAGAAGGTAGGCGTGTCGATCACCGACGTGTCGCCGTAGGTGATCCGGTGCTTCAAGAAGTCCCGGAACACCGACGGGTACAGCACCGCGCTGAACACGTCCCGGCGGGAGACGGTCACGCCGAACTCGTCTTCCAGCTCCTTCTTGACCGCGTCGAAGTCCACCGGATCCAGCAGCTCGCCCGGGCGGCAGGTGATGGGCTCCCGTCCTTTGAGCACCTTCCGCTGCAGCTCTTCGGGGAAGCCGCCCATGGGCTGGCCCATCATTCCCTGGAAGAAGGCGACCACCGACTCGGGGAAGGAGAGCTCCTCTGCCCGTTCCAGCAGCGACTTCTCGTCCAGGTTGTTCTGCACCATAAAGAGGGCCAGATCGCCCACGGCCTTGGACGACGGCGTCACTTTGACGATGTCGCCCATGAGCTTGTTGGCGGTCACGTACGCCTGCTTGATCTCGTTCCAGCGGTCCTCGAGGCCCAGCGCCTTGGCCTGCTCGTACAGGTTCGAATACTGCCCGCCGGGCATCTCGTGGATGTACACCTCGGCCGTGCCCGACTTGAGCCCCGACTCAAAGGGCGCGTAGTACTTGCGCACGGCCTCCCAGTACTCGTCCAGCTTCTGCAGGGCGGCGCCGTCGAGCCCCGTGTCCCGCTCGGTCCGCTCCAGGGCCGCCACCAGCGCTCCCATGCTGGGTTGGCTGGTGAGTCCCGAGAGCGACGCGGTCGCCAGGTCGACGATGTCCACTCCCGCTTCGACGGCCTTGAGCACCGTGGCGATGCTGTTGCCGCTGGTGTCGTGAGTGTGCAGGTGAATGGGGATCCCGATCTCGTCCTTGAGCGCCCGGATGAGCTTTTCGGCGGCGTAGGGCTTGAGCAGCCCCGCCATGTCCTTGATCCCCAGGATGTGCGCCCCGTACGACTCCAGCTTCTTGGCCAGCTCCACGTAGTACTTCAGCGTGTACTTGGTGCGGGTGGGGTCCAGGATGTCGCCCGTGTAGCAGATGGCCGCCTCGACCACCTTCCCCGCCTCGTTGACGGCGTCCATCGCCACCCGCATCGCCTCGTCCCAGTTGAGGCTGTCGAAGATGCGGAAGATGTCGATGCCCGCCGCGGCGGCCTCTTTCACAAACTCCCGCACCACGTTGTCCGGGTAGTTGGCGTAGCCGACGGCGTTGGAGCCCCGGAGCAACATCTGGAAGCAGATGTTGGGAATCAGCTTGCGCAGCCGCTCCAGACGCTCCCACGGATCCTCCAGGTTGAACCGCATGGCCGTGTCAAACGTGGCCCCGCCCCACATTTCCAGCGAGAACAGCTGGGGAGCCAGCTTCGCCGTGGCCTCGGCGATCTGCAGCATGTCGTAGGTGCGCATGCGCGTCGCGAGGAGCGACTGGTGCGCATCGCGGAACGTGGTGTCCGTCACCAGGAGCCGCTTCTGCTCTTTGATCCACCGGGCGAAGCCTTCCGGGCCCAGCCGGTCCAGCAGGTTCTTGGTCCCCTCGGGATAGGGCACCTTGTACGAGAGGGCCGGGATCACGGGCTTGCGGAACTCCCGCTTGTCGACTTTCTTGAACGCCGGCGGCAGGTTCACCGTCCGGTGGGCGATGAAGGAGAGGAGCTTGGTGCCCCGGTCCCGGCGCTTCCTGAACTCGAAGAGCTCCGGCGTGGTGTCGATGAACGTGGTGGTGCACTCGCCGCTCAGGAACCGGGGGTGCTGGACCACGTTCTCCAGGAACGGGATGTTGGTCTTAAGGCCCCGGATGCGGAACTCCCGCAGCGAGCGGAGCATCTTCGAGGCGGCGTTCTCAAACGTCAGCGCCCACGTGCTCACCTTCACCAGGAGCGAGTCGTAGTACGGCGTGATGACGGCGCCGGTGTACCCGTTGCCCGCGTCCAGCCGGACGCCAAAGCCCGCGGCGCTGCGGTACGCCGTGATCTTGCCCCGGTCGGGGACGAACTGGTTCATGGGGTCTTCCGTGGTGATCCGGCACTGGATGGCGTACCCCCGGCGGGTCACCGCCTCCTGGCTCGGGATGCCGATCTCCGGGTCGGAGAGGGCGTACCCTTCCGCGATGCGGATCTGGGCCTGCACGATGTCGATCCCGGTGATGAGCTCCGTGACGGTGTGCTCCACCTGGATGCGGGGGTTCACTTCCAGGAAATAGTAGTTCCCCTCGGAATCGTAGAGAAACTCCACGGTGGCCGCGTTGACGTAATTGGCCAGGCGCATCAGGCGCAGCGCGGCCTCGCAGATCTCCTGCCGCTTCTCTTCGGTCAGCGTCAGCGAGGGGGCGAACTCCACCACCTTTTGATGGCGCCGCTGGACCGAGCAGTCCCGCTCGAAAAGGTGGACCATGTTCCCGTACTGGTCGGCGAGGATCTGCACTTCGATGTGCTTGGGGTTTTCGATGTACCGCTCGATGAAGACCGCCGGGTTGCCGAAGGCCTTGCCCGCCTCGGAGCGCGCCCGTTCCAGCGCCTCTTTCAGCTCCGAGCTGTTGCGCACCACCCGCATGCCCCGGCCGCCGCCGCCGGCCACGGCCTTGACGATGAGCGGGTAGCCGTGGGCCTTGGCGAAGAGCAGGGCCTCCTCCAGGGTGGTGACGGGCTCCGGCGTGGCCGGCACCAGGGGCAGCCCCGCTTTCTGCGCGAGTTCCCGGGAGGCCACCTTGTCGCCGAAGAGCCGCAGGTGCTCCCAGGAGGGACCGATGAACACGATCCCCTCCTCCTCGCACCGGCGGGCAAACTCGGCGTTCTCGGCGAGGAAGCCGTACCCGGGGTGAATCGCGTCCACGTCTTTGCGCTTGGCGATCTCGATGATCCCCTCGATGTCCAGGTAGGCCTCGACCGGCCCTTTGCCCCGGCCCACCAGGTACGCCTCGTCCGCCTTGTAGCGGTGCAGGGAGAGGCTGTCCTCCTCCGAGTAGATCGCGACCGTCTGCTTGTGCAGCTCGGTACAGGCCCGAAAGACGCGGATCGCGATCTCACTGCGGTTTGCCGCCAACACCCTCTTGATCTCGCGCAGTCTCCTCATCGCTCGCCCCAACCTCGCCTCGACATCCAGCGCTCTCCAGCGCTGGCAGCTTTAAGGAAACAGCACTGTAACTTCCTTATGCCCCGATTTAATCCTCTAGTCAAGTGGCGGAGCGCCGGCGCGGGCCGTCCGGTACCCTTGCGGGTGCGCCCGGTGCCACTCCCACGCCGTGCGCACGATGGTCTCCAGCTCGGCCCAGCGCGGCCGCCATCCCAGCTCCCGCCGGGCCTTTTCCGCCCCGGCCACCAGCACCGCCGGATCCCCGGGCCGTCTTGGGCCCTCCTTCACCGGGATCGGCCTTCCCACCACCCGCTCCGCCGTCTCGATCACTTCGCGCACGCTGAAGCCGCTGCCGTTGCCCAGGTTGTAAGCGCCTGACCCGGCCCCTTGCGAAAGCACCTCCAGCGCCAGCACGTGGGCGTCCGCCAGGTCCGAGACGTGGATGTAGTCCCGGATGCACGTGCCGTCCGGCGTGTCGTAATCGGTGCCGTAAATGGTGACGGCCTCCCGCAGGCCCAGGGCCGCCTGAAGCACGATGGGGATCAGGTGCGTCTCCGGGTCGTGATCTTCGCCCAGGGCGCCCCCGGGATCGGCGCCGGCGGCGTTGAAGTAGCGCAGCGCCGCGTAGCGCAGGCCGTACACCCGGCGGTAGTCCTCCAGCATCTCTTCAAACATCCGCTTGGTGCGGCCGTACACGCTGGAAGGGCGCAAGGGGTGCTCCTCGGCGATGGGCACCGCCTCGGGCTCGCCGTAGACGGCGGCCGTCGAGGAGAAGATGAGAGTCTTCACCCCGTGGGCGCGCATGCACTCGAGGAGGGTGACGCCCCCGAGCACGTTGTTGTGATAGTACGCCGCCGGGTGCTGCATCGACTCGCCTACCAGGCTCTTCGCAGCGAAGTGCATCACGGCGTCCACCGGATGCTCCTTAAAGGCCCGCTCCAGATCTTCCGCCCGGGTCACGTCCCCTCTGATGAACGGCACCGGCGCCGGAAGGCGGGCCAGCGCCTCCTGGTGGCCCGTGCTCAAGTTGTCGAAGACCACGGCGGTATGCCCCGCCTCAAGGAGGGCTTTCACCGTGTGAATGCCGATGTATCCGGCGCCTCCGATCACCAAGACGTTCACGATGCCTCACCCGCTCCTCCGCTGTCCCGTCCCCGGCCGCGCGTTTTGCGACCCCCGCCGCTGCGCCCGGAGCCGCGCCCGCCCGGCGCGGCCGCCCGCCGCGGGCGGCACCTTACGCCCCGGCCAGGTCGATGATCCCGGCGCCCTCCGCCGCCGTGAACTCATAGACCTCCGGCGTCAGCCCCGTCTCGCCCGGGTACCGCCGGCAGACGGCCTGCCTTACCGCCTCGACGCACTCTTTGTGCACCAGCGCCACGGCGCACCCGCCGAAGCCGGCGCCCGTCATCCGGGCACCGTAGACCCCCTCCACGCCGGAAGCGATCTCCACCACCAGGTCCAGCTCCCGGCAGCTCACTTCGTAGTCGTCCCGCAGGCTCGCGTGAGACGCGTTCATCAGCCGGCCGAAGGCTTCGAGATCTCCGGCCGCCAGCGCCTTCACACCATCGAGCACCCTCTGGCACTCCGTCACCACGTGCCGGCAGCGGCGGCGCACAGGCTCCGGAAGCTCCGCCTCATAGGCCGCGAAAGCCTCGGGCGTCACGTCCCGCAGCGCCCGGACTTCCGGGATCCGCCGGGCAAAAAAGGCTGCGCCCTCTTGGCACTCCTGCCGGCGGGCGTTGTAGGCCGAGTCCGCCAGCTCCCGGCTCTTGCGGGTGTCGATCACCAGCACCCGGGCGTCTTCCAAATGGAGCGGCACGTGCTGGTAGTCGAGGCTGCGGCAGTCGAGGAAGAGGCCGTGCCCCGCCTTGCCCGCCGCGGAGACGAACTGGTCCATAATGCCGCAGGCCACACCGACGAACTGGTTTTCCGCCCGCTGCCCGTAGCGCGCTTTCTGCACCAGGTCGAGGCCCAGGTCGAACAAGGCGTCCAGCAGGGTGAGAACGCTCACCTCGAGGGCCGCCGACGAGCTGAGGCCCGCGCCCCGGGGCACGTCCCCCGCGATGGCGGCCTCGAACCCGCCCAGGCGAAACCCTGCCTCCTGCAGCACCTGGACGACGCCCCAGACGTAATCGCTCCAGCGCGCGCCCAGGTCGGGTTCGACCCGGCTCAGCTCAAAGACGCTTTCTTGATCGTAATCCACGGAATACAGGCGGACCGTGTCATCCGCCCGCCGCCGTCCCACCATCACGACCTCTCGGTCGATGGCCATGGGAAAGACGAAGCCGTCGTTGTAATCCGTATGCTCGCCGATCAAGTTGACCCGGCCGGGAGCCCGGGCCGCGGTGAGGCCGTCGAACGTTGCGCCCGGGTCGAAGCGCCTTTGAAAAGCCTCCACGCAGCGGGCCGCCAACCGGGCCGTCCTCTCCTGGTCCATCCGATCCTTCCCTCTCTCGCTTGACTTTCGCCGGCACCGTCTCTCGCCCGGGACACCCCTTGCCGCTTCGACCAGCTACTCGAGGAGGTGCCTGCCCCGTTCCAGCGCCTCGCGGAGCCGCTCCGCCTGGGTTTCGGGGGCCATGTCGGTGATGAACGTCCCCGCCCCGCTTTCGCAGCCCGCGAGGTACTTGAGCTTGTCCGCTGTCCGGTTGAGCGGGTAAAACTCCACGTGAAAGTGGGCGCCGGGATGCTCCCGGCCGTCGGTGGGCTTTTGGTGCATCACCATCATGTACGGCAGCCGGAACCCGAAAAGGTGGTCGTAGGCGATGCCCACCGTCTTGATGGCCCGGGCCAGGGAGAGCCGGTGGGCTGCGTCCATCTCGGCCAGCGACGGCACGTGCGCCCTGGCCGCGATGTGCACCTCGTACGGGTAGCGGGCAAAGAAGGGCACGTACGCGGAAAACCGCGGGTCCTGCCAGAGCACCCGCGGGCCTCTCTCCTCCTCCGCCACGACGTCGCAGAGGAGGCACCGCCCTCGCTCGCGCCGGTGCGCCTCCGCCGCCTCCAGCTCCGCCCGGGGTATGGGAGGGATGTAGGGGAAGGCGTAGATCTGCCCGTGCGGGTGATGCAGCGTCACGCCCACGGCCTCGCCCCGGTTTTCAAAGATCAACACGTATTCCACCTCGTCCCGGGAGCCCAGGTCGACGTAGCGGTCCGTCCACACCTGGACCAGCCGTTCGATGTGGATCAAGGGCATCTCCGGCAGCGTCGCGGTGTGGTCTTGGGAATAGAGCACCACTTCGCAGACGCCCTTGGCCGGCCGGACGGGGTAGAGCTCCGAACCTTCGACGCCGGGCTCGGGCGGGTCCGGCCGGAACGAGGGGAATCGGTTTTCAAAGACGACGATCTCGTACTCGGAAGCCGGCACTTCGGTGGGGAAGGCCCCGGGTGCCGTCGGGCACAGCGGGCAGTACTCACGGGGCGGCTTGTAGGTGCGCTCCTGGCGGTGGGCGGCGGTCACCACCCACTGCCGGAGCAACGGATGCCAGCGCATCTCCGACATCATGCACCGCCGCCTTTCTCGGGGACCGCGCGCCTTTCTGCCGGCTCCTTTCGCTCTTCCTCCGCCACCAGCTCCACCCGCTGGTCCAGCAGGGGCGGCAGCGGCCGGTCAAAGGCGTAGAAGATGAGACGGCGGCCGTCCTCCTTGCGGATCACCCGCTTTTTCACCGTCGCGTCGCTCCCTATGAATGGATCTGGCGCCGGGCGCCTGCCACCGCCCGGGCATTCGTCACGGGCTGGGCGGCCCGGCGGGCTGCCCGGGGATGCTCCCGAGCCAGAAGGCCGAAAGGGCTGAGATGATGGGCTCATCGTAAAGGTACTCGCTCCGGATCAGCCCGACGCCCGGCGCGTAGTACTCCAGGCTCTCCACGCCTTCGTCGGGGATCACCCGCACCCGGATCACGTTGCGGAAAGTCCCGGCGGGCGTCTCCAGCGTCTCGCCCACGCCTTCGATCCGGCGGGTCTCCCAGACGTAACGGTCATCGAGATCCCCCGGCCCATCATCAGACCGCCGCACCCACGTGGGCGTCCGCCACTGGGCGCCCACCGCCAGGGGCTCCTGCAGGATCACCCGGCCGAGCTCGTCCGGGGCGTCCAGGTAGTCGGCCGTCTCCTCCTGCAGCTCCCCCGACATGGCCCGGAGCGTCACCCGGTCCGGCTCGATGTCGTACACCCATGCCACCACCGCGCCGCTGACGTGGACGATCTGCGCCCGCTGGCCCCGCCGGTGCGTCGCGGTCCGGCGGTAGGCGGCGAACTCGTTGCCCCAGCCGTCGTACGTCCAGTTCATGCCCGGCTCCGCCGGAAAGAAGTCCGCGGCCACCAGCCGCGCCGCCGGCGCTTGCGGCTGCTTTGCCGCAGTGCATGCCCCGGCCACCAGCAGGGCGGCTGCCAAGAGGGCGGTCCACACGGCGCTTGCGCTTCGACGCACCGGCACTCACCCGCCGATCGGTCTTGGCAATCTTGGTCCGGCCGCGCGGGCGGCGCGAAATCCCAAGCGCCCGTATGGGCTATACCCCCTTTCTACGCAAACGGCAAGAGAATCCCTGCGTGCCGCGGCCGGCGGCCCGCAGGTTCCACGAGGCGCCTCTTTCGGGAGTTTTGCGAAAACCCCGAGGAATTCGCCTTCCCGGTCGTGAAGGATCACGTGCGCCTGATCGTTTCCGGGAGGTGGCACGAGTCCAGTCCCGGGGCCAGCGGCCTCGACGGCCTGAAGGCGATGGAAGTGGCGCTGGCGGCGTACGAATCGGCGCGGCGGGGGGCGCCGGTGCCGCTGCCGCTCGAGCCCTAGCCGGCTCCGCGCTCCTTACCGCTCCACGCCGGCCAGCTGGTTCATCTCCCGCTGGGCCATGACCAGCCGGTAGTAGATGCCCTGCTTCGCCAGGAGCTCGTCGTGGGTGCCCATCTCGGCGATGCGCCCCTGGTCCAGCACCACCAGCCGGTCGGCGTTGCGCAAGGTGGAGAGGCGGTGCGCGATGGCAAAGGTGGTGCGGTTCTTGATGAGCCGCGCCAGGGCCTGCTGGATCTGGTACTCCGTCTCGGTGTCCATGGACGCGGTGGCTTCGTCGAGGATCAGGATCTTCGGGTCGTGCAGGATGGCCCTCGCGATGGCGATCCGCTGCCTTTCCCCGCCGGAAAGCCGCTGGCCGCGCTCGCCCACCAGGGTGTCGTAGCCGTCGTTGAAGCGGATGATGAAGTCGTGGGCGTTGGCGATCTTGGCCGCCCGGATCACTTCTTCAGGGGTCGCGTCCGGCTTGGAGTAGGCGATGTTTTCGTAGATCGTCCCCGAAAAGAGAAACGTCTCCTGCAGTACCACGCCGATCTGCGAGCGGAAGCTCTCCTGCGCGATGTCCCGCAGGTCGACGCCGTCGATGAGGATCCGCCCTTCCTGCGGGTCGTAGAAGCGGGCGATCAAGTTGATCAGCGACGACTTGCCCGCACCCGAGTGGCCCACAAGCCCGATGGTCTCGCCCGGCCGCACCGTCAGGTTGATCCCCTTCAACACCGGCTCGTGCGGCTTGTAGCCGAAGGTGACGTTCTCGATGACCACTTCGCCCTTGATGGTATGCCGGCGGGCCTTGGGCCGGTCTTTCACCGCGGGCTCTACGTCCAGCACTTCAAAGATGCGCTCGGCCGCCGTCATGGCCTCGGTGAACCAGCGGGGGAAGAAGCTGATGAACCGGAGCGGCCCATAGAGCATGGATGCGTACTGGCTGAACTGGATCAGCTCGCCGAAGCCCATCCGTTCGCCCAGCACCAGGTGGCCGCCGTAGTAGAGCACGAGGAAGTTGCCGAGCCCCAAGAGGTAGCCCATAAAGGGGAACAGCGTGTTGAAGGTCTTTTCGTTGCGGGAGGTGATCCGGGCGTACTCCCAGGAGATGTCGATGAACCGCCGGGCCTCCCGCTCCTCCTGCCCGAAGGCCTTCACTACCCGGATCCCGCTCAGCACGTCCTGGAGCAGCGAATAGACCCGGTCTTCCGTGTGCCACTGGGCCGAGTACATGCTCCAGATCTTCCTGCGGACGGCGCCCACGAGCACCGTCACGATAGGCGCCGGCACCAGCACCAAGGCCGCGAGCCGCCAGTTGTAGGCGAAGAGGATGACAGTGATCCCGAGGAACGTGAGCCCTTCGGTGACGGCCATCGCGACGTGGTGCTGGAAAAAGTGCTGCACCCGGTTGGTGTCGCCGGTCACCCGGTTCATCAGGTCGCCGGTCTTTCTCTGGCCGAACTCCAGCAGCGAAAAGGCCTGGAGCTTCTGGTACACCATCCCCCGGAGGTCCTTTGCCAGCCGGCCCGAGAGCGTCACGCTCACCCGGCCCCGGGCGACGAACAAGAGCTGGAGCAGCAGCTGGGTCCCGCCCAGCAGCGCCACGTACCGGGCGAGCGCCCTCATGTCGCCCGTGCCGCTTTCAAACACCTCTTCGATCATCAGGCGGGTGATCTGCGGCACGAAGAGGCGCACCCCTGCCAGGGCCAGCAGCAGGGCCACCGAGCCGACTAAGAGCCAAAGGTGCGGCTTGATAAAACCGAACATCCGGGCCAGCACCCGGAGCTTGTTGAGGCAGTGGGGGCAGACCCGGGACGCCGGGTCGGGGAACGGCCGGCCGCAGGTGGGACAGACGGCCCGTTCCGGCAGGTCCAGCACCGCCTCTTCGCCTTGGAGCCGCTTGTTGAGATAGCTGGCGGCCGCGGTGTACCGGGGCAGGTGGCTTGCGGTGAAGCGGGCGAGCAGGCGGTCTTCACCTTCGACCCGCGCTTCCAGGACCCCGCCGCCCACCATCTCGCGCGCTTCAAATTTCTCCACGGCGGCCAGCGGGATCTCCTCGACCACCCGCCCCTGCTCCAGCACCCGGACGGACGATGCGGTCACCACCACCGCGCCGCCGGCATAGCGGCCGTCCCGGGAAAGGTCCGTCTCCAGCCGGACCAGCTCGGGTTCGACGATTCGATCTTGCGCCTTTCTTGCCGCGAGGTTCATGCCCGTCTCCTCGGTTTCGTCAGAACAGATCTTCAAGATACCGGCGGCTCCTCGGGTCGAGCTGCCCGGTGTCGGGGATCTCGTACCGGTTGCCGTCCAGGTCGATGATGAGCACGTGCTCCGGGGAGAGCCGCACCACGTTGTGCTGGACCTCCCGGACGGTAAACCGGCGGGGGCCCGCGTCGGTCTCCACGGTCCAGTACCAGTAGCCAAACTCTTCTTTCACGCTCTCGATGCGCCGGATCACCGGCGTGAAGTAGCGCCGCTCCAGCTCCCGCTCGAGCAGCCGGACCGTGGCCTCGTCAAAGGCCCGCAGGTCTTTGATCATCCCGATCTCGTTGCCGTCCATGTCCCGGACGGAGATGTACTGGTCCGGGTACGAGAAGGGAAACGCCCGGTAGAGCGCCACCCGGGGATACGTCTCACCCTCTCCGATGGTGAGCCGCACAAACCCGCCCGGCGTCTCGCTGAAGCGGGCCGTGGCCGGATCGAGGTACCGTATGTCGACGTAGTCCGAAAGCCCGTGGTTCTTGGTTTCGTCCTGCATCCTCGCACCGTCCTGGTGTGAATGGTGGCTGGCCGGCCGCGCAAGGGCCCCAAGGCCCGGCGCAGCTGGCCCCGCTCCGCCCCGCAGACTGCCTCGCGGTCACCCCGCGATGCCCCGGATGGCCAGCGCCTCCTTCTGCTTTTCCCGCAGCCGGTAGTAGACGCCCTGCAGCGCCTCCAGCTCCTCGTGGGTGCCCATCTCCACCACTTCGCCCTTTTCGATCACGATGAGCCGGTCCGCGTCCCGCAGCGTCGAGAGCCGGTGGGCGATGGCGATGGTGGTGCGGCCCTGGACGAGCCGCTTCAGAGCCTCCTGGATCTGCCGCTCCGTCTCGGTGTCCAGGGAGGCTGTGGCCTCGTCGAGGATGAGGATCCGCGGGTTGTGGAGGATCGCCCGGGCGATGGAGATCCGCTGCTTTTCGCCGCCCGAAAGGTCCTGCCCGTGGGCGCCGATCACCGTCTCGTAGCCGTCGGGCAGCTTGATGATGAAATCGTGCGCGTTGGCCGCCTTGGCGGCCCGGATGATCTCCTCCATCGTCGCGTCGGGCCGGCCGTAGGCGATGTTCTCCGCGATGGTGCCCCGGAAGAGAAACGTCTCCTGCGGCACGATGCCGATCTGGGCGCGCAGGTCGGCGATGGCCAGGTCCCTCACGTCCACGCCGTCGATCTTCACGGCGCCTCGCTGCACGTCGTAAAACCGGCAGATGACGTTGGTGATGGTGGACTTGCCGGCGCCCGAATGGCCCACGAGGCCGATCATCTCGCCGGGCTTCACGTGAAAGCTCACGTTCTTGAGCACCGGCCGGTTGGGCTCGTACTCAAACGTCACGTCGCTGAGCTCAATCTCGCCCCGCATAGGCCGGAGCCTCACCGGATCGGGCCTTTCCGCCACCTGCGGCACCGTGTCCAGGATCTCAAAGATCCGGTGGGCCGAGTTCATGGCCGACGTCCACCAGTCGACGATGTGAGTCATGAACTCCAGCGGCCCGTAGAGCATGCCCAGGTAGTAGACGAACGTCATCAGCGTTCCAAAGCTCAGGCTGCCCTCCAGGGCCTGCCAGCCGCCGAAGCTCCAGACGATGAGGCCGCCCGCCTGCATCAGGAGCCCCACCATGGGAAAGAGCGTCGACGTGTAGTAGCCGGTCTGGAGCGAGACGCCGTAGACGATCTCGTTGCGCCGGGAGAAGCGCTGGATCTCCTCCCGCTCCTTGCCGAAGGCCTTCACCACCCGGATGCCGGTCAAGGCGTCGTTGATGGTGGCGTTGAGCCCCCGGGTCGCCCTCCAGCGGCGGGTGAAGAGCCGCCACAGCCGGGGAAACGCCTTCTTGAGCACGAGGACGATGAGCGGCACCGGGATCAGGACCAGGAGCGCCAGCCGCCAGCTCAAAAGGAGCATCGCGATGATGATCCCGATGATCTGGAGCAGGTTGACGATGAAATACGGCACGCCGTCGTGGAAGAAGTACTGCAGGTGGCTCGCGTCCGAATGGACCCGGGTCATGAGGCCGCCGGTCTGCTTGTTGGTGAAAAAGCCCATCGAAAGCCGCTGCAGCGCCGCGAAGACCCGCGCCTTCACCCCCGCCACCACGTGGGCGGTGACGTGGGCGTTGATCCGGGCGTGCAGGATGCTGACGCCGATGGAGGCCAGCGAAAAGGCGGCCATCACCAGGATCACTTCGAGGATCCGGCCCTCGTAGCGGCCTCCCGGTGTGAGCACTTCGTCGAACAGGATGCGGCCGTTGATGTAGGGCGAGATCAGGCTCAGCAAGGAGCCGATGATCATCAGCACGATGACCGCGGCCACGTGGGCCTTGTACTCGCCGAAGAAGGAGAGGACGCGCCAGGTGAGGGCCCGCCGGTCCATGCAGTGGGGGCAGATGGCCCGGTCGGGATTGGGGTAGAGGCGCCCGCAGCGGGGACAGAACGGCTCGGGCCGCCCGTCGGTGTAGTCTTCCTCCCGCACCTCTTCGCCCTTGCGCACCTTCTCCGCGATCCGGGCGAAAATGCCGAACGCCCGGGCGCGGGAGTTGGTGAACTGGCAGAGCCGCCGGGCCTCGCCCCGGACCGTGGCCACCAGGAAGCCGTTACCCACCAGGTGCTCGGTGGTCACTTCGTCGACGCCGGCCAGCGGGATGCGCTCGACCTGCTCCTCCCGGGGGCAGGCCTGCGAGCCGCCCTTCTCGGGCGGCCGGGAACCGGTCCCGGGGCTCCAGACGACAAAGAGGTCGCTCGCGGTCAGCGCGATCCAGACTTCACCGTAGCGGCCGCCCGCATCAAGATCGCCTGCCACAACAGCGATCAGGTCGCTCTCGTTGGCGCCGGCACGCTGCAGCACGTCGATGATGGATCTAGGAGGTGTATCGAGACCCTTCATGGGGGCCAGCAGCCCTTTCCTGATCTGCCGTTGTGCTCAAGCGATCCCTAGGAGATTCCTCGGCCACTCTCCGGCGATCCCTGAGCGACTTTTACACAAACCCCTAAGCGATTCCAGCAATGCCTGCCTCTACCTGTGATTTCTTCTCCGGGCTAGCCGGTTTGTCCTGCGCTGGGGCAAGGCGGGTGGGAAAGTGCGCGCCCAGCCATACCTCCGGCGGCGACGAACATTGCACGTGGGTCCAGCCGCCTCCGGGTGGACGGCCAGTTCCTCACGTGTCAAAGGACACTGACTCGTCCAACGCGGATCCGAATGTCTGTTTCATAGCAGAAATCACGTCGCTTCCCTTGTATGCCAAGAAGTGTCAGTTGAGAAGGCTTACAAGTCGAGGTATGGAATAAATTCTCAGTGTCGTTCGCTATTTCCGAAACCCGAGGGCCGATCGTCGGAGGGCAGCAACGTGAGACTTAGATATATGGGGCTTTCATTGCACTTCTTGTCGTCCTCTCAGGGTGTAGCCCCGCCAGCAATTCGGACAGAGCATCTCGAATCGCGACAGTACAGGTTCAGAAGTTCCTCAACGCTTTCAGAACAGGAGATGTATCGGAAGCCATCCGCGTCGTAGGCCCGGAAGTGGATGTGGAATATGGCGACAAGCATGTCGATCGAATTTTTCCCAGCGAAGGGGCATTATCCCGCGAGAAGTTCCAGAAGGCTCTTGACTCCGTATTTTACGACAATGACTCCTTTCAAGTGTCCCTATACATTTACACTATCGACAGCACCATTGTCGCGGACTGACGAAGACGGCGGATTCATCGCGGCGGCGCGCGAGGCCACCGGCGGCGAGGGTGTGGACGCCGTGTTGGACACTCCCGGGCCCACCGCCTCCACCACGCCGGAGACGTCGTAGCCGAGCACCACCGGGGCGCTCACCCGCGCGCCCCCGCCGAACTGCCGCAGCTTCGCGTCGACGGGGTTGGTGCCCGCGCAGACCACCCGTACCAGGAGTTCGCCCGGCCCCGGCTCGGGCCGTTCGATTTCCTTTAGCTCCAGCACATCGGGACCGCCAAAGCGCTCCACCACCACCGCACGCACCCGTGACACCTCCCAACACCAACCGCTCTTAAAACGGATCGCGAGCGCATCTCCAGCCGGCTCGGCTTGCGCAGTCCCTGCCGGTCGCGACACGGTCCCCTGTGCGCTCTTCTTCCCTCACGCCGCGCCGCGCTCCGCCGGCCACCCCAGCGTGCGCACGATGAAGTCGATCGCGTCCTTGACGTGCTCGTCCCAGTACTCCCACGTATGGCCGCCGGGGTATTCGGCGTATTCGTGCTCGTAGCCGATGGATTGGAGATGCGCGTGAAAGGCCCGGTTTGAGATGAGGAAGTGATCCTCCGTCCCGCAGTCGATCCGCAGGGCGGGGCGCTGCTCGGCCGGCAGCCGGCTGGCCTGGACGTACAAGTCGCAGCGGCCACCGCTGGGCTGTTCCAAGAGGGTCCGGATGAGGCGACGGGCCCGCTCGCCCCGCCGGCCCTCCACCAGCTCTTTGGGCAGATCTTCCGCCGGCTCGCCGGGGTCCACGTGGCCGAAATCCAGCGCCCCCGACATGCTCACCGCGGCGCCAAACCGTTCGGGATACGAAAACGCCAGGTGCACGGCGCCGTACCCGCCCATGGAAAAGCCGCACACCGCCCGGTACCGCCGGTCGGGGATCGTCTGAAAGCGGCTGTCGATGAAATCCACCAGATCTCTTGCGATGGCCGTCGCGGCGGGCGCGCCGTCCGGAGCGTCCACGTACATGCTCTGCCACGGCGTGGTGGGCATCACGACGATGACCGGCAGCGACTGCACGTGCTGCTCGATGCGGGTGCGCCGGATCCAGTCGGTGTGGTCGTCGCCGATCCCGTGGAGCAGGTAGATCACGGGAAACGGCGGCTTCCACGCCTCGCTGGCCTCGGGCAGGATCATGGTGACCGGTTCCGTTTTTCCCAGGGCAGCGTTGCGATAATGAAGGGTCACGAGGGCCAAGGCCCGGCCTCCTTTCGCCGCATGAATGTCTTCCGTCACTCCCCGCCGGCTCCGGCGGGGCCCAGCGCCTCCCGGAAAAATGCGATCACCCGGGCATCGTACGCCGCCGGATCGACGCTCCGCGCCCCCACGTGCCGGGTCCCCGGCACCAGCCAAAGCTCCGTGCGGTCGGGACGCCCGGCCGCGGCCAGGGCCTGGCTTTCGGCGGCCGGAATGACGTCGTCCTGGTCCGTGTGGATCAGGAGGACCGGCTGCTCGAGGCGGGGCATCCGCGCCACCGGGCTCACGGCGTCCACGTCCAGGCCGATGAGGGGCGGCAGCACCGTCATGATCACCCAGGTAAACGGCACGTCGGGCAGGCCGGTCCAAATGGGCATGTTCTGGCGGAGGTACGAACGCAGATCGCTGAACGGGCTGTCCGCGACGACTGCCTCGATGGCCGGCTCGCCCGCCGCCGCCATGATGGCCGTCACTGCGCCCATGGAAAAGCCGATCACGCCGATTTTCTCCGCCTGCGCGGGCCGCTCCCGCTTCAGCCAGGCCACCGCGCCGTAGATGTCGTTCACTTCGCGGTAGCCGAGGGTTGTGACCTTCCCTCCCGACTCGCCCGAGTTGCGAAAGTCAAACATCAACACGTTGAACCCGCTCTCTACGAGAGCGCGCGCCAGCTCCAGCGCGGGCACCGAGGGCTGCAGACGGTTGCTGGTGTAACCGTGCGCCAAGATCACCGTCTGCGACCCGCCCGGGCCTTGGCTTGCCGGCAGCAACCAGCCGCTCAGCGGCACGCCGTCGCTGCTTTCAAAAGCGACGGTTTCGTAGACCAGTCCCAACTGTCCCGGGTGCCCGTCCACCGGCCGCGGCGCAGGATGCGAAAGGCTCCATCCCACGTAGACCGAAACGCCCACGACGCCCAGGACCGCAAGCACCAGCAGCGCCGCGACGGTCCACCCCAGCGCTCTGGCCCACCGGCCTCCGCTTCGCCGCCCGGGCTGCGCCGCGGTGGCGCTCGCGGCCTTCAAGAGCTCCCCCACGCACGATTCCTCCCGTACCCCTCAAATCTTTATGAATTCATGAATTTCATCAACGGCTGCGCCGGCCCTCCAGCCCCTCACTCCCTGCGCGCCGGCGGAGTGCAGCACGCGCGGGCTACTTCAATACCAGCCTCACCGCCCGCTCGTAGAAGAGGTAGTTCCACGCCCAGTTGGCCAGGACAAACAGCCGGTTGCGAAAGCCGATGAGCCGCACCAGGTGCACCACCAGCCAGGCGATCCAAGCGAGAAATCCCCGCACGCTCCGGCCCCACACCTGGGCGACCCCTTTGTTGCGGCCGATGGTCACCATGGTGCCCAGGTGCTTGTAGCGGAAAGGCTCCTGCGGCTCCCCGGCGACGGCCCGCAGGATGTTCCGGGCGGCGTGGGCGCCCTGCTGGATCGCAGCCGGCGCCACCTGCGGGATGGGCTGGCCCGCGCCGTCTTCGAGGTAGGCCATGTCGCCCACCACGTACACCTCGGGGAACTCCTCCAGGTGCAGCTCCGGCGTGACCACCACCCGGCCGCCCCGCCCCTTGGGTGCGGGAAGCCGCTCGGCCAGCTCGTTGGCCTTCACTCCCGCCGTCCAGATCAAGGTCTCGGCAGCGATGGGCTCGCCTTCCTTGAGCAGCACCTCCCGGTCGGTGGCCCCGGTCACCATGGTCTCGAGCCGCACGTCGACGCCCTTGGCCTTGAGCACCCGCCGGGTGTATTCGGACAGCGCCGGGTCAAAGCCGGGAAGGAGCGTGGGCATGGCTTCGATCAAGATGACGCGAGCTTCGTCAAAGGAGATCTCGGGGTAGTCTTTCACCAGCACGGTCCAGATCAACTCGGCCAGAGTGGCGGCAAACTCGACGCCCGTGGGCCCGCCTCCCACGATGACGAAGGTGAGGAGCGATCGTCTCCGCCCCGGGTCCTCTTCTCTCGCCGCCCGCTCAAACAGCTCGAGCACCCGGGAGCGAAGGGCCACCGCTTCCGACAGATCCTTCATCGACCACGCCCGCTGGGCTACGGACTCCAGGCCGAAGTAGTTGGTGACGCTCCCCCCGGCCAGGACGAGGTAATCGTAAGCGATCCGGTCCTCCCGGGTGATGACGCACTTCGCCTCCAGGTCGACGTCGACCACCTCGGCCATGAGAAAGCGGACGTTGGGCTTGCGGCGCACGATGGACCGCACCGGGTAGGCGATCTGCTCGGCCTCCAGCTCCCCGGCGGCCACCTGGTACAGCAGGGGAACGAAGGTGTGGTAGTTGTTTCGGTCGAGGAGCAGCACGTCGACGGGCTTGCCTGCGAGCTCCTTCGCCGCCCACAGGCCGCCGAACCCGGCTCCCACGATGACCACCCGGGGCCGCCCCTCCCCTGGCGCCTTTCCCATCGGCGATCCCTCCCTGGCATCAGAAAGGCCAAGGGTAACCTTCCTCATGCGCTGTAGGGCTATCCTTCCCGGCCGGCGGCCGGCTTTCCATCTCCTCGCCCCGGCCGCCCCCGCTAGGCCCGGAACCGTCAAGTCCACTTTGGCTCCGGCGGCGCCGTCACCACCAGGGCCAGGCCTGCTTCGAGCCGGAGCTCGGCCGGGCGGCCCACAAACTCGTTGCTCACGGTGAGGGTGTCGCCGGCCACCAGATCGTACCCATCCAGCTCCCAGCGGAGCCCCTTGAGCGAGAGCCCCCGGCAGCGGCCCAGGGGCATCACGGAGAGCAGGTAGCCCGCCGGCGCCTCAAGCCTCAGCGAGACCGGCCGCCCATCCGCCGCGGCGAGCTCCGGGAAATCCCGCCCCGCCAGCAGGTACACGGCCTGCCTCCCGTCGGTGACGACGCCGCAGCCGCCGGCCCGGGCGATGGCAGCCAGCAGCTGCGCGTTGGCCAGCGAGTGGTCAAAGCGGGTGCCGAGCCCACCGGCGATGACCACGCGCCGGGCTCCCTGCTCCAGCGCCCAGTCCACCGCGATGGCTGAGTCGGTCTGCTCCTTGGCCGTGGGAAAGGTGAGCGTGGGCACGCCTTTGAGGGCCTCGCGGGTGCCGGGATCGATGGAGTCCATGTCTCCCACCAGCCGAGCCGGGGTGAGCCCCAGCGCCGCGGCGTGCCGGCCGCCGCCGTCCGCCGCGATGACCAGATCCCACGGCCCTTCCACCAGATGCGCCTGTTCTCCTTGGGGGTCGAACTCGCCGCCGGCGAGGATCAACGCGCTGCGCGGCGGGCTGCCGGCCGCGCCCTGTGGGCCCCCTTGCCGCAACACCGCTGCTCACCTGCCCGTTCTTGGCCGCTTCATCAAGACACAGTTTCAAGAAGGAACCACGCCGCCCTTCTCCAAGAATTGCCATGCCGGGAGGTTCTCGCCCGAACGGCCGGTCTTGCAGCCGGTGGCCCGGCAGCTCCCGCGCCTCGGCGGGGGGACCCGGCAGCGGGACGGGACCAAGAGAGGAAGGAGGGCGCCGCGTGACTTCCGCCGGCGATCAGTCTCGCATTGAAGTTCTCGACGTCATCCGCGGCCTTGCCGTCTTCGGGATCTTGCTGATGAACATGCGCTTTTACAGCACGCCGCTCCAGGCCATCCAGTGGCAGGTGGAGCTTTGGCCCGGCTTTTGGGATCGCCTGACCACCCTGCTTCTGCGTGTCGCGGTGGAGGGGAAGTTCCTCTCCCTCTTTGCGCTCCTTTTCGGCTACAGCATGGTGATCTTGTGGGAGCGCACCGTCGAGCGGGGCGGCCGTTTCTGGACCCTCTGGCTGCGGCGCATGGCGTCGCTGCTGATCCTGGGCCTCATCCACGGCCTATTGATCTGGTACGGCGACATCCTGTTCCACTACGCCCTTCTCGGCGTTTTCCTCCTGCTCTTCCACAGGCGGCAGCCCCGCACGCTCCTGGTCTGGGCGGTCCTGTTTTTTGTCCTCATCCCGTTCCTTTTGGTCTTTCCGCTGGTCGTGCCGCCCGACGTCTCCGAAGAGCTGGTCCAGGAGTTCGACGCCGGCCCCGCTCCCGAGGAGCTGGAGCAGGCCATCGCCGCGGAGACCGCGGTGTACCAAAGCCGAGACATCGGGGCCATCCAGCGCCAGCGGGAAAGGGATTGGATCCTCTCGATCTCCAACGGCTTGGCCTACTACCCGACCCTCTTCGGGCTCTTTCTCGTAGGCGCGAGCTTCGCCAAGCTGCGGGTGCTGCACCACGCCGCGGAGCACCACGAGCTCTTGGCGCGCCTTGCCGCCGTCACCGGGATCTTGGGCTTCGGCTCCATCCTGGCCGGCTTCGCCCTGATCCACTGGCATTTCACCCCGGGAAGCTGGCAGGCGCTCGTGGTCGAAAGCCTGCAGGTGCTGGTGGGCGCGCCTTTGGTCGCCCTCTGCTACTTTGCGCTCCTCGCGCGGGTTTTTCAGACGCCCCGGGGGGAAAGGATCCTGCGGCCCTTGGCCGCCGTGGGGCGCCTTTCGCTCACCAACTACATCGGCCAGTCCGTCATCTGCACGCTCATCTTTTACGGCTACGGCCTCGGGCTGTTCGGCAAAGTGGGGCCCTTCGCCGCGTCGTGGCTGGCGGTGGCCATCTTCGCCTTCCAGATCCTGTGGAGCCGGTGGTGGCTGGAGCAGTACCGGATCGGGCCGCTGGAGTGGCTGTGGCGGATCCCGACGTACCTCTCCGTGCCGCCGCTCAAGCGGGCGGAGCAGGCGGCGGAGAAGTAGGCGCGCCCCGGCTTCACCCGAGCCGCCCCTGCTGCCATCCCTCCAGCTCCAGCAGAAACCGCTTGGCTTCGAGTCCGCCCGCGGCGGTAAAGCCGTGCAGGCTGCCGTCGGCCGCCACCACCCGGTGGCAGGGGATGACGATGCCCACCGGGTTTTGCGCCAGCGCCCGGCCGACGGCCCGGGCGGCCCCGGGCTTTCCCACCGCCGCCGCCACCTGCCCGTAGCTCCACGCGCGCCCGTATGGAATGGAGCGGACAGCTTCCAGCACGCGCCGCTGGAAGGGCGGGAGGCCGCTGAGGTCCACCTCCAGGCGAAACCTCCGGCGCGCTCCCGTGAAGTACTGGTCAAGCTGCCGGAGGATGGGGGCCACCGCCCCCGGATCGAACGCCGGCGCTGCCGGACCGTTCCGCGCGGACCGGTCCAGCTCCGCCAGGAACTCCTCCTCACGGACGCCGTAGGTGAGGCGCACCAGGGCGCCCCCGGGGCCGGCGGCGACGTAGAGCCGGCCCAGAGGCGAGTCCATCGCTCCCCAAAGGAGCGGCCGCGGACTCGAACAAGGCGCTTGACGCACGGTTTCACCCCCGGCCTGGACAGGCATTGACACTGGCCTGGTCGAAAGAGGATAATCGCGGTTGCGCCGGGTTTTTGGCCCGGGGCCCCGCGACGGAAACCGCCACGACGAGGTAGGACTGATGCCGATGAACCAACCGCGCGACGGCGAACGGCGCCACCTTCAGCCCTTCACCATGGTGATCTTCGGGGCCAGCGGCGACCTGACCGAGCGCAAGCTGATGCCCGCGCTGTACCACTTGTCCGCCTTGGGCCATCTTCCTGTGGACTTCGCGGTGATCGGCGTCGCCCGGCGCGACTGGACCGACGACTACTTGAGGGAGAAGATGCGGCAGGCCATCGAGCAGGCGGCGGGCCCGGACGGCATCGACGAGAAGGTCTGGGCCGACTTCGCCCGGCGCCTCTATTACCTCCGGGGCGATGCCACCGACGAGTCCACATTTGCCCGCCTGGAAGAAGCCATCGCGCGGATTTCCGCCGGGTTCCCGGGGGAGATCGGGAAAAACCGCCTCTACTACCTGGCGACGCTGCCCAGCCTCTACCCCAAGCTGATCCAAGGCCTGGGGCGCCTCGAGCGCGCCCGCAGCAACAAGGGCTGGGGCCGCATCATCGTGGAAAAGCCGTTCGGCAGCGACCTGGAGTCAGCCATCGAACTCAACCGGCTGCTGGCCCGCTACTTCGACGAGAGCCAGGTGTTTCGCATCGACCACTACCTGGGCAAGGAGACGGTGCAAAACATCCTGGTCTTCCGCTTCGCCAACGGCATCTTCGAGCCCATCTGGAACCGCAACTACATCGACAACGTCCAGATCACCGTGAGCGAGACCGTGGGCGTCGGCCACCGGGGCGCCTACTACGAAGAGGCCGGAGCTTTGCGGGACATGGTGCAAAACCACCTGCTCCAGCTCCTGGCGCTGGTCGCCATGGAGCCGCCTCACTCGTTCAACGCCGACGCGGTGCGCAACGAAAAAGTGAAGGTGCTGGCCTCCATCCCCGTCCCCGACGTGACCACGGTGGCACACACCACCGTCCGCGGCCAGTACACCGCGGGCGTCGTCGACGGAAAGCCCGTGCCGGGCTACCTGGAGGAGCCCAACGTCTCGCCCGATTCCAAGACCGAGACCTACGTCGCCCTGCGCCTCGGCATCGACAACTGGCGCTGGGCCGGCGTGCCGTTCTACATCCAGACCGGAAAGCGGCTGGCCTCCCGCAGCTCCCGCATCACCATCTACTTCAAGCGGGCGCCGCACCTGTTGTTCCAGCCCTTCTCCGTGCCCGACCTGCAGCCCAACAGCCTGATCCTGGACATCCAGCCCGAACAGGGAGTCACTCTCTCCATCGGCGCCAAGGTGCCGGGGCCCCAGGTGCGCATCCGCAACGTGGACATGGAGTTCGTCTACGAGCGCTCGTTTACCGAGCGCTCGCCGGAAGCCTATGAGTACCTGCTCCTCGAGGCCATCGCCGGCGACACCACCATGTTTACCCGGGACGACGAGATCGAAGCCGCCTGGCGGCTGGTGACGGCCATCCGCCGCGCCTGGGACGAAGCCGGCGTGCCGCTTCACCCGTACCCGGCGGGCTCGACGGGCCCCGAAGCCAAGCACGCCCTGCTCAGCGAAGGCCAGGCCTGGTGCGGGGGCTGACGGGCCGCCCGGCCTGCCTCAGCCGGAAAGCCGGACGGCGGTGCCGCTGGCCGAGACCATGAGCATGCTCCCGGACGCGCCCACCACCTCGTAGTCGATGTCGACGCCCACCACGGCGTTGGCCCCGAGCGCCCGCGCCTTTTGCACCATCTCGTCGAGGGCGATGGTGCGCGCCCGGTCCAGTTCCCTCTCGTAGGCGGCGGAGCGCCCGCCGACGATGTCCCGCAGCCCTGCGAACACATCGCGAATGATGTTGGCGCCCAGGATCGCTTCCCCGGCCACCACGCCGAGGTACTGCTCGATTCTCCTGCCTTCCACGTTCGGGGTGGTGGTGATCAGCATCGCCTTCTCCCTCTCCTTCGCCTCGGAATCCACGCCAGCGAGATTCCGCCGGCGCGGCCTTGCGGGCTCACCACCCCTTCCGCGGTGGCGAGCGCAAATCCTTTCCCCAGGCCGGCCGCCCCTGCGGGATCCGCTCCCCGAAAAGGGTGCACGGCCCGGCGTCGTTGATGCCGCCGCTCCCGGGTGTTAAGCTGTAAGCGGAAGCAGGGGCTTCCTCAAGCGCCAAAGGCTGGAACGATACGCACTCAGACGGGAGGGACTGCGCCATGCTGCCGGTGGGACGGTTTAGCAAGACGGACGCCTGGATCGCGGGGACGTGGACCGACCCGGGCGCGCGCTTTCGGGTGATCAATCCCGCGACCGGAGAGACCATCGCCGAGGTGGCGGACTGCGGGCCCGAAGAGGCGCGCCGGGCAGTGGAAGCGGCCGAGACGGCCTTCCGGGCGTGGAGCGGGACCAGCGTCTACGAGCGCAGCGCCGTGCTTTGGCGGCTGCGGGACCTCATGCTGGAGCACCGGGAGGATCTGGCCCGGCTGATGTCCCTCGAGATGGGCAAGCCCATCAAAGAATCCCGGGGCGAAGTGGTGTACGCCGCCGGGTTCGTCGAGTGGTACGCCGAGGAGGCCAAGCGGATCTTCGGCGAGATCATCCCCGCCTCCACCTTGGAGAAGCGCATCCTGATCCAGGCCGCGCCGGTGGGACCGGTCTACGGCATCACCCCGTGGAACTTCCCCGCGGCCATGGTGACCCGCAAGCTCGCGCCGGCGCTGGCGGCCGGCTGCAGCTTCATCCTAAAGCCCGCCGAGCAGTCGCCGCTGACGGCGCTGGCCCTGGCCGAGCTGCTCCACGAAGCAGGCCTGCCGCCCGGCGTGTTCCAGGTGATCACCACCCACGACCCGGCCGGCGTGAGCCAGGTGATCCTGGACGATCCCCGCATCCGCAAGCTCACCTTCACCGGCTCCACCGAAGTGGGCTCCAAGCTGTACGCCCAGGCGGCGGCCACCGTGAAGCGGGTCTCGCTGGAGCTGGGCGGCCACGCCCCCTTCCTGGTCTTTGAAGACGCGGACCTGGACAAGGCGGTCAAAGAAGCCGTGACGTGCGCGTTCCGCAACACCGGGCAGACCTGCGTCTGCGCCAACCGCATCTACGTGCACGAAGCCGTGGCCGGCCGCTTCCTGGAGGCGTTCGTCGAGGCGGTGCGCGGCCTAAAAGTGGGCGATCCCCTGGACGAGAGCACCGACATCGGTCCCCTCGTCGACCAGCAGGGTTTCGACAAGGTGAAAGCCCACGTGGACGACGCCCTCCGGCGCGGGGCCAAGGCGCTCCTGGGAGGAACGCCCCTTGCGCCGGGCGGGCGCGCCGGCGGGTACTACTTCGCGCCGACGGTGCTGGCAGGCGTGGACGCCGCCATGCGGGTCGCGCGCGAGGAGACCTTCGGGCCGGTGGCCCCGGTCCTCACCTTCGCCAGCGAAGAGGAGGCGGTGCGCCTGGCCAACGACACCCCCTACGGCCTTGCGGCCTACGTCTTCACCAAGGACGTGAGCCGGGTGTTCCGGGTCACGGAGGCGCTGGAGTACGGCATCGTGGGCGTGAACGACGGCGTGCCGGCCACGCCCCAGGCGCCCTTCGGCGGCGTAAAGCTGTCGGGCGTGGGCCGCGAGGGAGGGACCTATGGGATCGAAGAGTATATTGAGCGCAAGTTCGTCTCCATCAAACTCTGAACCGGGAATCAGGACAAAGGAGCGCTTCGTGCCATGACCTCTCCGGGATCGCCGCCGGCGGCCGGTTCCCGGCAGGAAGCGGAAGGCCCCTTCCGCCCGGGCTCCCGCCGGGGCGGCACGCTGGCCCTGCTGGCCGCCATGTGGGACGGCTTTTGCCTTCGCTGCCCGTCGTGCCGCCGGGGCCCGATCTACAAGTCGCTCCTCGAGATGCACCCGGCGTGCCCCGCCTGCGGCGCGCCTTTCGAGCGGGACAACGAGGGCGACTTCCTCGGGGCGATGGTGACCGCCTACTCGCTGACGGTGGTCTTCGGCGCCGTCTTGACCGTCCTGCTCTACGTCTTCACGCGGCTTCCCATCGCCACCCAGATGCTGATCGTGGGCGGCGCCAGCCTCACGTTTCTCCTGGTCTTTTACCGCAATCTCAAAGGCGTCTGGGTCGCGGTGCTGCTCGCGCTGCTCCGCTGGATGAAATGACGCGCGGCCCGGGACAGGCTACCGGAGCCGGTCAAACCTCGGGATCCTGGACCAGCGCCGCCAGGCGGCCCGGGTCCCTGATGACGATGCGCTCTCGGCCCGATTCGATGAGCCCCTGGCTTTCCCACCGGCTCAGCACCCGGCTGACCGTATAGAGCGTGGTACCGGTCAGTTCCCCCAGGTCCTGGCGGGTGAGGCGCAAGATCCGGGGCTCTCCCGGCCCGGCGGCGCCGTGGGACTGCGCCGCAAGCCGCAGCAAGGCGCGGGCGAGGCGCTGCTCCACCCGCTCGGTCGAGAGCGCCCTCACCCGGTCCTGAAGGCTTTTCACCATCGCGGCCAGGTGCTGGATGACGTTGAGCGCCACCTTGGGCTCGGCCTGGACCAGCTCCTGCATGGTGGGCCCGTCCCACGAAAGCAGCTCCGACTCGGATACCGCCTCGGCCGCCGCCGGATAGCGCTCCCGCACGAAGAGCGCGATCCCGCCGAACATCCCTCCCGGCTCGACGAACCTCAGCAGCACCTGCCGGCCGTCGGGCGTCACCTGCGTCAGCTTCATCCGCCCGGAGACCAGGAGATAGAGGCGGTCCGCGGGATCGTCCTGGTGAAAGCAGATCTCGCCCGGCGCGAGGCGATGGGCCCTGGCGGCGCGGTATACCCGCTCAAGGCCCTCCGGGTCCAGCCCGCCGAAAAACTCCGACCGGGACAGGAATGCAAGCCTCTCCTCTTCGCCGGCGCGATCCGCCATCCCGCAGCCCTCCTCGACCTCTCTCCATTTTTCACCCTCTCGCGACCGGGACCTCCCGGGGCCGCAGCAGGTTGCGCACGAGGTGCGAAAGGACGGGAAGGAGCGGCGCCAGGGACGTATAGGCCGCGAAGGCGCGGGGCCAGGCGCCGGCGGGATCCGCCCACAGCGGGGAGAGCGAGGCCACCCCGGCCAGCAGCGCCAGCACCGCGGCGCTGAACGCCCGCGGGGAAGGCGCCGCCTCCCGCCCCCAGCGCTGGCAGGCGGCGGTGACTAGGCCGGCGCTGGCCACTCCTAAAGCCAGGACGTGGAGGTAGAAAACGCGGAGCCCGGCCCGGATCCCCCAGGCGGCCGCGGCGGGAAACGCCGCGGCGGCCAGCATCACCAGGGTCAAGGCCAAACAAGCGAGGAACGGCGCCCACTCCCAGCGCTTCTCCGCTGCCACCCGCGCGGCGAGAAGCCGCCCGTGCCACGCGGCCCCGGCCACAAAGCTGAGCGCGCTGGCCCCCAGCAGCGCCGTGACGGGCGGGGAGAACGCGCCGGCATCGGCGCCCACGGCGCCGGCCAGGGAGGCGCCGGGAAGGCCGGCGAGGAGCAGCCAGAAGGCGGCCCGCCGGCCCCGGCCCGCTGCGGCGGCGTCTCCCATGTCCTCTCGTGTGTCCTCACGCCCGCCCGCCGGTTCAAACGCCGCCAGCGCCAGCCCCAGCGGGGCGAGAATGAGCCAGCCGTGAGAAAACGCCCCCAGGAACAACTGGACGAAGAGGTCGCCCAGCCGCCCGTCCCCGGCGCCGCTGAACTGCATGACGGCCCTGCCCCATGCGCCCACCGTCGAAAGCCAAAGGCCCAGGACAGCCGCGTCCAAGAGCCCCAGAGCCGGCGTGCGGCGGCGGCCCCGGTGCGCCGCGAAGTGAGCGGTTCCCAAAGCGTACCAGGCGAACGTGTTGAGCCCGCTGGTGATGGACGCGAGCGGCAGGCTCCGCCCCCCGACGGGGACCGGCCCGTACCCGGCCACCAGGAAAAACGGGTACGCGGCGGCGCCCAAGATCAGGGCGGCCCAGCCCGCCGCTCTCAGGGCGCGCCTTGCCCGGTCCAAGGCCGCGATCATCAAGGCTGCGATGGCCGGCGTCGCCCAGGAGAAGTACATGAGGTGCGAATGCGCGTGGCGCAGGTGGCTCGCGTCGATGCCCCGGGGCAGGCCGTAAAGAAACCCGAACCGGAGCAGCGCACCGCTCGCGCCCGCGATCACGAAGCAGGCCAAAGCGGCCCGCCAGAGGGCCTGAGCTCTGTCTTCGCTTCGTTTCATTAGGCACCGCCTCGCTGGAGAAAACCTGCCCCCGGGCCGCCCTGGCCGCCCGGGTCCCCGCTTTCCAAACCCGCCGCGGGTCCTGAGCGGGTGCTTCGCGAGGATCTGTTTCTCCATGGTTTGCCCCGGGGGAGCAGCCTCCCTCCTGACCACCATGCCGGCGGCTCCCGCGGCTGTCTTTGCGCGCGCGCAAACGTCCCTCCTTTCCCCGCAAAGTTGTGACACTTGCCAGGGCCTTTTGAGGCCTTTTGCACCTTCCCAATGGTGTCGTTGCACCCTGGGTGGCTAGCTGCGCTTCGCGATACGCTCAAGCTGCGAAGCGCCGCAGCCGCGCGAGCTCCCGGCGCCGCAGGAGGAGGGATGCTTGGATGAAACGGATGAAACGGCTTCACGGTGTGACGCTGCTGGTCATCGCGGCAGCGGCCATCGCCGCCGGAGTTTGGTTCTTGAACGGCGGTCCCGGGGAGCCTGCGGCCCAGACCGCGGCCGGAGGCAGCGGCCAGGCCGCCGGCGGAGCGCAGGCCGCAGCTCTGGCCGAGCCCCCGCGGGAAGGCGCGGTCCGTGTCGCCCGGGACGCCGCCGGCCTGCCGCCGCCGGTGGGAGACCGCCCGCCCCGCACCGTCGTGGTGGAACTCACCGCGGTCGAGCTGGACGGGCAGCTCATGGACGGCATCACGTACACCTACTGGACCTTCGACGGCACCGTGCCGGGCCCGATGATCCGGGTGCGGGAAGGGGACACGGTGGAGCTGCGGCTCACCAACGCGCCCGGCAACATCCACCCGCACTCCATCGACCTGCACGCCGTCAACGGCCCACACGGCGGGGGCTCGGCCACGCAGGTGCTGCCGGGCGAGACCAAGGCCTTCCGGTTTAAGGCGCTCAACCCCGGCCTGTACATCTACCACTGCGCCACGCCCTACGTGCCCGCGCACATCGCCAACGGCATGTACGGCCTGATCCTGGTGGAGCCTGCGGGCGGCCTGGAACCGGTGGACCGGGAGTACTACATCGTGCAGGGCGAGTTCTACACCGACCTGCGCCCGTACCAGAAGGGGCACGCCCAGTTCCACGCGGAGGCCATGTGGCAGGAGATCCCCAACTTCGTCGTCTTCAACGGGCAGTTCAACGCCCTCACCGGCGATCACCGGCTGACGGCCCGGGTGGGCGAGCGGGTGCGCCTTTTCATCGGCAACGCCGGGCCCAACCTGGCCTCGTCGGTCCACGTGATCGGCGAGATCTTCGACGTGGTCCACAAGGAAGCCGCGTCCGAAGCGGCGACCAACATCCAGACCACCTTGATCCCCGCGGGCGGGGCGGCCTGGGTCGAGTTTACGGTGGACGTGCCCGGCGAGTACACCCTGGTGGACCACGCCATCAACCGGGCGCTGGGAAAAGGGGCCGTGGCCACCCTGTACGTCGAGGGTCCCGAGAACCCGGAGATCTTTGAGCCGCTCGACCCCGAACGCTGAGCCCCGGGACCCTGGCCTCCATCCTGAAGCAGCCCGGTGGGGCCTCAGGCGCGGCAGGGGCGGTCCCGTCTCATGACGGCGGAAACCGCCCCTGCGCCGTCTCCTGCTCTTCCTGGCCGGTTCCCGGCCTCATGGCCAGCACCGGGATGAGGCTCAAGAGGGCGAGCACCGCGGCGGCCCGGTACACCCAGGCGACGCCGAGCGCCTCCAGCAGCACGCCGCCCAAGAGGCCGCCGCAGATGGTGGCGAGGCTCACGTGGACGGCCGACAGCACCCCCTGGCCCGTGGCCTTGAACCCCGCCGGCGTCTCGCGATACACCAGGGCCACGGCGGAGACGTAGTAGAGCCCGTATCCCAGCCCGTTCAAGAGCTGGATCGCAAAGACCGCCGGCATCGGCGGGGTGATGGAGAGCAGTCCCCAGCGCAGGGCGTACGCCGCCGAGCTGGCCACTAGGAGGCGGCGGGGGCCGAACCGCCGCAAGAGCCGCTCTCCCAGGAGAAAGAAGGGAAACGCCGACACCACCGCGATCCAAAGGCCCGCTCCCGCCTCCACCGATCCTGCCCCGGCGCTCCGGGCGTAGACGGCGAAGTAGGACCACCCCATCACCTGCGACGTCTGGGAGAGCAGGGCCGCGGCCAGGAAGATCCAAAGCGGCCGGCGGGTCCAAAGCTGCCGCAGGCGGTTCCAGGAAAGGCGTCCCCCGCTGCCGGGACCGGCCCCGGCCGTCTCCCGCCGGGGGCCCGCCCGGGCGATGAGAGCCAGCGAGAGAAAGAGCCACGCGCCTTGCCAGCCGAACATCGCCGCCGCGGGCGCCGCGTGAACCAGGGCGCCCACCGCCAGCTGCGAGACGGCGTTGCCGTACGAGCCGTAGAGGCGGATCCGGCCGAAGGCCTCGGCCCGGGAGCCCAGCGTGTGCAGCGCCAGGGAGTTGAGGAGCGGGTCGATGCCGTTGAAAAAGACGGCCCAACCCACCACCAGGGCGAAGAGCGCGGGGAACGACTGGCCCAGCGGCAGGAGCCAGCTGGCGGCTCCCGCGCCGGCCAGCGCCGCCACCAGGGCCCCGCGCACCCCCGTTCGCCCGTCGGCCAGCAGGCTCCAGAGCGGCTGTACCAGAAGCCCGATGACCGGGCCCACCGCCAGCAGCACCCCGATCTGCCGGCCCGAAAGCCCCAGCCCCGAGAAGTACCAGCTCAAGAAGGCCGCGACGCCCGCGTGCCCCAGGTAGTAGTTGAAGTAGGCCGCCTTGAGCCGGCGGCCTGCGGCAGGAAGATCCTCCACTGAGCCTCACCCCGGGCGGCAGCCGGATCCCCCGGCGCCCTGCCCCTCCATGACTATGCAGGGCGGCCCATCCGTGCCGCGCCGGAGCGCGCTCCATGCGAGAAGCGCGAGAAGCAGCGGGGAGATTAGCGGAAATAGGCGCGGCCCAGGTTGAACACGAGGATCCCCGTGCCGGCGGCGAGCGCGATCACGCCGGGCACCAGCAGGGCGTCCAGCTGCCGCCAGAGCCCGGCGCCGGTGAGGAGCACGCCGGCGTTGTACACCCAGATCCCCACCCTGCCCAAGCGCTGCGACACCATCTGAAGAAAGCGGGTCTTCACTTCCTCCTTAGGCTTTCCCCAGTAGCGGTGGTGCCAGAGGAGAAACGGCAGGATCCGGTGGAGGTACCCGGCGACGCTGTTGGAGAGCCACCCGGCGGCGGCGAACCAGCCGAAGAGGACCCACTCCCGCACTCCCTGCCCTCCGGCCAGGGCGGCCCCGGCCAGCCAGACGGCCAGCCCGGCCAGGTAGCCGTGGGCGGCCCGCACCCCGGCCAGCGTGGCCGAGCGACGCTCCGGCGCCCGCCGCCCGTAGATCCCCCGGAGGTCGAAGACGAAGATCAGGTAGCCGGCGCCGATCAGGGCCAGCGAAGCGGGATGGTAGTACCCGGCCAGCGAGGCGATGAGGCCGCCGAAGATGCCGAGGCCCAGGAGCAGGGCGACTACGGCGGCGAGCCGCCCGCGTCCCGGATCGCTTCCCGTGCGGGTGAGGCCGAAAAAGGGCGCGAGCTCGTAGGCGACGCCCGGGATCAAGAGGCCGAACCAGCCCGCGGGGCCGAGGTACAGGTGAGACCCCATGACGGCCAGCCACGAACCGCTCAGCCAGCCGGTGATCCGGTTGATGGCCAGCAGCACGCCTACCACCGTCACCAGGAGCAGCGAAATCAGCGCCGGAGCGACGAAGCCCGTCATCACCGAGCGCCGCTGGGCTTTTCGCATCGCTCCCAGCACCGCAAGAGCAGCCAGCGCCACCCCGGCCGCGATGAGGCCGCCCCCGATGGCCACCGGCGTGAACGAAGCCCGGGCCATTCCCGCCGCCAGCAGGGCGAGGCCTGCGCCGTACGCCGCGAAGCTGGCGCGCGAAAACCCGAGCCGCACCGGGAAGGCCACCTGCAAGGCCACCGGCGCGAGCTGCTGCCACGCTCCCAGGGCCACGGCCGTCCCCCATCCCAGGGCGTAGAGGTGAGCCAGCAGGACGACCCCGTGCTGCGCAAAGATGCCCTGCGCCAGAGGCCCCCGGGCAATCCACACCACCGCGGGGATCGCGGCGAAAGAGGCAAGACCCACGGCGAACAGCCCACCGGTGAGCCACAAGGGGAGCAGCCGCTCGGGGCTCACCCGGATCCCGACGCCTGCTTCCGCTGCCTGCTTCATGCTGCCACCGCCTTTCCGTTGGAGCCGCTGGAGGATCGTTGAGGCCCGGCGCCGCGCCCCGGTGCCCCCGGAACTTGCGCCGGCGGCGCCCTACGGAGGCGCCTTCCTGCATAGGGTTTGCCATGACGGGCCCGGGCTCCCGGCAGGGAAGCGCCGGCTTGGGCGGGACTTCAGCGCCCGCCGCCCGCCACGGAGGGAAGACGGTGACACGGCGCAAGCGCATGCAGCGACGCAGGGCGGGGCCGACGGCGCTGGCCGGCGCCTACGTCGGGAGCGTCATCGGCGCGGGTTTTGCTTCGGGCCGGGAGCACGCTGCCTTCTTTCTCCGCTTCGGAGCCGACGGCCTCTTAGGGCTGGCCGCGGCCGGGCTCATGTTCACCCTCTTCGGCGCGGGGCTGCTTCGCCTCGCCTGCCGCCGCCGGACCCAGTCCCACCTGGAGCTGCTCCGGGCGCTGGCGGCTCCCCGGGTCGCGGCGCTGTTCGACGCCCTGCTCACCGCCGCGCTCTTCGTGTCCCTGGCGGTGATGATCGCCGGCGCCGGAGCGCTGGTCCACGCCCGCTGGGGCGCGCCGGAACTGGCAGGCCGGCTGGGGATGGCCTTGCTGACGCTCGCTGTCGCCCTGCTCAGGGTGGACGCCATGCTCCGGGCCCACGCGGCGCTGGCGGCCGTCTTGGCTGCGCTCATCGCCGCGATGGGGATCTCCGCCCTTCCCCGGGCCCTTGAGAGCGGCTGGCCCCCGGCGCCGGTGGAACACGACTGGGTTCCCGGCCACTGGGCGGCCAGCGCTGTCCTCTACGGCGCCTACAACCTCGCGCTGACGCTCACCCTCTTCGGCGCTTTGGGCAGCGAAATCCAGGATGAAAGGGAGGCGGCCGCCGGCGGGGCCGCGGGCGGGGCGGTCCTCTTTCTCCTGGGGCTCTGCGTCTGCCTGGCCGTGGCCGCGTCGCTTCCGGGCGCCGGAGAACCGGCCGTTCGGGAGATCGGGGAGATCCCGGCGCTGCCCGCCGCGCGGCGGCTGGGGCCCTGGGCTGAAGGCGCCTATTCCGCGGCGGTGGGCCTCGCCATGCTCACGACCGCCGTATCCAGCGCCTACGCCTTGGCCAAGCGGCTGGCGGGCGCGAGCGGGCAGTACCGGGCCTGGGCGCTGGCGGCGGTGGGCGCGGCGCTTCCCCTGGCGGGCCTGGGCTTCGGCCGGCTCGTCGGCACGCTCTATCCGGTCATCGGGTACGTGGGAATGGGCTGTCTCGGGCTTGCGGCGCTGCAGTGGGCGGGCGCCTCCAGGCGGAAAGGCCGGCGGTGAACAGGGCGGGCCAAAGGCGCGGGAGCCGTCACCGGTCGTCGCCCGCCGCCGGACCGCTTTTCCTCGTGGCCAGGTACACGAAGGCGCCGATCAGGGCGAAGCTGAGGGCGATGAGAAACGGATTGAGGGGATCCTCGTCGCCGCCGTCAAAGCCGTGCGCCAGCGCCCGGGCGCCGGCGGAGCCGAGGATCGCAGCCGCCGCCGCCCACCCGCGGAAAGGCCGGATCCCGCACCGCTTCATCCACCGCCTTGCCTGTGCTGCCACGGGCGCTCCCCCCTGCCGTCGTCACCAAGAAGTTTCGCCGCCGCCCCCCGGATCCTCTTGCAGCGCGGGGGCGAAGTGCCGCAGGCTCCGGACGAAATGGATCACCGTCCAGCGCTCCTCCTCGCTGAGCACGTTCCCCAGAGCCGGCATGGCCGTCTGCTCGATGCCGTAGGTGATCCACCAAAAGATGTCGCCGTCGGTATGGTCGTCCACGTGATCGGCGGTGAGGTCCGCCGGGGGCGGGTCGAGGGATGCGGCGAGAACGCCGTCGCCCCTCCCTTCGGGGCCGTGGCACATGGCGCAGTGCTGCGCGTAGATGGCGGCGCCCTGCCGGACGGCTTCCAGCGTGTACGGGACCGGGTTGGGCACGTAGCGCGTGGGGATGGAGTCGGTGAGGGTGGTGCTGAGCAGGTGGTAGCCGCCCAGGGCCATCATGGCCAGGCCCAAGGGGATGGCGCTCAGGGCGAAGCGGCGGCGGTGCCCGCCTGCCACCGCCCAGATTCCCAGCGCCAGCAGGACCAGGCCCAGGGCCGTCACGAACCGCCGCCCCGGGGTGCGCACCGCGCCGGAGAGTTCCAGGCGGCGCACTCGCCCGGACATCATCGACCCGGCGGCGGCATCGAAAAGGAACTGCGTCGCCGCGGGCTCCTGCCCCGGTTCCTCTACCCGCACGGTCATCCGCCATTCGCCGTCCATGGGAAGGCGCGTCTCGGCCTCGTACCGCCCCGGGGCTACCCGCTGCGGCACCAGGGGCCCGACGGCCATGCGGTGGCTAGTCATTTCCAAGAGCAGCTCCATCCGGGCGCCGTCGCCCGCAGGCTCCCCGTCGTCTCTCTGCACCAGAACGGATATGAACAGGCCGCCCGGCTCGTCGCGCGGGGCGAGCTCCACTGTGGTGGTGATCCCTTGGGCCGAGCGCACCCAGGTCCCGGCCAGGACAGTCCCCGGCGTGTCCGCCGGGGGCAGCGTGGTGAGGACGCCGGCGGCGATCAAGACGCCCGCCACCGCCGCGGCTTCCAGCTTCACGGCGGCGGCGAACCTGGCGGCGGCCCCGGCCAGGGCGGCGCGGTCCCGCCGCACCAGCCCGCGCCGAAGGGCCGGCGCGGCCACCATCAGGTTGTACCCCGCCGCCCCCACCCCGGCCAGGAAGAGCCCGATCTTCACGGCCAGCGACCGCCCGTAGGGGGTGCTGACCACGGCGTTCGCGTCGTACACGTGCAGGTAGGTAGCAAACGCGCCGGTGGCCACCACCGCGCCCACGGCGATCAAGGCGGCGGTGGAAAACCGCTCGATCAGCACGTAGAGGAACCGGAATCCCTCAAGCCCGTCCCGGCCCGCTTCCCGGGGGGCGAACGCGGCGAGGTAGAACAGGCCCCCGCTCCAGATCCCCGACGCGAGGACGTGCACCATGTCGCTGACCAGGGGGACGAGGCCGGGCTTTGCCGCCGCGTGGCTCGCCCCGCTCACGGTGTAGACCAGGACCAGGGAAGCCAGCCCGCAGAGGGGCACGAAGACCCGGCGCCGCCCGCCGCCGGCGAGGAAAAAGAAGAGGCACCAGGCCAGCACGGCGGCGATCTTGGCTGCGGTCAAGCGGCCGTACTGGGTGCCGGTGAAAAAGAGGCGGACGAGCTCGAAATCGGTGAGCGGGAAGATCTGGGAGGCGGCCCGCAGGGCGTCGCCGATGCCCGAAGCGGCAAAGAGCAGGGCGCCCAGGGCCGCGGCGGGCCGCATGCGGCGCGCGAGGCCGTACGGGTGCCCGCCGCCCGGCGATCCCTCCCGGGCGGCAGGCCCCCAGATCCACCAAAGAAAGGCTGGCGCTGCCAGCAGCAGCGCCAGGGAGATGAAATGGACTGCCTTAAGAAACGGGTACCACACAGCCGTTCTGGCCTGCGTCTTCCCCTTGAGCCGCCCCGGCTCCCGGCAGCACCGTGAACCGGAACTCCCCGCGGGTCCGGTGCGTATCCACCGACAGCACTTCCCAGGTCACGGTGTACTCCCCGGGCCCTATGGGCAGGAGCGGCACGACCACGTGATCCGAAGCGCCTTTCGAAAGCTCAGAATTTCTCCACGCCTCTTGGTCGTCGACCCGCTGGCCAGCCGCGTCCCTCACCTCGAACCGGCTGAAGGCCCTCTCCACCGGCTCGGAGAACCAGAGGCACACGGCCTGGGGGACCGTCGAAAGCTCCGCCTGATCCGCGGGGAACGTCCGGGTCAAGCGGGCGTGCCCCAAAGCCTGCATCCCAAGGACTGCCACCAGCGCGGCGGCCAGCACCATCGCCGCCAGCGTGCGCACCCTCCCCCTCCGGTGCGCGCTCCCTGCCTCGGACATCCATACCCCTCCTGTCGGAAGTTTTCGGCCGGTGCATTGATCATAGACCGCCCGACCGGGCTACTTCAATAGCCCGGTCGATCCAACCTCCCGGGGGCTGGATGGCCCTCTCGGGCTATTCCTCATTCGGGTCCGAGGCCCTGCCGGATGGCATAGGTGGCCAGCTGCACCCGGTTCTTCAAATGCAGCTTGGCCAGGATGTTCTTCAGGTGGTTCTTCACCGTGTTCTCGGAGATGAACAGCTCTTCGGCGATCTCTTTGTTGCTCAGTCCCCTGGCCACGCAGCGCAGGATCTCGCACTCCCGCGGGCTCAGCTCGTCGGGATACGCCGTCTCCTCGCTGGCCGCCACCTTGAACTCCCGCAGGATGCGCCGGGCGATCTTCTTGGAGATGGGAGCCTCGCCGCGCACCACGGCGTGGAGGTATTCCGTCCACTCTTGCGAGGAGAGGTTCTTGAGAAGATACCCTTGGGCGCCCGCCCGGATGGCTTCAAAAAGGTCCTGCGCATCGTCGGAAACCGTGACGATCACCACGCGGACGTGGGGCATCTCTTCTTTGATGATCCGCGTGGCGGCGAGCCCGTCCTGGCCGGGGAGGTTGATGTCCATCAACACCACGTCGGGGACCAGCTCCCGGGCCTTTTCCACCGCTTCGAACCCGTCGGACGCGCTGCCGACGACGGTGAAGACGGGATCCTCGCTGAGAATCGACTCGATCCCCCGCCGCGCCAGCGGATGATCGTCCACGATGAGGACGCGCACCTGATCCATTGTCTTCCCCTCCTTCATTTGGATGCTGGGGCGCCGCCGCGACGGTGTACCCGTATCCTCGCCCCCCTTCCCGGCGAGCTCTCCACGGAAAACTCGGCTCCGATCAACCTGGCCCGCTCCTGCATCATCCGGATGCCGAAGTGGCCTGCCGAAGCGGCCATCACCTCCTCCACCCGGAAACCGCGCCCGTCATCCGCCACCTCCAGCTCGCAGCCGCCCTCCGGCGTGAGGCGGAGGAGCACCCGCACCTGAGAGGCGCCGGCATGGCGGCGGACGTTAAAGAGCGCCTCCTGGACGATGCGAAAGAGGTGAAACGCCTCCTCCACGCTGCTGGCATCCTGGCAGCCGCCCGGGGCGATGTCCAGCTTCAGGTGCACGGGGATCCCCGTCTCTTCCTCGAAATCCTCGACGTACTCCGCCAGTGCGGTCTCCAGGCGCCAGTCGTCGCCGGCGGCCGTTTTCAGGTCGTAAATGGTCTGCCGCACCCGGGTGTACACCTGGCTGGTCGCGTCCTTCGCGTCCTGGATCTCCCGGCGGGCGCCTTCGAGATCCTGCTGCTCCAGGCACCGCTCCACCGTGTGGAGCTTGGTGTTGAGAAAAAAGAGCGATTGGCTCAGGCCGTCGTGCATCTCCCTGGCGATGCGGTCCCGCTCCTCCAGGAGCGCCGAGCGGCGCTGCTGCCGGGCCAGCTCCCGGCCGACGTCCTCCATGGCGTCGAAGAGGCGGTCGAGAATGAGGTACGTGACTGCCGCCACCAGGACGAAGGTGACGATATTTCCCAACGTCCCGCCCAGAACTTTTTCGAAGTAGGTGTGCCGCAGGGTTTCAAAGATCCCGGCGATCGTCCCCGGGACGATCGCCCCGAGCCAGCGCATCCTTGAGTATTCCATGGCCGAGCCCCTGCCTTAGGTGGTACCCCGTCGTGTGCACCGCCGCCGGCAGTGCCGGGACCGGGCCGGCGCCAAAGGGGGTAGAGACGGGGCGCGGCCTCTCCTCCCGAGGCCGCGCCACGCTCCTTCCACACCTCCGTACGCCGCTGCCGTCCGCTGGTCCGCCGGACTACTTCTTCACCATGATCCGGGCGTCGAGCACCTGGGCGCCCTGGCCTTCGTCGTACACCCGGACCGGGTTGAAGTCCATCTCGCTGATGGCGGGGACCGCCTCCACCAGGCGGCTCACCCTGAGCAGCATCTCGGCCAGGGCCTCCTGGTCCCGCTTGGGAGTGTTGCGGTACCCGTCGAGGAGCTTGTAACCCCGGATTCCCTTGATCATGTTCCAGACGTCCAGATCGGTGAGGGGCGTGATGCGGAAGACCACGTCGCCCAGGAGCTCCACCGTGACGCCGCCCAGGCCGAAGGCGACCAGCGGGCCGAAGCTGGGATCCTCCGTCATGCCGATCATCACTTCGGTGCCGCCGCCTGCCATCGGCTGCACGGTGACGCCCAGCATCTCGCCGGCGCGGCCGGCAGCCTCCAGCGTCTCCCTCATGGCCCGGAACGCCCGGCGCACCGCATCGGCGTCTTTCAGGTTGAGATGGACGCCTTTCCACTCCGACTTGTGCACCAGGGTGGCGGAGGCCAGCTTCACCACCACGGGGTAGCCCAATTCTTCCGCCGCCTTCACCGCCTCGTCTTCCGTCAGGCAGAGGCGGGTCGGGACCGTGGGGATGCCCGCCGCCTTGAGCACGCGGTCCACCTCGTCCGGCAGGAGCCAGCCGTCGCCCCGCCGGCTGAGGGCCTCCTCGCACACGGCCTTGGCGGCCTCGAGATCCATGTCGTCGAAGACGGTGATCTTCCCGGCCGGCTGCGAGCGCCACTCGGAGTACTGCACCGCCTTGGCCAACGCCCGGGCCACCGACTCGGGGAACCGGTAGGAGGGGATGGCCTCCTCCTCGTCCACCAGCAGGGAGCTCACGCCCACTTCGCTCATGAACGAGGCCACCAGCGGCTTCTCCCGGCCGGTCTGCGCTTCTTTCCGCCCTTGCTTGATGGCCTTGGCCACCGACTCGGCGTCCGCGGAGCCGGTGTCGATGAAGAGCACCACCACCGAGTCCACGTTGGGATCGTCGAGCAGGCACGCCAGGGCCCTGCGGTAGTCGTCCGCGCTGGCGGAGGCGATCATGTCCACGGGGTTGGAGACGGCGGCCGCCGGCGGCAGGAACTCCCGCAGCTTGGCCTGGGTCTCAGGCGCGAGGACGGGCAGCTCGAGGCCCTCCGCCTCCAGGGCGTCGGCGCAGAGGATGCCCGGCCCGCCGCCGTTGGTGAGGATCGCCACCCGCTTCCCCTTGGGCAGGGGCTGGTGCACGAGGAGGGAAGCGATGTCGAACATCTCCTCAAGGGTGTCGGCCCGGATCACGCCGGCCTGGCGGAAGAGGGCGTCGACGCCCACGTCGCTCGCGGCCAGCGCTGCCGTGTGCGAGCCGGCCGCCCGCTTGCCGGCGCTGGTCCGCCCGCTCTTGACGGCCAGGATGGGCTTCTTGCGCCCGACCCGCCGGGCGAGCCGCGCGAACCGCCGCGGGTTGCCGAACGACTCAAGGTACAGCAGGATCACGTCCGTCTGGGGGTCGTCCTCCCAGAACTGGAGCAAGTCGTTGCCGGACACGTCGGCCTTGTTCCCCACGCTGACGAAGGACGAAAGGCCGAGGCCCAGATTCTTCGCGTATTCGATGATGGCCAGGCCCAGCGCGCCGCTCTGGGAGAGCATGGCCACCCGGCCGGGAAGCGGCGCCACGGGACCGAAGGTCGCGTTGAGCCGCACGTTGGGGTCCATGTTGAGGATGCCCAAGCAGTTGGGCCCCACCATCCGCATGCCGGCGCCCCGGACCTTGCGGACCAGCTCCTCTTGGAGCTTCTTCCCTTCAGGCCCGGTCTCGGCGAAGCCGGCGGTCAGCACCACCAGGGCGCGCACGCCTTTTTCGGCGCAGTCGTCCACCACCGAAAGCACCGCAGGCTGCGGCACCGCGATGATCGCGAGGTCCACCGGCCCCGGGATGTCTTTCACCGACGGGTACGCCGGGATCGACGAAACCACGTGCGCCTTGGGGTTCACCGGGTAGACCGGCCCGTTGAAGCCGGTGGTGATCAGGTTCTGCAGCACCCGGTAGCCGATGCTTCCCGGCGTCCGGGAAGCGCCGATGACGGCCACGGAGCGCGGCCGGAAGAACGGCTCGAGGGACGCCTGGGTCGCGACGCGGTCCCGCTCCTCGGCCAGGCTCACGCTGCGCTCGGTGGGCTCGATGTCCAGCGCGATCTGGATGAGCCCTTCCTCAAGCTCCCGGTCGATGTCGTAGCCGCTGTCTTGGAACACCTTCAGCATCTGCTGGTTCTCGGGGTGGACGTAGGCGATCAGCCGCTGGATACCCCGGTCGTCCGCCGCCAGGGCGAGGCGCTCCAGCAGGATCGTGCCGATCCCTTTCCCCTGGAACGCATCCTCGACGAAAAACGCCACCTCGGCTTCGCCGGGCTTGGAAGGCCAGTAGCTGCCGACGCCGATGATCCGGTCCTCGTCTCTTCCCGTGGTCACCACCAGGGTGAGGCCGCGGGAGCCTTGGGTGCCCGGGAACGAGACCTCGCTCGCGCCGTCGGGCAGCTCCCCGTCACCCATGAGGAGCCTGGCCGCCCCGTCTTTCCCGGCGGCGACCCCTCCCATGAAACGGAAGTAGCGCGACGCGACCGACGAGCGCTCCAGCATCGCTTGGAGCGCGGGCAAGTCCGCGTCGGTGGCGACGCGGAGGTATGCAGGCCGGCCGTCTTTGAGCAGGATCGGCCCTTTGAACGGGTCGCTCTGCGTCACAGGTGGCAGAAACGCCTGCGTGCGTTCAGACATTCACTCTTCCTCCTCGCTGATATGGGAACCCGCCGGGGCGTTCGGGCGGCGGATCCTCCTTCGCTGGTTGGCAACACTTGCTTCCCCATTCAGCATCTCTCAAACGGGCTATCGGGAGTAGTGACGTTCGCGCTGGCCTGGCTAGGACATATGTCCTGGATGGGCTATCACCGCTCGAAGGAGGTGTCAAACCTCCAGCGTATAATCTGCTTCTGCCATGATCCGAGCGCTGGCTGTCTTCGCTCCCACCCTCCTTTTCATTTTCGTGCGTCCCGGGCGAATCAAGGAAGTCTGGTTCGCCGCGGCCGGGGCCCTGCTGGCGTGGCTCTTGGGCCTGGTGAGCCCGGACGACGCGATCTCGCTCCTCCGGGAGACGGGGGACGTGCTGCTCTTCCTGGCAGGCATGCTGGTGGTCGCCTACGTCACCGACCGCGCCGGCGTCTTCGAGCGGCTGGCCCTGTGGACCGCCCGGGCGGCCCGGGGCCGCGGCCGGCTGCTCTTTGCCGGGGTGTACCTGATCGGGGTCTTGGTCACCGTGTGGCTCTCCCTGGACACCACCGCGGTGATCCTCGCGCCCATCGTCTTCAGCTTGGCCCGGGCGCTGGACATCCCGCCGCTTCCCTTTGTCTTCGCCACCACCTACGTGGCCAATACCGCGTCGCTATTCCTGCCGGTGAGCAACCTGACCAACCTGATCGTCCTCGGCAGGCTCTCGATCCCGTTTTGGGAGTACGCCCGGGTGATGTTCCTGCCGGGGCTCCTGGCGGTGGTGGTCAACCTCCTGCTGCTCTTTTGGCTCTTTCGCGCCTTGATTCCCAAGGCGTACGACGTGAGGCGAGCGGAACGCTTTGAGTACGGCGTGGTGGCGGCCGGTGGAGAAGGCGTGGGGCACGGCGTGTACGGCGGCGCCGCTGCGGATGTGTCCCTGCCTGCGGAGGAGCCGGCCACAAAGAGCAGGGAGTGCGTCGCCGTGACGGTGGCCGGGCTGCTCGCGGTACTGGCAGGCCTGGCCGGCGCTCCGTTTTGGGGAATCGGCCTTTGGGTGCCGGCGTGCGCGGGAGCCGCGGCCCTCGCCGCGTACCACATGATCCGGGCGGGCCTCAAGCCCCGCGCCCTGGCGAAAGACGTCTCCTGGGACCTGCTTCCCTTTGTGTTCTCCCTCTTCCTGCTCCTCAGAGGCGTCGCCCGCGCGGGCTTGTCCCAGTGGGCGGCGGGGCTCGTCGCCGCCTGGGCCTCAGGCCAGAGCTACGGGGAGCTCCTGGCCGTCGCCGCGGCCACCGCCCTGGGCTCCAACCTCATCAACAACCTGCCGATGGTGCTGGTCGCGGTGGAAAGCCTCGCGGCGCCCATCGAGGCGGGAGCGCTGCACCGGGCCAGCCTCTACGCCGCCTTGATCGGCACCAACCTAGGCCCTAACCTCACCGTCATCGGCTCGCTGGCGACGATGCTCTCCCTTTCGCTCATCAGCAAGAAGGGGCTGGAGGTGCCGGGCCTCACCTACCTCAAGATCGGCTTGATCACGGTCCCCGCGCTCCTGGCCGCCGCCGTCTTGGGCCTGTGGCTCAGCCTCTGATCGCAGCCAGGAACGACGGGACGCCCGCCAGCGGTCCCCGGCCGTCGGGAACCGCCGGCTTTCCGGGCGCGCCCGAGGGCGCGCGCGCCGCGAAGTCCTGTTCCAGCCGTCCCGCCGGTGTGCCGTCCTCCACCAGATAGGTGCGGAGCCCCGCCGCCTGGGCAGCCCGGATGTCCAGCTCGGGATCGTTTCCCACCATCACCGCATCGGCGGGCGCGATCCCCAGCTTGTCACAGATTTCCAGGTAGTAGGCGGGATTGGGCTTGCTGGCATGCATGATCTCGTAAGAGGTGATCAGGTCGAAGAGGCCGGGATCCACCTTGGCCCAGCGGAGGCGCTCCAGGATGGCCTGCCGGGGAAAGATCGCGTTGGTGGCGACCACCAGCAGGGCGCCGGACCTTTTCACCTCCTCCACCACGCGGGCGGCCTCCTCCACCGGCCTCGAGAGGTGGGATAGGCCCGGAAACACCTCCCGGTAGAAGCGGTCCGTGGCCTCCGCCACATGGCTCCGGGAGACGCCCGCCTTCTCCTCGAACGTGCGCCAAAAGGCTTCTTCGTTGGTGGTCCGGCCGTCGTTGCCGATCATCGCCCTGGTGCCGGCCATCACGGCCCCCTGAAAACGTCCGGGATCCAGCGAGCCCGCGACTTCTCGGGTCAGGGCGTCCATGTAGTGCGGCATGAACCCGTCGACGTCCAGGTCGAGGAGGGTGCCGTCCAGGTCAAACAACACGGCGCGTCGCGTCACAGGCAGTTCACCTTTCACGATCCATGCTGCCTCACACTTCCCCTCGCCGGGCCTGCATCCCTTCGCCGCCCGGCTCCGGCCCCGAACGGGCTAAGAAAAAGGTCCTTCATCCTTATCTTAGGCAAGTCTTGCGCCGGTTGCCAGGAGAAAGCAAAAACGTTTCGAATCACTGGGCGGGAAGGCCCATAAGAGGGAGGATGCGCGTTGAAGCGATACAAGGTCGCGATCATCGGAACCGGCGGCATCGCCAAGATCCACGCGGACGCACTCAAGACCCTGTCGGACCGGGCCGAACTGGTGGCCTGCGTCGATATCGACAAGGAGCGGGTCGAGCAGTTCGCGTCCGCCTACGGGATTTCCCAGAGCTTCACCGACGCCGCGGAGATGCTGGAAACCGTCAAACCCGATCTGGTGCACATCTGCACCCCGCCCAACCTCCACGCCGAGCTTTCGATCATGGCGGTGAAGGCCGGCGCCTGGGCGCTCACGGAAAAACCCTTGTGCGCGTCCCTGGCCGAACTCGACGCGATTCAAAAGGCGGAAGAAGAGACCGGCAACTACGTGAGCAGCGTCTTCCAGCACCGGTTCGGCCCCGGCGCGGCCCATCTCTACCGGCTCATCCAGGAGCAGGCCATGGGCCGGCCGCTGGTGGGCCTGTGCAACACGACGTGGTACCGCAACGAGGCCTACTACGCCGTTCCCTGGCGCGGCAAGTGGAGCACCGAACTGGGCGGGCCCACCATGGGCCACGGCATCCATCAGATCGACTTGTTCCTCTGGCTCATGGGCGACTGGGAGGAGGTGCGGGCCATGGCGGCCACCATCGCCCGGAACATCGAAGTGGAGGACGTCTCCATGGCCCTGGTCCGCTTCGCGAACGGCGCGATGGGCAGCATCGTCAACAGCGTCCTGAGCCCCAGGGAGGAATCGTACCTCCGCTTCGACTTTGAAAAGGCCACGGTGGAGCTGTCCCACCTCTACGGCTATGGCCCGGACAACTGGAAATACACCGCCGGCGAGCTCGCGGATCCCGAGGAGTTTCGCCGCTGGTCCGCGGTGCCCTCGCAGAAGTACGGCGGCCACACGGCCCAGATCGCCGCGCTCTTGGACAGCATGGACAAGGGCGAGCGGCCCCTGGTGAGCGGGCACGAGGCCCGGCGGACCCTGGAGTTCCTCACCGCACTCTACAAGGCGGCGTTTACCGGCCGGCCGGTCCGGCGCGGCGAGATCCAGCCCGGCGATCCCTTCTACGAGGTGATCCACGGAGGATACGGCAAGCCCGGGCAGAAAGTGGGAGCCCTCTCGTAGCCGCAGCACCACGTACCACGTGAGGAGGATGCGCGATGGCGCAAGCGTTCAAGGTCGTCCATACGCTGGGAGACTCCGTCCGGGTCGAACGGCGCGGCATCACCCTGCTCGACTACCACTACAACCCCGACGTGGCGCAGGAGGAATCGCCCAAGCCGTACATCGACCCGCTGGCCACGCCCCGGGGCGACGTCGTCACCCTGGACCGGCCCCACGACCACGTGTGGCACCGGGGCCTCTACTTCGGCTGGGCGCACGTCAACGACCAGAACTTCTGGGGCGGGGCGTCCTATCTGAGGGACGTGGGCTACCGCCAGCTGGACAACAACGGCTCCCAGGTGCACGAGGCGTGGGAACGCCTGGAGCAGGATGACGGCGGCGTCTGGATGGTGGAAAAGCTCGCCTGGATCACCTACGGAGGCGAGCGCTGGATCGAGGAGCGGCGGACGCTCCGGGTCCACCCGGTGGTCGACGAAGACGAGCTGCTCCTTACCATCGAGACCGAGATGACCCCCAGCGAAGGGAAAGGTCCCTTCGTCTTCGGCTCGCCCACTACCAACGGCCGGCCCATGGCAGGCTACAGCGGCCTCACCATCCGCATGCCCCGCTCGATGAACCACGGCGAGATCGCCATCGACACCGGCAAGCGCGGGCCCGAAGTCATGGGCGAGCGGGCCTCCTGGCTCCACTACGTGGGGAAACTGGACACCACGGCCCAGAGCGTCTGCGTCGCCTTCTTCGATCACCCCTCCAACCCGCGGTATCCGACGCACTTTTTCGTCCGCAACGACCCGTACGGGGTGATCAACCCGGCGTTCTGCTGGGATGAGGAGTACACGCTGGAGCCCGGCCACACCCTCAAGCTCCGCTACGGCGTGTGGGTGAGGAGGGGCGAGGAGAACCTCGACCGGGTCCGGGCGGTCTATCAAGAGTGGGTGAACGGGTAAATGGCGGGCCGGATCGTCAAGGTCGAAGTCGGCCGGTTCGACTACCTTTTCAGGGGAAGCTTCAAGTTCTTCCCACCGGGGCCCGACGGCAAGTCCCGCCGGGCTTCCGTCCTGGTGCGCCTGACGGACGAAGACGGTGTCCAGGGCATCGGCCAGGCCGTCCCCATCCCCACGTGGACCTACGAGACGCCGGAGACCGTCATCTCGACGCTCCGGGATTACCTGGGTCCCGCGCTGATCGGGATGGATCCCGCTGACCTAAGAGCGATTCACCAGCGGATGAACCAGGTGATCCGGCCGGCGTTTTCGGTGGGCCAGCCGCTGGCCAAAGCCGCCGTGGATCTCGCCTGCATCGACCTGGCCGGCAAGCAGCAGGGCCGGTCTGCCAGTGAACTGCTGGCGGAGATGGCGCCCGCCTCCTCCGGGACTCAGGACCCGGCGCTCAGCCGGATCACCTTCAGCTGGACCATCAACTCGCCCGACATGGCCGTGGTCGAGCAGCAGCTAGAAGAAGGCAGAAGGCTCGGCTTTCGCCACTTCAACATCAAAGTGGGGGCGCCGCAGACGCCCGAGTACGACCTGGAACTGGCCCGCCGGGTGCGGCAGTTCGCCCCCGACGGCTTCCTCTGGGCCGACGCCAACACCGGCTACACGGTGGAGCAGGCCCTCGCGATCGCGCCGAAGCTGGCCGACGCCGGCGTCGACGTACTGGAATCGCCCTTGCCGCCCAACCAGATCCGGGGCTACCAGGCGCTGAAGAAGCAGGGCGCCCTCCCCATCCTGATGGATGAGGGGATTCTCTCGCCGGTGGAGGCGGAGGAGTTCGCCGAGCTGGGCATGATGGACGGCATCGCCATGAAACCGGCCCGCAACGCCGGGCTGTACCCGTCCGTCCAGATCATCTCGATGCTTCAGGAACGGGGGCTCATGGTGCTGGGTTCGGGGCTCACCGATCCCGACCTGTCGCTGGCCGCCTCGCTCCACCTCTACGGTTGGGCCGGGATCCAGTGGCCGTGCGCGCTCAACGGCCCGCAGTTCCTGGCGGAGAGCCTGGCCCGCCAGCCGCTCATGCCGCAGGACGGGGTCCTCGACGTGCCCACGGGTCCCGGCCTTGGGCTAGAACTCGAGCTGGAGCGGTTGGAAAACATCTTCTACGCCGGCTGAATCAGGTCCGTCTCCACTGCTCAGAAAAAAATAAGGCCCTGCCCGGCGGTGGGACACCGCCCGGGCAGGGCTTTTTCTCCGCTGCGAAGCTGGATCAGCCGGGGAGGATCGCCCGCAGGGCGTCCTGAATGGGCGTGAGGGGCCGGCCCAGGACTTTTTCGAAGTCCTGGCTCTCCACGTCCAGCGCGCCTTGCCGGATCGCCTGCTGCACGCCGGTGAACATCGCGGCCAGCGGCTCCGGCACTCCGGCGTCTTTCAGCGCCCGGGCGTACGTCTCGTCGTCCACGTGCTCCACCCGGATCTCCCGGCCCAGCACGGCTGCGACCTCCGCCGCCAGCTGGTCGTAGCTCAGCGGCTTCCCCGAGAGCTCGTACACCGTGTTCTCGTGCCCTTCGCCCATGAGGACCGCCGCCGCGGCGTCGGCGTAATCCTTCCTCGGCGCCCAGCCTACCCTGCCCGCACCGGCGGAGGTGATCCACGGGGCGCCTCCCATCACCGCCTGGATGGTGCCCAGCTCATTCTCCAGGTACCAGTTGTTCCGGAGGAACGAGTAGGCGATGCCGCTCTCGCGGATGGCCTCCTCTGTCGCCCGGTGCACCTCGGCGAGGGAGAGAGGCGAACTGTCGGCCTTGGCCAGGCTGGTATAGGCGATGAACCGGACGCCTGCCGCTTTGGCCGCGGCGACGGCGGCCCGATGCTGGCGGATGCGGGTCTCGTTGTCGCCCGTAGTGGAGATCAAGAGCATCCGCTCGGCGCCGGCGAACGCCTCCGCCAGCGTCTCGGGATGGTCGAAATCCCCCCGCCGGACGTCGACGCCCCGCCGGCGCAGGGCTTCCGCCTTGCCAGGATCCCGGACGCTGACCGCAAGGCGCTCGGGAGCAATTGATTGCAGCAGGCGCTCCACCACCAGCGAGCCCAGCTGGCCGGTGGCGCCCGTGACGAGGAATTTCATCATCCGTCTACCTCCGCAGTACGGCGAGTGCTTCTGGACCTAGTTTAGCACACGGATGCGACGGTTTGCCGCGGCCAAAGCTCCCGCTCAGTGCGGCACGACGAACCAGCGCCCGTACGCGACAAACGCCGCGAGTACCAGGAGCACCACGTTGGTGATGATGGCCTGGTTCTCCTTGCGCTTCACGTGAAAGCCCGCAGCGAGGAGCATGATGATGGCAAGCCCCAGCGCGGCCAGCGGGACCAGCGCCTGCCAGAAGCCGAAAAGGCCCGGCAGCAGAAGTGCGAGACCGCCCAGGAGCTCGGCGACGCCGATGAAGATGACCAGCCCCTTGGAGACGTCCTTGACCCAAGCCATCTTCTCTTTTGCCTTCTCGTACTGGAACGCCTTGGTAATCCCTGCGTACAGAAACATCGCCGCCAACACCACTTGCACGATCCACAACACGACGTTCATCGGTTTCCTCAGCGCTCCTTTCTCGTACGATCTACGTACGGGCTGCAGCCGGCGCCGCAAACTGCAACCCGTCGGAGCACATTATAAGGAAAAAACGGCCATTTCGCAAGCGGGACGGCTTTTAGCAGGGATTTTGTGCCGTATCTTAAGATGGCGACACGCTGAACTGCCGGCCTGGAAGGTCCAGCTTTCGAGCGAGGTCGGCGATGGTGATGCGGCTCAAGAGGTCGACGGCCTGCTCCTCGGCCTGGCCGAGGATTTCGCTGAGGACCCGGTCGAGGCGCTTTCCGCGGCCAGTGCCTTCGTCGCCGCCCACGGCCCCCTTTTCACCGGGAGCGGCCGCGCCCCGCAGCACCGTGTACACTTCGCCCAGGGAGATCCGCTCCGCCGGCTTGGCCAGGGTGTACCCGCCCACCCGGCCCTCGCGGGCTTCGACGATGCCGGCCTGCACCAGCGGCGCCAGCACCCGGCGAAGGAAGGTGGCGTGGCCTCGCACCTCCGAAGCGATCTCGTTGCTGGGGCAGACGTCGCCGGTCTTGGCGAGCCAAACCAGGATATGAACCGCCACGTGAAATCGAGGCGGGGCGATCCCGAAAGTCCGCGCGCGCGAAGTCATCCTTGGCGTCCTCCTGCAAGGTGGTTCCACCCGGAGGCCTCTTCGAGAGGTTCCGGTCCACGGCGGCCCATGCCGGCCTCAACTTGCCGGCGGCCGTGTTTCATGAAGGAGCCTCTTAGAACTCCAGCGTGCTGGCGGGCGACGGGGCGGGCTCTTCGAGAATAGCCCGCACTTTGTGGGGAGATTTCTCGACGATGAAGATGTCAGGGTCGTAGCCCTGCTCGCGGAAGGCCTCAATCTCTTTGACGATGGCTTCAAAGGACTTGCGGCCGTCAATCCTTCCGCCGCCCGAGCCCAAGAGCGGCCAGGCCAACGACGCGATCCCGTGATCCCGGGCCAAGCGCAGGATGGCCCGGGACGTCTTGCTGACGTTTTCCACGGGGATGGGCGTGCCCGGCAGGATCATCGTGCAGGCGAGCAGCACCTTCTCCTGGCGGGCGCTGGGACTGGCGTCGATGAGGTGGACGTCGCCCACCTCCATGGGGCACAGCTTGCGGTACTCCAGGTAGAGCCGCCTTCCCATGAACCGGCGCACGTCTCCCGCCAGGGACATGAATCCCATGATCCCCGAGCCGTTGCAGGGAAGCACCAGCGCTTCAGCGGGCTGTTCGAGGATGTTGCCGCAAAGGACCGTGACGGGCACGCCGGTTCACCGCCTCACCACGGAGAGCGACCCGCCCGGAAGGCGCCGGTCGCTCCTGCCCGATGGGTGGAATCAACCTTTATTATAGACCACCCGGAAGGATGGTCCAACCGCCGCCGTCACTGACGGGTCCTCTTTTCCTTTCGCTTTCCGAAAACCCCAGCTGGAAGCCGGGCTGGTCCGGCCGGGCCATTGCGCCCCGTGACACCTGTCCCACGGCCGCCACGACCTTTGTCACCGCACAGACGGGAGGGATTCCTCTCCCTTTGGCTAGCCCTTTCTAGGATGATAGACGTGCAAGTTATGCGGAGGCCAAAGTTGGAGGGATCAACGTGATGACCACATTCAAGCGGCTGCTCTTTGGCGTGGTGAGGGTCTGGTTGGGTTGGCAGTGGCTGCAGGCCGGCATCCACAAGGTCGGCGCACCGGCATGGACCGGTGAAAACGCAGGCGCAGCCGTCGCAGGATTCGTCAACGGGGCGATCGCGAAGGCAGCGGGAGAGAACCCCGTAGTGCAGGGCTGGTACGCGAGCTTCCTCGAGAACTTCGTCCTGCCCAACACCAAGCTCTTCGGCTACCTGGTGGCCTACGGGGAAGTGCTGGTGGGGATCGGCTTGATCCTGGGAGCGTTCACCGGCTTTGCGGCACTGGCCGGCGCTTTGATGAACCTCAACTTCATGCTGGCCGGGACGCTCAGCACCAACCCGATCCTGTACACGGCAGCCTTTATCGTAATCGCTGGCATCCAGTACGCGGAATACTACGGTCTCGACAATTACCTGCGGCCTAAGGTCGAACATGCAGCAATCGAAGGAGTCAAGAGGCTGAAGACGCGGTTCGCAAGAGAGTCGGCCTAACCCGCAGGGAAGCCGGGCCTCGAATACCTCGGGGCCCGGCTCTTTCTCTCGCTGCCCGCCGGCGGGCAGCAGGGGGTCGCCAAACTACCCAGACACTCTTCCAAAGGGCGGCTTCCCTCCACCCTTTGGCTGCCGCAGAGCGGCCCGTCCACCTGGTGGACGGGCCGCTTTCTTCACGCCCCCGGTCTCGCCTCCGCCGGGGCCGCCACCCGCACCAGAGACGTTTCGATCTCCGGCGGCTGCCTCAGCGTGGCCAGGACCACGCAGTACTGCTCCACTTTCCGCTGGAACGCCTCCAGCTCCTCGGCGCTCGCGTCGGAGTCGATCTCGATCCGCAGGCGGATGCCGGTAAAGCCCACCGGCACGTCCTGGGAGACGCCCAGGGTCCCCCGCAGGTCCAGGTCGCCTTCGACGTGCACCTCCAGCCAGCGCCAGCGAAGCCCCACGGCTTCCGCCACCAGCTGCGCCGTGATCTGGGCGCACCCCGCCAGCCCGGCCAGGAGCAGGTCGCCGGAGCACGCGCCGGTGCCCGGGCCGCCGACGCCGGGATGGGCCTGGGCGGCCACCAGCGCCCGGCCAATGTCGACGCTGCACGCCATGAGGTTGCCGTCCAGCTGGGACCCCCGGGCCCTCAGGGTGACCTTGGCCCGTTCCGGTTCCTCCCGGTAGGCCTTGCGCAGCGGCCGCTGAATCTCCCGCAGGTTCACGGGATCCACTCCTTCCCTTCCGGTCGGCGCGCCTCCCGCCGGAGCCGGTGCCTTCTTGGGGCGTCCTGAAGGCGCCGCGGGTCGCCGGGCCTTTCAAGGGACCGTTCCGGCTTCTGGGGACCGGGGAACGCGCGGCGACACGCGCAAGAAGTTTGAATTGAGTATTATGATAGATTCAGTCGGATTTCGTGTCAAGGTGGAGCGGCCCATTTTCCGCGACGCGGAGGAGTTTGATCGCCGGCGCCCAACGATAGAGGCGGGATAGAGGAACAGCGAACATGAACCGGAAGGCAGGCGGGACCCATGAGCCGCGGGCGCAGCAGCAGAGAGGCGGCCCCGTTCCAGAGCGACGAACGGCGCGAACTGCTCTACTCCCTTTTGGGGGACCTTCCGCCTCGCGCGAGGCCGGTCTCGGCCCAGCGGACCGGCGTCGAAGAACGGGAAAGCTATATCCTGGAAAAGCTGCTGCTAGACCTGAACGGGATCGATCCGGTTCCGGCGTACTTCGTCAAGCCTAAGGGCACAGCCCGCCCGCCGGTGGTCCTCTTCAACCACTCTCACGGGAACCGTTACGAGCTAGGCAAAGACGAGCTGCTGGTCGGCAACACCTACCTCGCCGACCCGCCCTACGCCGAGGAGCTGGCCCGGGCAGGCTTTGCGGCCCTGGCTATCGACGCCTGGGGGTTCGGTGAACGGCGGGGCCTGTCGGAGACAGAACTCTTCGCATCCAGGTGTGCGTCGACATCTGCAGCCTCACCGACTTCGACGCGCTCATCGAGAGCCGGGCTCTCGACGGTCACGGCGTATACTTCTACGTGCCTTCCCTGCTCAAGCACTTCACCGCAGCCGAAATCAACGCTCTGATCGCCCCCCGGCCGCACCTGAGCCTGGCGGGCAAGTACGACCGCCTGGTACCCGCTTCGGGGCTCGACCGGATCGAGGCCTTCTTGCGCGACGTCTACGCCGCCTGCGAACGGCCTCACGCCTGGCGGCTGGTCCGTTTCGGGGTGGGCCACGTGGAGACCCATGCGATGCGCCGGCTGGCGGTGGATTTCTTGCGGGAGTGGCTCTAGAGGGCGTCAGCCGTCGACCTTTTGGATCTTGCTTTCCAGCTCCGCGAGCTGCAGGTTCAGGGCGCGCATCTCCGACTTGGCTTTTTCCACCACGAACTTGAGATAGGCACGCTGCGCCTCGTCCGTGGTGGCCAGGCCCTCCGTCGCGGTGCGGTAGGCGTCGAGAGCCAGGTCGATTTTCTCCCGAATCTGCTCGATGGAGTGTTCCAGCGCGTTCTTTTGGCCGGGGAGCGAGCTCTCGAGGGCCTCGGTGTACCACTGGGGCGGCTCCGCCGTCCCCAGGTCGACGCGCACGTAGATGTCCACATCCCGGAGCGCGACGATGTCGATGAACATGATGGGGTTGGTGATCGCAGCGCCGTCCACCTGCGCCCGGAAGGGAAGCCTCGGCCAAAGGCGCATGTTGAGGGAGAAGTGGACGGACACCTGCGCCCCTGCCGGGTCTTCCACGAAGTGGACCTGGTCGAGCCGGCCGGCCAAGAAGGCGAGGACCGGGATGAGGCTGGCGTCCCCCGCGGCCATGCCGATGTGACGAAGTGCGTTCAGTTTTGTAGAGCGGCTTACCAATCTAGATCCCTCGCACCCTCAAGGTCGAGCTCTGCGTCGCTGCCTTCTTCTCCAACCTTTGAGATCGACATCTTTCGACCCTGCTCGAGACTTCCCCTCAAGGATGTTCGTTCGCGGCGTAGCCCGATCCTACTGCTTTTGTCCCTACCATACCAGGACAAATGTCCCTGCCCGGCGATGACAACCCTACCTACCTGCTTTCATCCTCTTGGGCTATAGTCTCGATGAGGTGAAAAAGGCGGATGAAACGCCTCACGTACGCCACGCTTTTTCTCGTCGCGGTGCTCCTCCTCGCGGGCACCCTGTATTGGGGCGGGCGCACGCCGTCACCGGTTCCGGCCTCCCCGGGCGGTGCCGCAGGCACAGCCGCCGGGGACGGAACGCCAACGGCCGGTGAGACTTCATTTTATGGAGCCACGCTGGATCCGCCGCGCGCCGCTCCCGACTTCGCCCTCATCGACCAGCACGGAAACGAGTTCCGGCTGAGCGATTACCAGGGCGACGTCGTCGTGCTGTTTTTCGGCTACACGTCGTGTCCCGACGTCTGTCCGGGCACGCTGGCACAGTACCGGCACGTCAAGCGCACCCTCGGCCAGGAGGCCGAAAGGGTGCAGTTTGTCTTTGTGACCGTCGATCCCGAACGCGACACCCGGCAGCGGCTTTACGAGTACATCAACCTCTTTGATCCCGAGTTCAAAGGGCTCACGGGCGACCTGGACGCGCTCGAAGCCGTGTGGCGGGCCTACGGCGTCTACATCGAGAAGGTGGAGGCTCCGCCCGGCTCGTCCGTGGGCTACCTGGTGAACCACACTGCGGTCAGCTACGTCGTCGACGCCTCGGGCCAGCTGCGGTTGATCCACTTCTACGGCATGCCTGACGACCAGGTGATCCACGATCTCCGGCTGCTGCTGGAAGAGGGGCAGGCGTGAGCCGATGAAAGGGGCTTTGCGCATCGGCGCCGGCCTTCTGATCGCGGTGGCCGCGCTGATCTTCGCCTTCGCCGTTGGACGCCCTGTTCAGGTGCTGCCCCGGGTCGCGCCGGCGCCCCCCTTCGAGCTGGTGGACGCCTCCGGCGCTCCGGTGATGGCGCCGAGAGAAGGAAGCCCCATCACCCTGTACCTCTTCGGCGCCGTCCGGGACGAGGCCGGGATGGAGCAGGTGAAGCGGTTCTACCATGAGGCCAGCCGGGCGCTGGCCGCCGCAGGCTACAGCGACGGCGTGGCTTTTTCGTTTATTACGGTGGATCCGGACCACGACACGCCGGAGGTCTTGAGGCAGGCGGCGGAAAGGCTGGCCGTGCCCCAGGGCTTGCCGCTTTCGTTTCTCACCGGGTCATGGGTGGCCATCCGCATGGTGGTGGGAACCGGTTTCGGCGTCTACTTCCAGCCCTCCGCCGACCCGGAGCTGCCCCCGGCGTACGACCCGGCCGTGATCATCGTCGACGAAAACCACGTGATCCGGGCCCGCTACGGGCTGGATCAGCTGGACAGCAGGACCTTGGTTCGCGACATCAACCTCTTGGCAAAGGAGGCGGGAGCCAAAGGAGCGAGCCGTTGGATCTACGAAGGCGCACACCTGTTTCTCTGTTACCCGAGATAGAAGTCTTTGAAAGCGAGGGATTTTCCATGGCGCAGGAGACTGCGGCGGCTCCCCGGGAGCGCGACGCGGCCCGTCCCGTTCAGGCCGAGGACACGATGACGCCCAAAGGGACGCTCACGATCTTGCTGGGGTACGCCGGCGTCATCATCGCCCTGTGGGGCTACATGTACCTGACGATGCTCGCAAGGAGGTAGCGTCACATGCACGTTCATCCTTACGAAAGGATGTGGATCCGCCTCTCGGCGGTGCTGCTCGTCGTCTTCGGCATCGCCATCGCGGTGAGCAGCCTGGCCTTGGGCGTCACGATCCCCGGGGCGACGCCGCGTTCCGTGGCGACGGGACTGCCGGCCGACGCCACCCCCAGCCAAGGATGGGTCCGGGAGCTGGGGCCAGGCCGCTACGAGGTGAACCTGGTCGCGCGGATGTGGGGCTTTGAGCCCAACGTCATCCGGGTTCCCAAGGGTTCGACGGTGACGTTCTACGTCCACAGCCAGGACGTGCTCCACGGCTTCAAGATCAAGGACACCACCGTCAGCATGATGGCCATTCCGGGCCAGGTGGGCCGGGCCAGCTACACCTTTGAAGAGCCCGGCGAGTACCTCTACGTCTGCCACGAGTACTGCGGCCTGGGCCATCACGTCATGTCGGGGAAGGTCATCGTCGAATAAGGAAGGAGCGTGAACGTGAGCCATGGCTAACGCTGCCAGTTATCGCGTGCCGGCAGGCGACCGGCGGCTCATCCTCGCGTACATCGGCATCGCCCTGGCGCACCTGGCCGTGGGGATCCTCCTCGGCTTCATGCAGGGGATGGAGCACGCCGGCATCGACTTGTACAAATACACCTTCCTGGCCCACTACTACCAGGGCCTCTCCATGCACGGCGTCTACAACGCCCTGGTGTTCACCACGTTCTTCATCGCGGGGTTCCTTCACTTCGCCGTCACCCACAGCTTCCAGCGGCCGATGAAGTGGCCCGCGCTCTCGTGGGTCACCTTCTGGCTGATGACGGCGGGGCTGCTGATGGTCGACTGGGCCCTGCTCACCAACAGGGCGTCGGTCCTCTACACGTCCTACGCCCCGCTCCAGGCGCACTGGGCCTACTACCTGGGCCTCGTGCTGATCGTGGTGGGCACGCTGCTCATTCTGGCCAACATGGTGGCCACGTACCTCGCGTGGCGGCGTGAGAGCCCGGGCCAGCGGACGCCGCTGCCCGCTTTCGGCGCGCTGGTCACCATGATCATGTGGGGCATGGCGTCGCTGGGCATCGCGGTCCAGTTCATCTTCCTGCTGCTCCCCTGGTCGCTGGGGTGGACGGACCGCATCGACCCGCTGATCAGCCGGACGCTCTTCTGGTTTACGGGACACCCGCTGGTGTACTTCTGGCTCCTGCCGGCCTACACGTCGTGGTACTTCATGCTGCCCAAGCAGGCGGGAGGAAAGCTGTTCAGCGAGCCCCTGGCGCGCCTCGCGTTCCTCCTCTTCATCCCGCTGTCGCTGCCGGTGGGCTTCCACCACCAGTTCCTGGACCCGGGTGTCTCCACGGGCTATAAAGGCATCCACGCCTTCCTCACCTTCGCCGTCTTCATGCCCAGCATGATCACGGCCTTCACCGTCCTGGCCTCGCTGGAGCTGGGCGGCCGGGCCCGGGGCGGCAAGGGCCTTCTGGGCTGGATCCGGACGCTGCCTTGGGGCGATCCGTCCTTCACCCTGCAGGCGCTGGCGATGGTGCTCTTCGCCCTGGGCGGCGTCAGCGGGCTGGTCAACGCCTCGTACAACCTGAACCTGGTGGTGCACAACACCATGTTCGTGCCGGGCCACTTCCACCTGACCGTCGGCACGGCAGTGGCCCTCACCTTCATGGCCGTGGCCTACTGGCTAGTGCCCTACTTGACGGGCAAAAAGCTCTGGGGCCGCAAGGCCGCGGTGGTGCAGGGGTGGCTCTGGTTCATCGGCATGGCCATCATGTCCCGCGGCATGAGCTGGGCCGGCCTCATGGGCGTCCCGCGCCGCACCGCCCTGGGACAGGCGCCCTACGTGCTGCCTGAATGGCTGACCGCCTTCAACTGGATGGCGCTGGGCGGCGCGATCCTCACCGTCAGCGGCGTCCTCTTCTTCACGGTGCTGATCATGACCGCCCTGCGCGGCCAGCCCGCGGCCGAGGGTGAAGTGGACGTTCCCCTGGCGGAGCCGCTGGAGGACGAGGCGGTCCCCACGTACCTCGACCGCTTCCGCCCGTGGGTGATCGGGGCGGCGGTCCTGGTGCTCTTGGCGTACGGCCCTGCGGTCGTGCAGCTGGTTTCGGTGGCCAATCCGGTGTCGCCCGGCTTTAGGCCTTACTAAAGCCGGGCGGCCCGCCGGCCAGACCATCCTGGGCTATTTTGGATAGGACATTTGTCCTTTTGGAAGGGGACATTTGAGACTTCCGTCCAGGGTCATTTGCAATCCATAATGAATGGGACCTTGGTCGAGGAGTCACTCCCCTGGAGGTGAACACATTGCCGCAACTCACTCGACGCCGTACGCTGTTTGCCGTGGGGCTTGTCGTCCTCGCCATGCTCCTCGCCGCCTGCGGTGGGGGCGGGGGCAGCTCGACGTCCAGCAGCTCCAGCTCCACGTCGACGGCCAGCTCGACCAGCGCAGGCGTGGTCGAGGTGAGCATGAAGGACTTCAAGTTCACGCCGTCTGACATCCGGGTCAAGGTGGGCCAGAAGGTCCGCTTTGTCAACAACGACTCGGTGCGCCACAACGTGGTCCAGGCTACGGTGGACACGGCCTTGACGGGACCCTACGGCTTTGAAGGGCCGGTGCAGATGCCGGGCGACACCTGGGAGTACACCTTCAACACCCCGGGCACGTACCCCATCGTCTGCAACCTCGACGGCCATTACCTGCTCGGCATGACCGGGACCATCACCGTCGAGCAGTAAGCGGGAAACGGTCTTTCAGAGATTGCCGCGCCTACGACACACCCTTGACGCACCACGCGCGGCGCTTGTGAGAAGAGGGGGCACACCGCCCCCTCTTCTTTATCCACGGCTCCAGCGGGTCTCGACGTCTCAAGAGCCTTCCGGCGGCGCGGATTGATAGGCCACGTCCACGGTGTACCCGTCGCCCGGGAAAAGGCGGAGGGTCACAAAACCAAAGAAGGGCTCGCCCGCCGCCGCGAGGTCCTGGCAGTCCAGCGCGACGGTCTCTCCCGGGTTCACCTCCCCCGCCACGATCCCCGGTTCCACCACGAGCTCGCCGCTGTCGTCGCTCTCCCGCCCCTGGCTCGCCAGGGTGATCGCTATCGCCGTGCTGTAACGGGACACGGGCCCGCCGGGCGGCGCGCCTTCCCCGCACAGCACGAAGACGGGGAGGGTCAAAGGCAGCGCTTCCCGCTGCGCCACGGCGCCCCCGCTTCCGCCCAGCAACGCCGGGACCACGAGCCCGGCCCACAGGAGCGCGGCTCTCCTTTTCCTCCACTCAGGCATCGGTTCCCGTCCTTTCGCCCGGGTGTTCGGAGCCGGTACACCCTATGCCGCTCCGGACCCGGGTAGGCGCCCCCGCTCGTGCCTCGGCTTGCCCTCCCGCACCGGCCTCGGGTACCATAGGAGGCAGGTGCCAGGCTTCCACTACCTTCGACGAGGTGTCGCGATGAGCAAAGTGCGGGTCTTGTTCGTCTGTCTCGGAAACATCTGCCGGTCGCCGATGGCGGAGGCGGTGTTCCGGGCGCGGGTAGCGCAGCGGGGTCTTGCGGACCGGATCGAGGTGGCGTCGACGGGCACCGGCCACTGGAACCTGGGCCAGCCGCCCCACCGGGGGACCCAGCGGATCTTGCAGGAGCGGGGGTACTCCTTCGACGGGATGCGGGCCAAGAAGCTGCCGGCCAGCGAGATCCTGACGTACGACTACATCGTGGCGATGGACCGCTCCAACGTGGAGGACCTGGTGGCCATGGGCGTTCCCCGGGAGCGCATCCGCATGCTCACCGACTACGTGCCGGGAAAGGAAGGGCAGGACGTGCCCGACCCCTACTACACCGGCAACTTCGAGGAGGTCTACGAACTGGTAGATGCCGGCGTCGACCGGCTGCTGGACGAGATCGCCTCGTCGCCCAACCCCAGCGCTTCCACCACGTCCCGGTAAGTCTCCAGCGCCGCCCGCCCGGCGTCCGTAAGGCCGTAGACGCCGCGGGAGAGCCGCTCAAACCAGCCGTAGTAGTTCCGCTGCAGGATCGACCCTGCCCGCGCTGATGCGCAGGCGGCGCGGATCTCCCGCACGGCGCTGGGCCCCCGGGCGGCGAGGAAACCGGCGATGCGCAGCGCTTCCTCCCGGTAGGCGGTGACGAGGGGGCGGCCTGCACTGCCGCCCACGTTGAAGTCGCCCGAGCGGGTTTCAAACTCCGCCAGCACTCGGGACCTGCGGCTGGAACGCTTTCGTACAGCGGGGCTCCGGGGGGTTCCTGGCTCGCAGGCCACTTGGACCCAGCCGCGGCCTTCCCGGCCCAAAGAGACAAAAAGAAGGCCCAGCCCCAGCGTGCGGCAGAGGCGGACCACCCGATCCCAGTGGGTGCGGCGACGTCCCTTCGGCGTGGGAACGGCCAGGTACACCCGGTCCGTGATGGCCTTCCGATTGAGCCCCTGCAGGATGAGGGATAGGTTCATCGACCCCTTGAGCTCGACCACCACCACGTCCTCGCCCCGGCAGGCGACCAGATCGCACCCTTCCACCTCGCCGCGCACGGTGTAGCCCTGCGCGGCCCAAAACTCCTTCACCGGCTGGTAAAGCCGGCTCTCCCGGAGCCTTTCCTCTCGGACTTTGCCCACCCCCGACCGCCGCCGTACGGCGCCGGAAAAACTCAGACGTTACACCTTCATCCCGCGAGGAGCAGCCCCTTGCCCGGGCGTACTCATCGGGTACCACTCTCGACAGGTACCCGCAGTGCGCAGGCAAAGGCAGGTTTGTCTCAACACCCCGGCTGCGGCCTTTCGCCGTCTCTTCTTGGCTGCCGGCCTTCTCCTCCTGGCCGGCCTGGCGGCGGCTCGCGCCGCCGGGATGAATCCGGATCACGTCCGGGTATACGAGCCGCGGGCCACCGCCGCGAAAGAAGGCCCGCGCGCCGCCGTGGATCGCATCGTCGACGGGACCCTGGCCGTGATCTTGATCGGCCCGGCCGGCCGCGAGCGCCTCGTCCCCCTGGCCGAGCTGCCCGCGGGGACGCGGGAGGGAGACTGGCTGGTCGTGGGCGACGGCGCTCCCGGTGCGGGTTCTTACGCGCTGGACCGCCGCGCCGCCGCCCGGGCCCGGGCGAGAATCGCCGGTAAACTAGAGGTCCTCAAAGCCCGGGGATGCGCGGTCACATGCCTTTGAGGCCCCGCCGGCGCAGCGCCTCCAGCTTGGCGGCGATCCGCTTTTTCACTCGTTCGGTTTCCTCGTGATCGATCTCCGCTTCGACCAGGGTCTCCCCGTCAAACCGCACCTCGAGCCACATTCCCTCGCGGACGCCTTCCGGCAGGCGCGCCAGGGGGACGATGCGCTCCTCTTCGGACTCCCCCACCAGGAGGACGGCGTGGAGGCCGTCGACGATGCGGTCGACCACTGCCTTGTCCTTCATGGAGGCAACCCTCCTCGCCCCCGCCGGGCGAGCGGCGCCGGCGTGCTACGGCATTTCAACGCAGGCAAGTCCCTGCTTCTTGATGTCGCCGAGACGTCCCTGCCCGATCCCGGGGATCCGCAGCAGGTCGTCCAGGGAGTGGTAAGGCCGCCTGGCGATGAGCTCTTGCGCCCGGACCTCGCCGATGTGGACGATCTTGGCCAGCTCCTCGGCGCTGGCCGTGTTGACGTTCACCTGCCCGGGGAGGCACTTCCCTCCCGCCAAGGCCGACGCCAGGGCCACCGGCCCCCGGTCTTCCCGCTCCACGGTGACGCGGTAGGTGGTCCCGTCCGTGACCACTTTGATGGTCCCGTGGACGTCCGTCCCGTACACCGTCACGCCGTGCTGGAGCAGCCGCTCGAGGGTCTCCGCGTGGGGATGCCCGTAGGAGTTCCCCTCGCCGGCCGAATAGATGGCCACCCGGGGCCGGACGGCGGCCAAGAACGCGTCGCTGGTGGACGTGCGCGACCCGTGGTGCCCCACGTGCAGGATGTCCGCGGAGAGGTCGTGGCCCCGGGCGATCATCTCCAGCTCCGCCGGCGCCTCGGCGTCGCCGGTAAGCAAGATGGTTACATCACCATACACCACCCGCATCGCGATGGAGCCGTTGTTGAAGTCCCCCGTCACCTCCGCCGGGTGGACCACTTCGATCCGGGCGCTGCCCAGCTGGAACACTTCGCCCGCCCGCGGCTCGTGATATCCGGCCCCCGACTCCAAGATCGCGTCGATAGTCTCCTCGAAGTTGCGGGTGGTGTGCACGTCGCCCGAGAGCCAGACGTCCACCACTGGAAAGCTCCTCAACACCCGGGGAAACTGCCCGATATGGTCCGAATGCGGGTGGGTGCCCACCAGGAGATCGATGCGCTCGACCCCGGCCGATTGGAGATACGGCACCACGTCATTCCGGTCGTGCCGTCCGGCATCCACCAGCATGACGAAATCGGGGCCCAGAAAGAGCGTGGCGTCGCCTTGCCCTACGTCGATAAAGTGGATTTCCAGGACCCGCGGCGCGCCCGCCGCGCCCGGGCCCGCCGCCAGCAAGAGGCTGAGGACGAAGGCCGCGAGCAAGAAGGCCTTGGCCCACGCCTTCTGCAATCCAAGCCGCCGCCGGATCCGCTTGCCGTTCATCGGGCCCGAAACGCCTCCCTGGCCCGGACGATGGCATCGACGGCCACGTCCTTGTCGGCCCAGCCGCGCACCTCTACTTTCCGGCCTTCCAGCTCCTTATAGACCGCGAAGAAGTGGCTGATGGCCCGCAGGGTGTGGCTGGCGATGTCGGCGAGACTTTGGATGTGCTGCTGGTACGGGTCGACGGCGCAGACCGACAGGATCTTGATGTCCTTGCCCTTGTCGTCGGTCATGTCCAGCGCCCCGATGACCCGGGCGGGGACGATGCAGGTCGGCTGAAAGCGAGCCGGCCCCAGCACCAGGATATCGAGGGCGTCGCCGTCTTCGGCCAGCGTCTCCGGGATGTAGCCATAGTTGGCCGGGTACACTACGGGGCTCGGCAGGATGCGATCGACCCGCAGGACTCCTCGTTCTTCGTCGATTTCGTACTTGATCTGGCTCCCTTCCGGCAGTTCGATCAATGCGTCCACGATCACTGCGATCATCTCCTCGCCAACCCGGCGTTCTGGCATGCCATAACCTTTAGCCATCCGGCCGGACACGTCCTCCAGCCCGGTCCGCCCGGCCTTCGGCTTGACACCGCCTCGGCGCCCGTGATAGAGTGCTGATCGACGATGTTCGATCAAGCCGCGGGCGGTGAAACCATGGCCGAGGAGGTCCTCTCCACCGCGGAGGACCGCGAGATCGCATTGATCGGCAAGGCGCTGTCGAACCCCATCCGCGTGCGGATGCTCCGCTTCATCGGGGCGCAGGGTGCCTATTGCGGGGACTTGACGGAGCGGTTTGGCCTGGCACAGTCCACCGTCTCCCACCACATCCGCATCCTCAAGGAAGCAGGGCTGATCGAGGGAGAGGAGCAGGGCACGTCCACCTGCTACCGGGTGGTGCCCCGCCGGTGCGAGGCGGTCTGCCGGCTCATCTCCGAAACCTTGCGGGGCGCGGCGGGCCTTGCCCGCTGAGCCCGGCAGGCCGGCGTTCCCGCCCGTTTCCGCACGCCTTAAGGCAGGGAGAAGCGGCCCCCGGGTGGAATACCCCCGGAGAGCGCCTCATCGTCGCCGGGCCGCGCTCAGTCGTCCTCCCGGTGGCCGTAATGCTTGGTGACGCTTTCCACCGCGTCGCCGTCGATGACGTACGTGGCCTTGGGCCCGCGTAAGGTGAGGAGCCGCCGCTCCGTGTCAAACTTGGTGTCGCCCAGGTGGAGCTCAAAGGTCTGGCCGCCGGCGGTGTGGATGATGAGCTCGCCCCACTCTTGCAGGAGCTCGTGGACGATTTCCATCTTCACGAGAACGCACTCCCTTGCAGTCGGTGTGGCCGCGAAGCGGCCCGGCAAGATGCCAGGTCTAGTTTTTCCATGAGGAAGAGCGGCATATCATGAGACGACGCGGTTTTGCCATCATCGCCATCATGATCCTGCTGGCGCCTTTCCTCTTTTCCGGAGCGGCCGTACACGGGGCCAGCGGCGAGGTGCGGGAGTGGCAGCTGGGCGAGCGCACCCTGGCGCGAGGCTCCTGGGGCGCCGACGTGTTTACGCTCCAGATTTACCTCAAAGAGCTGGGATACGAGCTCGCGGCGGACGGGCTCTACGGCTCTGAGACCAAAGCGGCAGTCGAAGCGTTCCAGAGGGACTACGGCCTGCCGGTGACGGGAATCGCCGGGCCGCAGACCATCGAGCGGCTGGCCTGGGCGCGCCTTCGCCGCATGGAGACGATGCCGTACACCGTGCAGCCGGGAGACTCCTTGTGGTCCATCGCCCGCACCTTCGACACCACCATGGAGGTCCTGATCGAGATCAACGACCTGCCCGACCGGCCGCTGCGGGCGGGTGAAGTGATCGAGGTGCCGGCGCTGGCACGGTACGAAGTAAAGCCCGGCGACACCCTGTGGGGGATCGCCCGGCGGTTCCGCACCACGGTCCAGGAGCTGGCCGGCCTCAACGGCATCTCGCCCGACGACACCTTGCGGGTGGGCACCGTCCTGTGGCTCCCCAGGGGCTCGGTCATCTTGCCTGATCCGTGACACACGACGAAAGGCGGCGACTTTGGTTTGAGCCAAGCTCTACCCAGACGATCGCTGGAAGCTGCTGAGGGGCGCGCCGCTGCGCCTTCTTTTCGCGACTTTGTCGAGATCACCAAGCCCAAGCACCAGTTTGTCCTCTTCACGGGCTTCGTGACCATGCGCCTCGCCGCGCCGGAGCTCCCGTGGGACCTGGCTCTCTTTACCCTGCTGGGCACGGCGCTGGCCGTCGCGTCGTCCCACGTCTTCAACCAGATCTTTGACCGGGACATCGACGCGCTCATGGAACGGACCAAGAACCGCCCCATGGCCGCGGGCAGGATCCGGGTCCCGCAGGCCGCGGCCTTCGGCAGCGTCCTCGGCCTCCTCTCCCTCGCGGTGATGGCCTGGAAGACCAACCCGCTGACCGTGCTCTTGACTGTCGCCGGATGGTTTGTCTATGCAGTGGTGTACTCGTACTGGCTCAAGCGCCGCAGCCCCTGGTGCACCTTGGTGGGCGGCATCTCCGGGGCGATGCCCACGCTCATCGGCTGGGCGGCGGTGAAAGGGAACCTGGAAGCCGTCCCGCTGCTCTTCTTCGCCTTTATGGCCATCTGGCAGAGCCCGCACTTCTTTGCCCTCTCGCTCTACCGGGCAGATGAATACCGGCGGGCCGGCATCCCGGTGGTGGTGGTCCGCTACGGCATCCGCTCCACCCTGCGGCGGATGCTGGTGCACGGGCCGCTCCTCATCGGCTGCACGCTGCTGCTTTCCGCCCAGGGCGTCGGCGGTGCGTTCTTCCTCTACACGACGCTCATCGCAGGGCTCCTCTACTACGCCGGCATCATCCAGGCGAACCGCGAGGGCGAAAAAGCAGCCGCTGCCTGGGGCAAGCGGCTCTTCCACGCGTCGTACGCCTACATGCTGCTGGTCTTCGCCTGCGCTCTCGTGTGACGGGCGCCGCCCCGGCGCGGCCCTACGAAATCCCGAAGACCCGCACGATCAGGGGCGTGTCGACGGTGACGTGGGGCGCGATGGCGTGATAGGCCCAAAGGTGCACCCACGCGTTGCCCGTCCTCAGGGTGAGGACGGACTTGATCAGCCCGGGGTACGCAAACTGCAAGAAGACGAAGGCCACGCTGAGGAGCCCGTGAGCCAGCGAATCGTACACGGTCCAGTACTCCACCAGATGCAGCCCGGCGTAGGTCAGAGCGCCGAGGACCGCCGCTGAAGCCCGTGATCCGGTCACCTTGAGGTACCGGGGAAAGAGCAGGGAGTAGATGAAGATCATCACCGGCAGGCCGGTGCCGAGCAGGTGAAGGACCAGCGTCAGCGGCACGCCCAGCGCGAGCTGCCTCGCGCTGAGGGAGAAGATCCCGGGAAACGTGACCAGCTCGCCGATGCTTTCCACCAGCAGGATGACGGCGATGACGAGGAAGTCCTTCTTCGCGTCTTCAGACTTCAAGCCCAGCTCCCGGTGCCCGTAGCCGCGCCGGCGGAACACCAGGTACGGGATGAGAGCAAAGAACACCCCGTTGTAGATCGCCCACACCACGGCGTCGGCCGGCGCCAGGTGGTGAGTGGGTCCAAACACCGAACCGTGCAGGTGCAGGCCGATCCCGAACGCGTTCCCCACACCCAGCACCACCGCGCCGTAGACCAGAAGAGCAATCATCTCGCGCCTTGCCGCCGTGACGCCGGGCGTGCGCGCCTCGAAATCCACGGCCGGCCGTCCCCGGGTCGCCAGGAACGCGAGGCCGATGATGACCAGCGCAAAGGCAATCTGCATGAGCTGGGTCATGAGGTTGGGGATCAGCTCGTGTGTCCCCACCGCAGGCCGGTCGAACGGCAGGCCGCCGGATCCCAGCACAAGAGCCACGCCGAAGGCGAGCACCGTCGCCCCCGCAAACCCGTGCAGGGCACGGAAGGATTCCCCGGACTTCGTCTGAATGGACGGCGATACGTTCATCTTTCACGCAGATCCTTTCTTGTGTGCTGATGCTGAAACTTCGGTCTTGCCCCGCTCCACCGGCCGGCGGCGCCTCTCGCACGGGCGTCCGGCACCTCTCGCCTTATCGTTATGCCTCTACCACCGCATAGGCCCTCACCGGAAACGCGCTGCACCCCCGCACCTTCACCGGGACCGCATGAAACCGGAAACCCGAGGCGGGAAGCTGCTCGAGGCCCCGCAGGTGTTCCACAATGAGGATGCCGGCGGCGAGCAGGATCGAGTGGACGGGCCGCTCCCCGGTAACGGTGTCGTCGATGTTCAGCGAGTCGATCCCCACCAAGGCGGGACCGGCCGCCTTCAGCCATTCGGCGGCCTCCGCCGTGAGGAAAGGATGGCCGTGGAAGTACGCCTCCGTACCCCAGTGCCGCGCCCAGCCCGTATGGACCAGCACCGCCTTTCCCCTCACGTCCGCCCCGGCGAACAGCTCCGGGCCGATGGCCCGCCGCGCGGGGTCCGCGCGAAAGACGATCCCTTCCAAGTCGGCGACCTGCTCCAGCGGGAGCTCCGCCAGGTCTTTCTCTCCTTCGTAGCGGTGGAAAGGGGCGTCGATGTAGGTGCCCGTGTTGCCTACCATCTCGATCTTGCCGATGTGGAAGGTGGTTCCCTGGGCATAGCGGTCCTTCGAGGCCTCCCGGCTCAGGTAGTCGGAGATCACCGGGCCAGGAAGACCCGGATAGGTCACCATGCCGTGCTCCACCGCGTGGCTGAGATCGATCAGCCGGCGCATCCAACGGTCACCTCTGTCAGGCAGTTGCGAGATTTAGCTCCATTCTTTCCGCGCCGGCACGCGACTTCCTTGTCAGACGGGCCAGCAGGCACTCAAGACCGGGCGCCGCCTGGCTCGAGAAAAAAGATCAAGGGGTTTCGCGTCGCCTTGAGGCGCCGAAACCCCTTAACCTGGTGCGCGCGAGAGGATTCGAACCCCTGACCTTCTGATCCGTAGTCAGACGCTCTATCCAGCTGAGCTACGCGCGCACGGCAAATGGAGCAGAACTTAATATATCAGATCCCCGGCGAAAGTTCAACCACCTGCTTGCCGCCAGTTGCTCCCGGGGCCCCGGCGGGCGCCGGGATCACCCTGAAACCGGCCGCGGGATGTACACGATGTTCCCCGTCCAGCTCTGGCCCGGTTCCAGCACGATCATCCCCGCGTCGACGCCTCGCGCCGCGAGGTTGAAGGCGTCGGTCACGCAGGTGTACGGCTCGAGGCAGATCACGTCCCGCGACAGCGGCGCGTAGATCACGAACTCGCGAAAGGCGCTGTCCGAGCGGACGGCAATCTCCACGCCGGTGCCGGGATCGGCGTAGACCACCTCCGACGGGCCGTGCTGGTTGAGGCCGGTGTAGACGTCGTCGTACTCCTCGTCCGCCAGCGGCACGTCGCGGGAGAGGTCCCGGGCCGGCGCGGGCTGCCGGATCTCGCCGGTGGGCAGGAGCCGCGCGTCCAGCTCCCAGACCCCCGTCACCGGCGCTTTCACCCGGCACTGGCTGCGGCGGCCCTTGGGGGAGAGGGGCAGCGGGAACCACGGGTGCAGGCCGTAGCCCATGGGCATAGGCCCGGAGCCCGTGTTCTTCGCGGTCATCTCGTTGGCGAGGGCGCCGTCCTTGAGGCGATAAGTAAAGAGCACCTCGAACGGGAAGGGGAACGCGGCTTCCACCTCGGGGTGGGCGCTGGACGCAAAGCGGAGCGTCACCCACGCGCCCTCTTCGTCGCTGGCGCCCTGGCTCACCACTTCCCAGGGCCGGTTGTAGACCAGGCCGTGGATGGCGTTGTTCCGCTCGGGCTCATTGATGGGCAGAGCCGCCTGTTTCCCCCCAAAGGCAAAGCGGCCGTCCCGCACCCGGTTGGGATAGGGAAAGAGAATCGGGTTGCCGTAGAGGTACGGCCCCTCCCGGAGGGCGTCGTAGTCGGGAGCGCTGACCAGGAGCTCCAGCGGCTGGCCCTGATGCTCCCACACGTACCGGTTGCAGTTGGCGCCCACCGTCGGCACGATGGTGGCGCTGCTCTTGGTGCCGGCGTCGATGAGCTCGACCACCTGCTCGCCCCTGTCGACCCTCTGCGCCACGGAGTACCTGCTGCTCATGCTCGTCCTCCCAAGAGATTGGTGCGCGGGCACGCGCCGGCGGCCGCCGGCGCTCGGCGCCCGGGCGCCTTTGCCCCAGGGAAAATTGTACCAGACGCGCTCTGCGGGCGAAAGGGCGACGGGCAGATGCCGGATGCGCCCAAAGATCGCCGGGCGAGATCGCCCGGCGGGCCCGTTACGGCCGCCGGAACGTGGCGGGCGTCACCGCCATCGTGACGGTATACACGTCGTGGAGAAAGTCGAACAGCATCTCTTCCACGACGGCAAAACCCAGCTCGCGCAGGATCTCAAGCCCCTGCTGGTCCGTGCTGGGGATGTCGATCAGCAGCTTTTCGACGCCGTGATGGGAAAAGGCATACTCGGTGATGAGGGCGATGGCTTCCCGGCGGTAGTCCGGTGTCGTGAGATACCGCAGGTCGCCGACCATAGGGGTGATCCACGCCTCGCCCCGGATCACGTGGATGCTGTGCAGGTCGATATCGCCGATGTACTCGCCGTCCTTGGTCTCGATGGCCCACTGCTCGCTGAAAGGATCCTCCTGGAGCGCGTAAAACCAGCTCTCCATGTCAAACCTGGTATTTGTATCGCCCGGAGCGCCGATGTAGAGCAGCTGCACCTCGCGGTCGTTCACCATCTCCAGGCGCCGGTCGAGATCGCTTTCGGCCAGCGGCCTGAGGTTGACCCGCGTCCCGGTGATCTTGGCCTGGGCCTTTTCCATGGATATCACCCTCGTACAGTATTTGCCCGGAGCCGGGGCGCCACCTGCACGCGGCCCGGACCGGTGAAGGGCTTGCCGCCGTCGAATCGAATTGATGACAGGGTACCATCACACGGAGGCATCGGCGATGAGCGATATAGACCGTGACGTCGTACAACGCATCATCAACGAGATCGACGAGCTGCTGGCCATGCGCCAGGGATTCGTGGACGCGTACCGCGACTGGCGCGAAAAGGCGCTGGAGGAAGTGCGCGCCGCCTTGGGCCAGGAGCGGGCTGAGGAGTTTGACGGGCTCGGCCCGCGCCAGGCGCCGGTGAACCGCCAGCATCGCGTCCACATCTACCGGCAGCGGCTCCACGCGCAGCGCAAGTACCTCTCTGACCTCTTGGAGAGCCAGTAAGCTCCGGCCGCCCGCCGTTGGCGGCCGGACCCCGCGCGAACCGCCGCAAGACGCGAAGAGGGCCCTGGGCGGCACCGGCCGCCAGGGCCCTCACGTTCGTGTCGTGGCGGAAGGGGAGGGATTCGAACCCTCGGTAGGACTTTTGGTCCTACTACGGTTTAGCAAACCGCCCGGATCGGCCACTCTCGCACCCTTCCGCGCCGATACGCCGCGAGCAGGGAACCCTCCCTGCTCGAAGAGCGCCTTTATTCTAGCACAAACCGCTCCCGGGCGTCAACGGATGCGGGAAACACCAGGAACGGCCAGCCAGCGCGTCAAAGTAGCTCTCGCATGCCTGCCGCGTCGCTGGAGCACCCTAGCCTCGGGGATGGCATCGATTCGCGGCATTCCTGGAACGCCTTGGGATGCCGGTCGCAGGCGGTGAGAGTATGGGCGGTGAACCCATCGGCGGCTCGATCGACTGGCCCGTCATCGGCCAGCAGGTGGGCCTTGGGATGCTCTTGGGCTTTGCCGTAGGCTACCTGGCCAAAAAGGCGTTGAAGGTCGCGCTGGTCGTCGCGGGCATTCTGTTCCTGATCCTCGTCGGGCTGCAGCACTACGATTTTATCGCAATCAACTGGACCCGGATCGAAGAGACGTATTCCCAGGCCCTCAATCCCCCGGGCGGGCTCGACGCGGTGATCCGCGGGTGGGTCGACTCCCTCGCGGCCGTCATCCCCGGCGCCGGGGGCTTCGCCGTCGGCTTCTTCTGGGGCATGCGCAAAGGCTGAGCCGGATTCACCTCCCGCCGCCGGTCGCCACCTGGCCCGCCGCTCCTAGAATTTGGTCCGAAACCAGGTCAAAGGCAGGGGAGAGACTACGGCATCGAAAGGAGGTCTCTCTCATGGCCAGAGGACAAAAGCGAAACCAGCCGCTGATCCAGCAAGCGGGGCAGGCTCTCGAGCGTTTCAAATACGAGGTGGCTCAAGAGATCGCCCAAAACCCCAGCGACCCGCAGGCGCAGCTGCTCCAGCAGTACCTGTCGGGCCAGACGGGCGGCTACGGCGGCGACATCCCGTCCCGTGTCTGGGGCGCCGTCGGCGGGCACATGGTGCGCCGCATGATCGCCGCAGCGGAACAGACCCTCATCTCGCAGGCGCAGGCCGCGGTGCAGCAGAGCTTCCGCCAGGGCCTGCAGGGGACCCTGACCGGCACGACCCAAACCGGGTTCCCGCAAGGGCAGACCGGGACCCAGACCCAGACCATCTGACGGCCGCGACGCGTCGCCGGCGGATCGGGGATCCACTGAGGCCAGCTGCAAGACGCCTCGTCGTGAAGGAAACCGGGAGACGGCCATCCGGCCGTCTCCTCTCGCGTTCCGGAAAAGGTGAGCCGCCCGGGGCGCCGAATCGTAGTGGAAGAACGTGCGGACGGCACGCAGCATCATGAGGAGGCTCACGACGCATGGCAGCAACCACCACCAGAGTGCGCTGGGGCATCCTGGGCACAGCCGACATCGCACGCACCGCGTTCATCCCGGCGGTGCGCTTGACGGACAGCGGCGAGGTGCGGGCGGTGGGGAGCCGCAGCCGCGAAAAGGCCCAGGAGTACGCCAAGGCGCACGGCATCCCGGTCGCTTACGACTCCTACGACGCCGTACTGGACGATCCCGAGATCGACGCAGTCTACATCCCTCTGCCCAACACGCTGCACGCGGAGTGGATCATCAAAGCGGCCCACGCCGGCAAGCACGTCTTTTGCGAAAAGCCCCTCACGATGACCTACGAGGAGGCGAAAAAGGCCGTCCAGGCCTGCAAAGACGCCGGCGTCATGCTGGTGGAAGCCTTTGTCTACCGCTTTCACCGCCAGAGCCGCCGCCTGCGGGAGATCATCGAAAACGGCGAGATCGGCGACGTGCTGCACACCGACGCCCGGTTCCACTACTCGTTCCGGGGCGACCGGGACAACATCCGCGTCCGGCCCGAGGTGGGCGGCGGCGCCCTCTTGGACATCGGCTGCTACGTGTTGAGCTGGACCCGGTTCGTCATGGGCGGCCTGCCTCTCGCCGTAGCCGCCACGTCGGTCACCGACGAGCCCACCGGCGTCGACAAGACCACCGTGGCCACGCTCCGCTTCTCGCGGGGCCGCACCGCCAACGTCTCCTCCGGCATCCGCATGTTCGGCGGCCAGCAGGCCACCATCTACGGCACCGACGGCCAGATCGACGTCAGCCAGCCGTTCCATCCCAACCCGCCGCAGGGGGGCTGGCCCGGCGCCCGGGTGACGGTCTTTAAGCGCGGCGAGGTGCTGGACCGGAGCGTCCCCGTGGACAAGCCGCCGTTCTACGAAGCGGTGGAGACCATCCAGCGCTCGATCCTCAAGGACGAGCCTCTCCCGTTCGACACGATGGAGGATGCCCTGGACCAGGCCCTCCTGATGGAGGCGTGCCGCCTCTCGGCCGAAGAGGACCGCTGGGTGGACCTGCCGTCGATTGACTGCCGCGCGGTTTCGTGATAGATTGAAACCGCCGGGCGGCGCAGCCGAAAGCCCGTTCACAAAAGGGTTTGCGGCCCGTCCGGCGATGCGTCGGGACGTGCGCGGAAGGGTGGCCGAGCGGACGAAGGCAGCGGTCTTGAAAACCGTAGACGGCCCCGCCGTCCGTGGGTTCGAATCCCACCCCTTCCGCCACCTGTCCTTTCCTGTTTTTCTCGCTTCTTCTTGCGCTCTCATCAGTTGACAGCGCCCCCCGGGCAGCCGTATAATCATCTCAACGTCGCGACGGACAAACGTGTTGGTCCAAGCCAACACCAAAGCGTGCAACTCTTATCGAGAGTGGTGGAGGGACTGGCCCGATGAAACCCGGCAACCGGCCGTCTCCCGGCGGCGAGCCGCGGAGCGGCAAGGTGCCAAGTCCTGCCGGACGCGATGCGTCTGGAGAGATGAGAGGAGGAATGCGCGATCACAGGCCTCTTCTCGTCGAAGAGGCTTTTTTGTTGCTGAAACAGCGGCAGAACCGGTCGGAAGCCACAGGCTGCCGCGGGAGAGGTCGAGAGCCGTCCGGTTGGTTTGGCGTCGGTTCCTGGTCCCAGCTGTCGAGGTGATCTTCTTTGCCCGCCCACGCCGCGAGCGCCGCAGCAGCGCCACAACCTATCTTGAGCTTGAGGGACGTCGAAAAGACCTACGGCCGGGGGAACAAGCAGGTGGATGCCCTGCGCGGGGTCACGCTGGACGTCTATCCCGGTGAGATCTTCGGCATCATCGGGCCCAGCGGTGCCGGAAAGAGCACCCTGATCCGCTGCATCAACCTGCTTGAGCGCCCCGAGAAGGGCCAGATCTTCATCGACGGCGTGGACGTGACGGGGTTTCGCGGCAGGCGGCTGCGGGAAGTGCGGCGGAACATCGGGATGGTGTTCCAGCACTTCAACCTCCTCTCCAACCGGACGGCCGCGGGAAACGTCGCGTTTCCCATGGAGATCGTCGGCATCCCCAAGGGGGAGCGAGCGCGCCGGGTCGCGCAGCTCCTGGCCTTCGTGGGCCTCGAAGAGAAGGCCGATCGCTATCCCTCGGAGCTCAGCGGCGGCGAAAAGCAGCGGGTGGGCATCGCCCGGGCGCTGGCCATGGAGCCCCGGATCCTCCTCTGCGACGAGGCCACGTCGGCGCTGGACCCGGACACCACCGTCGCCATCCTCAACCTGCTCAAGAGCATCAACCAGCGGCTGGGGCTCACCATCGTCATGGTGACGCACCAGATGCACGTGGTGCGCTCCATCTGCCACCGCGTCGCGGTGATCGACCAAGGGCGCATCGCCGAGGTCGGCCCGGTGATGGAGCTCTTCTCCAACCCCAGGGCCACCGCGACCCGCCGCCTGGTGGGGGAGGCGGCCGGCATTGCTTAACCCGCAGGTGCTCCAGCTCCTCTGGCAGGCGACCCTGGAAACGCTCTACATGGTGGCCTGCTCCAGCGCTTTGGGAGCGCTGTTCGGCCTGCCCGTCGGCGTCCTCCTGGTGGTGACGGCTCCGGGCCACATCCTGCCGAACCGGGTGATCCACCGGATCACGGGCGTGGTGGTGAACATCGGCCGGTCGGTGCCGTTCGTCATCCTGATGATCGCGATCATCCCCTTCACCCGGATGATCGCCGGCACCTCCATCGGCACCACGGCCGCCATCGTGCCGCTCACCGTCTCGGCCATCCCCTACGTGGCGCGGCTGGTCGAGAGCGCCCTCAGCGAGGTGGACTTCGGCGTCATCGAGGCGGCGGAGAGCATGGGTGCCACGCCTCTCCAGATCATCTGGAAAGTGCTCCTGCCCGAGAGCCTCCCCTCCCTGGTCCTGGGCTTCACCATCACCACGGTGAGCCTGGTGAGCTATTCCGCCATGGCGGGCGCCATCGGCGGCGGCGGCCTCGGCGACCTGGCGATCCGCTACGGCTACCAGCGGTTCCGGAGCGACATCATGATCCAGACCGTCGTCGTCCTCGTCGTGCTGGTGCAGCTGGTGCAGATGGCCGGCAACGCGCTGGCGCGGCGCTTGGACCACCGTCATCCGTCGTAAGCCTGCCGGATGGCTGCGGCGCGGGCTTGGGGCCTCGAACCCCGCGGGCCAGCAAGAGCCGGGGGCTGCGCCGTCCCGCCCAGTCAGACGGCGGTAATACCACGTAAAGAGATCTGTTAAGGAGGAGTTGTTCGTGCGCAGATCCGTCCTGTCCGCCCTGGTCCTCATCGGCTTGCTTGTCGCCGGCGCTCCGCTCGCGGCCGCCCAGGCGACGGTGCTCAAGGTGGGCGCGACCCCCGTGCCCCACGCGGAGGTGCTGGAGTTTGTGAAGCCTCACCTGGCCGCCGAGGGCATCGATCTCCAGATCGTGGTGTTCAACGACTATGTCCTTCCCAACTTGGCGCTGAGCGACGGCGAGCTGGACGCCAACTACTTCCAGCACATCCCGTACCTTGAAACCTTCAGCGCCGACCACCGCCTCGACCTCGAGGTGCTGGTGAAGGTGCACATCGAGCCCATCGGCCTCTACAGCAGCCGCATCTCCAGCCTCGACCAGCTGCCCGACGGCGCGCAGATCGCGATTCCCAACGACGTGACCAACGGCGGCCGCGCCCTCTTGCTGCTGCAGGAGGCGGGGCTCATCACCCTGCGGCCGGATGCAGGCCTTGAGGCCACCGTCCTCGACATCGTGGAGAACCCCAAGCGCCTTCGCTTCCGGGAGCTGGAGGCGGCCATGCTGCCCCGGGCCCTGGCCGACGTCGACGCCGCCGTCATCAACACCAACTTCGCCCTGGAGGCCGGCCTCAACCCGGTGAAAGACGCCCTGATCATCGAGGGCGAGGAGTCTCCTTACGCCAACGTGGTGGCCGTGCGCAAGGGCGACACCGCCAACCCGGCCCTGCAGAAGCTGGCCGAGGCGCTGACCCGGCCCGAGGTGCGAGCGTTCTTCCTCGAGACCTACGGCGGCGCCGTTGTCCCGGTGTTCTAAGTCTTGGGGCACCCTTCGCCCCTTCAACCCTGGGATCCCAAGATCCTGGCGTTTCACGACATCAGCGTCACGGAACGAGGCCTGCCCCCGGCAGGCCTCGTTCCTCTCCCGGCGGCCGCGCTCGCCTTCTTGTGTTCCCCGCGGTACCCAGATCCGACGTTTTTCCACCCACCTTGGACGCGGCGACCACCCCGCTTTCATGGAACCCCCTTTTCAAGCGTGTTAGCCTAACGGTGCCAGGCGGACTGACGGCCGTCTCTCCTGGTGACACCGCAAGCGGCTGACACCACTCAAGAGGTTGAGGAGGAATCGGGATGGTACGACTGGGTCGACTCATGCGCATCGGGCTTGTCCTTGCGATGGGAGCCATGCTATTGGGCCTCCCGGTGCAGGCGCAGGAGGGGTTTGACTTTTTCGCCGCTGAGGAAACGGCCGCCGGCGACGACCTGTGGGTGAAGCTCGCGGCGCTCAAGGAGACGCTGGACGAGAGCGTGGTCACCAGCACCGGCGACGTGGCATCCCTCGCTGAGACCGCCTCCGGCCTGCTCCTCGGCACGGAGGAGGAGGCAGGCGTCATCGCCCTGGTTCAGGAGCTGGCGGGCGTCGAGGACTATGAGGCCATCGACGCGGAAGGCATCGTCGAAGCGGGCGTCGACGCGCCCGAGCTGATCGCCCTGGCGCACCTGGTCCTCGCAGCCCGGGCGGTGGAGGCCGGCGCGGACCTGGACAGCTTGCTCCAGGCGGGCGAGCACGTGCGCGAGGCCGACCGGCTCCTGGCCCACCTCAATCCCGAAACCGCCCAGTGACGGCTGCCAGCCGCTGCCCGGGCTCAAGCTCCGTGCGCCGCACCACGGCCGGCGAAGGCCGGCGCATGGGGCGGCACGCCCGGCAGCGTGCATGGCAGGAGAGTACACTCCGGCTCACGCCGGAAGGACCGCGGCAGGCTGCCGCGGTCCTTTCGCGTTTCGGTGAAAAGCCCCGGGGAGAGCTTCGAGAGGAACGGCTCAGCGGACGAAGCCCGCAAAGAGCTTCTTTGCCCGGGCGATGGCCTCTTGAGCCGATGGATCATCCCTGCCGTCCAGCAGACACGCCTCGAGATTTTCTACCATAAGTATCGTCGCGATGGAACCGATCGCGGACCGCATGGCGCTGAGCTGCGTCAGGATTTCCTCGCAGCTCCTCGCCTCGTCGAGCATCTTTTGCAGCCCGCGGGCCTGCCCTTCCACTCGCTTGAGCCGGGCCTTCACGTCGGCGATCACCTTGGGATCGATCCGCTCCACCGGTGCCCGCCTCCTTGTTCGAGCTTTCGTCACGGCGGCAGCCGCCGCGCCCGCACGGCGCTCCCGGCCTCGCCTCTTTACTCCAAGCTCTTCTCGCCCGGGGAGTCCCTTCCCTTGCACGCAAGCGCCCACGCTGCGCCGGCACGCCGCCCAGCCGTGGGGACCCGCCCGAGGGCAGCAATTTGGGCCTAGAGGCCGTGCCAGGCAGGGGGAGGCTCAGGCCCCGGCGTCGTGGGCTTTCCTCCTCGCCACCCACGCCTTCCGGATGAAGCACACGCCGCGCTCCCAGCGGTCGATCACCGTCACCACTCCCAGCAGGAGGAGCGCGAAGGCGATTCCCATGGCCACGGGGTTGACGCCCAGCGCGTCAGGCAGCGAATGCCGGCCAAAGTTGAGCGGCCGGATGAGGACCGGCTCCAGCACCGGGTAGACCCGCGCGTACGCCAAGGCCCCCGCGAGGCCGCCGAGCACCATGGGCCAGGCATCCTTCCGCCCGGCGCCCAGCGCCGCCAGCGCGGTGCCCGGGCAGTAGCCGGCGATGGCAAAGCCCAGGCCGAACACGGCGCCGCCCGCCAGAACGCCGAGGACGTAGAGGGTCTTGCCGCCGATGCTCACCAGCCCCAAGGCCGAGAGGGGGTACACAATGAGCGAGCCGACGGCCACGGCGGTCAGCATCAGCTTGACCGCTTTGAGATTGAGCAAGTTCAGCGCGTCAAAGATGCACCCGCACCGGGATACCCCGGACCGGTACAAGATGTAGCCAAACGCGACGCCTGTCACCAGGCCCAGTGCCAGGATGCCCACTTACACCCACCCCTTCGACCGGAACCACTTGGCTGCCGGGATTCCCACGGCGAAGACCGCCGCTGCAAACAGAAAGCTCGCCGTTGCCAGCTGGGTCATCCCGGTGATCACGTGACCGCTGGTGCACCCGTCAGCCAGCCTGGCGCCGAACAGGACGAGAAAGCCGCCGAGAAACGCCCTCCAGCGCCGCTGCGGGCTCACGTCAACGGGATCCGCAGGGCCCGCGGCGCACGACTCCCCGCGCGGGGAAGCTTCTGCCGCCCCGGACGCCTGGTCTCCCTTGGCTCGCTCCGCCGCCTCCATCCGGGCTGTGACCCTCGAGGCGATGAACCCGCCGATGACGATGCCGATCACCAGCATCAGCTGCCAGTCGACGACGGGCGGCACTCGCTGGAAGTAGGGGTTGTCCGCGACCCACGCGGGGACCAGCGGGTTGAGAAGGAGCGCGACGGTCCGCGGGTACGACGTCGAGACGCCCAGCGGCTTGTACGTGAGAAAGGCGAACGCGCTGAGCAAGCCCAGCGCCACGCCGCCTTTGAGCCAGCTCCACTCCCGGGTCATTCCCATGACCTCCTCTAGCCACCAGTGTATTACCGTACCCCCTAGGGTATAGCGTTCTGACCCTATCCTACCTGCTCTCGGGGTATGTGTCAACCGTTGCACTTCAGACGCCCTTGCAAAACGAGAGCCCGCCGCGGAGACCACGGCGGGCTGCGGGCCGGCGCCCGGGGCCATGACCCGGCCAATAGGCTGAGCTGCCTGGCACAGCTCAAAGAAGCTCTGCAAGAAGGCTCCACGAAGGTGCGCGCAAGGCCAACCCCCGGGAGGAAAGGCGACGCCCAGTCGCTCGCTGGGGGGGAACGCGAGCCGCTCAGGGGTAGAGATTCGCTTCTGGCACGTCCTCCGAGAAGCCCGGCTCTCCGGCGTCCGGAACGTCGAGCGCCGGCGCGCCGTCCGGCCCGGGCACCTCAAGCTCCGCGGGGAGCTCCGGCTGCGGGCCCTGCTCGAGATCCAGCGTCTCTCCTACCTGCCCCACGGGCTCCTGCCCTTCAGAGTCGACGCCCGACATCGTTTGTCCGACTCCACCGCAGCCTGCACTCAGCGCCAGGGCGACCAGCAGCGTTCCGGCGCAGCCAAGCCGTGTGACAGCTCTCACATTCCGAGCCTCCTTTCCCGTTGTAGCATCAATGATACCGGAGGAGCCGCCGGACTCCATGACGCGCGGGTGGCGAAAAGGTCCCAATTGCGTGGAAGCGCGCCGCGCAGGTTTTGGCGCGGTGCACCGGTGTGAGGGAGATCCATGCGCTATTCCGCCGACTTGAAAGTGACCCTGGTCCTCGCGGTCCTGGCTTTTGGCGGGCTTCTCTTTCTCGCCTTCGCCGCGGTCTCGTCCTATTGGGTGACGCACGACCTTTCCGAGCAGTTCCGCCGGCGGGGCGAAGTCCTCGCCGAAAACCTGGCGGCGGAAGCGGCGGCGTCGCTGGCCATCGACAATGTCTTTGAGCGGCGCCTGCGGCTTCTCTTGCTCACCAGCCGGGCGACCATCGACGACGTCGCCTACGCCCAGGTGGTTCAGGGCGGGCTGGTGATCTCCGAGTCCATCCAGCCCGGTGGGCTGGAACTTCCCGTGATCCTCAACCCGCCGGCCCGTTTGACGGTCTCCCGATGGCAGCACCAGCATACGGAGTACCTCGATTTCATCCGCCCGCTGCCCCCCGGCGCCGGCTCCGGCTACATCCGCGTGGGCCTCAGCCTCGAGAGCGTCCAGCGCCGCACCCGGCAGGTCCTGCGGGTCATCGGCGGGCTCTCGGTCCTCTTTACCGGCCTTGCGGTGGTGGGCGTCTTCGGCCTCTATTCCATCATTCTCCGACCGCTGGATCGGCTGATGGAGTCCATCCGCCAGGTGTCGCAAGGGGCGTTTCCCGTCTCCGCCGACATCCGGGGCTGCCGTGAGTTTGAGGAGATTTCCGCAGCGTTCAACCACATGGCCCGGGAAATCAACCGCCGGACCGAGGCCCTGCACCAGCGCAACGCTGAGCTGCAGCAGGCCAACCGGGCCAAGGCGGAGTTCCTGGCCATGGTCGGGCACGAGCTCAAGGCGCCCCTGCACAGCATCCGGGGCTACTGCCAGCTCCTCTTGGAGGAAGCCGAAGGGCCGCTCACCCCGGCGCAGCGCACCGACCTGCAGGCGATGCTGGCTGCCGCCAACCACCTGCTGGCGCTGATCCAGAACATCCTGCGCTTCATCGAGCGGGGCGCCGACTCCGTGCACCTTTCCCAAGTCGATTTGGGCGCGCTGCTGCAGCACGCCGCCGACTACGTCCGCCCCATGGCCCAGGCCAAGGGGATCCGCGTCGTCGTCAGCGCACCGGGCCTGCCCCGGGTGCTGGTGGACGAGACCAAAGTGCGCCAGGTCCTCATCAACCTGCTTCACAACGCGGTGAAGTACACCCGGGAAGGGTGCGTGGAGGTCTCGGCCTGGTGCGCCGAGGACGGCACCTACGTGCGGGTGCGGGACACGGGACCCGGGATTCCCCCCGAGGAGCAGCAGCGCATCTTTGAACCTTTTGTCCGGATCGAACGGGGCGAGAGCAAGGAGGCACGAGGCATGGGCCTTGGGCTTGCCGTGGTCCAGCGCTACGTCGAAGCCCACGGAGGCTGGGTGAAACTCTCGTCGGCCCAGGGGCGCGGGAGCACGTTCACCCTCTTCCTGCCCCGGCAGGAGGCGCGCGCCCCAATCCGGGAACACCGGCAGGGCGCCTCCACCGGCGGCCGGCGGCCGGCGGGCACGGTCCTGCCTCAGGCCGTGCCCGCCGGGCCGGGGACGGCGACGGACTCGGAGGAAGGCTCCGGCCTTGCGCCTGCGAACGAGCTCGCCCCCGCAAAGGAGGAGATCGCGTGAACGCCTGCGCCGAAGCAGCTCGGATCCTGATCGCCGACGACGATGACGACGCCCGGCGGCTGCTCGTGAAATACCTCACGGTGAAGGGGTTTCACGTCACGACCGCCGAAGACGGCAGCGAAGCGTGCCGGCGGGTGTTTGCGGACGAACCTGACCTGGTCCTGCTGGACGTGAACATGCCTGAGCTCGACGGCTGGAGCGTGCTCCAGGAGATCCGGTCGGCTACGGACGTGCCCGTGATCATGCTCACCGTCCTGGACAGCGCCCGCGACAAGGTGCGCGGCCTGGCGGGCGGAGCGGATGATTACATCACCAAACCCTTCGACCTCAAGGAGCTGGAGGCCCGGATCCGGGCCGTCCTTCGCCGCGCCGCGCCCCAGGAACGGCCGGAGGTGATCACCATCGGCGACCTCACCATCGACGACAAGGCGAAAGAGGTGCGGTTCAAAGGCGCGGCCGTCAGCCTCTCGCCCAAGGAATACGACCTCCTTCGCCTGCTGGCTTCAGCCCCCGGGAGGGTCTTTTCCACCCGGGAGATCCTGCGGGCCGTCTGGCCCGAGCGCCTCGACGAAAGCGGCCCCGAAGACGTGAAGAAGTACGTCTACTACCTGCGCACCAAGCTCCGGGAGCTCCCCGGTGCGGGGCCCGTGGTCCGCACCGTGCGGGGGTTCGGGTACAAGCTCGAAGCGCAGGCGTGACGCCTGCGGCCCGTGCCCCGGGACCGGCCTCCGGGCTGGCCGGGCGGCGGCGGGGCCGCATGAGCTCAGGCGTACGAAAGGCCGTGAAGTGCTGCCTTGGCCTCCCGTTCCACCCGGCTCACCGGCGCGAAATCATCGGCCGCGATGTACTGCAGCAGCGACGTGGTCCCGTCCCCGGTGAACAACGAGATCACGGCGACGCTGGGCGCGACGGGAAAGGTTCCGGCGCCGAAGCCGTCCACCGGTACAGTGACGTTCACCTCGATGGTCTCGCCCTCCACTTCGTCGCTGGAGAGCTCCAAAGAGACCCGCTCGTCGCCGGGCACCTCCAGCTGCTGCCAGCGGATGCGCTCTTTGCGGTTGCCTTCGAGGCGAAGCACCTCCACCGTGGCCCGGTGAGGCTGGTTTTCCAGGTTGGCCAGGAAGATGCGCACCGACACCACTTGAGCGGCCGGAAGCTGTGCGACAGGGAACAAACCGCTGGTCAACGTGACAGGCACCGTGCATCCCTCCTCAGAACGTGCGAACCAGCGCCGGGCTACACCGCGACCAGATCGCCCGGCGCCTTGTAGACCAGCACCAGGATTCCCCCGTCCGCCGGGAAGTACTGAGTGACGGTGACGGTGGGTACCAGCTGGTCCGAGGGGAGCGTCACTTCCACCTCGACCCGCTCGCCGGCGAGCCCGTCGACGACCACCCGCTCCGCACCGCCCGCCGGGATGGTGAGGGCGCGGAAGAACACCGGCTCCAGTTGATTGCCGCTCACTTTCCGGACTCTCACCGACGCCGGCTGCTCCTGGTCGCTGAAGCTGCTGACGGCGACCACCAGCTGGATCACGGTATCGCTGGGCACCTGAAAGATGCCCGTGGTCCGCACTCCTCGCACTTCTTGACGCCGCCCGTCGCGCTCGCGCGGGCCCGGCGGCCTCCTCCCGGGCGGGGGCGTGCGCTCCTCCAAGTCCGGTCCGGGCCCGGAATCCCTTCCCGGCTCCGGGCCGCGCCGAGGCCTTTCGGGCGCGCGCCGCCTGCCGCCGTTGAACGTGTAGACCGGCCACTGCTTCACACGGCTCACCGCCGATCGCCCCTTTCTCCGCATCTCGCCGGTCCGTCCCGGCTTTCGAATAGGAATCAAAGACTAGCTGCGCTATGCTATGCCGGAAAGCCCCCGGCGGTCACAGCGAGGTTGCTGCCGGCACGGGCGGAGAGGAGGGGGCACAGCGGGTCCGGCGTTGCCTGCCGGCGCCATGCCTCCGCCTAGCGAATTCCGCCGGCGTCTCGTGGTATGATGGAACCGAGCAGCGAGAAGTCGCGAGAGACAGCGAGGAACAGAGAGATGCAGGTTACTGAAGGCATGTTTGAAGGCACGCCGTACGAGGCGATCGGCGGGGAAGCCACCGTCGCCAGGCTGGTGGACGCCTTTTACCGGAGGGTGGCACGGCACCCCGACCTGGCGCCCATCTTTCCCAAGGATTTGACGGAGACCCGCCACAAGCAGTTCGCTTTTCTGACCCAGTTCTTCGGCGGGCCGCCGCTCTATTCCCAGCAGTACGGGCCGCCCAAGCTGCGGCGGCGGCACCTGCCCTTCCCCATCACGCCGAAGCGGGTCGAGGCGTGGCTCGGGTGCATGGCCGAGGCCATGGACGAAGCGGGCATCCAAGGGCCCGTGCGCGACCTGCTCTTCGCCCGCCTGACGGCCACGGCCCATCACATGGCCAACACTCCGGAGGGCGGCAACTAGCGTTCAACCAGCTCCCGCACGGGGACGTGGAGCCGGCCCCGGCGGACGGACTGGCTCCACCGGTGCACCTTCCGGGCCCACCGGCTCCGCTCGGCGCCGCCGGATATCTCCATCCGTTCTAGGATCAGCTCATAAAGGGCCCTCAGCTCGTCGACGGACAGCTCTTCGGCTCGGATCGGCTGGTCTGCCACCGGGCGTACGACCTCCTTTGCGGCCATCGTACCACCCAAATGTGACCGGCCCGTGACAATTTGGCTACGGTGATGTAACAGGCCGTTACAGAGCAGGAACGGGAACGGCGTGCGCCGCCGCCTCAAGCATCCCGCTACCTGCCGCGCGCGGCCTCGAGCGTCTGCCGCCCCCGCACCTGCAGCCGCTCCAGGAACCGGTCGGCAGTGCGGGCCGCGAGGGCCATCACCGTCTCCGTGGGGTTGCCGCCTCCGCTGGTGGGAAACACCGCGGCGCTGCAGATGTAAAGGTTGGGCACGTCGTGAGCCCGGCAGTCGGCGTCCACCACGGACGTCTCGGGATCGGCGCCCATGCGGCAGCCGCCCATCAGGTGCGCCGTGTCGGGCACCACGTACCTCGGCTTTCCCCCCGCCGCCTCGAGGATCTGATTGGCCGTCTCCACGGCGTGGGCGATGAGCTTGCGGTCGTTCTCCCCGTAGCTGAAGGTGACCTTGGCCCGGCGCAGGCCGTACTCGTCCACCTCGTCCGCGAGCGTCACCGCGTTCCGCTCGTCGGGGAGCACTTCGCCCACCAGCGTGATCCGGCCGAAGTAGTTGTAGTCCCGCAGGGCGTCCCGCAGCTCTTTCCCCCAGATGCCCGCGCTGGCGAGCCCGCCGGCGAACTCCACGGGGCGGGCGCCGTGGGCGTGCAGCGTGTAGCCCCGGGCAAAGCCCCGGGCCGGGTCCGTCTCGTAAAACTCCTGCGTGGTGGCGAGCACCGGCGTCCCTTTGTAAAGCCGGATCTCCTCGTCAAACAGCGCGTACATGTCGTGGCTGCTGTGGGGCATGATGGCCTTGCCCACCATGCCGCTGCTGTTGGCGAGGCCGTCGGGAAAGAGCGGGCCGGTGCACTGGAGCAAGAGGCGGGGCGTCTCCACGACGAAGCTGCAAAGAAAGACGTACCGGGCCCGCTGGCGGTACTCTTTCCCGCCGTGCTGGAACACGACCCCGGTGACGTGCCCGCGGCCGTCCACCTCCACCTGCGTTACCATGCAGTCCGTGAGCACCTCGGCTCCTTCGGCGATGGCCTTGGGGATGTGGTGGATCAAGGAGCTGTACTTGGAGTTGGGCATGCACCCCTGGTTGCAGAAGCCCCGGTTGATGCAGGGCGGGCGGCCTTCGAACGGGGCCGAGAGGATGGCGAGCGGCGCGGTGACGCTGCGGATGCCCAGCTTCTCGCAGCCCTTCCGGAACATCCAGGCGTTGGCGCTCAGGCGGTCCCGCTCGGGGTACGGGTAGGGCCCCCGGAACGGCCCCCACGGGAAATACCGGGGGCCCGAGACCGCCACTTCCTTTTCGATCTGGGTGTAGTACGGCTCGAGATCCCGATACTCGAGGGGCCAATCCACCCCGACCCCGTCGACGGAGTAGGTCTTGAAGTCGCTTTCGTGAAACCTCAGGAAGACGCCGGTAAAATGGGTCGTGCCGCCGCCCACGCCCCGGCCCGAGTTGTTGTGGCCCAGCTTCAGCGGGTCGTCTCCCGCGACCAGGCGCGTCTGTTGCCATCCCAACCGCTGCATGGACAGCTCGTCGCTGGCAAAGTCCGTTTCCGGATCCCAAAACGGGCCCGCTTCGATCACCACCACGTCGAGGCCCGCCCTGGCCAGCCGGTGCGCCAGGACGCCTCCGGCCGCGCCCGCCCCCACGATGCAGGCATCCACCACCTCGCCCCCGTACTTCCTGCGGTCGAGGTGGGGGAAGCGCTGCCCCGCGTAGTGGTCGCAGTGACGGGCGCTCGCGGTCATGTGGGCTTCACCTCGGCCTTCGCCTCCCAGGGATCGGTCACGCCCGCTTCGATCCGGTAGTAGCCCCTGGGGTACGCCGGCCCCCCGTATCCCATCTCCGACCACACCGCCGGGTGGGAGGCGTACGCTTCCACCGCCAGGGCCAGCAGCGTTTCAAAGAACTCCTTTTCGTGCCGCGATCCCTTTTGCAGTGCAGCGAGAACGGCAAACTGCTCCGGGACGACGCAGTCGGCAAACGGCGCTCCGTGCTTTCGGACCGCGAGCTTATCGAGCGCTGCCAAGCCTTCCCGCACCCGCTGCGGCCGGGGCGGCATCCCTTCTTTACGCTGTGCTTCACCTAGAGGCGACCCCAGCTGCTGGTCGATGTGGGAGAGGACATAACCGAGGATGTCGTCCCGGTCTTCGTAGAGGAGGTGGGAGACGATAGCCCGCAGGGTCTGGGCCTCTTGCGGCGTGAGAAACGCCGGCTTGGCCGGAGGGCGCAGCCGTCTCTCGACGATGGAACGGGTATGCGGGTCCCACGCGCCGGCGTGCGCCATCACGTCGTAGCCAGGGTATCGGGTCCTGGACTCCGCCATCCTCTCGCCCTCCCGTCCCGGCAGGATGAGCCCCCCGCCTCGCTCCGCTTCCCGCGCCTTCCAGCAGCGGCCAAGGAGGCGATGCAGGAAGCGACCCACGGGGGCTGCCCGCCGGCACGCTCAGTCCATCAGGTACACCGCGATCAGGCCCAGCGCTCCCAGCGCGGAAACCAGTAGCGGCAGCGCAACCGGCGGGCCGACCATGAAGTTGTTCAGCGTGTAACCGTCGACCCGCTCGCCCACGCCTGCCCAGTGGTAATAGGTGCCGACGAGACCCGTCAGCCCGCTGAGCGCCGACAACAGGACCAGCAAGCTCCTGAGCGCGCCGCTGTTCACCCAGGTGAGGAGCAGCGCCACCACGGCCAAGAGCGGCGTTTCGATCACCGGCGTCCACATCGACCAGTGCCTGAAATTCTGCCGCCAGTGCATCAGCGTCACTTGCGCGGCGACCGCCAGCGACACCACGCCGAGAAACAGGTAGAGGATCCGTTCCGCCGGCCAACCTGCCCACATGCCTGCGCCCACCTCCCGCTCGCGCGGCCGGCAGCGCCCAACGTCCCAGCCGCTCGTTTTCCTCTTCTCTCCAGTCTGCCCGGGGCTCGCGGGCACCTTGACAGGAAACTGCTGCCGCCCGCCGCGGCGGGACCGCGGCGCCTGTCCGCCGGGGCCGAAGCGAAAAGGCGCCCCGCCGGGGCGAGGCGAAGTGGAAACCATGATCGCGGGAAAGCTCCTCGAGAGGGCGTGCCGACGTGGGAGAGCAGGTGGACATCGCCGAAGTGACGGCGGCGGAGTTTCTCCAGTGGATGGATGAGGCGCTGTTTGAGGCGTTTCCGGGAGGCCACTTCTGGCTGGAACACCTGGTCCGGGTTCTGGCGCAGGCGGGCCCGGCTTACGACCCGGTCTGGCGCTTGTTTGCCGCCGCGTCCCCCGGAAGCCCGCGCTGGACGGCGCTCTACGCCGTCGATGCCGGCACCCGCTACGGGCTGTTTCACGCCACGAGCCCCGAGGCCGGCGCGTCGCTGCTCCGCTGGGCGCTGGACCACGAGCCGCCCCACAAGGTGCTCAGCCCCTATACCTCCATGGACCGGGCCCTCGAAGCGGGAAACCTCACGAAGAGAGTGGCCCGGGACCACCGCGAGCTCCTGATGTCGCTGGCCCCGGGCCAGCTCGCCGTCGAACCCGACTGGGCGTACCGCCTCGCCGGAGAACAAGACATCCCCCGGCTCATTGAGTACAACAGGCTCTACAATGAAGAGCGCCGGACCCATTGGACGCGGGACTGGCGCCGCGCCATCGCCCAGCGCCTGGTCTACGTGCGCGAGCGGGAAGGCACCGTCTCCAGCTGCCTGATCCGGGGCGCCACTCTAGGCGCCCGGGTCTCTCTGGGCGGGACGTTCACCTTCCCGGAGTACCGGGGCCGCGGGGAGGCCACCATGCTGGTCGCCAACTTCTGCGCCGAAATGGCGCTGTACGGGTACCACGTCTGCCTCCTCGTCGACGACGACAACCTCCCGGCGCTCCGGGTCTACGGCAAAGTGGGCTTCACCCCGCTGGGGCTTTTCCGGACCACCTATTTTCGCTGACTATTCTCGCTGACCGCGCCCGGGACGCGCGCCGGCCGTGCCCGCCCGGAGCGCTGCCGCGGGCTCATCCCGCCGGCGCGATCCGCTCCACACCGCCCATGTACGGCACCAGTACGTCGGGAATCCGCACGCTGCCGTCCTCCTCCTGGTAGTTCTCGAGAATGGCAGCCAGCGTGCGGCCGACGGCCAGACCTGAGCCGTTGAGGGTGTGCACGTACTCCGCTTTGGCGCCGGGCTCCCTGCGGAAGCGGATCTCCGCCCGCCGGGCCTGGAAGTCTTCGAAGTTGCTGCACGACGAGATCTCCACGTACCGCCCGTAGCTGGGCATCCACACCTCGAGGTCGTACGTCTTGGCCGACGAGAACGTGAGGTCGCCGGTGCACAGGGCCACCACCCGGTACGGCAGCCCCAGCCGCTGGAGCACGTCCTCGGCGTCCCGCACCAGCGACTCCAGTTCGTCGTAGGACGTCTCGGGCTTCACCAGCTTCACCAGTTCCACCTTGTCGAACTGGTGCTGGCGGATGAGCCCCCGGGTGTCCCGGCCGTGGGCGCCCGCCTCCGCCCGGAAGCACGGCGAGTACGCCGTGTAGTACAGCGGCAGCTCGGCGCCGTCGATGATCTCGCCCATGCGGTAGTTGGTCACCGGCACTTCCGCGGTGGGGATCAGGTAGTAGTCGGTCCCCTCCACCCGGAACATGTCGGCGGCGAACTTGGGCAGCTGCCCGGTGCCGGTCATGCTGGCGTCGTTGGCCATAAAGGGCGGCCAGAGCTCGGTGTAGCCGTGCTCCCGGGTGTGCAGGTCCAGCATGAACTGGATCAGCGCCCGCTCCAGCCGGGCGCCCAACCCTTTCAGAAACGCGAACCGGGCCCCCGTCACCTTGGCGGCCCGCTCGAAGTCGATGATGTCCAGCGAGACGCCCAGCTCCCAGTGGGGCTTGGGCTCAAAGCCGAACTGCCGGGGCTCGCCGGCCCGGCGCACCTCCACGTTGTCCGCGTCGCTCCGGCCGTCGGGGACGCTCGCGTGGGGGATGTTGGGAACCTGCAGGAGCAGCTCCTTGAGGCGGGCTTCGAGCCCTTCCACCTCCTGCTCCATGGCCTTGATGCGGGCCGCCACTTCCCGCATGCGCTCGATGGCCTCGCTCGCGTCCTTCCCCTGCCGCTTGGCCAGGCCGATGGCCTCCGAAGCCTCGTTGCGCTCGGCCTTGAGCCGCTCCAGGGCAGTGAGCTTTTCCCGCCACGCCCTGTCCACCTCGATGAGCTCGTCCACCGGCACCTCGGCACCCCGCCGGCGCATCCCTTCTTTGAGCGCGTCGGGATGAGCCCGGATCCACTTCAAGTCCAGCATTCTCTACCACCTCTCCTTCCGCCGTAGATCTCGCAGCAGCGGTCGTACAAAAAACAAGAACCCGTCCCTTCCAGGGACGGGTCCGTAGCCCGCGTTGCCACCCTGCTTGGCAAGCCGGTTCTTCACCTCCGCGGACCTGCGCCCGCGCAAACCTTGCGCCGCGCAGCCCGTGCTCGCCCGCTCCGGTGGGTGATAACGGTCCCGGCCGTCGTCGCTTCGCCCACCGCTCCTCCCGCTCTCCGCCGGCGACCCCGCAAGGCTCTTACGTCCCGGGGAGAACCGGCCCCTCCTCCGCGAGGGGCCGCCGCGAGAACAGCATGATCCTCCCGGAAGAGGCAGTGGGTTACCGCGCGCCGCTCGTGAGGTGGAAACGCCCCGTCCGGCCACCGGTTTGCACCATGGACCGCCGTCCGCCCGCCTTCGGGCGGGGGCGGCCCTCCCGGCTCTCTAGAGGTCCGGGTGCGAAGCGCCGTCCCCGTCATCGCGTTCTTTTCCTCTAAGAAGCCGCCGCGACCCGTGCCTGGCGGTGGGCCGGCAGCGAGCCCGTGCTGCGACCCGCCTGCCGGCTCGCGGCTTGGCTTGATGATAGCGCATCCTGCTCGCCATTTCAAGCCGTAGGCGCCGGCCGCCAGCGCTCCGCCGCCACCGCCCGCTGGTAGACGCCGTCGGTCACGGCGAAGAACAGCGCGTAGATGACCAAGTACGCCGCGGCCACCAGCCAGCCCAGGGTGAGCACGGGACGGGACATGAGCGTGCTCAGCGCCTTCATCGCGAAGGTGGAGTGCAAAAGGCCCACCGCGAACGGCACGAGAAAGACCACCCCGTTTTGGATGCGAGACAGCCTGCGCACCTCGGGCGCATCCACGCCCAGCTCGTAAAGGCGCCCGAAGTACCGCCGGTCGTCGTCCACCTCGGTGAACAGCCGGAAGTAGAGCAGGCTGCACGTGGCGGCGAAGAAGACCAGCGAGACGAAGACTGCGATGAAGAGAGCGAGGCCGAAGCCGCTCATGACGTCGTGGTACGCCTGGAGGGTGGTCGTCACCTGATCGCGGAGGTCAGCCCGTTCTGCGATCTCCCGCACGGCCGCCTCCATCGCCCGGCCCCGCCAGCCGGGGCCTGTCCAGACCGCCAGGCTGAGCGATCCGGCTTGCGGCTGCGCCCCCTTGAGCCGTTGAAACACGGAGTCACTGACCACCACCACTTCGGTCAATCCCACGGCGCCGTTGAAGAGCCGTCCTGACCCGTCGTGCACCAGGTCGAGGGAGAGCCGCTGGTTCCCCACCACCAGCTGCGCCCGCGCCGGTGGGGCATCGCCCTCTTGACCGGGGAAGGGGTGGACCACGATGCCCTGCCCGTCGCGGCTCAGGGGGAGGACCTGGCCGTGAGGCCGGTAAAGCGACCGGTACACTCCGTACGGGATCACATACACCTCTTCGCCGCCCAGTTCCCCGTGGAACAGTTCCACTCGCACCTCGGCCAACGGCACGCCGTGGCGGGCCAGGATCTCCCGGACCGCCTCCACGCGGGCCTCGCCGGGATCCTCCGCCGCTTCACGTTCCAGCTGGACCGCCTGGGGCATGAGGTGCTGCACGTCGTCCGCGACCACCACAAAGAGCGAGTAGGCGGTGCCCACGGCGCTCAAGATCACCGCGATCAAGAGCGAGACGGCCGTGAGGACCCGGTAGTTCTCCTGCACTCTAAAGACGAGCTGGCTCACCACCAGGAAGGGGCGCGGGCGGTAGAAGAACCGCTTGGAGCGGTGCAGCCAGCCCAGCAGGGCGACGGAGCCCTCCCGGAGCAGGAGGTAGGTTCCCAGCGAGACGATGGCCGTCACCGGGATGACGCCGGCGATGACGGTCATAGGCGAAGGCGCGCTGGCCCAGGCGTACCCCAGGGCCACCAGGCCCAGGCCCGCCGCGGCCCGGGCGTGCGAGTACGACGGGACGCCCTTGGGCTGCCGCCGCGCCTGGATCAGCTGGACCACGCTGCGGCGGAGCACCCCCCGCAGCGACACCAGCGACACGACGGCAAAGGACGAACCGAAGACGGCCACCGTCTGGAGCCACACCGGCGCGCCGGCGTAGAGCGGGAGCTCCCGGGGAAGCCGGAGCAGGGCGCTCACCGCCATGAAGAAGAGCTTGAGAAAGAGAAGCCCGGCGCCCAGCCCGATGGCCAGCGCCGTCACGGCGATGATCAGGTTCTCCCAGAGGATCATCCGCACCAGCTGGCCGCGGGTAAAGCCCACCAGCGACAAGAGGCCAAACTCCTTCATCCGGTACCGCACGAAGGCCGCGCTGGAGTACAGCAGAAAGAGAAAGGTGAAGACGGCGATCACCACGGCGGCGGCCCCGGTCGCGGCGGACACGTACTGAGCGCCGTAGAAGCCGGACCGAAGCTCCGGGTGGTACGTCAGCGCCGTGTAGAGGAAATAGATGGCCACGGAGAAGACGGCGCTGCCCAGGTAGGCCAGGTACCGCCCCCGGCTTTGCCAGATGTTCTTAAAGGCCAGGCGCCTCAGGTTCACCGTTTCCACCTCCCATCAAGGAGAGCGCGTCCAGGATCCGCTGGAAGAAGAGCTGGCGGCTCTCGCCCCGGTGCAGCTCGCTGTGGCGCTGCCCGTCCCGGATGAAGATGATCCGCCGGCAGAAGCTGGCCGCAAAGGGATCGTGGGTGACCATGACGATGGTCGCGCCTTGCGAGCGGTTGAGGTGGGAAAAGGTCTCCATGAGCTCGCGGGCGGCCCGAGAGTCCAGGTTGCCGGTGGGCTCGTCGGCCAAGATCACGGCGGGCCGGTGAATGATGGCCCGGGCCGCGGCCGCCCGCTGCTGCTGGCCGCCGGAAACCTCATACGGGTACTTGTCGAGGATGTCCCCGATGCCCAGCTGCCCCGCGACCTCCTGCACGGCGGCCTGGATCTCGCGGGGTGCGAGCCGCTCCAGCACCAGCGGCAGGGCGATGTTCTCGCCGATGGTCAGAGTGTCCAGCAGGTTGAAATCCTGAAAGACAAACCCCAGCTTGCGGCGGCGAAAGGCGGCGAGCTGCGAGCCTTTGAGAGCGGCGGTGTCGACCCCCTCGATCAGCACCTTGCCCGCCGTCGGCCGGTCGATGGTGGCCAGCAAGTTGAGGAGCGTGGTCTTCCCGCTACCCGAAGGCCCCATGATCCCGACGAATTCGCCCTTTTTCACTTCCAGCGAGAAGTTGGAGAGGGCGCGCGTCGCCACCTTGCCCTGGCTGGTATACACCTTGGTCAAACCCTCGGTCTGGAGGACGGTCACCGGGCGTACCTCCTTCGCGTGTCGATGGTGCAGCCTGCCCCGGCGCCATGCGGCCGCCTCCCGGCGCGGCGCCGCGTCGAGGCTGCGCCCTCAGTGTACCGCCCGGCCGGCGGACGTGCCATCGCTGGAGCTTACACAGAAGGGCGGGCATCTTACATTCCTGTCACCTTTCGCCGGGGAGGGGGGTGGGCGAAAGGCCGGCGTGGAGGGTGCGCTCGGGAGCAAAGTAGAGCCGCACCCGCGTCCCTTGGCCGGGCGCCGAGGCGATGCGGATCTCGTGCCCCAGGCGCCGGCAGGCCTCCCGGGCAAGGTACAGGCCCATGCCCGTGGCGCGGGCGTTCATCCTCCCGTTCGCGCCGGTAAAGAAGGGTTCAAACACCCGGCCCAGGTCCTCGGGGGCGATGCCGATCCCGTCATCGGCCACCTCCAGGACGACGCCGCCGTCTCCGAGCCGCTCAAAGCGGATGCGGACGCTGCCTTCCCGGTCGGGCCGGGCGGAGTACTTGATGGCGTTGGTCAAGACCTGTTCCAGGATGAGCCGCAGCCACTTGGGGTCGCTCTCCACGGTGAGGCCGGAAGCCGGGCACTGGCCGGGGCCGGGCTCCTCGACCGTGGGATAGACGCGGTGGGCGATGAACGCCCGCCGGTGGTCGTTCACCACCCGGCGAGCCAGCGCCAGGAGATCGACCTTTTCCACCCTGAGGTCGCCGGAGAAATCGTCCAGGCGGTTGAGGTTGAGGAGCATCTGCAAGAGCGCGTCGAGACGGGCGTTCTCCTCGGCGATGCTCGCGAGCAGGGCCCGCAGCTCCGGCCCAGGCGCGCGGGAGCCCAGCTCTCCCGCCAGGTTCGCTGCCTTGTCCAGCTCGAGGTGAATCACCGAAACGGGCGTCTTCATGTGATGCGCCCACTGGCTGATCATGGCGACCCGCTTCGCGCCGCGCTCCCGCTCTTTCGCCAGTTCGCTCTGGAGCCGGGCGTTCAGCCTCTGCCAGGCGTCGTACACCAGCCGCTGCTCAAGGCTGGCCGGCTTCTCCAGGGCGCCCAGCGCGTCGAGGTCGTCCGCGGCTGCGGCCTCCTCAAGGCTCCGGCAAAACCCGCGGCTTCGGCGGTACTCGTAGAGGAGAAAAAGAAAGAGGCCCACGAGACCCAGGAGCAGGAGGTACGCGACGTTGACATAGCGCAGCGAGGCGCCGGAAATCGCCAGGTCCAGCTGGACGACGGCCACCACCACGAACCCGAAGATGAGATACGCGGCGATGTACGCCGCGCGATCCCGCAGGAAATGGCTGAGCTTCACGACGCCTGCCCCCTTCTCCCGCGCCCCGTGGCTACTCCCCGACGAACAAGCGATACCCCTGGCCCCGCTTGGTCTCGATGGCGTCTTCAAGCCCCAGCTCCGCGAGGCGCCGCCGCAGCCGGGCCACGTTCACCGTGAGCGTGTTGTCGTCGACGAAGTGCACGTCGTCCCAGAGCGCCTCCAGCAAATCCTCACGGGCCACGATCTGCCCGTGGCGCTCCATGAGCAGCGAGAGCAGCCGGGCTTCTTTGGGCGCGAGTTCCACTTCCTTGTCGCCGCAGCTGGCCCGGTTGTCGCTGCGGCGCAGCCAAAGCTTTCCGGCCCGGATCACATCGGCTTCGGGGCCCAGGGCGTATTCGCCGTACGTCCGCCGGATGAGGCTTTGGATCTTGGCGATGGCCAGCTCCAAGGTGAAAGGTTTCGTAATGTAATCGTCGCCCCCGTTTTCCAGCGCCCGCACCTGGTCGAAATCGCTGTCCCGGGCGGAGATGAAGATGATGGGCACCTTGGAGAGGGTCCGGATCTGCCGGCACCAGTAGAAGCCGTCGTAACGGGGGAGGTTGATGTCCAGCAGGACCAGGTCGGGTTTGAGCGCCATGAACTCCTCTTTCACCCGGCCGGGATCGACGGCCCGGACCACGTCGTAGCCGAAACGCTCCAGCTCGCCGGCGAGCACCGAGGCCAGCTTTTCATCGTCTTCCACCACCATGATGCGAAACGGACGGCCGTGCACGCCTGGTCACGCTCCCGGTCGATGGTCCTGCTCCGAGGGATCGTCGCCGCTCGCCCCCGGTTCACCCTGCTTGAGGGCCTCCTGGAGCGCGGTCTCCACCCGGCGCCGCTCCATCTTTTGCCGCAGCCGCCGCTCGAGGAGCCTGGCCCGCAACCGCCGCACCACCCGCCCCGGCAGCTGGGCCGCCTCGTGCGGCAGGCGTTTGAGGGCCCCGGCGGAGACGGGGATGAAGTCGCGCCAGGTGACCGGCCGCTCGTGCGCCGTCTTGAGCCGGTAGGCGAAGGCCCACCACGCGGCGAGGCGGATCAGCGTCGACGCCAGGAACACCGGCCGGGCGCCGAACAAGTCGGCGGCCACTCCGCCCAGGATGGGCCCGGTGAACTGCGAGAGGCCGATTAGGGCGTTGTACGCGGCCACGTACGTGCTGCGCCCCCGGTCCGGCGTCACCTCGAGGAGCAGGTTGAAGGCGGCCAGGTTGAACCCGGCCCAGCCCAGCCCCGACAGCAAGTTGATCCACAGGGCGTGCTCGGGCCTGTAGGCCAAGAACCAAAGCCCCGGGATGACGCCCGCGATGATCCCTCCGGCCACCAGGACGCTGCGCCCGCCGAACTGGTCATTGAGCCGGCCCCAGTACCGCTGCCCCAGCACGGTAGTGAAGAACGTGGACGCCGACACCACGCCCCAAAAGCCGGGCGTCCCGCCCAGCACCTCCACGAAGTGCACCGGAAACAGCGGCTGCGGCGCCATGACGCCAAAGTTCCAGACCGCCGAGGCCAGGGCGTAGGTCACAAAGCTTTTTTCCTGCCGCACGCCGGCGAGGAACTCCTGCAGGTTGAAACCGGCCGCGGGCCGGCCTTGCGCGCGCCGCCGCCAACCCGGCCCTCGCCTGCGCGCCGGAGCCGCACCCGCCTCCTGCCCGGCGCGCGCTGCCAGCCGCGCCGGCGCGTCGAAGTCGGGAAAGCGGGTGGTGGCGCAGCCCGCGGCCAAGCCGAAGGCGGCGGCGATGAGAAACACCGCTTGGTAGCCTACCGGTTCACCGAGGTACCGGAGGACTGCGCCGGAGGCCAGCGTGGCCGTGAACGCCGAAAGGTTGATCAAGATGTTCCGGTTGCTGAAGTAAGCGCCCCGTATGCTGCGGGGGGTCATATCCGCCATCAGCGACGTCCAGGCCGGCATCGACGCCGCCGCGAACACCGACCGCAAGGCCAGCAGCGCGATGTAGGCCAGCACCGCCGCCCCGGGGGACACGGCGAAGTAGGGGATCAAGGCGATGGGCAGCCACGAGACCCGCATGCCGCCGCCCCCGATGACCCAGAACGCCTTGCGGCGCTGAAGACGGTCCGAAAGGATGGCAAAAGGAATCTGGAGCACGTTGGTAAGCAGGGCGGGCAGGGCGTTGACCAAACCGATCTGGGTGTTGCTGGCTCCCAGCGACAGGGCGTACAAGGAGACGTACGGGCCGGCGAAGTTGTCGCTGGCCAGGGCCAGGACCCCTTCGACGTTGGCGACCCGCATCGCCCGCCGGGTCTCTTCTCCCAGTCCAGGGTCGCCGTCTAACCGGGGGGATTCGCTCTCGCGCACCGCGCTCACCGCCAGCGCCTCCTCAACCGTCATGGGTCGCCGTGCTCCCGTGCTCACGCTCAGGGGTTCCCATCGCGCTCGCGCCTTTCGCGCATGATTCGAGCGGGGTGGCAGCAGAACCTTCGTCTGGAGAAAAACACCGGCAGCGCGAGATCTCCCGGGGCGCCCTGCGGCGCGGCCCCGGATGGCCCGCCCGAGCGCAAGGGCTCCGCCTTGCCCGGCTCTACGCCGGCGAAGACCCGTCCAAAAAGGGCCCCGTACAGGAACTGCATCAGCGCGGCCGCCAGGAAGGGGAGAGTGAGAAGCCCTGCGTCCAACATGTAGCCAGCGATTAGCGGGCCCAAGGCGTTGGGGAAGCTCGCGGAAATGCTGTTGATCGCGCTGGCAAAACCCCGGCGCCGGTCCCGCACCAGGCTCACGATGAGCGCCTGCCGCGCCCCGATGGTGCCCCGGTTGAGCGCCGAGCGCGCCACGTGGATCAGCGAGGCCAGCCAGAACCAGGGCACGACGGGAAGCAGCACCAGGAAGAGAACGGCCAGCATCCGGACGGAGACCACCGAGCGGACGAGGCCGATCCGCTCCGCGATGCGGCCCGAGACGGCCGACGCCGCGCCCGTGGCCAGGTACGTCACGGCGAACACCGGCCCCAGCGCCTCGGGGCCCACGCCGAACTTCACGTAGAACCAGTACGAAAGGAGCGGAGCCGTCAGCCCCACCCCCAGGCCGTTCAGGGCATTGATCGCCCCCAGCTTGAGGATGCGCAGGTTCTCCTCCCGCGCGAGCCGCGCCTCTTCGCCGGGGGAAAGCCGCCGCTCTTCAGAGGACGAAAAAGCCGGCGCCCCCGCCGTTCTGCGGCGCTCGCCGCCGGGCTCCGGCACCCCGGCGAGCAGCGCGAGGTTCACCAGCGCCGTGCCCAAGACCAGGAAGAACAGGGGCCGGTAGGCCATTGCCCCGGGAAACCCGCGGCTCAGCACGGGCACCAGCCCCGCGAGGAGGGAGCCCGCCGCCATGCCCACGAATCCCAGCGCCGCGTGGTCGCTGTACACCTTGCTGCGTTCTTCGGGCCGGACCAGCTCGGCGATCCACGCCTGCTCCGCCGGGCCTGCGGGCCCCACCATGCCCACTTGTCCCCTCCCGAAGGCGCCGAGGAGGCTCGCCGCAGCGACGATCGCGGGATGGCTCGACAGCCCGGCGGCCAGGGCGGCCAGGGCGATCACCGCTTCGTTCGCCAGGACGAACTTCTTGCGGCCGATCCGGTCGCTGATCATGCCCACGGGCAGGCTCAGCGCCGCGTTGACGAACCCGCCCGCCGACAGGAGCAGCCCGATGCTGGCCGCCGGCCAGCCCAAGTGGTCGAGGTAGATGGCAAAGGTGACGAAAAGAGCCCCTTGACCCAGGCTGCGCAGGGCCTTGACGGCCTGCAGGCGGCGGATGCCGGCGCGCCGCAGCGCCGCCCTCCTTACGAGGAACGCGGTATCGCGCGTCCGGCCTGGGCCCGCTTCGCGCTCTTTTTCGCGGAATTCGCTCTCTTCCATGGTGACTCGCCGTCCATGTTCCTTCGCTTTCTCGATGAACCCTGCCGCGCCTCCTCTCCCCTCGCACCGGGAACGGACCGCTGCAGCGCCCCGCCAAAATGCGGTACACTGGAGGGAGGGGCAGAGCGCCCCGGCGCCGGCGGGCCGTGAGGCCTGCGCCGGCCGCAACGACACAACACTCGCACTTCGAGGAGGCCACGCGATGCCGTCGCAGGAGCCGCTGCTCTTTTCTCCTTTTACGCTGCGTTCGGTCACGTTTCGCAACCGCATCGGCATGTCGCCCATGTGCCAGTACTCATCCGTGGACGGGTTTGCCAACGACTGGCACCTGGTGCATCTGGGAAGCCGCGCCGCGGGCGGCGCGGGGCTCATCATCGTCGAAGCCACGGCCGTGGAGCCCCGGGGCCGGATCAGCCCCGGCGACCTGGGCCTGTGGGACGACCGCCACGTCGAGAAGCTGTCGGCCATCGCCCGCTTCATCTCGGAGCAGGGCGCCGTGCCCGCCATCCAGCTGGGCCACGCCGGGCGCAAAGCCTCGACGCAGCGGCCGTGGGACGGCGGCGGTCCCATCTTCCCGCACGAGCCCGAAGGGTGGCAGACCGTCGCGCCCAGCCCCGTCCCCTTTGCGGAGGGCTACCCGGAGCCTCACGAGCTCACCGCCGCGGAGATCCAGGAGATCGTCCAGGCGTTCGCCGCAGCGGCCCGCCGGGCAAAGGAGGCGGGGTTTAAAGTCGTGGAGGTCCACGCCGCCCACGGGTACCTGGTCCACGAATTCCTCTCGCCCGTGAGCAACCGGCGGTCTGACCGCTACGGCGGCTCGTTCGAAAACCGCATCCGCTTCCTGGTGGAGATCGTCGAAGCGGTGCGGGGGGTCTGGCCGGACGACCTTCCCCTCTTCGTGCGCATTTCGGCCACGGACTGGCTGCCGGAGGGCGGCTGGGACGTGGATCAGTCGGTGGAGCTGGCCAAGGTGCTCAAAGCCCGGGGCGTCGACCTCATCGACACGTCGTCGGGCGGCAACGTGCCGGACGCCCCGATCCCGGTGGGGCCCGGATACCAGGTGCCCTTGGCGGAGCGGATCCGCCGCGAGGCCGGGATCGCCACCGCCGCGGTGGGCCTCATCACCTCGGCCCACCAGGCGGAGGAGATCCTCCAGCGCGGGCAGGCCGACATGGTCCTTCTCGGAAGGGAACTGCTGCGGGATCCGTACTGGCCGCTGCGGGCGGCCCAGGCCCTGGGGACCCCGCTGCCGTACTGGCCCGTCCAGTATCACCGGGCGGTGCCGAAGGACACGGTAGGGCAAGGCAGGTGAGGCCGGCGTGATCTTGCCCATCCGGGCCTACGGCGACCCCGTCCTGCGGGAGCGGGCCCACGAGGTGAAAGAGGACTCGCCCGAGCTGCAGAAGCTGATCGACGACATGATCGACACCATGCGCCGGGCGAACGGCCAGGGCCTGGCTGCCCCCCAGGTGGGACAGCCGGTCCGCGTCTTCGTGGCCGATCTCCGGCACGCGTGGAAATCCCTCGCGCCCCGGGACCGGCCCGAGATTCCCCGCCAGCCCATGGTGGTGATCAACCCTGAGATCGTTGAGGCGAGCGAGGCTACGGCGGAGTTCGACGAAGGCTGCCTCTCGGTGCCGGGAATCGTGGTCCCGGTGAAGCGGCCGATCCGGGTCACCTTGCGGTACCTGGACCGCACGTTCACCCCCAGGACCATCGAGGGATTCAGCACGGTGGCTTCCGTGCTCCAGCACGAGTTTGACCACCTCGAAGGTGTCCTGCATATCGACCGGCTTTCCGCTTTGGCCAGGGCGCGGCTTCGCCCGCAGCTGCGCAAGATCGAGCAGGGGAAAGTGGAGACGCCCTACCCGATGCAGTTCCCAAAGGATGCGGGGCGCTAGGCCCGCTGCCCGGAGTCTGGCAGGCGCAAAAAGCCCGGTGGGCCTGTTCCCACCGGGCTTTTCCCCAAAACGCGGCCGTCCGGAGAGCTGCTCCACCGGAAGGAGAGCGCTCACACCGGCGGATAGAGCGGGTATTTCCGGCACAGCTCCGCGACCCGGGCCTTGATGGACGGCGCCTCCTGATCCAGCGCGCCGCTGCGGGCCGCCTTCAGCGTCTCGTCGATGAGCCCCGCGATGATCTCCATCGCTGCTTCGTCCATGCCGCGGGTGGTGGCCGCCGGCGTGCCGATGCGGATCCCGCTGGTGACGAAGGGGCTCTCGGTGTCGAAGGGGATCGTGTTCTTGTTCACGGTGATCCCCACTTCGTCCAGGGCCTTCTCCGCGTCCTTGCCGGTGAGCCCCGCCTGCTTCACGTCCACCAGCAGCAGGTGGTTGTCGGTGCCGCCCGAGACGATGCGGTAGCCGCGGTCCGCCAGGGCTTTCGCCATGGCCTTGGCGTTGGCCACCACCCGCTTCTGGTACTCCTTGAACTCCGGCGTGAGCGCCTCTTTCAGCGCCACCGCCTTGGCGGCGATGACGTGCATCAGCGGGCCGCCCTGGATCCCGGGGAAGACCGCCTTGTCCACCGCCTTGGCGTGCTCCGCCTTGCAGAGGATCATGCCGCCCCTGGGTCCCCGCAGGGTCTTGTGGGTGGTGGTGGTCACGAAATCGGCGTAGGGCACCGGGCTCGGGTGCAGGCCCGCCGCGACCAGCCCCGCGATGTGCGCCATGTCCACCATCAGCAGGGCGCCCACCTCGTCGCAGATCTCGCGGAACGCCTTGAAGTCGATGACCCGGGGATAGGCGCTGGCCCCGGCGATGATCATCTTGGGCTTGTGCTCTTTGGCCAGCTTCCTCAAGGCGTCGTAGTCGATCTGCTCGGTCTCTTCGTCCACGTAGTACGGGACGATGTTGAACCACTTGCCCGAGATGTTCACCGGCGAGCCGTGGGTGAGGTGGCCGCCGTGGGACAAGCTCATGCCCATCACCGTGTCGCCCGGCTCCAGCGCCGCGAAGAAGACGGCCTGGTTGGCCTGTGCGCCCGAGTGGGGCTGCACGTTGGCGTGGTCCGCGCCGAAGAGCTCCTTGGCCCTCTGGATGGCCAGCTCCTCGGCGATGTCGACGAACTCGCACCCGCCGTAGTAGCGCCGGCCGGGCAGCCCTTCGGCGTACTTGTTGGTCAACACCGATCCCAGCGCCTCGAGCACCGCTTCGCTCACGAAGTTCTCCGAGGCGATGAGCTCGATCTTGTCGTTTTGACGGCCCCGCTCCAGCTGGATCGCCCGGTAGATCTCCGGGTCCACGTCCTTGAGCGACGCCCACCGGGTGTTCACTGTCGCCTGCTCGCTCACGGCCCGAGCTCCTTTCATCTGCCGACCTTCGGCAAGTCTTTCAGTGCCTCTTGGATCAGCTCGTCGGGGTACTCGTAGTCTTCGAGCTTTCCGGCGAGGTAGGCGTCGTATGCTGCCAGGTCGAAATGGCCGTGCCCCGAGAGCCCGAAGAGGATGGTGCGGGGCTCTCCCACTTCCTTGGCCGCCAGGGCCTCCTCGATGGCGGCCTGCACCGCGTGGGCCGACTCCGGCGCCGGCAAGATCCCTTCGTGGCGGGCGAAGAGCACGGCCCCCTCAAAGATCTTCCGCTGCGGCAGCGCCTTGGCTTCGATAAATCCTTCGTGATAGAGCTGGCTGACCAAGGGCGAGTCTCCGTGATACCGGAGCCCGCCGGCGTGGATGCCGGGCGGCATAAAGGTGTGGCCCAGGGTGTACATGAGCATCATGGGCGCGAGCTTCGCCGTGTCGCCGAAGTCGTAGGCGTAGTGCCCCTTGGTGAGCGTGGGACATGCCGTAGGCTCCACCGCGACGGCCCGCACCTCCTTGCTCCCCGCAAACTTGTCCGCCAGGAACGGGAACGCCAGGCCGCCGAAGTTGCTGCCGCCGCCGCAGGCGCCGATGACCACGTCGGGGTAGTCGCCCACCAGCTCCAGCTGCTTCTTGGCCTCAAGCCCGATCACGGTCTGGTGCATGAGAACGTGGTTGAGGACGCTTCCCAGGGCGTACTTGGTGTCCTCGTGGGTCGCGGCGTCCTCCGCCGCCTCGCTGATGGCGATCCCCAGGCTCCCGGGCGAGTCGGGGTCGGCCTCCAGGATCGTGCGGCCCGCTTGCGTGCGGGTGCTGGGGGAGGGGATCACCTCCGCGCCCCACACCTGCATCAGGGAGCGGCGGTACGGCTTTTGCTCGTAGCTCACCTTCACCATGTACACGGTGCACTCAAGGCCGAAAAGGCTGCAGGCCAGGCTCAGCGCGCTGCCCCACTGGCCGGCGCCCGTCTCCGTCGCCAGGCGCTTTACGCCTTCCTTCTTGTTGTAATAGGCCTGGGCGACGGCAGTGTTGGGCTTGTGGCTCCCGGCCGGGCTGACGCCTTCGTACTTGTAATAGATCTTGGCCGGGGTCCCGAGCGCCTGCTCCAGCCGCCGGGCCCGGTAGAGCGGGGTGGGCCGCCAGAGGCGGTAGATGTCCAGCACTTCCCCGGGGATGTCGACCCAGCGCTCCTGGCTCACCTCTTGCTCGATGATGGCCATGGGAAAGAGCGGGGCGAGATCGTCGGGCTTCACCGGTTCGCCCGTCGCCGGGTGCAGCGGCGGCGCCGGCGGATTGGGCATGTCCGCCATGATGTTGTACCACTGCCGCGGCATCTGCCCTTCGTCCAGCAGGATCTTGGTGTAGCTCATTCCGTCGGCCGGGGGCGCTCCCTCCGTGCACCCCGGCCTCCACCTCCCGGTCGCTTGGTAGCCGTTGTTGGATCGGCAAAACGGCGGGTGACAATCGGGTCGCAGCCGCTGCGGCGGCCGACGGCGCGGCCCGTTCCGGCGCGACGAAACGGCAACCTACTTCGGCAAAGGAATACCGCCTCCTCCTGCCTTGGGGAGCGCCCTCTCCAAGGCTCCCCGTCCCGCCCCGGGCGGCTCGCGGCGACATAGCGCCCCGGCGCCGGGCGTACCGTTAGGAAGGACGAGCAGAAAAGGGGAGCGGGTGGCGATGCCGTGTTTCACAGCTCCCGTGCGAGGTCGGGTGAACGCATGGTAGGCGACGAGTCGCGCATCGTCTGGGGCATGGCGCTGTTTCGGATTTTCTCCGCCGCGGTGGAGTTTACCGCCGCCCTGTTGATGCTCCGCTTCCAGCGGGTGGAGACGGCGTTTCAGATCAACGCCGCCCTGGGTCTTTTCGGCCCATCGATCATGGTGATCGTCAGCGTGCTGGGCCTGGTGGGCCTTGCCGGCCGCATCCCGTTCAACCGATTGGCCCTGGTGGCCGCCGGGGTGATGCTGATCCTCTACGCAGCACGAAAGTGACCAACGGCGCCGGAGCGCCCCTTACCGGCCAGGCACCCACAGCCGGCTGCGAGCCGCGCCGCCTTCGTCATCCCGCCCCCCGGAGGACCGGCTCCCTTCGGCGGCGGCTCCAGCGGCTCCCGAAGCGCCGGCCCCCGCGGACCCGGCGGCCGGGCCTGGCGCCGGGGCCTGCGGCAGTTCGATCCCCACCGCACCGGCCAGGATCCGCTGCACCTCGGCGAAGGTGACGGCGAAGGCGGCTTCCGCTTCCAAGAGCTTGCGCACGTACGGATTGAGGGCGACGATCTGCATGGCCTGCTGGAGCGCCTGGACTTCTTCGTCGCTCGGGGTTTCCCCCGCCAGCACCTTGGCCTCCAGCGCCGCCTGCTTTTGCCGGAAATCCCGGTACATGATCCGGGCCGCCTCGTGGCGCTCCAGCTCTTCCCGGGCTGCTTTGACCGCCTGGTACACCTCGGAGTTGGCCAGCGCGTCCGCCAGCGCTTCGGCTTTCGCTCGAATCTCCGGATTCACTCGACGACGCCTCCCGGTAACGTCCCTGACTTGCGAGCGTCCGTCTCATCCCGCGTTTCCAGTTGCAGTATAGCACAATCCCCACGGGGCGGCCCCCCGGGAAACGCCTTTCCGGAGGCGCTTATCCGGACCGCGCGGCGCTACAAGGACTCCTCCCGCGCCCTACAGAACTCAAGAGCCATGCGAGGTGACTCTCCATGAAACTAGCCAACAAAGCAGCGGTGGTCACCGGGGCCGGCGCCGGGATCGGCCAGGCCGTCGCCTTGCTCTTTGCATCCGAAGGCGCGCACGTGTTCGCTTTAGACATCGATGAAGCGGGACTCAAAGAGACGGAGGCCAAGGCGCCTTACGGCGCCAAGCTGTCGGTGATGGTGGTCGACGTCACGAAGGAAGAGACGATGCGGGACGCCCTTGAGGCCGCAGCCGCCCAGGCAGGGAGGCTGGACATCCTGGTGAACAGCGCCGGGATCCGCGTGGCCGGCACGGTGGAGGAGACCCGCGAGGACGACTGGGATCGCGCGATCGCGATCAACCTGCGCAGCGTCTTTTTGGGGTGCAAGTACGCCGTGCCCTTGATGAAACGCCACGGCGGGGGCGTCATCATCAACGTGGCCTCCGTCGCCGGGATGGTGGGCGTCAAGAACCGGGCGGCCTACAGCGCCTCCAAGGCCGGCGTCATCGGCCTCACCAAGGCCATGGCGGTGGACCACGCCGCCGACGGCATCCGCGTCAACTGCATCTGCCCCGGGCCCGACGACGGGCCGTGGCTGGAAGAGGCCCTGGAAGGCAGCTCCGGCCGGAACCAGGCTCTCCGCCCGGCGGCGGTCCAGCGGGTGGGGCGCTTGGGCACACTACAGGAGATCGCCCACGCCGCGCTCTACCTGGCGCAGGACGAGTCGGCTTCCGTCCACGGGACGACGCTGGTCATCGACGGCGGCTACACGGCGCAGTGACGCTGCGGCGCAGTGCCGCGCCGCCTGCTGTTGGCAGGTTTCGCCGCGTCGTGCCGGGAATCAAACGTGGTGAAGAATTCCACGCATCGCAGGGAGGGGTAACCTGTATGGGGCTTGGCAGGAAGATTCGCTACGGCATGGTAGGCGGCGGTCCCGGAGCCTTCATCGGCGCGGTGCACCGCCAGGCAGCGGCTCTCGACGGTGAGATCGAGCTGGTGGCCGGGTGTTTTTCGTCATCGCCTGAGAAATCGCAGGCCCAGGGGCGGGCGCTCTTTCTCGATCCCAAGCGGGTATACAACTCCTACCAGGAAATGGCCGAAAAGGAAGCGCAGCTTCCGCCCGGGGAACGGATCGATTTCGTCGCCATCGTGACCCCCAACAACTCGCACTTTCCCATCGCCAAGACCTTCATCGAGGCCGGCTTTCACGTGGTCTGCGACAAGCCCATGACCACCACCATCGAAGAAGCGGAAGAGCTTTGCCGCCTCGTCCAAAAGCACGACGTGGTCTTTGCCCTGACCCACAACTACACCGGCTACCCGATGGTGAAAGAGGCCAGGGAACTCGTCCGCAGCGGCAAGCTCGGCGAGATCCGCAAGATCGTCGTCGAGTATCCCCAGGGCTGGCTTTCCAAGTACATTGAGAACGAGTCGAAGCAGGCCAGCTGGCGGACAGACCCTGCGCAGGCCGGTGTCTCGTCGTGCATCGGCGACATCGGTTCCCACGCGGAAAACCTCGCCCACTACATCACGGGCCTTGAGATGACCGAGATCTGCGCGGACCTCACCACCTTCGTCCCCGGCCGCCAGCTGGAGGACGACGGCAACATCCTGGTCCGCTACGAGAACGGGGCCCGCGGGATCCTCTACGCCTCGCAAATCTCCATCGGCGAGGAGAACAACCTGCGCATCAGGGTGTACGGCACCGAGGCGTCCCTCGAATGGCGGCAGGAGTACCCCACCGACCTCTGGGTCCGCTACGGCGACAGGCCGGCGGAGCTGCTTCGCATGGGGAACCCGTACCTCTCCGACCGGGCCAAGCACTTCACGCGGCTTCCGGCCGGGCACCCCGAGGCCTTTATCGAGGCGTTCGCCAACATCTACCGGAGCGCCGCCCGCACCATCGCCGCCAAGATCGCGGGCGAGACGCCGCACCCCCTCGACACCGACTTCCCCACGGTGTACGACGGCGCCCGCGGCGTGCACTTCATCCACAAGGCGGTCGAAAGCGGCAAGTCCGACGCCAAGTGGGTCGACGTGCGCTACACCCCGCCGGGGGCGTGAGGCTGGCGCCGCCGGGCTTGAGTTTTGGACAGCACACGGACGGAGGGGGAGCTCCCCGCAGGGACGCTCCCCCTCCGCCTCTTACTGCCCGATATCCTCGCCGCCGCCGGTGATGATCTGTTGGTATTCCACGCTTCGCCGACCTCGCTCTCTTTCGCTTCCGGGATCACGGGTTTTCCTTTCGCGCCCAGAAGATGTACCCGCCCGCGAACTGGTCGTCCAGCCGTTCGACGATGGCAGCGTGTCCGCCATGATGTCGACGCACACCACCGTCGCCGGGTTGGGGTGGCCCTCCCGCCGCTGGCGATAGGCGAAGAGCTCGCAGATGCCGGGCTTGATGTCGACGCTGGTCAGACTGCCGCAGCCGGCCAAGAGGTCGAGCCCTCGGCAGGAAGCCTCCGGACTATCGCTAATAGCTACATTCTTGAGCATCGGAAACCCGATTAAAAAGCGAACAGTAGTAGGAGTGGATGCACATGCCGCTGTCCCGGCGCGCCTGCCTGCTGATTTCCTGCCCCGACCGGCCGGGGATCGTCGCGTCGGTCTCGGGGTTTCTCTTTGAGCGGGGCGCGAACATCGTGCAGCTCGACCAGTACTCGACGCACCCGGAAGAGGGCACGTACTTCATGCGCCTCGAGTTCGACGCCGAGTGGGTGAACGGCGACCGGGCCCGGATCGAAAGGGAGTTCGCCCAGCAGGTCGCCGCCGCGTACCAGATGGACTGGCGCTTCGCCTACGCCGACCACATCAAGCGCATGGCGGTCTTCGTCTCCAAAGAGGATCACTGCCTGCTGGAGCTCCTTTGGCAGTGGCGCTGGGGCGACCTTCGCGCGGAGATTCCCATGGTCATCAGCAACCACGACACCCTGCGGGAGACGGTGGAGTCGTTCGGCATCCCCTTCTACCACCTGCCCATCACCAAGGAGACCAAGCGCCAGCAGGAAGAGAAAGCCCTGGAGCTCATGGAGGGCCGGGTCGACTTCATCGTCCTCGCCCGGTACATGCAGATCCTCACGGGGGACTTCATCCAGCACTACCCCAACCGGATCATCAACATCCACCATTCGTTCTTGCCGGCGTTCGTAGGCGGGCGGCCGTACGAGCAGGCCTACGAGCGGGGCGTGAAGATCATCGGCGCCACGGCGCACTACGTCACCGAGGAGCTGGACGCCGGGCCCATCATCGAACAGGACGTGGCCCGCGTCGACCACCGCAACGACGTAGCCCAGCTCAAGGCCATCGGCCGCAACATCGAGCGGACGGTCCTCGCCCGGGCGGTCCGCTGGCATATCCAGGACCGCATCCTCGTGCACGGCAACAAGACCATCGTCTTCGCGGGGTGAAAGCTCCCGATGGCCGGCTCTCTTCGCCCCGTCCCGCTCCGGAGCGTCTTCATCGACGCGACGCCGATCGCGCTGAGCTACGTCCCGTTCGGCGTCCTCTTCGGCGCCTTGGGCCAGCGGGCCGGCCTCTCCCTTTTCGAAGCCAGCGCGATGTCGCTGTTGGTGTACTCGGGCGCGGCGCAGCTGGTGGCGGCCCAGATGCTGGCCGTAGGCGCGGCGCCGTACACGGTGGTGGCGGCTTCGGCCATTCTCACCATCCGGCACGTGCTGATGGGCGCCTCGCTCTCTCCGTACACCCGGCGGCTGCCGGCCTGGGCCAAGCTGCTCTTGAGCCCCTTGATGACCGACGAGAGCTTCGCGCTGGCTTGGGGCCGCTACCGCCGCGAACCCGGCGCGCACGGCTTTTTCCTCGGCGCGAACCTGTACCTTTACGCCACGTGGAACCTCTCTACCGTGGTCGGCTACTTCGCCGGCCAAGCGGCCCCCGCGCTGCTGGGCCTCGGCCTCGACCTCGTCTTCCCGCTGCTCTTTGTGGCCATCCTCGCCGGCATGACCCGCAGCGGGAGCGAGCTCCTGGCAGCCGCAAGCGGGATCGCCGCAGCCGCGATCGGCCGGCGCTGGCTGGGAGCGGAGTGGGCGATCCCCGCCGGCGGCGTCCTGGCCGCCGCCGTGGGCCTGGCTGCGGAGAAGGCTCTGGGCTCTCAGGGCGCGGGCGGGCACCCGAAGGCGGTGGACGCGCCCGATGAGTGACTCTCTCATCCTCATGATCCTGGCCATGAGCGTCCTGACCATGGGCAGCCGCGTGCTCGGCTTCTTCGCAGTGAGCGAGCCCAAAGGCGCGCTGGGGCGGGCGCTGCACTATCTGCCGTTCGGGCTTTTCGGCGCGATCGTGGTGACGGGACTGCCGCAGGATCCGGGCGCCTCCTGGCCCGCGGTAGCCGCGGCGATCCTGGCCACCGCCGCCGCCGCCTGGCGAAAGTGGCCCGTCGTCCTCGCCCTCGCCGCAGGCTATACCGCCTGGGCCCTGGCCCGGTGGATCCTGCCGCCGGTTTCGTGATGCGGGTCACACAGGCCCGGCCTGAGCAGAGGTTAAGATGGGTGTGATTCCGGTTTCTCACCTGTGAAGGAATGTGAGCGCATTTTCTGGAAGTTACGTAGAATAGGCCGCTGCGGCGGATCGTCGCCAGGGAAGCCAGTATGACCACCGGCCAGCAGCCGGCACGGGGAAGGAGCGTGTCAGCATGCTTTCGTTGATCGGTCTCATCGTGGTGATCTGGTTCATCATCGAACACCTGCAGAACCTGTAAACGGACGCGCCGTCACGGCGGTTTCTTCCGGTGACGGCTGCACCCAGAGCACCGAGCGAGGCACCCAAAAGGCCCCGGCACCGGCGCCGGGGCCTTTTGCCCGCCGGTTCTGCGCATAATCGCGGCCCGCCCCGGCATAGGTAATTCGCCGGGGTGTTGCTGTGGTGCGCCAACGGCAGGCTTTCTTCCTGGCGGTGTCGGCACGCCGCCTCGTCTTTCTCGCCTCGGTGTTTATCTGCTGCTTCTGCTTGGGCGCCCTGCTGGGCGCTTTCGAACTCCTGGGCGGCTCTTTCGCCCTGTTGAAGGGTCTCGGCCGCCCCGCGACCGGGAGCGGGCCGGGCCAGCCCGTTCTTGAGCTGCCCCCCGGACCGCTGGCGAACGGCGTCCTGAAAGACCTGCTCATCGTCCTCGACCCCGGCCACGGCGGCGCCGACCGGGGCGTCTGCCACTTCCCCGACGACTTGATCGAGAAAGAGATCAACCTGGACATGGCCAACCGCGTCCGGGCGGTGCTGGAGGCCGCCGGCGCCCGGGTCCTCCTGACCCGCGCCGACGACGTGTTCCTCTCCCTGGACGACCGCGCCCGGGCCGCCAACGAGGCGGGCGCCCATCTTTTCCTGAGCCTTCACGTGAACCGCATTCCGGGGCACCCCGAGTGCTTCGGGGCGCAGACCTTCTACTTCCCCGGCTCGACCCAGGGCGAGCGCCTGGCCAGCATCATCCAGGAAGAGCTGATCAAGGTGGATCCCGAAAACTACCGGGATCCCCTGCCGGGCAGCTACCGCGTCCTGCGCCTCACCACCATGCCCGGAGCCTTGGTGGAGATCGGCTTCATGACCAACGCGCGCGACCGCGAGCTCATCGCCACGGAGGCGTACCGCGACCGGATCGCCCGGGCCATCGCCGCCGGCGTGGCCCGCTACGTGGCGGAGCAGGGCCTCACTGCTGGAAAAGATCAAACCCCGTCGTGATCGCCACCCGCACGTGCGAGCCGCCGCCCGCGCTCTCCCCCGTCGGGAAGATGACGTCGGCGTTGAGTTCGAACGGGAGCGACGTCCGGCCGAACAGGTCCACCTGGGTGCCCGCGGTGAGCCGCAGCGTCACCCCCTGCGGCCCGCCCGTCCGCATGGGCGACGCAAACCCGATCCCCGTGCCGAAGAAGCCACCGCTGGTCCTCTGGATGGCGTCCAGAGTGAAGAACAGGGCCTCGCTGGGCTCCACCTCCAGCTCGATGGTGAACATGCCGTCGGAGAGCAGCGAACTGAAGACGTTGGTCAGGAAGGAGAGCGGGTTGCTGGCCGCGGTCTCGAGCTCTTTGGTCACCTGTCCTTGCTGCGCAGCCCGGGGCCGCAGGTCCACGGTGGGCGTGATGCGAAGCCCCAGACAGTGCGAGCGCAACGAGCCACACGACGGGAAAACCGGCCGGGAAGTACGTCATGCATCCAACACCTCTCTGCCCGGCTTGACGAAAAGAGCCCGGGCTAGTCTCCCGACCCCCGGCGGTCGCATCACTCCCGGATTTCGAAACGGAAGCGCCTTCCCCTCTTGGTGCCCTTTGACCTGCCCTTGCCTACGGGATGTGCCTCGCACTACTCCATCCCCAGCTGCCGCTTGAGCCACTTCGCGAAGAGCGCCTCCACAAAGGCGTAGCGCCCCCGGTCCATCCGGGCGATGACGCCCTGCTCCTGGAGGCGGCTGAGAATCTCCGTGACCCGTCCCGAAGGAATCCCCAGCCCGTAGGGGGGTCTTTCAGCCAGCAGGGCCTGAACCACTTCAGGCGCCTGCTTCACCTTTCGGACATCTTCCCACTCCTTTTCGTAGATAGGGGTGAGGCGGGCGAGGACGTCTTCTTCCAGCGTGGCCAGGACCAGCTCTGCGGAGACGGCAGGCTTTTGCCGTGGCAGGCAGCGGAGGTAGACGGCGTTGGCCAGCTGCATCATGCCGAAGGGATGCCCGCCCGTCTCCCGGATCATGATCTCCAAGGCCACGGTGCTGGTCTTGATGCCCACCGACTCGTACTTGCCCCGCAGGTATTCGAGCCACGCTTCGCCGGGCACCGGGGGCAGCGCTTTAATAGAGGCGAAGCGGTAAAACGCCTGCCTCCGGTCGCTAAAGAGCGTTTTCAACGTGGATTCCTGGCTTCCCAAGAGCAAGTACGTGCAGCGCTCCTGGGCCTGGAAGATCGAGCGGAGCTTCTTGATCAACGGCGTGCCGCCCAGCCGCTCGAGCTCTTGGAACTCGTCCAGCAGCACCACGAAGGGCGCTCCCTGCCGCGCCGCCCAGCGGTCCGCGTACTCCAGGGCCAGGGCCAATGCCTCGTCGGGCCGGGGCGCCTCCCCGTGCAGGGGGAACTGGATTTCGACGTCGAAATCCCCGATGCTCTGCGTCAAGACGATATGGCGGATTCGCTCCTGGATGCCCTTGAGCGTGCGGATCACGGCCCGGCTGGGGCCAAAGCGCTGTTCCAGGACGAGCTGCCAAAGGAGCGACGCGAACTCCTCGACGGAAGCGACGTAAAAGAGGTCGATCCTGCCCCCGTGGCACCCTTGCGCCTTGAGACGCCGCAGGATCTCCAGGGCCACGCTGCTCTTTCCGATGCGCCTCGGCCCGGTGACGAGGATGCTCTGCCCGCTGAGAAGCTCCCGCACCGTATCCTCGATGAACTCCTGCCGGTCGACCACGTCTTCGGGTCCAGCCAATCGCCCTACCGGGAACAAGGCTCCTGGGCGGCGCACACGGACACCTCCTCCGGAGCGGCATCATAGCACAAGTCTTATATCATTATACCATGTCGATGATGCCAAACCAGCTGGACCGCAGGCCCGGCGTTCCGGAACCAGAAAGGGTGAGCCCTGTGCTTCACGAATACACTTTAGGTGCGGCTGAAAGAGCGCCGCGAACATCTAACAAGGAGGGCGGGGGTCGGCGATCGATGTTGTCGCTATGGCGTGAAACGCTGGCAGAGGTTTTCAAGTCTACGGCACCTATCGTCGCGCTCTTGATCGTCCTGCGACTGACCTTGATCGAATTCGACGTCACCGAGGTCTCCGTGGTCATCTTAGGCAGCCTCATGGCCCTCGCCGGCTTAGTGCTGTTCTTGTTCGGCGCCCGGGCAGGCATCGTTCCTTTCGGCGAACGATTGGGCGCCCAGCTGCCCGGCTACCGCTCGCTGGTCCTTCTCATCGTGTTCGGCGTCATCATCGGGCTTGCGATCACCGTTGCCGAGCCCAACGTCCGGGTGATGGAAGCGCAGGTGAACCAAGCGGCGCCCGGGTTCCTTCCCCCCGGCTCGCTGGTGTGGGCCATCGTCCTCGGCGTGGCGGTCTTCACGGGACTGGGCATGGTGCGCACGGCCTTTCAGATCCCGCTGATCTGGCTCTTGGTCCCCAGCTACCTGCTGAGCTTCATCTTGATCTTCCTTGCCCCGCCGGAATTCGTAGGCATTGCATATGACTCGGGAGGCGCGGCTACGGGGCCGCTTTCGGTACCGTTCATCATCGCATTTAACGTAGGTGTCGTCTCCGTTCTCGGCAGGGCCAAGGGAGTGGAGGACAGCTTCGGCGTGGTGGCCCTGGCCTCAATCGGACCGGTCATCGCGGTGCTCCTCCTCGGGGTGCTGCTCGGAGGTATCCGCTGACGATGGAAATCCTCCAGGCGCTCTTCCGAGACATCGACGAAACGCTGAAGGTGGTCCTCGCGGCCATCGGCCCCATCTTCGTCCTCCTTTTGATCACCCAGGTGACGATGCTGCGCATGAACCGCAAGGAGCTCCGGGCCAAGCTGCGCGGTTTCTTTTTCGCCACGGTAGGCCTGCTCCTGTTCCTGCAAGGGGTGGAGGTGGCCTTCATCCCGGTGGGGGAGGCTTTGGGCTACTCAGTCGCGGTCAAATGGTCGCCGTGGTGGCTGGTGCCCATCGGCTTTGCCCTGGGGTTCCTCGCGACGTTCGCGGAGCCGGCGGTACAGCTCTTGGCGGACGAGGTGTATAATACGTCGGGAGGCGCCATCCCCCGGGGCCTGGTCCTCTGGACGCTGGCCATCGGGGTGGGCGTCTCCGTCGCGCTGGCGATTACCCGCACTATTTTGGGAATCCCGCTGTGGCTGCTGCTGGTGCCCGGGCACCTTGTGGGCCTGGCCTTGATCCCCTTCTGCGACAAGGACTTTGTCGGCATCGCGTACGACTCGGGGGGCGCGGCCACGGGGCCCATGACGGTCTCGTTCATCGTCGCGCTGGCGCTGGGCGTCGCCGCGGCGTTTCCCGACAGGAATCCCGTGATCGACGGCTTCGGGCTGGTAGCCTTTGTGCTGCTCGCGCCCATACTAAGCGTGCTGGTCGTCGGGGTGCTTTACGCACGAAAGAGGAGGGCCTTGGATGCAGAGTCCGAGAGAGTTGAACAACCAGGCGTTTGACCTCATCGTCACCATTGTGAATCGGGGTGCGGCAGAGGACGTCATCGACGCCGCCCGCGAAGGAGGGGCGGAGGGAGCCACCGTGGTGCTGGGCAGGGGCAGCGGGATCCACGAGAAGGGGACGTTCCTCGGCATTCCCATCGAGCCCGCCAAGGACCTGGTCCTCATCGTGACCCCGGAAGAAAAGACCGACCGGATCTTGGAATCGATCCAGCACAAGGTGGAACTGGACAAGCCGGGACACGGCATCGGTTTTGTCATCCCGCTCAAGAAGGTCGTGGGCATCGCGCACCTCGGGCGGACGTCGTGACGCACCGGGATCGCGGCGCGCCCCCGGCTCCCGGAACGCCGCGTCCGTTTTCTCCCCTGCCGCAAGAGTGAGTGACCCATCCGCCGCAGGCCCCGGGAAACGCCCCGCGGGTCTTGCGGCGTGATTTGCTTTGGGACGACGACGGGGCTTTCCGCCGAACTCTTCCCGTCTCCACTCCCGCGGTCCGGGGCGCGTCCCGGCCCGGGCCCCCGACCAGGAGATCCCCTCGCCGGAGTAGAAGCTTTTGGCAGCGGTGAAACGTTTTCACTCTTAAGATCAGCTTGTGGGGAGGATGTAGATGCGCCTGAGACGCACGGGGTTGCCGCAGGTGTTGTCGCTTCTCTTGAGCCTTTTGGCTTTGGTCGTCGCCGGGGCGGCCGCGCCGGCCGCTGCGCAACCGGAGGCGCAGGATCAGGCCGCCGCCGGCTCCGGGCCTTACCGGAACACCCGGGGCATTCCTTCGCTGAAAGAGATCTACGCCGACAAGTTTCTGATCGGCTTTGCCACGGGCCTCTACTACTCGGAAGTGGAGGACCTGATGGCTCACCTCTACAACGCCCTCACGCCTGAAAACGAGATGAAGTGGCAGTCCGTCCAGCCCGCTCCGGGGCGGTTCAATTTCAACGCCGCGGACCAGCTGGCCCGCTTCGCCGAGCAGAACGGCATGAAGCTCATCGGCCACACGCTGGTGTGGCACAGCCAGACGCCCCTCTGGGTGTGGCAGCGGCCCGACGGCACTCGCCGCACGCGCGAGGAGCTGCTCCAGATCATGGAGGAGCACATCCGCAGCGTGGCCGGGCGCTACGCCGGCCGCATTTACCAGTGGGACGTGGTGAACGAGGCGGTCGAGCAGTACGGCGGCGTCTGGCAGCTGCGCCGTTCGCCGTGGCTGGAGATCATAGGCGAAGACTACATCGAGCACGCGTTCCGCATCGCCCACGAAGTCGATCCCCGGGCGATGCTCCTCTACAACGACTACAGCAGCACCGATCCGGGAAAGCGCGACCGCATCTACCAGCTTCTCAAGGACCTGCTGGACAAGGGCGTACCGGTCCACGGCGTCGGCATGCAGGGCCACTGGAACCTTTACTACCCGTCGGCCGAACAGATCCGCCAGGCCATCGAGAAGTACGCCTCCTTGGGCCTGCGGGTGAACATCACCGAGCTCGACATCAGCGTCTACGAATGGTCGGACCGGAGCAACCGCTACCCCACCGGCCTGCCCGAGAGCATGCTCGAGCGGCAGGCGGAGCGGTACGCCGAGATCTTCCGGGTTTTCCTGGAGTACCACCACGTCATCGACCGGGTGTCGTTCTGGGGGACCACCGACCGCCGCAGCTGGCTCAACAACTACCCGCAGCCCAACCGGCCCGACCACCCGCTTCTGATCGACAGGTACGGCCAGCTGAAGCCGGCCTTCTGGGCCATCGTCGATCCGTACCGCCCGTGGTACGTCAACAAGGCAGAGTACCTGGGTGCCGCGGTGTTTGAGACGGCGGACGGAACCGAGGTGGGAACCCTTATCCCCGGCAGGTACCAGCTGGAGGAGCTGGCGGCCAAAGGGTTCGACCTCGCCCGCGTTGAGCGGCTCGCGATCGAGCGCGGCCACATGGTCACCTTCTATGAAACTGCCGACTTCGACGGCGAATCGTGGGCGTACACGGGAACGACAGCCATCGACGGGGCCGGCCTGGCGCAAAAGGTCCGCTCGATGGTGATCGAGTACACCGGAGCCGCGAACGTCGCCGCCCAGCGGCCCGTGACGGCCAGCGCCGATGAGGCGCGGGCCGTCCGGGCCGTGGACGGCGACCCCAACACCAGCTGGTCTTCGAACCGCGGCGCGCCCTATTGGCTCGCCGTCGACCTGGGAGACGAGTACACCCTCACCGGCTGGGCAGTGAGACTGGCCGGGAGCAGCTCGCTGCTGGGCGGTCCCTCCGAAGGCCCTCTCAACGCCGCCGACTTTGAACTGCAAGTGAGCCGCGACGGGGTGAACTGGACCACCGTCGACCGGGTGGAAGGCAACACGCAGAGTATCGTCGAGCGAGAGATCCAGCCGGCCACCGGCCGGCACGTCCGGCTGTACGTGAGCAAACCCACGTCGCTGGAGTTCAACAAGAATCTCGTGGTGTACGAGTTCGAGGTCTACGGGTTTACGCGGTGACCGGCCCGGGCAGACAGGCCTCCATTCTACAAGACCTGTGTGCTGACGGCAAGGGCTGGGAAGCGAACAAAAAGCCCGGGACGCCGGCCACCTAAACGCCGGCGTCCCGGGCTCGCTCTCGTCCCGGCGACCGGAGGCTAGTTGAGCGCGATCCTCCACCGTCTCTCCGCGTCCGCCTTGGGCAGCGTGATCACCAGCTCACCCTTGTTGAATTCAGCGGTCACCCGGTCGTGGGCGATCTCGCCGGGGAGCTGGATGCGGCGCTCGAACCGGGTCACGCTGCTGGCCCGCTCCCGGCGCAGGAACCGCCTGCCTTCGTTCTGCACCCTCTCGCCCTTGATGATGAGGACGTTGTTGCGAAGCTCGATCTCGATGTCCTTCTTGTCAAAGCCCGGAAGCTCCGCCGTGACGATGTACGCCTCGTCGGTCTCTTCGACGTCCACCGGCGGGGTGAGGGCGAAGGGAGCAAAAGCGAACGCCGGGAACTGGAACGCCCGGTTGAAGAACTCATCCATCTCCGTCCAGATATCCATGGGCCTGGGAACGAGAAATCTCATGGCTTCGGGACCTCCCTCTCGCGGATCTGACCTTTCCTGACCTTTCGCCTTCATCTTACCACCATTGGTCAAGATTGGTCAAGACCCGCGAGCGGAGGTTCTGGTCCGGAAATCGAACTGCGTCCCGCTTATCCCGCCTGCCCTCGCGCTTTTTGCATCCACGGCAGAACCGCGGTGTTGTAGATCCAGCAGCCGATGCAGAACTGGACGCTGGCCTGCAGCGCCGCAGCCGCGAAGGTCAGGGCGGCGAGCACCAGGGCCAGAACGCCCGCGCCCGCGATCCCCGCCAGGGCGGCGCCCAGGAGCATCGCTCCGCCCATGCCGGCCGCAAAGCGCTTGGGATGCAGCGTGGTGCGCTGCTCCGTCCCGCTGAGCACCGAGACCCAGCGGTCCAGGAGGTTTGCCTCCGGCCGGATGGCCCCCACCAGCATCATCGCGCCGAACACGCCCAGAAGCCACCACAGCCCCGCGAGCGAAAGAACCGCCGTCACCGTCAGGACCGTCAGCGGTTGGATCCTTGCCGCCATCGCTCCGTCTCCTCCCCGCGCCGGGTTTCCCGGCGTCCTGTTGTCTCGACCTGTCTCCCTAAATCCTATAGATCCGATCTAAGTTATTATAATTAGCGCGGCGGTCGGCGGCAACCTCCCGTCCTCCCTCACGAGGTGAGCGGCAGCCAGCTTCGATCCGCGCTGCGGAAGGCTTCCAGGAGCAGGCGGTTCGCCCGCTGGTTGATTCGCGCGGCGGCCCGGTGCGCCGGGCTGTACCTTTCGACCGGCGACACCGGGTATTCACCGCAGATGTCCGCCCCGCGCAGCGTGCGCCGGCTGGCGATGAACCGGATCAGCTCCGTCACGACGTCCAGCTTCATCGAGCCCTGTTCCCAGTCGGTGACGGCATCCGCGGGGTCGAGGACGTCCTTGTCGACGCTTATATAGACATCCCGAGTGGTAAGGCGGGACATGACGGCAGGAAGGATGATCTTCGCATTCTCGCCGGTGACCGGTCCAAAGATGGAGACTTTCCGTCTCAGCTCCGGGCCGAAAGCGGGCGGGATCGCCTTGGCCGCGTCGCTCCGGGCGCCGACAATCACCACCTGTTTGAGCATGGGTAGTTCCGCCAGCGCCTTCAGCACCCACGACCCGCAGGTGATGAGGCTCTCGTCCGGGCTTTCGATCATGTCGGTGTGGTAGTCGAAAAGCACGAGGGAAAAGGGCGTCTCGATCTCCGCCAGGAGGAGGTAGGTGACGTAATGGTAGCTCCCGCTCCCGATCAACGTGACGCCCCGCCGCCGGCGCCGGCCGAGCCTCCGCCGGATGACAGCCAGGGTCTCGAGGGAGCAGTACCGCTTGGTGCCGGGAAGATCCGAGAGGTCGATCCACTCGACGGCCTGCTCATTGAGGAAAGACTGCCATTGGTAGCTGTGGTCAAAGTCAAGAACGGTAACGCCCTCGTACATCTGTACCGCGCTCCCTTCCCTCGCCCCAGATGCCTATGGCCGCTACCGGTGATTTGACTTTGCACCCAATGGCTCGACCGCTGTCACATCGCCGCTTCACGTCTACGGGACCGATACTGCGGCGAAACCATTTCTCTCGTTGAGTCGTCCTGCGCCGAACTTGAGAAACGGCTCTTCAATCAATCTCTTCAATCAATATAGTAGGGCGGCGGCTTCCTTCTTGCCAACGGCGGCCTGGCAGCGCCTTTGGTGAGACCCGCCGCGCAGGGGACAAGATGAAGACTCTACAAAGGTGAATTCCGTGCCGGTGCGGAAATTCTCACGAATGTAAGCCTCCTGCTGCAGACCGATTGACATTTCCGCCGTCGAGGCGTTCAAATTTTACGAGGCACCAGCGATCACCCTTCGAGGACGATGCCAGATGACCGGAGCGCGGGAAGATTTCCCGGGGGCCTTTAAGGCTTCCGCGCTGATCACCTTGGAAGACGTGACGTATCTCTACCCCGGTGCGGACACGCCGGCTCTCTCCGGCGTCTCGCTCACCGTTTCGCCTGGAGAACGCCTGGCCATCATCGGGGCGTCCGGCTCGGGCAAGTCCACCCTGGCCAAGCTGATGGCGGGCCTTCTCCAGCCCACTTCCGGCCGGGTGGTGCGAGAGCACGGCGATGCGGCCATCGTCTTTCAAAACCCCGAAACGCAGCTCATCGCCGCCACCGTCGAAGAGGACGTCGCCATCGGGCCCGAAAACTTGGGACTTCCCAGCGACGAGATCCGCCGGCGGGTGGAGAACGCCCTGGCGACGCTGGGCATTTCCCATCTGGCCAAGCGCCCGGTCTCGGCGCTTTCCGGGGGCGAAAAGCAGCGGGTGGCCGTGGCCGGCGCCCTGGCAATGGAGCCCAAATGCTTGATCCTGGACGAAGCCACGGCCATGCTCCACCCGCAGGCCAAGCGACAGCTGGAGGAAGCGCTCTTGCGGATCTCCGCCCGCTCCGTGGCGATCGTCCAGATCACCCATGACATGGACGAAGCCGCCCGGGCCGACCGCGTCGCCCTGGTTCACCGGGGCAGGCTGGCGGCGTGCGGCCCGCCGGATGAAATTCTAAGCGAAGCAGAACTGATCTCCGCCGCCGGCCTGGAGCCGCCGGCCGCGGTCCAGCTGGCCCTGGCGCTCAGGCGGCGCGGCCTGCCGCTTCCGGACGTGCCGCTGGACGTGCGTTCCCTGGCTGACGCCGTCCTCAAGGCGGTGGTGCCATGAGCATCGAAGCCCGGGACGTCGCGTTTTCCTACGACGGGGAACGGCCGGTTCTTCGCTCCGTCTCCTTCTCCGTCGGTCCGGGAGAGCTCTGCGCTCTGGTGGGCCCCAGCGGTAGCGGCAAGAGCACGCTGCTCCTGCTCCTCGCGGGCCTCGACCGCCCCGAACGGGGAGCCATCCGCGTGTTCGGCGCCGATCCCGCCCGGCGAGACCCGCGGACCCAGGCGCCCGGCGCGGGCCAGCCGGGGCACGGCCCGGTGCGTGCCGAGATCGCGCTGGTCTTGCAGCAGCCGGAGCGGCAGTTTTTCAACCAGACGGTGGAGGCCGAGATCGCCTTTTCCCTCAAGCGGATGGGCCTATCCCCTCAGGAGATCGACGAGCGGGTAGCCCGGGCCCTGCACGACGTAGGCCTGCCGCCCGACGTTTACCTCAAGCGCTCGCCGTTCCACCTGTCCGGAGGCGAGCAGCGAGCGGTGGCCATCGCCGTCGCCCTGGCCCTGTCGCCCCGGGCGCTGCTCCTCGACGAACCCACGGCCGGCCTGGACCCGGCCACCGCCCGCCGCATCCTGGACCAGCTCGATGCCTGGCGCCGGGCGCACCACGCCCCGGTGATCCTCGTCACCCACGACATGGCCTTTGCCGGGGCGAGAGCCGACCGCCTCCTGGCGCTGTCGCAAGGAGAAGCCGTCTTCTTCGGCCGGCCCGCGGCGTTCTTTCGCGAGAAGGCGCTGGTCGAACGGCTCGGGCTGGACGAGCCCGCGCCCTCGGCCTTTCTCCGGCATCTCTGCGAGCAAGGCCTGGAAGTGCCTTACCCGCTCTTTGACGTGGAGGAAGCCGCTGCGGCGGTCGCAGGGGCTGTTGCCCGAGCCACCGGCACCGCCGGAAGCCTAGGGAACGCACGGAGCGTAGGGAACGCAGAGGGTCCTCGGAGTGCAGGGATTTCGGGGATCACGGCGCCCGCTCGCTGCGCCGGGAGCGCCGGGGAAACCGGAAACAGCGGGAGCGCCGGCCGCATCGGAAGCACCGAGGGCACTGAGAGTACTGGGAACGGCGGCGACAGCGGGAACACCGGAAGCGCCGGCCACAGCCACCGCCGCCGGCAAAAAAACCGGACCGCCGGGAGCGGCCCCCACAGGGGCTATCTCGACGTTCCTGGTCCACTGCACCCTCTCGACCCGCGGGCGAAGACCCTCGGAACCCTTTTCCTGCTCGCCGGCGTCTTTGCCCTCGAATCCTGGTGGGGATACGCCGCGATTTCCGCCCTGCTCCTCCTCGCGGCGGCGTACGGCAAAATCCCCCTGGCCCGGCTCACCGCCGCGGTGCGGGGTATCAGCTTCCTGCTCTTCTTTACGGTGGTCGTCAACGGGCTCTTCTCGCCCGGGGAGCCCCTCGCGCAGCTGGGCCCGCTCACGCTGACGGACAGGGGGCTCGTCCGGGGAACCGTCCTCGGCATGCGGCTGGTCCTCATCGTCGGAGCGACGACGCTGCTGACGGCGGTAACGAAGCCGCTGGATCTGGCGTATGCCCTCGGCTGGATCCTCGGGCCCTTTCGCCTCGTGCGGGTCCCGGTGTCCGAACTGGCCATGGTGACCAGCATCGCCTTGCGCTTTATCCCTGTGCTCTCCGCGGAAGCCCAGCGGATCCAACTGGCGCAGAAGGCCCGGGGAATCGGCATCGAAGACCGTCCCTTGAAGCGGGCGCTGTCGCTGGCCCCCATCATCGTCCCCCTTTTCGCCGGGGCTCTGCGGCAGGCGGACGAACTCGGCCTCGCCCTCGAAGCCAGGGGGTACGTGCCGGGAAGGCCCCGCACCCGGCTCCATCCCTTGCAGTTCCGCACGGCGGACGCCGCCTTCCTCGCGGCCTGCGCCGCCCTGGCCCTGGTCGCCTGGCTCTGGCTCTGAGCCCGGCCCATGGCCGTGGACCGCGCGAGGTGACGGCGGCGCCGCCGTCAGGAGCGCTGCCGCTGCTTCATGCTTCTCGCGGGCTCGACGCCCGGGTGCTGCCCGTTCTTGGGCGGAGACGAGGCTCTTGTCGCCCATTTGTGAGCATGGAGATCCTCCCGGCCGCCCACCGGCGGGGAGCTTGATGACTTGTGAGCACTTTCACAATGCGGCCCGGTTCTGGGTACCTCGTTTAGCTGGGACATAGACGAAACGACAGCGGCCCTGCCGGGCGCGTCCGGCCCCTCGCGACCGCCCTTGCCCGGTTCTGGGCAGCCGAGACCACTCTCTTGCCCATTTTTGGGCAAGAAGAACGCTGAAGCCGCCCATATGCGAGCCGATTGATGACTCGTGGGCACTTTCACAATACGAACCTGAGCCGCTCACTCCGTTTCGCTGGACAAACAGGGGGACGGAAAGGCCGCGATTCCAGAGACCGCAGTTCGCTGCAGTTCCGTAAAGCCTGCGACTTGCTGCCGCTCAAATAGGACTCCAGCCTAGCGGAATCCGATAAACAACACACACTGCAGCTCAATAGAGCAGGGCGTCGTATTCGGGTTCGGCTGTATCCGAAGGGCTTTGGCCCACGATGGTGATGAGCACTTGGAAGGGGACACAGGCGATGGCTTCCCGGGGGTGGCCGATCCAGCCGGTGCCGACGCAGACCTGGTTGCGGCAGGTGGATTCGGCGACGCGCACTCTGCCGTCCCGGTATTCGATGACCATCCGCTCACTGCCGAGGACGAGCTCGTGGCGGCCTTCGCCCTCCAGCGGCAGGACGGCGTACACCTCGCCGTTGACCGTGACTTTGGCTTGGGGATGAGCCACTGCGGCGGGCTGCCAGAGCGTTGAAAGGGCGAGGCCGGCCCCAATGGCCACCAGCACCGTCCCGGTGAGCCAGGCTGCCTTCAGCTCAAAGAGCCGCCGGCCGGCGGCTTCGGCCCCGGCTCGACCTGTCCCCGCCGCCAGCGACACGAAGGGCAGAAGCCTCTTCGCCGCCACGCCCACCAGAGCGCCGCTGGGCACGGCGAACCACAGGAGATAAGGGAGATAGTAGAACACCTGCGCCTGTCCCAGCATGGCCCACGCGGCCAGGAGCTGCCCCACGTTGTGGGCGGTCGCGCCCATCAGGCTGACGGCCACCGGTCCCAGGGCGCCGGCCAGGCGAAGCACCAGCGCCATCACGGCGACACTCACCACGCCGCCCGTCAGCCCGAAGACAAATGCCGGCGCAAAGAGGGTGCCCGTCACCAGGGAACCAACCAGCTGCCGCATGACGACGATCAACAGCGCTTCGCGAAAGCCCCAAGCGTAGAGGGCGAACATGGAAACCAGGTTGGCCAGCCCGATCTTGGCACCGGGGATCGGCAGAGCGGGAAGCTGCGCTTCGAAGATGTGGAGCGCGGTCGCCAGCGCCAAGAACACGCCCAGCCGGGCGACGTCCCGGGCGCTCCAGCCCGCGGCGGCGCCTCCGGCCTTTGCGGCCGGTGCGGGCGCCCCCCGACCGCGCCCGAACCCGGCCACCGGCAGCGAGCCTGCGCCCGCACTTGCGGAAGCGGCGGCAGACCCCCGTGCCCACATATCACTGGCCCTCCAAGAGGTCGACTTTACCCTCGAGCCCGCTGGTGATCAACACGTTCAGATCCTTGTCGACGAGGATCCCCTCCACGCCCGGGAGCGACTCCAGGAGGGCGAGGCCTTCTTCTTTCCCCAGGACAAAGACGGCCGTCGACAAAGCGTCCGCCCACACGCCGTGGGGAGCCACCACCGTGACGCTCGCGAGCTCCATCGCCGGCCAGCCGGTGCGGGGGTCGACGATGTGCGAATAGCGGACTCCTTCGTATTCGAAGTAGCGCTCGTAATCGCCGGAGGTGGCCACTGCCGCGTCGCTCACGTGCAGGATGCCCAGGATCTGCCCGGCGCGTCGAGGATGCCGGATCCCCAGCCTCCAGGGCGTGCCGTCGGGCCGGGTGCCCAGGGCGTAGACGTCTCCGCCCAAGTCCACCAGGGCCCGCACGACCCCGTGTTCCTTAAGGAGCTGCACGGCCCGGTCCGCGCCGTATCCCTTCGCGATGGCGCCCAGGTCGATGGCCTGTCCCGGCCGGGCCAGCCGGGCCCGGCTGTTTTCGGCGTCGATCTCAAGGCCGCGGAAATCCACCCGCGCCAGCGCGGCCGCGAGCTCCCCGGGATCCGGGGGAGCGTAGCCGATGAGGCGCGTCGGCGACGTGCCGGAGCGGGCCGGCCCTTGGCCGCTCTCACCGCCGGCGGCACTCTCCGCCGCGTCACCGGACCCTGTGCCGGACAGCACGCCCGGCGGCTCGCCGGCCGGAACGCCGTGTGGGCGAGCCTCATCTCCGTGACCGTGGTGCTCGTGGGCCTCCTCCTCCGGATACGTCCCTTCCTCGACGAACCCCCACAGGTCCACCACGGGCGCCACGGTGGGGTCAAAGGCGCCGCCCGAAAGCTCCGCCAGGCGGACGGCCTCCTCCAGCAGCGCCAGCACTTCGGCGGAGACGGTCACCCACTCCCCGCCCGACCCGTTCAGCGCGGCCACGTCCCCGAAGGGGCGAAAGCGGTCGAGAAGCACGGTGAGCCGGTCCAGCTCCTGCATGACCGCAGCCACGGCCGCGCCGGCAGCGGGCCCCTCGGCGACGACTCGCGCCACCGTGCCCATGGTAAAGCCGATGCTCTCCTCGCGCTGCAGGGGGGCCACCGCTTCCCCCGGCGCCTTGCGAAGGCCGAGCCCCCACGCGCCGGCCAGCAGGACCGCCGCGGCCAGCAGCCCCAGCGCCGCCTTTTTCCCCGTGCTCATTCGCCCCGTGCTCATCCGCTTCGCCTCCCCGGGCGCCCGCCTCAGGCGGCGCCCGCCTCTTCCGGCAAGCCTCTTCGCCCGCCCTCACACCGCGGTGAGGACGCCGGCGTCCTCCAGGATGATCTGCATGGCATCGGTCGGGCACTTCTCCACGCAGATGCCGCACGCCGTGCACCGGTTGGGATCGACGCAGGCCAGGTGCCCCAGCATCTCCACGGCGTTCTCGGGGCAGACCCGCACGCAGATGCCGCAGCCGATGCAGCCCACTTCGCAGACGGAGCGGACCTGCTTGCCCGGCGCCGTCGAGACGCAGCGGACGAACACCTCCTGGGAAGCGTCCATCACCGCGATCACCCCGCGGGGGCAGGCCGCCTCACACAGGCCGCACCCGGTGCACAGCGCCTCGTTGACCACCGGCAGCCCCGTCGGGCTCATGGTGATCGCCCCGTAGGGGCACACCCGGGAGCACGTGCCCAGGCCCAGGCAGCCGAAGACGCAGCCCTTCCCGCCTTTGCCCACCAGGTCTGCCGCCCGGCAGTCCAGGACCCCTTCGTAGTCGGCCCGCCACTGCGAGATAGCCCGGTGCCCGCCGCAGCGGACCCTGGCCACCCGCCGCTCGCGGTGCACCGTCTCCGTCAGCCCCAGCGCCTCGGCGAGCTTTTGGATCTGCGACTCCGACGCGACGGGGCAGCTCTGCGGCACGGCCTCGCCTTTGGCCAACGCCTGCGCCAGGGCCGCGCAGCCCGCCATGCCGCAGGCACCGCAGTTGTTCCCCGGCAGCAGGTTGGTGAGCAGCTCGATCTGCTCGTCCTCAGCCGACGCAGTCCTCTTCGCCAGGGCGACGAGGGCGATGGCGAAGAACGCGCCCACCGCTCCCATGGTCGCCGTCGCCGTCACGATCGTGCTCACCGTCGCACCCATCGCCGATCATCCCTTTCTCCGTATCTCCCCGAAACCATCCGCCCGCTTGGCCGCTGGCCGCTCACGACCCCAGCCCGGCAAAGCCCATGAAGCTCAAGGCCATGATGCCGGCGGTGATCAGCGCGATGCCGGGGCCCTGCAGGCTCTGGGGCACATCGGCAAACTCCAGCTCCTCCCGGATGGCCGCCATCATCCCCATGGCCAGCGTCACGCCGGCGCCCGAGCCCACTGCGAAGACCAGCGACTGCAGGAACGTGTACTCGTTGCCCACCATCAGCAGCGCCAGCCCCAGGATGGCGCAGTTGGTGGTGATGAGGGGCAGGTAGATGCCGAAAGCGGTGTACAGGCTGGGAAACGCCCTCTTGATGACCATCTCGAGGAACTGGACCAGGGCGGCGATCACCAGGATAAAGAGCATGTTCTGCAAGAAGCCCAAGCCCAGCGGCGCGAGGGCCAGGTTGTAGAGGGGCCAGAGCACCAGGACGCTGGCCACCATCACCGAAGTGACCGCGATCCCCATGCTGACCCCCGCCTTGAGCTCCCGGGTCACGCCGAGGAACGGGCAGATCCCCAAAAAGCGCGTGAGGAGGAAGTTGTTGACCAGGGCCGACCCGACAAAGAGCAGGAGCAGCTCCGTCATGCCGTCTCTCCCCCTTCAGCCGGCCGGGCGATGCCGTTGGCGCCGTGGTCCAGGCCCACCCGCAGCGGCGCGGCCCGCCGCTCCTTGCCGGCGCCCCGCTGCCGCCAGAGGGTGATCAGCCCCACCAGCGCTCCCATGGTCCAGAAGGCGCCCGCCGGGGTCAGCATCACGCTCCACGGCACGAACGCAGCCGGCGTCACCTGCAGGCCAAACACGGTGCCCGAGCCCAAGAGCTCTCGGACGCCGCCGATGACCGTCAGCGCCCACGTGAATCCGAGCCCGTAACCCAGGGCGTCGGCGAGGCTCCTGCCCGGCGTGTTCTGCGAGGCGAAGGCTTCGATCCGTCCCAGGATGATGCAGTTCACCACGATCAGCGGGATGAAGATGCCCAGCACCTTGTGGATGTCCGGCAGGAACCCCTCCAGCAGGAACTGGATCATCGTGACGAAGGTGGCCACCGCGACGGCGAAGATGGGGATCCGGGTCTGCCTCGGGATGTAGCGGCGAAAGAGCGAGATGATCACCGTCGACGCCACCAGAACGAAGGTGGTGGAAAGCCCCATCGCCAGCCCGTATACGGCCGCCGTGGTCACGGCCAGAGACGGGCACATGCCGAGGATCGTAAAGAGCGGGGGCGTCTTTTTCCAAAGGCCCTCCGACAGGTCGTTGACGTAGACGGCGAACCGCTCCTTCATCACTGCGCACCTCCCGCGCCGCCCAGGGCCGCGGCGATCTCAATTGCCCGCTTCACCGCCTTGGCCACGGCGGCCGAGGACTGCGTCGCCATGGTAAGGCCGTCGATGTCGACGCCCACCTGCAGCGGGTCGCCCGCGCCCCGCCCGGCGAACTGCTCGAGGAAGAAGCTCTCCGTGATGGCGTCGCCCAGGCCGGGGGTCTCGTTGTGGCTCAGCACCGCCACGTCCCGCACGGTGGGTCCTGCAGGATCCAGCAGCACCAGCACGCTGACGGGACCGCCGTACCCGGTCTCCTCCACCCGGACCGCCCATGCCATCAGGCGGCCGTTTTCGTCGTTCACCCGCCAGGCATCGGCCGGGGCCACCTCAACCCCTTCGCCCAGCGCCTCGCGGACCCGGGCCAGGTACGCCGGGGCGGCGATGCCGCTGCCGCCGGCCGCGGCCCCACCGGCACCTGCGCCGCCCGAAGCGTCCTCTACTTCCACCGTGACGCCCATGGCCGCGAGCAGCGCCCGGGCCGACTGGGAGACAGTGTCGGCGACGCCCCGGGTGGAGACAGTCGCCCCCGTGATCGCCTGCACGTCGTCACCGGCCCGGAAGGGGTCCGAAAGAGGCTTCCCGGCGAACTGGGCGAGGAACCAGTCTTCCGTGATCCTGGAGCCGAGGCCGGGGGTCTCCTGATGCTCGAGCACCCTCACCCCCACCACCTGCTGCGTGCCGGCGTCAACCCCCACGGCCAGGCGGAAATCGCTCCATCCCTTGCCCGCCACGTAGTACATGTACCCCAGGCTCTCGCCGCCGGGGCCGAACACCTCGTAGACGGGCTCTTCCACCCCCGGCGGCAGCGAGATCCCGTCGACTTTCGCGGTCCTCTGCGCCTCGGGGAAGATGGAGCGGAGCCCCATTTCGATCACTTCCTGCTCCCGCCTGGCCTCGATGATGGGGTTGATCCACACGTAGAACGTGGAGACCAGGAGTCCCGAAAGCCCCGCCACCAGCACCAGGGGGACCAGCGCGTTCCACACCGCGCTCTTGGGCTTCGCTACGTTCCGTTCTGCTCGCAGCGCCATGTCCGGTCACCTCTTTCGGCTGCCCTTGGGCCGGGTCAGCGCATTGATCAGCGGGGTCGCGCCGTTCATCACCAGGATGGCGAAGGAGACCCCTTCGGGCGCCGCCGCCCACAGCCTGATCACCATCGTCAGCACGCCGATGGACAAGGCGTAGATCCACTTGCCCTTGCGGGTGATCGGCGAAGTCACCCAGTCCGTCGCCATGAAGATGGCCCCGAGCAAGAGCCCTCCCGAGAGCAGGTGGGCGACGGGATCGACCCCGGCGATCCAGGCGACCGCCGCCGTGCCGATGCCGATGCCCGCCGGGATGCGCCAGTCGATGACGCCCCGCCAAAGCAGCGCCGCCCCGCCTGCCAGGAGAGCTACCGCCGACGTCTCGCCCAGGGAGCCGCCGGTGGTGCCGGCGAAGAGCGCCCAGAGGTCGCTGTAGGTCCCCGTCGCCGCGATCTCCGCCAGCGGCGTGGCCCCGGTCACCGTGTCGAAGGGGAGGGCGAAAGCGCTCATGGGGGCAGCGAAGCTGGCTCCCAGGAACGCCCGCCCCACCAGGGCCGGGTTGAACGGGTTGGCGCCCAGCCCGCCGAAGGCGTGCTTGCCCACGCCGATGGCCACGGCCGCTCCCAGCACGGCCATCCAGGGAGGCAGGGTGGGGGGGAGCGTCAGCGCCAGGAGCAGGCCGGTCAGGGCGGCGGAGCCGTCCCACAGCGTGATGGGGCGCTTCCTGGCCCACTGGCAGAGCGCCTCGGTGGCCATGGCCCCGGCGATGCTGGCCACCACCACCCAAAGGGCGGGAAGCCCAAAGAGGTAGATGGCCACTCCCGTCGCCGGGAGCAGGGCGGCGATGACCGAGAGCATCGCCCCTTGAGCCGTCAGGGTATCGTGGATGTGCGGGCCCGGCGTGACCAGGAGCGCCGCGCCGGGATCGGTCTCGATCACCTGCGTCGTCTCGTACTCGGGTTCATGCTCTTGCGCCTGCGCCGCGACGGTCGCATGATTTTGCGCCGTCCGGTCGGACACCAAGCGAGCGATCCACCGCGCCATCTCACGCACCCCTCTTTACCCGGGCCTTTTTCAGCACTTCTCGCTTGCCCATGCGGATCAGCTGCGTCAGCGGCAGGTCCGCCGGGCAGCGGTAGCTGCAGAGGCCGCATTCGATGCACTCGGTGACGCCCAGCCGGTCCGCCTCGTCGAAGCGCCCGCGGGCGCTCAGGCGAGCCAGCTGCGTGGGCATCAGCCCCACCGGGCAGGTGTCCACGCACCGCCCGCAGCGCAGGCACGCCGACTCGCGGAAGTGATGGAGCTCCGCCTCGGTGCGGGCCAAGATCCCCGACGTCCCCTTGATCACCGGCACCTCGTCGCTGGCCACCGTGATGCCCATCATGGGCCCGCCCATCACCAGCTCCCGCGGCCGCTCCTTGAGGCCCACCGCCTCCAAGACGTGGGCGATGGGCGTGCCCACCGGCACCACCATGTTGGCCGGCCGCTTCACCGCACCGCCGGCGACGGTGAGGGGCCGGCGGATCAGCGGCAGCCCCTCCCGCAGGGTGTCGGCGATGGCCGCCACCGTGGCCACGTTGTGCACCACCACCCCCACCGAGTCGGGGTACTTGCCCGGGCTCAGCGCCCGCCCCGTCACCTCCGGCACCAGGACCCGCTCGGCCCCGTACGGATAGCGGGCGGGCAGCGAGTAGACTTCAAAGTAGCCGTAAACCTTGGAAAGCTCGCGGTAGAGGCGGATGGCGTCGGGCTTGTTCTCCTCGATCGCCAGCACCACCCGCTCGGCGCCCAGGGCGTGGCGCAGGGCTTTCATGCCGTAGAGGAGGGCGTCGGTCCGCTCCAGCATGGTCCGGTGGTCGCAGGTGAGGACCGGTTCGCACTCGGCCCCGTTGACGATGACGGTGTCCACCCGCGCCTTGGGCTTGAGCTTGACGGCCGCGGGGAACATGGCGCCGCCCATCCCCACGATGCCCGCCTCCTCCACCCGCCGCTGGATCTCCTCGGGGCTGAGCTCCGTAGGATCCTTCACCCCGGGCGGCAGCTCCGCCATGCGGTTTTCGCCGTCGTTCTCCACCACGATGGTGGTGGACCAGATACCCCACGGGTGCAGGACCGGTTCGATCCGCTTCACCTTGCCCGACACCGAGCTGTGCACGTTGGCGGAGACGGGCCCGTCGGCCCGGGCCAAGAGCTGGCCCACCCGCACCTCATCGCCCTTCTTGACGACGGGGACCGCCGGCGCTCCCTGGTGCTGCTGCACCGGAAAATAAAGGAGAGCGGGAGGAGCAAGGGGTTCGAAGGCCAAGTTCGAGGTCTCTTTGGCGTGCGCGATCTTCGCGCCTTTTCTGCTCCACCATCGTGTCAACCGCATGCTCGCCCCTCCCGGCTCTCACACTGCATCCTCACGTCACTGCCGGCTGCCCGGCTGCCGCCCGCTCACCGCTCGGCGGCCTTCAGCGCGTTGGTCACCGCCTGGATCCACTTCTTCGACGAGCTGGTCGAACCGGTGATCAGGTCCACCTCGACCCCGTTGGCGGCGACGAACGCCTGCTCCATCTGCTCTTTCCCCTTGACCGTCGGCTCCCAAGGATAGGTGGAGAAGTCTTTCCACGTGCCGTCGGCCTGGACTTCGCCCAGCTTCACGGCGACGATCCGGTCGTCTTTGATCGTGACCAGAGCGGTGCCGTACCCGTGGTCATCCGCGGCCGAGCGGCCGAAGAACGTGCCGTCGAAATACTTGCCGCCCGGGACCTTGGCCGCCTTCTCCAGCGCCCGCTGCACCGCTTGCCTGGCGCTCTCCGACGTGCCCGTCGCCTGGGTGACGATGTCCACGTCCCAGTCGTTGGCCTCGACGAAGCGCCCGGGCAGCACTTTCATGGCCTCATGGTACGGCTCCCACGGATAGCTGGCCGGCTTGGGATCGCCAAAGCCGTTCATCTCCGTCAGGCGCACCTGCGCGATCTTGCCGTCCTTGATGGTGACGATGGCCATCAGGTAGCCGTGGTCGTCGGCGTCCGAAACCGCCACGTACGTACCGTCTTGGTAGACTGCGGGTGCGGCGCCGGCCGCGGCCGAGAAAATCGCCACCGCCAGGACGACCCCGAGAATGAGATGGACTTGCCTCGCTCTCATGCCGTCTTCGACCTCCTTGGGTTTCCTCGAGAGCAGCGCGTCAGTGGGGTACCACCTACATCGTGCCATATATCACAATCCCGCCCCAGCGCCTGTCGTCCTCACTTTGTGGGACAAATGACCAGTGATATTGGCCCTCCGCTGCGGCCTTGAGCAGGAACGCAAAAGGGGATCGGCTCGCGCCAATCCCCTCGGAGTGTGCGAGAAGAGCTCGAAACGAACTGGCTGTGCCGCCTCTCATTTGCCCATGGCCTTGAGGGCTTCCAGGCAGCGCCGCGCGCATTCCAGCGGTTCATAGGGGTATTTCTCCTGCTCGACGATGTACCACTGGGTGCCGCCCACGCGTTCGCAGAGGCGAAACACCTCCGCCCACGGCACGTCGCCTTCTCCGATGAGCGCATTTTCGTCGGCTGCCGAGTACTCTTTGAGATGCACTGTCACGGCCCGTCCAGGGTATTTCTCCAGAAAGGCCGTGGGCTGGCCGCCCCCCTGCAGCGCGTTGCCCGTGTCCAGCTGCATCACCACGTCCTCGCGGGTACTGCCGAAGAAGATGTCCCACGGCAGCTCCCCGTCCAGCGGCTTAAACTCAAAGTCGTGGTTGTGGTAGCCCACCCGCATGCCGTAGGGCTTCACCTTCTCCGCCAGCTCGTCAAAGAGCCGGGCGCACTGGAGCCACCCTTGCCGGTCGGCACGCCTGTCCTCGGGCATCCACGGCACGATGAGAAACCGGTTCCCCAGGGCCTGGTGGAACTCGATCGTCCTTTCGAACGCGTCGCCGAGGAGCGAGTCCAAAGGCACGTGCGCGCCGGCTACCTGGAGCCCGCAGTCGTCCAGGAGCCGCCGGAGGTCCTTCGCCGAGTAGCCGTAGTATCCGGCGAACTCCACGCCTTCGTAGCCCATCTCGGCCACCGCCTCGATGACCCGGGGCAGATCTTTTTCACACTCGTGCCGCACCGAGTAGAGCTGGAGCGCGATGGGGATGCGAGCCATTCATCCGACCTCATTTCTGCAAGAATTTTCATCCGGATCGCTTTCACTATTCTCCGCATCCCACGGCGAGTTCCTGCGAAGGCCGGCAGCGGCCTCGCACCCCTTCGCGCCGCCTTAAACCCGGAATCTCCTCACCAGCTGCTGCAGCTCTTGCGCCATCCGGGCCAGAGCCTCCGCGGAGCGGGAGATCTCCTCGATGGACGCGTTCATCTCCTCGGTGGAGGCGCTCACCTCTTCGGCGGAGGCCGCCGTCTCCTCGGAGATGGCCGAGATGCTCTCCATCGCGGCGCTCACCTGGGAGCTCTGGGCCGTCATCTCTTCAGTGGCCGACACGTACTGCTGGGTGATGCCGGAGACGTTGTCGATGGCCGCGGTCACCCGCCGGAGCCCCTCCCGCATGCGGGCCGCGCCGTGCGAGATCCCCTGGATCTGGGTGTTGAGGCTCTCGAACGCCGCGAGGATGCGCTCCAGCGCCTGGCCCGCTTGCTCCGCCAGCTCAGTGCCGCGCTGGACGCGGTCGGTGCCGGCGGCCATCGCCTCGACGGCCTGGTCCATGCCGGAACGCATGGCCCGGATCAGCTCCGCGATTTCCCCGGCCGAGCTGGCAGAGCGCTCCGCCAGCTTGCGCACCTCGTCGGCCACCACGGCGAAGCCCTTGCCGTGCTCGCCGGCGCGGGCCGCCTCGATGGCGGCGTTGAGGGCCAGGAGGTTGGTCTGGTCCGCGATCTCCGAGATCACCTGGACGATCTCGTCGATCTGCCGCGAGTGGGCTTCCAGCTCTTTCACCCGGGAGGCGGTCTCCATCACCGTCACCCGGATCTCTTCGATCCCTTCCACCGTCTGCCGCACGGTCGCGCCACCCCGGCGGGCCACTTCCACCGTCTCGGAGGCGCTTTCGGCCATGGTCTGGACGTGCTCGATCACGTCCTCGATGACGGCGGTGAGCTGCTGCATGATCTCGGAGGTCTCGCGCACCGCGTGGGCCTGCTGCTGGGCGCCGCGGGCGATCTGGTCGATGGCCTTCTGCAGCTCGTCCACGGAGCTGGCGGTATCCTGCACGGTCCGGCTCTGCTCGCCGGTGCCCATGGCCACTTGTTCGATGGTCTCGGCGATCTGGCGGGTAGCCCGGGTCGCCTCCGTCGCCGTCTGGGTCAGCTGCTGGCTGCTTTGGCCCAGCGCTTCGCTGGCCTGGGTCACCTGGCCGATGAGCGTGCGGAGATTGTGGATCATCTGGTTGAACGCCCGGGCCATCTGGCCGGCTTCGTCGCGCGTCTTCACTGCGATCTCGCCGGCGGTGAGATCCCCTTCCGCCAGGAGGTTTGCCGCCCGGGCCACCGCGACCACGGGGCCTACAATCGCGGGCGGGAGCACGATGCACAAGAGCACCGCGATGAGGACGGCCACTGCCCCGACGATCAAAGAGGTCCCGCGGGTCTGCGCGATGGCCTCGTCCGCGTCGGCCAGGACCGTGAGGATTTCACCCTCCTTGATCGCCAAGAGCTCGACGATGCCGCGACGGGTCTGGTCCAGAGGCGACAGCACCGTCTGGTTGGCCAGGTTGACGGCGATCTGGAAGTGGCCGGCAAGGCGCGATTCGGCGGCCCGGCCAAACACCTCCACGACGCTTTCGTACTGCTGGCGGACGCGGTCGACGAGGGCGCGCTCCTCCTCCGTCGCCGCGCGCTCGGCCATGACCGTGAGCAGTTCCTCAATGGCCGCCTTGTCGTTCTCCGCCCCGTCGCGGGCGGCCGTGTCCCCTTCGGTTACGTACTTTCTCACGTTGGCAACGTACTGGTCGAGGAGCGACTCGAGGGAACGCCCCAGCGTGATGCTGGCGATGGGCCCCTCGATCACGTCCCGCACCTCGGCGCTGATCTGCCCCATTTCGTAGTAGCCGTAGCCGGCGATCACCGCCAGCATCAACGTGAGCAGGAGAAAGCTGCCCACCAGCTTCACACGGATGGAGATCGAGGCCAGGCGCAACTGCGACATCCGAGGACCTCCTTCACGTCTTGTGCAAGGGAGCTGCAGCGGGAGACGAGTTCAGTTGTGGCACAGCCTACCTCGGATTCTAGTTATCGGAAGGACTGCGCTTCGACTTGATAGGGCACCTGGGAGCGCCGGCGCCGCCGCCCGGAAAGGAATGTTGCTGATATGTTTTGTTTTTCAGTCTCACAAAATTTCAATTCTGTTGCAGGAATGAATCCCATAGGGTTGAAAAATGGGATACATCTACTGGCAGTACGGGGGTGAAGGTCACCGTTGGGGCTAACCTGAGAGAGGTCGCGAAACGAGCGTCCGTCAGCCTGTCTACGGCCTCCCGGGCCATCAGCGGGCACCCTCACGTGCGGCCCGAGACCCGCCGGCGGGTGATGGAAGCGGTCCGTGAGCTCAACTACGACACGACGCGCGTGCGCAAAGACCGGCACGCCATTTCCCACCCGCTGCTGGGGCTCCATTTGCCCAACATCGCGACGCCCTTTTACTCCGAACTGCTGCGGTGCGTGCAGGAGGCGGTCTTCTCCCGGGAATTCGACTTGGTCCTCTACGTCAGCCAGGGGCACGTCCCTTCGCGGGTCATCGAGCGGATCGCCGAGGCGCGGCACCTTTCCGGCGTGCTGGTGGTGACGCCCCGCTACGGGGAGGACGAAAGCCTGAAGCGCCTCGGCGCCGGGCTGCCGGTGGTCGTCCTCGATCACCGCGCCGAGGGGAGCGGCTTTCCCCACGTCACCGTAGACAACCTGCGAGGGGCGCACCGCGCGGTGAGCTACCTGATCAAGAAGGGCCGGCGGCGCATCGGCACCATCACCGGCCCGCTCAGCGTGCAATCGGCCATGGACCGCTTTCGCGGCTACCGCCTGGCCCTGGAGGAGGCCGGGGTCGCGTTCGACCCGGCGTGGGTTAAGGAAGGCGACTTCGAGCTCTCCACGGCGTACGACGTCACCCGCCGCTGGATCGAGTCGGAAAAGGAGTTTCCCGATGCGCTGTTTTGCGCCAACGACCTGATGGCTGCGGGCGCCCTGCAAGCGCTGCGGGAAGCGGGAATGCGGGTCCCGGAGGACGTGGCCGTGGTGGGATTTGACGACCTGCCGCTGGCTTCGCAGACCAAGCCGCCCTTGACCACCGTGGCACAGCCCATCCGGGAGATGGCGGAAGCGGCCGTCCGGCTTCTCACCCGCCTGATCCAAGGGGAAGAGCTGGATGTAAACCGCGTCGTCCTCGAAGCCAAGCTGGTCACCAGAGAATCGGCATGAGCGGGCTTGTGCTGCCGTATAGTTTCACTATCGGACGCCGTAATGTTTCAGGAATGTTTCACAGCGTGAACGGAGCGACGCGGCATTTGCATTGCGACTCCCGGTCGCAAGAGCCGGTGAGCACATAGAAGGGGGGGATGCCAGGACCGGGGAAAAACGGAAAACGCCTTCGTCGGTTGCGTGCCTGTGGACTGGTATTCGAAACTTCCTGAAAGAAAGGAGTCGACGGTTCAATCATGCGTATTGCCAACTCGCGCAATCGTCTTGCAGCGGCGCTCCTCGCGCTGGCGCTCTTGCTGGGCCTGGCCACGGCGGCGGCGGCGCAGGAGCAGATCACGCTGCGGGTGCTCGAGTACTTTGACGCGACCGCGCCGGAAGCCGCCGCGAGAATCGAAGAGGTCTGGAACGAGTTTGAGCGGCGCAATCCCGACATCAAGATCGAGCGGGAGGACCTCTACCTCGAGCCGTTCCACCAGAAGCTCGCGGCGTACGTGGCCTCGGGGCAGCTTCCCGACGTCATCCGCATGTGGCCCGGCGGCCGCACCAGCCACCTGCACCACCAGCGGCTGGTGAAGGACCTGGCGCCGTTCATCGAGCCGTACAGGGACGTCTTCATCGAAGCGGCGCTCCAGCCCCAGGCCGGCGGGTACCTGGCCATGATTCCCGAAGGCATCACCGCCACCCACGTGCTCTTCACCAACACCAAGCTCCTGGACGAGCTGGGCCTCTCCGTCCCCACCACCTACGAGGAGCTCAAGGACATGGCGCCCAAGCTCCGAGCGGCCGGGCTCGAGCCCGTGCTCATGGGCGCCCAGGACGACTGGGTGATCCAGTCCACCTTCTTCAGCATGATCCTGGGCCGCCTCGCCGGGGATGAGTTCACCGACCAGATCCTGGCCGGCCAGGCCAAGTTCACCGACGAGCCGTTCCTCAAGAGCCTGCGCTTCTTCAAGCAGCTCTTCGACGACGGTGTCCTGAGCCCCACCATCGTGCAGACGGGCTACGGCGAGGTGAACGCGCTCTTCGCTTCCGGCCGTTCGCCCTTCATGATCGACGGCATCTGGAAGGTGGGCAACTTCCTCACCGACCCGACCACCGGCGAAGCGCTGATCCCCCCGGCGGAGCAGGAGCACATCGAACTCCTGGTCTTCCCCGCCATCCCGGGCGAGCTGGTCTCCAACTCCACGGCGGCGGTGGCCAGCACGGGCTTCGGCATCAGCGCGGCCATCCCGCCGGGCTCCGCTAAGGAACAGGCCGCCTGGCGTCTGGTGGAGTGGCTGATCTCCAAGGAAGTGCAGGAGTTCAACCTCAGGACGGGCGCCAACTGCTGCTCCCGGACGGACATCGAAGTGGGCGACGTCGAGCCGCTGGTGCGCAAGCGCCTGGCGTTCCTGGAAGGCCGGCCCACCACGTACGTGTTCGACGACCGCTTCGTCGCGGACGTCTACGGCCCGCTCAATGTGGGGCTTCAGGAGATCGCCCTGGGCCTCGCCACGCCGGAGCAGGTGGCCGAGCGGGTCCAGAGGGCCTTCGACGCCTGGTACAGCCAGCAGCAGTGATGCACAGGGGGCGGCGGGGCCGGGGGCGGCTCCGCCGCCTCG
>PKEX01000011.1 GCA_002919235.1 Clostridia bacterium
CGCCGTCGCGACCTCTTCTCCCGTCTCGACGTCCACCAGCACCGCACGCCCCGACAGCGTGCCAAAATCCACCCCGATGGTGTAGCGCTTGCTCACGGCTGCTCCCTCCCTCGCAATCGGGCGCGGGGCCCTAAGCGCCCTCCTGCTCGACCCGGCGGAAGGCGGCCTCCGCCTCGGCGCCGGTGAGCACGGTGACCTCCAGGTGGTACCGGCGGCTTTCGCCGGGCGCGAGCACCGGCACCCGCCCGGCTTTCCGCTCCGCGACGCGCCCGTCGACGAAGCTGGTCCCCGGCTCCACCCCCAGCACGTAAAGCCCCTCGCCCAGCATCTTCCACTCCACCAGCCTGGGCATGGTCTCGGCGTCAAACTCGATCAAGACGGCCAGGCCCTCCCCGAGATTCGGGTTGTAGACGCAGGCCCGCCCGACGCCGTCCTCGTCCGCTTTCACGTCGTGGTAAAACACTTGCTCCTGAAAGCCCGGGACCGGGCCCGACATGAACAGCTCCTGGCCCAGGCCCTTCTCGGCTTCCCCGTCGCGGGGGCGGGTCGCCTTCCGGGTGACGGCAAGGCGGGTCCCCTCGTCCAGGAGCGGGTAGCCGAAGTTCATGTGATAAAGCAGCATATGCTCGGTGGGACTGAACCCCTCGTTGACCACCTGGTCGTCCAGGATAAACCCGGGCTGCCAGAGCGACGTCCGGATCCGGCGGGAGAGCTTCACGTTGGGCCCGAACACCGTCGATTCCCGGATCTCCCCCCGCACCTCGATCGCGAACGTCTCGCCCACCCAGGCTTCGTCCACTTGCACCCGCATGGCCGGCAGGGCCGACGCGCGGCCGTGCAGGCCCAGGACTTCGTCCCCGTCCACTTCCGCCCGCCCGTAGTGGGTCAGGCCGCACGTGGTCAGCAGCCCGCCCCCGAACACTCTGAGCCAGCCCGCGCCCTCGGGTTCGTAGTGGGCGGGATGCACCGTCCCGGCAGGGGAGATCCAGACCAGGGGGATCCCCTTCCACGCCGCCCGGCCGATGTCCAGCGCCCGGTCGGCCAGGATCTCCAGCTCCAGCCCGGCGGCGTTGTACACCCGCATGGCCCGGACTCCCCGGCCCGGCCCGTCGCTCAAGACGTACTCCCGCACCCCGGCCAGCTGCTGCATGCTCCCCACCCGGCGCAGGAGCTCCCGGGCGTTGACCCCGGGCCCGTACGAGGGGTTTCGAGTCGTCTCTTCATTAAATGGACCGCTCACGCGACCAGTCCCTCCTCTCAGTGTGAGCCCACCTCGCCGAGAAGCCGCCGCGGGTCGTCCAGAGGCCCGCGATGCGCTCCCCGGTCCCCTTTCGAGACCGAGGCCCCCTTCCCCTGCCTGCCTTAGGGATCGTTCCCACAAACGCAAATAAATCCTTTATTCCCTTCTTGAAGGACATTATAAAACCGGGTCGAAGAGTAGAGTGGGAACATTCCCATCCCGGAGCCCGCCGAAGGGCTTCGAAGCGAAAAACCCCAGCAAAGGAGGGCGATCCCCCGGGCGAACCGGTCCGCTTCGCGGCGCAGCGCCGGCTCCCGGCCGAGGAGCTTTCGCCGGGCGCATCGGTTCACAAGGCAGACACGCGCGACGTGAACTCCGACGGGTACCTCTTTAGAAGATCGAAGGGTGAGTTCCTATGGAACACAGCAGCATCTTGCTGGAAGCGGAGGGAATTCAAAAGCGCTTCGGGGGCATCGTCGCCCTGGACGGGGTGAACTTCGCCGTGCGCTCCGGAGAGGTCCACGGCCTGGTGGGCGAGAACGGCGCGGGCAAGAGCACCTTGATGAAAATCCTCTCGGGGACGTACCGTCACGACGAGGGCGTCATCCGCGTCCGGGGCGAAGAAGTGGTGCTCGGCACCCCGGCGAGGGCTCTGGCCCACGGGATTGCCCTGGTCCCGCAGGAGCTCGATCTCCTTCCCCACCTCAGCGTGATGGAAAACATCTGGTTTGGGCGGTACACGAGAAGGCCCGGCTGGAGGATCGACTGGAACGACCTCCGGGAGCGGACCCGGTCGCTCCTTTCGCGGCTGGGATCCAACGTGTCGCCCGACGACACGGTGGCGGCGCTCTCGGTGGCCGACCGGCAGATGGTCGCCATCGCCCGGGGCCTGTCCCACAACGCCCAAGTGCTGCTCCTGGACGAGCCCACCTCCACCCTGACTCCCCGGGAGGTCGAGCGGCTCATCCGCATCGTCAAGGGCCTCAAGGCCGAAGGGGTGGGCGTCGTCTTCATCAGCCACCACCTTCCCGAAGTGATGGAGCTTTGCGACCGCATCACGGTCCTCAGGGACGGCCGGTACGTGGGGACCTATGACCGCGCCGCCGTGACGGCCGAAGACGTGGTCCAGATGATGGTGGGAGACAAAGCCGGGGCTCTCTACGTGAAAGAGGAGAGCACCGTGGGCGAGCCGGTCCTCATCGCCCGCGACATCAGCTCCCCGGGCAAGCTCCACTCCATCTCCCTCACCGTGCGGCGGGGGGAGATCGTCGGCATCGCGGGGCTGGTGGGCGCCGGCCGGTCCGAGCTGGCTCACGCCCTTTTTGGCAACCTGCCCCGCACCTCGGGGAGCATTTCGGTCAACGGGGCGGAAGTCCGGATCCGCTCGCCCCGGGATGCCATCCGGGCCGGCATCGCCCTGCTCCCCGAAGACCGGCAGCACCAGGGCCTGCTCACGCGCATGACCATCCGGGAAAACACCACGTTGGCCGCCCTCCAGCAGTTCGTGCGGCGCTGCCGCATCGACCGCCGCAAGGAGACGGAGGCTTCCCGGGTCCAGATCGACCGCTTGGCCGTCAAGGCCACCGGCCCGGAACAGCGGGTGAGGAACCTGAGCGGCGGCAACCAGCAAAAGGTGGTCCTCGGCAAGTGGCTCCTCACCGACCCGGTCCTCCTCATCCTGGACGAGCCTACCCGGGGCATCGACGTAGGGGCCAAAGCCCAGATCCACCGGCTCATCAGCGAGCTGGCCCGGGCCGGCATGGGGATCCTCTTGATCTCGTCCGACCTGCCCGAGGTCCTCGGCCTCAGCGACCGCGTCCTGGTGATGTACCGCGGGCGCATCGCGGCGGAGTTTGACCGGCGCGAGGCCACCGCCGAAAAGATCATGCTGGCTGCAACAGGAGGAGATCGCGCATGAGCTCCAACCTTGAACGATCCGCTTCGCCGGGGATCCGGCGCCTGACCTCCGTGAGAGAAGTGGGACCGCTGCTGGGTCTCATCGCCCTCTGCGCGCTGGTCAGCATCTTGAGCCCGGTGTTTCTCACCACCAGCAACCTCATGAACGTGCTGGTGCAGGCGGCGGTGGCTTCGATCCTGGCCGCCGGCGTCAACTTCGCCATCCTCACCGGCGGCATCGACCTTTCCGTCGGCTCCCTGCTGGGCCTCATCGGCGTGCTGATCGCGGCGGTGTTCAAGTCCACCGGGAGCGTCTTTCTGGCCGTGGCCACGGGCTTGGTGCTCGGCTTTGCCCTCGGGCTCCTCAACGGCTCCATGGTGACGGTGGGGCGGATCCCGTCCTTCATCGCCACCTTGGGCACCATGTCCATCGCCCGGGGCCTGGCGTTCGTCTTCACGCAGGGGCGGCCCATCAGCTCCTTCCCCGACAGCTTCCGGGCCCTGGGCGCCGGGGAGCTGGGCGGGATCCCCATCCCGGTCATCGTGGTGTTGGTGGTTTACGCCGCGGCCCACTACGTGCTTACCCAGACGCCCTTCGGGCGGGCGATCTACGCCATCGGCAGCAACGAAGAGGCGGCCCGGCTCTCCGGCGTGAACGTGGGCTGGTACAAGACCGCCGCCTTCGGCGTCAGCGGGCTCCTCGCGGGCCTGGCCGCCATCATGTTCACCGGCCGGATCAACTCCGCCCACCCGCTGGCAGGGCAGGGGTATGAGCTGGACGCCATCGCCGCGGTGGTCATCGGCGGCACCAGCCTTTCCGGCGGCGAGGGCCGCATCTTGGGCACGCTCATCGGCGCCCTCATCATGGGGGTCATCCGCAACGGCCTCAACCTGCTCATGGTCGACTCCTACTGGCAGCAAGTGATCATCGGCGCCGTCATCGTGGTCGCCGTGCTGATCGACCGGCGGGGCCGGGCTGCCGAGGGCGCCGCTGTCGTGAAGTAAAGGGCCTCCTCCGCGAGGTCCCGGACCTGGAGAGGGGGTGAGGGTCTGCACCATTGGGCGTGACGTGGGAGGGAGGGATCGTTTCGCTTGGGAACGTTCCCACACATTCCGGCGTTGTGGTGTGTGCTGCGGAGATGGATGTGCTGACGACCCACTCTTTAAGGAGGATCTGACCTCATGCGAAACAAGGTCCTGCTGATCGCCGCGATGCTGGTGCTCGCCCTGAGCGCCGCCGTCTCGGCGCAGACCTATCACTTCGGCTACGTCGTGCAAGACCTGGGCAACCAGTTCTGGCTCACCATGTCCCACGGTGTCCAGGACCGGGCGGCCGAGCTGGGCCACAGGGTGACCGTCCTCGACGCCCGGACCGACCCCAACCGGCAGCTGGCCAACGTGGAAGACCTGATCCAAAGGGGCATCGACGCCCTGCTGCTGTCGCCCTGGGACGCGCCGTCGGGCGGCACTGCCACTGAGGCGGCCAACAAGGCGGGCATCCCGGTGTTCGTCCTGGACATCGGCGTCAGCAGCGGCAAGTACGAGACCCTGATCGTCTCCGACAACTACGCGGGCGGCGTCATCGCGGCCGAGTACATGGCCCAGCTCCTGGGCGGCCGGGGCGACGTGGCCATCATCCAGTGCCAGCTGGGCTACGAGATCGTCTCCCTGCGGGAGCAGGGCTTTGAGGACCGCGCCACCGAGCTGGGCCTGCGGGTGGTGGCCAAGCAGCCGGCCGACTCGCAGCGGGCTCTGGGCATGACGGTGATGCAGAACATCCTCCAGGCCCGGCCCAACCTCAGGGGCGTCTTCTCGTGCAACGACGAGATGGCGCTGGGCGCGATCGAGGCGATCCGGGCTGCGGGCAAGCAGAATGACATCGTGGTCATCGGCTTCGACGCTATCCCCGACGCCCTGGATGCCATCGAAGACGGCCGCATGACGGCCACGGTGGCCCAGAGGCCTTATGAGATCGGCCGGATGGGCGTCGACGCCGCGGTGGCTTACCTGAAGGGCGAAAAGCTGGAGTCCACCACCTACATCCCTGTCGAGCTGGTGACCAAGGAGAACCTGGCCGACTTCCGGTAAGCGGTGCGTCTCCGGCATGAAAATGCGGCGCGAGGCGGGCCCATCGCCTCGCGCCGCGCCCACCCCCCCGGCGGGCATGCCGAGGTGTCAGGCAAGAAAGGGATGATACCATGAGTTCTTCACTGGTGAAGCGTCTCCTGGAGCGGGACGGGGGCATCCTCCGGCTGGCCCCGGCGTGGGTCCCCCGCACGTTCACCAACCCCGGCGGGCGCCTGAAGCTGGCCCGGCAAGATCTCTACGCCTTTGGGCTGGAGCGAGGCGGCATCTGCGAGCGGTGGCTCGCCTCCACCACCAAGGCGGACAACGGTCCCGGCACCACGCCCGACGAGGGGCTCAGCTACATCGTGGACTTCGAGTCGGGCGAGCGGTACCTGCTCAAGGACGCCATCGAGGAGATGGGCGACCGGCTCCTGGGCGCCGAGGTCATGGCCGAGCACGGCGGATGGCAGGTGCTCTGCAAGTTCTTCGACAACGAAGGGCCCCTGCCGCACCACCTCCACCCCAGCGACGAGCAGATGGCGCCCCTGGGCAAGCAAGGAAAGCCCGAGGCGTACTACTTCCCGCCGCAGCTCAACGTCATCCAGCACCGCGCGCCTTACACCTACTTCGGCCTCAACCCGGACACCACCAAGGAGGACGTGATCCGCTGCCTTGAGCGCTGGCACCAGGGCGACAACGGGATCCTGAGCCTCAGCCGCGCCTACAAGCTGGAGCCCGGCACGGGCTGGACCATCCCGCCCAGCATCCTCCACGCCCCCGGCTCGTTCGTCACCTACGAGCCGCAGCGGGCCTCGGACGTCAACGTCATGTTCCAGTCGCTGGTGGGCGACAAGGCGATCCCGTGGGACTGGGTCATCAAGGACGTCGCGCCCGACAAGCGGCACGACCTCGCCGCCATCGTCGAGCTCATCGACTGGGAGGCCAACACGGCGCCCGACTTCAAGGAGCGCCACTTCACGCCGCCCGTCCCCGTCCGCGACGAGGAGGAGATGCGGGAGCTGGGCTACCGGGAAGTCTGGGTCTCGTACGGCTCCCCCTATTTCAGCGCCAAGGAGCTCACCGTCTTCCCGGGCCGCACCGTCACCATCACCGATCCCGAAGCCTACGGCGTCATCGCGGTGCAGGGCTACGGCCGCTTCGGCCCGCTGGCCGTGAGCACCCCCACGCTCATCCGCTTCGGCCAGTGGACCGAAGACGAGTTCTTCGTCACCCGCGACGCCGCCCGGGCCGGGGTGACCGTCACCAACCTGAGCCAGACGGAGCCCCTGGTCCTCCTCAAGCACTTCGGGCCCGGAAACCCCGACGCGCCGGCCCGAAAGCAGGACAAGTGAGCGCAGCGCGGGGACACGGCCCGTGAGCCCGTCCCCGCGCGCCGCCGCCCCGCTCGCGAAGGATCTGCCTCTCCTTCGTCGAAGTTCGGGGCGGATTATTGTTAGCAGGCACATTTTGGTATTCCTTTCCGAAGGGACGCGGATCTCCCGTTGGCGACCATATGGGACGTAGCGCGCCTTGCGCAAGTGTCTAAGAGCACGGTTTCACGGGTTTTGAACGGCGATCCGAGGGTGGCGCCGGACACGGCCAAGCGGGTCATGGAAGCCGCTCGCGTCCTCCGGTACCGCCCCAACCACCTGGCCCGCAGCCTGGTGAAGCGGCAGACGGACACCATCGGTCTGGTCATCCCCGACCAGCGCAACCCCTTCTACGCGCAGGCCAGCTGGGCGGCGGAGAAGGAGGCGTACCGGCTGGGCTACTCGGTGATCGTCGGCAACACCGACAACGACCCGGCGAAAGAGGCCAGCTACCTGCAGCTCTTGGACGCCCGGCAGGTGGACGGGATGCTGCTCATCGGAGGCGTGCGGGACGTCAGCACCGTGGTGGAGTACGTCGCCACGTCCTCCACGCCCGTGGTGCTGGTGGACCGGGACGCGGGGAACGTCCTCTCCCTCCCTTCGGTCACCCTGGACAACATCGCCGGGGGACGGGAGATGACTGAGTTTCTCTTGAGCCTGGGGCACCGCCGGATCGCCTTCGTCACGTCGGAGTACACCACGCCCGAACGAGACCGGCGGATCGGTTACGAGAGAGCGCTGGAGGCGGCGGGCATCCCCGTGGACCCGGCGCTGATCGTCCGCATGACGGAGGACGACTGGAAAGAAGGGCGCCTTGAGCCCCTGGCCGCGCTCCTTGCGGGCCCCGACCGGCCCACGGCCGTCTTCGCATCCAACGACTTCAAGGCGCTGGCGGTGTACCGGCTGGCGCACCGCTTGGGGCTCACCATCCCCGACGACCTCTCGGTGGTCGGGTACGACGACATCGAAGTGGCGGACCTGCTCTACCCGCCGCTCACCACCATGGCCCAGCCCATCGAAGAGATGGCCCGGACCGGCGTCCGGATCCTGATCCACCTCATCGAAGGCACCGAGCCGGAAGAGACCAAGGTGCGCTTCCGGGCGAGCCTGCGCGCCCGGGGCTCGGCGGCGGCGGTCTGACGTTTGGGTTATAATGGGGTGGGATCCGCAGACGGAGGTGACGCTGGTGCCGGCCGTGATCTTCGACATGGACGGCGTCCTGGTGGACAGCAATCCCGCCCACTTCAAGGCGTGGCAGGATTTTGGCCAGCGCTACGGCATCGAGATCGACGAAGAGATCTACCACAAGTACATCAACGGCCGCAGGAACGACGAGTTTCTCGAAGAGCTGTACCCCGGCCGGTGGAGCGAAGAGGAGCGCCTGCGCATCTCCGCGGAGAAGGAGGCCTTCTTCCGCGAGCACTACGTCAAGGACGTGCTGCCGGTTCCCGGCGCGGTCGCGTTCGTGGAGAACCTGGCGCGGCTGGGCATCCCCCTGGCCCTGGCCACTTCCGCCCCCAAGGAAAACGCAGAGCTCATCACCGGGCGGCTGGGCATCGCCCGCTGCTTCTCCGCCATGGTGACCGGCCACGAGGTGAAGGCGGCCAAGCCCGACCCCGCGATTTTCCTCGAAGCCGCGCGGCGGCTGGGCGTCCCGCCCTCCCAGTGCGTCGTCTTTGAAGACAGCCCCGCCGGCGTCGCCGCCGCCGTCCGGGCCGGCGCTCGCTGCGTGGCCCTGGCCACCAGCGTTCCGGCGGAAAAGCTGCTCGCCGAAGGCGCCCGCCTGGCGCTGGCCGACTTCGAAGGCGTCGACGCCGAGGCCCTGCTTGAGCAGGCGGCCCGCTGATTGACAAGCCTCCTAGAACTTGCGTATAATGGCATTGCCAGTTTGGTCAGGAAAGGTCAAACACATGGTTTGGGATTTGGCAGCCGCATACTCTTCTGTACGAGGAGGCTCCCGGCGCGAGACCCCCTCGTAGCGGGAACGAAGGGAGATCGGTCCACCATGGTGCTCATCCCCACCGTCATCGAGCAGACCAACCGAGGCGAGCGGGCTTACGACATCTACTCGCGCCTGCTCAAGGATCGGATCATCTTCTTGGGCGGGCCCATCACCGACCACGTGGCGAACCTGGTCGTCGCCCAGCTGCTCTTTTTGGAAGCCCAGGATCCCAACGCCCACATCAACCTGTACATCAACAGCCCCGGCGGAAGCGTTACGGCGGGCTTTGCCATCCACGACACCATGAGGCTGATCAAGCCCGAGGTGAGGACCATCTGCGTGGGGCTGGCCGCATCCATGGGCGCGTTCCTCCTGGCGGCGGGCGCCAAGGGCCGCCGGTACGCCCTGCCCAACAGCAAGATCATGATCCACCAGCCGTGGGGCGGCATCCAGGGCCAAGCCACGGACATCGAGATCCACGCCCGCGAGATCCTGAGGGACCGGGACCGGCTGAACCGCCTCCTCGCGGAGTACACCGGGAAGGACCTGGACACCATCGCCCGCGACACCGACCGGGACTTCTACATGAACGGCGAAGAGGCCAAGGCGTACGGCATCATCGACGAGATCCTCACCGAGGACAAACGGTCGGTGCCGTCCAGCCGCAGCAAGGACGATTTCTGACGCCGGAACGGATGCGGGTGCGCCTTTGGAGAGCCAGAGCCGGGAACCTCCCGGCTCTGGCCGTTTTTCTCCCACGGGCGCCTCTCCTTGACACGCCTTCTGCCCGGGGGGTAGAATGAAACCAGATACCCCCATGGGGTATCCGGGCGGGTATACTTTCACCGCATCCCTGCGCTCTTCCCCGTGCGGTGGACGAGGTGAAACCACCATGAGCTCCCAAGCGACAAAGGCAGCCCCGCAGGCCCGCACCATCAGCCTCCCGGTGGTGGGCATGACGTGCGCCGCGTGCGCCGCGCGCGTCGAAAAGGGGCTTTCCAAGGTGGAGGGCGTCAGCGGCGCCAGCGTCAACCTGGCTACCGAGCGGGCCACGGTCACCTTTGACCCGGAGAGAGTGGACGTCTCCTCGCTGGCGGCGGCCGTCAAGGCCATCGGCTACGACGTGCCCACCAGCCGCGTCCGGCTGGCCGTCTCGGGGATGACGTGCGCCAACTGCGCCGCCCGCATCGAAAAGCGGCTTCAGAAGGAGCCCGGCGTCATCTCGGCCGCGGTGAACCTGGCTGCGGAGTCCGCCACCGTGGAGTACATTCCCGGCGCCACCGACGTCTCCCGGTTGATCCAGGGCGTCCAGGCCTTGGGCTACCGGGCGTGGGACCCGTCCGGGACGTCCCAGGACGCGGAAAAAGCGGCCCGGGAGGCGGAGATCCGCGCCCAGCAGCGCCGCTTCATCCTGGCGGCCGCGCTGAGCCTGCCCCTCCTGCTCGCGATGGCTGGGCACACGGGCCACCTCCACCATCCTGTCCTCGACTTTCTCAACAACGGCTGGGTGCAGCTGCTCTTTGCGACACCGGTGCAGTTCATCGCCGGCTGGCCCTTCTACGTCGACTCGTATCACAACCTGAAGAGCCGCTCGGCCAACATGTCGGTCCTGGTGGCGACGGGCACCACCGCCGCGTACGGCTACAGCGTGGCCAGCCTCTTGGCCGGCCCGCGGCTGGGGATTGAAGGATACTACTTCGAGACCAGCGCGGTGCTGATCACCCTGATCATCCTGGGGAAGCTCCTGGAAGCCCGGGCCAAGGGCCACACCTCCGAAGCCATCAAGCGCCTGATGGGCCTGCAGCCCAAGACGGCCCGGGTGATCCGGGACGGAAGGCCCGTCGACGTCCCCGTCGAGCAGGTGGCGGTGGGCGATCTGATCCTGGTGCGGCCCGGCGAGCGGATCCCGGTGGACGGCCGGATCGTCGAGGGCAGCTCCGCGGTGGACGAGTCGATGCTGACCGGCGAGAGCCTCCCCGTGGAAAAGCAGGTGGGCGATGAAGTGATCGGGGCCACCCTCAACACCCACGGCTCGTTTACCTTCGTCGCGACCAAGGTGGGCCGGGAGACCGCTCTGGCCCAGATCATCCGGGTGGTGGAGGAGGCCCAGGGGTCCAAAGCGCCCATCCAGCGCCTGGCCGACGTGGTCTCCGGCTACTTCGTGCCGGCGGTGGTCGCCGTGGCCCTGGTCACCTTCTTCGCCTGGCTGGCCTACGCCGGCGACGTCACCCGGGCGCTGGTCAACATGACCGCGGTCCTGGTCATCGCGTGCCCGTGCGCGCTGGGGCTGGCCACGCCCACTGCGGTGATGGTGGGAACAGGGCTCGCGGCGGAGCACGGCATCCTCTTCAAGGGGGGCGAACACCTGGAGAAGGCTCGCTCACTGACGGCGCTGGTCCTGGACAAGACCGGGACCATCACCCGCGGCAAGCCGCAGCTCACCGACGTGCGGCCCACGCCAGGGATGGATGGTGACGGTCTTTTGGCCCTGGTGGCCACCGCCGAAAGCCGCTCCGAGCACCCGCTGGCGGCGGCCGTCGTCGAAGGCGCCAAGGCCCGCGGGCTCTCCCCGGAGTCCCTCGGGGAACCGGAAGCCTTTGCCGCGATCCCCGGCAAGGGCGTCCGGGCCCGGGTGGGCGGCCGCACGGTGCTGGTGGGTACCAAGCGGCTGCTCCAGGAAGAAGGAGTGGACGTCTCACCGCTCGAAGCCGACCTCGAGGCCCTCGAACGCCAGGGCAAGACGGCCGTGGCCGCGGCGGTGGACGGCCGGGCCGCCGGCGTCCTCGGAGTGGCGGACACGGTGAACCCCCATGCCGCCGAGGCCATCGCGGCGCTGAAAGCGCGCGGCCTCGCCGTGTACATGCTGACCGGCGACAACCAGCGGACCGCGAAGGCCATCGCCCGGGAGGTGGGCATCGACGAAGACAAGATCTTTGCGGAGGTGCTGCCCGAAGAGAAGGCCGCCGTCGTCTCCCGGCTGCAGCGGGAGGGGCACGTGGTCGGGATGGTGGGCGACGGGATCAACGATGCGCCCGCCCTGGCCACCGCGGACCTGGGATTTGCCATCGGCACCGGCACGGACGTGGCCATCGAGACCGCCGGCGTCGCGCTGATGCGGGCGGACCTGAGGGGACTGGTGGCCGCCATCGAGTTCTCCGAGGCCACCTTGCGCAAGATCCGGCAAAACCTCTTCTGGGCGCTGGTCTACAACTCCCTGGGCATTCCCTTGGCGGCGCTGGGGTATCTTTCGCCCATCCTGGCGGGGGCGGCCATGGCGCTGAGCTCCGTCTCGGTGGTGACCAATTCCACGCTGCTCAAGCGGTTCCGCCCGGCGGTCCGCCTTTCGCCGGGTTCAAGGGCTGAGGCGAGGGTCGAGCCGGCCTAGCGGGCGCACCGAGGGGGCCGGCGCCCCATTCTACCGTCGGGAGAAAGGAGACTTCCTATGGCAGTCGAGACCGTGCTGAAGGTGGCCGACATGACCTGCAGCCACTGCGAAGCCACGGTGAAGCAGGCGGTCCAGGCCGTCGAAGGCGTCATCGGCGTCGCCGTGGACCTGGAGGCCAAGACGGTGACCGTCACCTACGACGAGGCCAAGACCGGCCTGGACGCCATCAAACAGGCCATCGTCGACAGCGGGTACGAGGTCAGCTGATGCATCCTGTGGGCCGCGGGCTACTTCCCGCGGCCCACCAGTTTGTACGTGAGGTCCACCGCGCCGGGGACCACGCCCGCCAGCCAGGCGGTGAGGGCCAGCCGCCGGGGGACGAACACTTCCCGGCGCCCCTTCCGGATGGCCTTGAGCGCCGCTCTGGCCACGTGCTCCGGGCTGACCACGGGCACGCCCGGCGGCAGCGGGTAGTAGCGGCCGCCGAGGTACCCGTCGACCAGCGGAGTGGCCGCCGGCCCCGGATGGATCAACACCACCCGGATGCCCTGCGGAGCCAGCTCCTGCCGGAGGGCGTGCGCGAAGCCCGCCACCGCCGCCTTGCTGGCGGAATAAGCGCTGAAATAGGGCGGCGAAATCTTGGCGGCCAGAGACGAGATGATCCCGATCCGCTTGAACTCCCCCTTCTGCACCAGGGGGAGAAAACGGCGGACCGTCTCGACGACCCCGAAGTAGTTGACCCGCATCATGGCTTCGAAAAGGTCGTAGGAGAGCTCGGAGACGGGCCCCAGCTCCATGATGCCGGCCCCGGCCAGCAGCACGTCGACGCGGCCTTCGGCCTTTTCCAGGAAGGCCGCGGCCTCCGCCAGCTGCTCGCCGGAGGTGACGTCCACCTGGACGGCCTCCGCCTGCCCGCCGGCCCGGGCGATCTCCTCCACGGCCGCGGCCAGCCGCTCCCGGGAGCGGGCCATGAGGTACACCTTGGCCCCTTGGGCCGCCAGGAGCTTGGCGCAGGCCCGGCCGATCCCGCTGGAGCCGCCGGTCACCGCCGCCACTTTGCCGGCGAATTCCCTGCCCATCGTGGCTCACCCCTCCGAACCCGGGTTCCGGAGTGCGGTCAGATTCCGTGCGCGCGCCGCGAAATCCTCTTTCAAGAGGCGCTCCCGCAAGCCCCTGCGCCCGCGCCTGCCGCTCTAGCCGACCAGGGCCAAGTCGATCCGGGCCCGCTCCTTGTCCACCTTCACCACTTCCACGGTGACGATGTCGCCCACGGCCAGCACGTCGTAAGGGCTGGTCACGTAGCGCTCGCCCATGCGGGAGACGTGGATGAGCCCCGCCTTCTCCACGCCGATGTCGACGAACGCCCCGAAGTCCACCACGTTGGTGACGGTCCCCTGCAGTCTCGTCCCCGGCTGCAGATGCTCCAGCTCCAGCACGTCGGCCCGGAGGAGGGGCGGCGGCAGCTGGTCTCTGGGGTCCCGGCCGGGTTTGGCCAAGGCCTCCAGGATGTCCCGTACGGTAGGGACGCCCGCTCCCAGCTCGGCGGCGAGCTCTTCGGGATCCAGCGCCTCAAGGCGCGCCGCCAGCCTCCCCCCCGCCGCCGGGAGCTCTTCCAAAGACGCCCCCGCTCGCTCCAGGATGGCGCGGGCCACCGGATAGGACTCTGGATGGACCGCCGTGGCATCCAGCGGCTCCTCTCCGGAGCGGATGCGCAAGAACCCGGCACACTGTTCGAAGGTCTTGGGCCCGAGCCCGGGCACATCCAGCAGCTGGCTGCGCCGGGTGAAGCGGCCGATGCGGGCCCTGTGGGCCACGATCTCCCGGGCCACTCGCTCCGAGATTCCCGAGACGTAGCGGAGCAGCGCCGGCGAGGCGGTGTTGAGGTCGACCCCCACGAAGTTGACGCACGACTCCACCACCTGCCGGAGCGCCTCATCCAGCCGCTTCGGGTTCACGTCGTGCTGGTAAAGCCCGACGCCCAGGGACTTGGGATCGATCTTTACCAGCTCGGCCAGGGGATCCAGCAGGCGGCGGGCGATAGAGACCGCTCCCCGCAAGGTGACATCCAGGCCGGGCAGCTCCTGGCGGGCCAGCGCCGAGGCGGAGTACACCGAGGCGCCCGCCTCGTTGACCACCGCGTAGCGCACGTCGCCCCGCCGGCGGGTCAGCTCCGCGACGAGCCGCTCCGTCTCCCGGGAGGCGGTGCCGTTGCCGATGGCGATGACGGCGGCGCCGTGCCGCTCCACCAGCTGCTCCAGGACGGCCAGCCCTTCGCTCCAGCGGTTTTGCGGCGGGTGGGGGTAGATGGCCGCCGTCTCCAGCACCGCTCCGGTGGGGTCCACCACCGCCACTTTGCAGCCCGTGCGGTAGCCCGGGTCGATGCCGATGACGCTCCCCGTCCCCGGCGCCGGCGGCTGCATCAGGAGCTGGCGCACATTGCGGGCGAAGACGGCGATGGCGTGCTCTTCCGCCACGGCGGTGAGCTCGGCGCGGATGTCCCGCTCCACCGCCGGGCCCAGCAGCCGGCGGTAGCCGTCGTCCACTGCCCGTTCCAGGAGGGGAACCAGCACCCGCACGACCGGATCCTCCGGCGCTGCCCCGTCCTTCCCGAGCCGGCCGCCGGGGCGGACCGGCATCCCCTGCCGCTGCAGCAGCCGGGCTTTCAGCGCGCCGGCAGGTATCGCCGGGTCGATCTCGATCCGGACCCGCAGGGCGCCCTGCCGCTCGCCCCGGTTGATGGCCAGCACCTGGTGGGGCCGCAGGCGCCGGACCGCTTCGGAAAACCCATGGTAGGCTTCGTACTCCCGGACCCGCTCGGGAGCGGCGTCTTTGGCCGGTTCCACCGCGATGCGGCCGTGGCGGCGGACCAGCTCCCGGGCAAGCTCCCGGGCTTCGGGATCGTCGGAGACCGCTTCCGCCGCGATGTCCAGCGCTCCGGCAATGGCCTCATCCGGGCTGGCCACCCCCTTGGCGGGGTCCGCGTACGCGGCGCCCAGCTCCCGCTCCGAAGCGCTCGCGGGAAGGCCCGAAGGCCAGGTCAAGCTGAGGATGGCCCGGGCCAGCGGTTCGAGCCCCTTTTCCCGGGCCGCCTGGCCCCGGGTGCGCCGCTTGGGGCGGAAGGGACGGTAAAGGTCCTCGATCCGCTGCAGAGTGGCGGCAGCGGCCAGCGCCTCCTCCAGCTCGGGCGTGAGGTTTCCCTGTTCTTCCAGGAGCCGGCGCACCTGGGCGCGCCGTTCCTCCAGCGCGCGCAGCGCGGCAGCTCGCTCCGCGAGGCGCCACAGCGTCTCTTCGTCCAGTTCACCGGTGCGCTCCTTGCGGTAGCGGGCGATGAACGGGACGGTGTTTCCCTCGTCCAGGAGCTGTACGGCGTTGGCGGCCTGCCAGGGGGCGATGCCCAGCTCGGCGGCAAGCCTTTGCGCAAGATCGGCTGGCGGGCTGAGCGCGGTCACGCAGGTCAAAACTCCTTTTTCTTTTCATGAAAGTCAACTTGGGGGAAACGGGCAGAGCCAGGCCGGAGGCTCAGGACGAAAAGACCAGGGCCACCTGGTCGCGCAGCCGCAGGGCGGCGAGATCCTTCATTTTGGCTTCCACCATCACGTCCAGCTGCCGGGCGCCCGCTTCCCGGGCCATCTCGAGAAAGGGCAGGACGAACCGGGGATCGACGTAGTCCGCGTGCGCCCGGGGATTTCGCCCCTCCCTGGGGCTGGAAACGTGCACCTTGGGTGGGCGGTCCCGCCAGAGGGCGAAACCGCGGGCGAGCAGCCGGCGCACGGCGGGACCCTCCGCCTCCCCGTCCCGGTTCACCCAGTGATGGTGCCAGTCGAACGCGACCGGCACCCCCGTCTCTTCGGCCAATTGTACCACATCGGCGGCGGTGAAGACACGGTCGTCGTTCTCGAGGACCAGCCGCTCCCGGGCCCACGGCGAGAGGGACACGATGCGCTCTTTTGCCGTCTTGAGCGCCTGCGCTTTCCCGCCGCCGGCTCCTCCCACGTGCATGACGATCTTTGCGGACGGGCCAAAGTTTAGGAGCTCGAAGAGGCGCCGATGATACTCCAGGTAGCGCTGGGTCCAGTGAAAGCCGGCCTCCGTCGTGAAGCCGCAGAGCTCAGGCAGGTGGGAGCTGAGCCGGTACCCCTGCCGGGCGGCCGCTTCCCCGATCTTTGCGCCCAGCTGCCGGAGATCTTCCTCTTCCCACCAGGCCCAGCCGGCGGTGACGGGATGGGTCGCCAGCGGGATCAGGTTGGCGGAGATGCGGTAAAGCTCGAGCCCATGGGCGCGGAGAAACCACATGATGCGCAGGGTGTTCTCCAGATTCCGCCGGGCTGTCCGCAGGATGCGGCTCCGGCGCGCCGGCGGGTCCAGAGCCTCTGCCTGCTTCACCGTGACGTTGCCTGCGGGGGAGCATGCCTGTTCGCTCAAGCAGATGGAGACGAAGCCGTACTGGAGGTCCACGCGGGGCTCCTCGGAGAAGGCGCGGCGGGCGTCCCGGTGTGGCCGGAGCGCCGCTTCCCGCGGGAGACGGCGGCCGGGACGGCGCGGGCAGAGCGCGAGCCCGTCGGGCCGTGCGCCCGGCCGCTGCGCCGCCCCGCTCCTCAAGGCGCGAGCCGGAGCCGCCCCCGGGACGTTGCCGCCGCGGGTTTACTGGCTGTACTGCTGGCCCGAGCGGACCGCGCCGGTGCTGGCCGAGAGGGTCCCCTGGGCGCTGTAGCCGTAGAGGTGGGCCTGCCCGCCGTACGGCTGCGACTGGCCCGCCTGGGCAGCGGCACTGCCCACCAGCGCGCCCTGCGGGTGCCAGGCGCCGTGCTCCTGCACCGCCTGCTGGCCAGCCTGGGAGATCTGCCGCACCTTCTGCCCGTACTCCTGGATCGTCTGGTAGTCGGCCTTGGGCGAGGCATAGAGCCCCCGCTGCTCAAGCCAGCGGTAGTGCTGCTCCGCCATCTGCAGCTGCTCCCCCGCGAGCTGGTAAAGGAGGTTGCGGGCGGGCTGCGACGCTTCCGTCGCTCCTTGCACCAGCGCCACCGCCAGCCGCTTGCAGTCCTTTAGCGCCTCCCCGGCGATGAGGATGTCGGTCCCCCGGGCTTGTGAAAAGCCCGTTCCGCCGCCGAACCCAAAGCCTTGCTGCCCCTGGGCCTCCGCGCCGAATCCCTGCTGCCCGCCGGTGAAGGACGGGGCGCTTTGAAACTGGGAGAACCCCTGCTGCGCCTGAAATCCGCCTTGGTTGGCGTTGAAGCCAGGGCTTTCGTGGGAGATGAGGCCCGCGATCTGGTGGCCTGCCTGCTGGATCCTCCTGATGTGCTGCTCCGTCAGGGAGCGAAGCTGGGTGTCTTGGGCGTGCTGCCCGAGGAACTGGAGCTTCGCCGCGGTGAGGAAGTGGTCCCGGGCCAGCTCCCAGAGCTCGGCCGCTTCGTGCTGCGAGATATTGGCCATCCGCTGGACACCTCCGGTGAAGATGGATGTTGCGGCCTTAGAGTGCCCATCCAGGCGGGAAAGTACTATCCGAAACCGCACGTCCGGAGGAAGTCCAGGGAGGCAGCACCGGAAGGCTGTAGGGCCGCCGGCGCGCCGCGGCCGGGATGCGGCAGCCGGGGGAAAGGGCCAGTCCTGAAAGGGGAGCGGTGGATCCGCAAGGGCACAAAAATGGTGCCGGAGGCGGGATTCGAACCCGCACGGGCAATGGCTGCCCAGAGGATTTTAAGTCCGCCGTGTCTGCCCTTCCACCACTCCGGCACGAACTGCACGAAGATTATATAACGATGCCGAAAGGGGCGTCAATCAGCGCCCGGCGGCGGCCTGCGGCCTTTCCGGCGGCCGCCCAGGCGGCTGGCGATGAGCCCCTGAAGGAGATCGGCCTCGCTCACGGAGAAGGTTGCCGCCCCCAGCACCTCAAGGCACTGCTCGAGGATGCAGAGGCCGGCGACGATGATGTCGGCCCGCTGGGGCGGAAGGCCCGCCACCTTTCGCCGCTCTTCCAGGGACAAGGCCGCAAGCCGGTGAACCAGCTCCGTCACTTGCTCCCGGGTCCACCGGGACCCGTGGACCCGGCCGGGATCGTACACCCGCATCTCGAGGCCGATGGCGGCCGCCGTCGTCGCCGTGCCGCCCACGGCCGCCACGCGGGCGCTCGCGCTGCCGCCCCCCGCGGTGGCCAGCTCCCTCTTGACTGCTTCGATCTCCGCGACGTCCAGCCCTGCTCTGGCCGCCCGGCGCACCGCGGCAAGCTCCTCCTGGGACACTGGATCGGACTGGATGTGTTCATCCGTCAGCCGGACGGCTCCCAAGGGGAAGCTCCGGCGCCAGAGGATCCGTCCCTCGGCATCGCCCAGGACCATCTCGGTGGACCGCCCGCCGACGTCGATCACCCAGAGCGGCCCGGCGGGTCCGGCTTCAAATCCCGTAAGGACTCCCAGGTACGCCAGCTCTGCCTCCTGATCTCCCGAGAGCTGGGGCAGGCTCTGTCCCGTCTCCTCCCACACCCGCAGCAAGAACGCGCCGCCGTCGGCGGCGTCGCGGGCCGCCGCGGTGGCCGCGCCCACAGGCGGAGCGGCGCCCAGCTGGGCTGCCCGGCGGGCGAGGCGGTCCACGGCCTCCAGGGTCGCCGCCGCGGCGCCCGGGTCCAACGCCTGGCCGGGCCCGAGGCCCGCCCCGAGCCGCGTGGTGACCAGCTCCCGGTGGACGGGCTTCAGGCGGGCGCCGCCGTCCTCCTCTCGCCACTCTCCCACCCAGAGCCTGACGGAATTGCTCCCGGCGTCGATGGCCGCCACCCGCCCCGTCCGGGGCACGCAGTCGCCCAGGAGGTCCACTCCCCGCTGGAGCAAGAGCCTGGCTACCTCGCGACCGATGGGGTTCACCGCCCCCGGCTCCGCCTTCCGCCGGGCGAGGTAGTCCGCGAGGTGCGCGTGCAGGCACTTGACCCCGGTGTCGCCCCGCATGCCGGCGACGCCCGTCTCCACCAGCGCCTGGTACTGCCGGGGGCTTTCCGCTCGCAGCGCCTCCAGCTCGCCCGGGCTGCAGAGCTCAAGGCGCAGGCGAGCCGTGGCGGCGTGCGCGGCGCGCAGGGCTTCGGCCCACTCCGGCTCCTCCAGCAGCCGCTCCCGCAGGCGGCCGATCCAGCCGCTGGCCTCGAGGACGCTCACCTCCCGCACCAAATAGGGCGAGGTGAGCCAAAAGAGCGTAGGAAAGACGGTGCGCCTTCCTGCCTCGTCCATGAGGATCGGCCGGTTGACGATCACCTGCGGCTCGCCGCAGCGGTCTCTGGCCGCCACGGCCACCACCCCGCGCGGCCTTCGGCCCAGCTGCCGCTGGAGGATCTCAAGGTCTGCGTCCGTCGCTTCCGTCCAGCCCCACATCGCGAAGGGTCTCGCTGTGTCCCGTCCCATAGCCGATGCCTCCACCTGCCTGTGCCGCCCGCCGGTGCGGGCTTGTGACCGCTTTCCGCCCGCCGGCGCGCAAAAAAGCCCCGCGCCTGCTGCGCCGCTGCCGCGGCGGCAGGCGGAGGGCCTTTCGTCCTACCGGATCATCGCGTCATCAGAAGTCGCGGCGGGTTCCCCGGCCTCCCCGCTTCGAATCGAGGCTGCGGCGGAGGGATGCCAGCCGCTCGTCGCTCTCTTTCAAGAACCCGCGCAGCTTCTCCTCGAAGGACTTGCGGGAGGCTGCCGAGCGCCGGGGCCCGCGGAACTTGCGCCCGTCGGGATCGCCGGAACCACCGTTGGCCTGGCGGATGGACAGGCCGATCTTGCCGTCCCGGATGTTGATGATCTTCACCTTCACCAGGTCGTTCTCTTTCAGGTAATCATGGATGTCGTGGACATAGGCGTCGGCCACTTCGGAGATGTGCACCAGGCCCGTCTTACCCTCTTCGAGTTCGACGAAAGCCCCGAAATGGGTGATCCCGGTCACCCTGCCCTCGACAATGCTGCCGACTTCCAATGACATGCGGCGATGAATCCTCCTGTAAATATTTGCCTGCTAGGGCCAGCACGGCAACTTGATTATAACGGAGTCTCGTTTTTGTGTCAATAAGGCCAAATAATATGTCAGTTCTGTTAATTTCGCGCGGTCTCGTACGGCGCCGGAGGGCGCGGCGCCACCGCCGCAACGAGGCAGGGGCCCTAGCGAGCACCGGAGGGCGAGGAGTTCCCCGCCGGTGCCGCCAGTTTCACCGGAATCTCTCCCGGCATCACCAGTCCTAACTGTTCCCGGGCGACCCTTTCGATATACTGGTCGCTCTGCAGGTACTCCAGTTCCGCTCGCTTCGCTTCGATGCTGGCTTCCGTGGCCGCGATCTTCGCGTGCACTTCCGCGATCCGGGCCTCAAGCCGTGCCGCCTGCCGCAGCACCGCGGCGTACGACGCCGCGATCGAGAGCAGGACGGCGATCCCCAGCACCGTCCAAAATCTCGGCGTCACCTTCCAGCGCCTCACCAGCCTGCGCCGGCTCTCCACGCGGTCCATGGCAGCCCTCCCCGCCGTCCCTCGCCCGCGGCCGTCGGCAAAGCCGGCTTCCTCGCGGCGGTGCTTTACATTTCCAATCTGGTTTCAAACCTTTCCACGTCCCGGCTCGATCCCCTCCCTCCCCCCTCCATTCAGGCGCGGGGAAAGAGCCGGCTCCAGGAGAACCGGTGCCACGCCATGCGGACGGGCCGCAGCGGCCGGGAAAAGGCGGGAAGCCCCAAGCCCGCACCGGAGCCCAAGCCTCTCCAGCCCCCGGCCCTCCAGCCCAGGGCGCGGCCCAGCGCGTGGAGCGGATACAGGATCAGGCGGGCGAAGCCAAACAGCACGGACCCCAGCAAGCGCCCAAACCCCCGCAGCGCTCCGGCGAAGGCCCAAATCACCAGGGAGCTCAGCGTCTGGAAGTAGAGCAGGAGGCCTACTCCCAGGCCGATCAAGACGTAATAGCGCAGCTCACCCCAGTTCCCCGCCAGCAGCATGGCGAAGACGATGGGTGTGACGGCGATCCAAAAGACGATGTCCGTCAGCGCCGTCACCCACTGGCGGGGATGGCAGGCGGCCCGCAGCACCCGGTAGAGGTCGAAAAGGAGGCCTACCACGGCTCCGGCCAGGATGGTCATGAGGAACGCGTAGGTCTGCGCGGCCAAGCTCATCACGGCAGGATCACCACCTTGCGGTTGATCCTCCGCTCGTGGGAGCGGAGGGACCCTACCAGAGTATGAGCTTGCCGTCAAAGTGTGCGGGAAGGGACAGGCGGGGACGGAGCGCGAACCGCTCCTCGCGAAGACCGAAGCGAAGAAACTAAGGGGCCTGGTCCTACCGCCGCCTCCTCAGCGGAAGATCTTGCCCAAGAGCCCCTTGGCTTTTCCCTTCGGGCGCGGGCCGTCGCCCACGTACTCGATGCTGTGGACGAACCCGTCCACCAGGAGGCTGCCCCCTTCCAGGTTGAGCTCACGGATGTGCAGCCCCTCGCCCCGGATCACCATCACGCCTTGATCCGTCTCGAGCAGCACCTGGTGGTTATCGAAGCTCTCCACGTTCAGCACGCCGTCGATGGCCATGGACTTCCTGTGCTTTAGGACGAGCTGGTGGCGCTTCCTGGCCGCGGTGGCCTCGGCGCCGACGCGCCCTTCGCCCGCCTCGTCCAGCGGTCGGCTTCGTGTCACCCGGCACGCCCCCTTGTTTCACCTTGCGCCACGCAGGCGGCGTCGAAACGCCCGCGACCGGCCCCCGGGCTCCCGGCGGGCGCCGCCGCCGCAAAGCCTGGTCGTGAAAAGGCTATGCAGGACGACCCGGCCGGATGACCTACTTGGAGGCATCGAAGTACTCGCAGGCCGGGTGGTGGAACACCACCGCGGTGACGGAGGCCTCCGGCTCCATCATGTAGCCGTCCGTGAGTTCCAAGCCGATCTCTTCGGGCCGGAGCAGCCTAAAGAGCTCCGCCTGCTGCTCCAAGTCGGGGCAGGCCGGATAGCCGAAAGAGTAGCGCCGGCCGCGGTAGCGGGCCTGGAAGCGGTCGCGCATGGTCATCCCGGGATCGTCGGGAAAGCCCCACCAACCCCGGATCTTGCTGTGCAGCCACTCGGCCATGGCCTCGGCGGTCTCCAGGGCCAAAGCCTGGATGGCGTGGCTCTTCAGGAATTCTCCTGCGTCCTTGTACCGCTGGTACCGCTCGCGGATCCCCTTGCCGGCGGTGAGGGCGAACAGGCAGACGTTGTCAGGGGCACCCTGGCCCCGGGGGTTGACGTAGTCCGCCAGGCACAGGCCGTCCGGCCGGGGCTGGCGCGGGAACGTGAACTGCCCCACCACCCGCTCCCGCCGCTCGTCCAGGAGATACAGGGTATTCCCCTGGCTGTAGGCGGGGAAAAACTGCCACACCGCCCGGGCCTCCATCCCGCCGCGCCGGCACTCCTCCTTGAGCTCGTCGACGAGCGCTTTGAGACGCAGCGCCTTTTCATCGCCGGCGGCGATCAGCGCCTCGGCCCTGCCGCCCCGCAGGCCCAGGTGGCGGGTGTACAGCATCGCCGGGTTGATGTACGCCCAGATCTCGTCCAGGTTCACGTGGTGCAGCACGTGCCGCCGGTAGTCCGGAGCCTCGGGCACCTGATCCAGCACGGGAATGAGGGCCGACCGCCGGGCGGGGACCGGGCCGGTCCCCTTTTCCCTGGCGCCGGCGGCGGCCAGTTCCCGGTCCTGCGCTTCCAGCTTTTGGACCAGTTCCTTGCGGCGCTGGGGATTCATGATCTGGTTTGCGAGCTCAAGGCCCTCCATCGCGTCTTTCGCGTAGGCCACCAGGCCGCCGTAGGCGGGAGCGATCTTGCGGCGGGTGAAGCCGTTGGTCAGCGCCGCTCCTCCCACCAGCATGGGCGGGGTGACGCCGGCGGCCGTCAGCTCCTGGGCCGTGATCACCATCTGCTCCGCCGACTTCACCAAGAGGCCCGAAAGCCCCACGATGTCGGGCTGGTGCTCCCGGATGGCCTGGATCAGCTCGGCAGGGGGCACCTTGATGCCGAGGTTGATCACCTCGTACCCGTTGTTGGCCAGGACGATCTCCACCAGGTTTTTCCCGATGTCGTGGACGTCGCCCTTGACCGTCGCCAGGATCACCTTGCCCCGCTTGGCGGTCTGGTCCTTCTCCATGAACTGCTCGAGGTAGGCCACCGCCGCCTTCATGGCCTCGGCGCTCTGCAGCACCTCTGCGACGATGAGCTGGTTTTGGTTGAAGAGCCGGCCCACTTCGTCCATGCCCGCCATCAGAGGGCCGTTGATGATCTCCAGCGGCTCCGCCTCTTTCAACTTGAGCTCCAGGTCCTCGATGAGCCCATCCTTGCTCCCTTCGATAATGTAGTTCGCCAGCCGCTGGTCGAGGCTGAGCTCCTCCCTGGGCGGCTTGGCGCGGGAGGCCGCCCCGCGGAAGTGCTCGGCGAAGCGGGCGATGGCCTCTTCGCTGGTCTCAAAGAGCACCGCTTCGGCCAGCGCCTTCTCCTCGTCCGGGATCTGGGCGTAGCGTTCGAGCTTTTCGGTGTTGACGATGGCGAGGTCCAGCCCGGCCTGGGTACAGTGGTACAGGAAGACCGAGTTGACCACCTCGCGGCCGGCCGGAGGCAGGCCGAAGGAGACGTTGCTGATGCCCAGGATGGTCTTGCACTGGGGGAACTCCTGCTTGAGGAGGCGGATCGCCTCGATGGTCTCCCGGGCGGAGCCCAGGTACTGCTGGTCCCCGGTCGCGCACGGAAAGACCAAAGGGTCAAAGATGATGTCCTGCGGCGGCACGCCGTACGTCTCCACCAGCAGCCGGTACGCCCGCCGGGCCACCTCCAGCTTGCGCTCCCGGGAGACGGCCATCCCCTGCTCGTCGATGCAGCCCACCACCAAGGCGGCGCCGTACTCCTTGGCCAGGGGGACCACCTGCCGGAAGCGCTCCTCCCCCTCCTCCAGGTTGATGGAGTTGAGAATCGCCTTTCCCTGCGAGTAGGTGAGGGCCCGCTCAAACACCTTGGGATCGGTGGAATCGATCATGAGGGGCACTTTCACCTTGCGCACCACGTGGGAGAGGAACGCCTCCATGTCCGCCAGCTCGTCCCGGTCGGGGTTGGCCAGGCAGATGTCGATGATCTGGGCCCCGTTCTTCACCTGCCGGCGGGCGATCTCGCTGGCTTCCTCGTACTTGCCGCTCGCGATGAGCTCCCGGAACTTGCGGGAGCCGATGACGTTGGTCCGCTCGCCCACCAGCACCGGCCGCTTTTCGTCGGAGATCTCGAGGCTCTCAAGGCCCGAGACGAAGGTGCCGCTCCGCCGGGGGATCTGCCGCGGGGGCCGGCCCTTTGCGAGCTGGACAAAGGCTTCGATGTGCGCGACCGTCGTCCCGCAGCAGCCGCCGATGAGGTTGACCCAGCCTTCCCGGATGAAGCGGTCCAGGACCGCGGCCATCATCTGCGGCGTCTCCACGTACCGCCCGTCCTGGTCGGGAAGGCCCGCGTTGGGCACGCAGGCCACGGGCACCCGGGCCAGCTCCGCCATGGCCCGGATGTGGTCGGTCATCAAGTCGGGTCCCGTCGCGCAGTTGAGCCCGATGTAGAGCAGGTCCAAGTGCTCAAGGCTGATGACGAAGCTCTCGGCGTCCTGGCCCGCCAGCATGGTGCCCATGGGTTCGATGGTCCCGGAGACGGCCACGGGAAGCTCCCGGCCGGTCTCCTTGAAAAGCCGGCGGATTCCCGCCAGCGCCGCTTTGACGTTGCGGGTGTCCTGGGCCGTCTCGACGAGCAGGTAGTCCACCCCGCCGTCCATCAGGCCCCGGGCCTGCTCGTAGTAAGCCTCCGCCAGCTCCTCGAAGGTGATCCCGCCGGTGACGGAGATGGCTTTGGTGGTGGGGCCCATGGAGCCCGCGACGAAGCGGGGCTTCTCCGGGGTGCTGTAGGCGTCGGCCACCCGGCGGGCGATCTCCGCGCCCCGGCGGGTGATCTCGTACGCCTGCCGGTCAAGAGGCGGGTACTCCGCGAGGACCACCCGGGACGAGCCGAACGTGTTGGTCGTGGTGATGTCCGCACCCGCCTCCAGGTAGCCGCGGTGGATCTCCTCCACCACGTCGGGCCGGGTGATGTTCAGGTACTCGTTGCAGCCTTCAAAGGCCTCGCCGCCGAAGTCACGGGCGGTGAGCCCCTTGGCCTGCAGGGCGGTCCCCATCGCGCCGTCGAGAACCAGGATGCGCTCGCGGATCAGGCGGCGCAAGAGGTCGCTCCGGTCCATAGCCCAGGCTCCTTCCCAGCGCGGTGCTGCGCCTTCTCTTAGGGTCCACGATATTTCTATAAAATCCGCCCGGAATCCTCCGGATTTTAAGAGGTGATACCGCCGCGGAATCGAAGTATCAGTTTTCATTAGACCCTTTTAGAGCAGCGCTGGCAAGAGGCGGGGATGGACCGATGGATTTCGAGACGAGAGCGGCCCGGGCCGGGGTCGGTTGGGACAGCGCGTACCGCAGCGTGGCGACGCCCATTTACCAGACCGCGATCTTCGAGCACCAAAAACCGCTGGTCCCGGGGGCCGATCCCTACAGTTACACCCGGCTCGGCAACCCCACGCGGGCCGCCCTGGAGCACACGCTGGCGGACCTGGAAGGCGGCGGGCACGCCTTCGCCTTCTCTTCGGGGATGGCGGCCATCTACGCGACGCTGCAGACGCTGCGGCCCGGCAGCCATATCATCGCCACGGCCGGGCTTTACGGCCACACCTTCGCCGTGATCCAGGACATCCTGGCGCCCCTGGGGATCCGGGCCGCTTACGTGGACACCTCTTCCGTCGAGGCGGTCCTCTCCGCCTGGACGGAAAAGACCGCCGCCGTCTACGTGGAGATGCCCAGCAACCCCTTGCTGCGGGCGGCCGACCTGCCGGCGCTGGCCTCCATCTGTAAAGAGCGGAAGGCCCGGCTCATCGTGGACAGCACGTTTCTGACGCCGTGGGGGATCCGCCCCTTGGAGCTGGGCGCCGATATCGTGGTCCACAGCGCCACCAAGTACCTGGCAGGCCACAACGACACCCTGGCGGGCGCGGTGATCGTCCGCTCCCCTTCCCTCGCGGAGGAACTCGCGGTCCTGCAGCGGCTGACGGGAAGCGTGCTCTCTCCCTTTGATTCCTTTCTCACCCTGCGGGGCATCAAGACGCTGGCGGTGCGGATGGAGCGGGCCCAGGCCAACGCGATGGCCCTGGCGGAGTGGCTCCGCGGGCACCCTCTAGTAGAGGAAGTCCACTATCCGGGCCTCGCCCACCACCCCGACCGCCCGCTCTTCGAAAAGCAAGCCCGGGGCTTCGGCAGCGTCCTCTCGTTTGCCGTCAAGAGCCCCGGGGCGGCGCTGCGGGTCTTGGAACGCACCCGGCTGATCCTGGTGGCGGAGAGCCTGGGGGGGGTGGAATCCCTGATCACGTACCCGTGGACGCAGACGCACCAGAACATCCCGCCGGCCGAACGGGCGCGCCTTGGGATCCACGACCGGCTGCTCCGGCTCTCCGTGGGCATCGAGAGCGCCGCCGACCTCATCGACGACCTCGCGCAGGCGCTGGAAGGAGCCGGCGCCTAATCCCAGGCCTTCTCAATCTCGATGTCGTTGAAGAAGGCTTTGAGGATTTCTTCGGCCTTTTTTCCCTCGACGGCCATGGCGTAGGCGTCCCATTGGCTCAAGCCCACGCCGTGGCCAAAGCCGGAGCCCTCCATCACCAGCCGCCCGTCCTGCACTTCCAGCCGGCTGAGGAGCGTCGACTTCATCCGCTCCGGGCCCAGGGCGATTCTGAGCTCGGCCGCGTGGACTCGCTCCGTCCCGCGCGAGCCGGTCACTTCCAGCGTCGTCGCCCGGCCTGACGGCCCCCGCTCCAGGATCCGCACGTCCTCCACCTTGCCTACGTCCGCCAGCTCCACGATGGCCTCGCTCACCTCGGAAAGGGGGAAGGAAGCCGTCCAGGAGCGGTGTTCTTCCGGCACGTACCGGTTTTCGGGAAGCTTCACCGCCTTGACGAAGCCGGGCTCGTCCTCCTGGTAGTTGAGACCTTCTTTGGCGGTCGCGGTGTGGCCGCCGCTGTACGAGTGAAACCAGGCTTTGACGTACTCTCCCCGGTGGACCATCACCTGCCCGCGCGTCGCCTCCACCGCCCGGCGGATCGCCGGCGTGATGTTTTCGGGGCGGTACGCCTGTGCTTCCCGGACGTCCGTGGAGATGTTCACCCGTCCCTCGTCATCCAGGAAGCTCAAGGCAAAGCTGCGGGCCAGGATGGCCTGGGCGGCGTACGCCTCGTGGGGCCAGTCCTGCTCTTCGCCGCCTTCCGCGGGGAGCCGCCCCATCTCGCCGCCGACGACTCCCATGATGTACTCTTCCATGGGCAGCTCGCGCACGGCGCCGTTCTCATCCATTTCCACGCGGACGGTGGGTTCGTCTCCCAGCCTCCTGGCCCCGGTGCGGGTCCCCCCCGCAAAGAAGAGGAGGGCCAGGACGACGGCGGCCGCCCCGGCGGCCAGCAGTGCGGTGGCAGTGCGGTTCATGGCATTCCCTCCAAACCCGGCCGGCGAGCCGGAAAGCCGCTGGCAAAGCGGCGCTTGCCGCATCCGGCGTTAGTTTGCGGCCGGGTTTGGATACCTTATACCGGAGGCCTCGGGCCGGCCGGGAGCTCGGAAAGCCCGTCACCATGGGGGTTTGCCTCGGAAAACAACGAAACCGCTGGCAGGATTTCGCTTTCGCAGGCTCGAACATACACCCTCGAAATTCCTGGAAAGGGGGCGGAAGTGCATGAACAAAAGCGAGCTGATCGCACAAGTCGCAGAAAAGACGGGCCTGACCAAACGGGCTGCAGGCGAGAGCGTTGAGGCGGTCCTGAGCGCGATCGAAGAGGCCCTGGTCAAAGGCGAAAAGGTGACGCTGGTCGGCTTCGGCACCTTCGAGGTCCGCCACCGGGCCGCCCGCAAGGGAGTCAACCCCGCCACCGGCGCCGTGATCGAGATCCCTGCCAGCAAGGTGCCGGCCTTCAAGGCGGGCAAGGCGCTCAAGGAGGCAGTCTCCAAGTAAGTCTCTCTGCGGCTTGACCTCGGAAACTGCGGGCCTGGATCCAAGCGAAGGCGTTCCGGGCCCCTTTTTCTTTCCCCCGATGACACCGGCAAAGGAGGGTCGCCCGGTGACGGACGAACTCACCCCTTCCCGGCATCCGCTGGATCCCCTGGTCCGCGTCATGGCGCGGCTGCGAGGGCCCGGCGGGTGTCCCTGGGATCGCGAGCAAGACCACCACAGCCTGAAGAAATACGTGATCGAAGAGGCTTACGAGGTGGTGGAGGCCATCGAGGCCGGCGACGACCAGGCCCTCGTGGAAGAGCTGGGCGATCTCCTCCTCCAAGTGGTGTTTCACAGCCAGATCGCCAGCGAGGAGGGGCGTTTCGGCATCGACGACGTGGTGCAGGCCATCACCGAAAAGCTGATCCGCCGCCATCCCCACGTCTTCGGCGGTGCCAGCGCTCCGGACGCGGAGACGGTCCTGGCCAACTGGGAAAAGCTGAAACAGGAGGAACGGGCGGCGAAGGGCCAGGGCGGCCGGCCCCCGTCGCTGCTGGACGGCGTGCCCAAGAGCCTCCCGGCGCTGATGCTCGCCGCCGACGTGCAAAAGCGAGCAGCCAAGGTGGGGTTCCAGTGGGACGAGGTCTCCGGCGCGCTGGACAAAGTGGCGGAGGAGCTGGACGAGCTGGCCCGGGCCCGGGCGGCCGGAGACCGGAAAAAGCTCTTTGAAGAGTGGGGCGACCTGCTCTTTGCGCTGGTGAACGTCGCCCGCTACGACGGCATCGATCCCGAGGAGGCCCTCCGGCGGGCCGCCGGGAAGTTTGCCGCCCGCTTCCGGCATATCGAAGCCCGGGCGGCCGAGAACGGGCGCGACCTCCGCGAGATGAGCCTCGAAGAGATGGACGCCCTCTGGGATGAGGCTAAACGGTTGGAGCAGACGCCCCCCGCCGGGGGGCAGCCGTAGAACCGTCCGGTCCCGGATGCCGGGAAGCCGCGCCTACTGCTCCAGCTGCTTCGCGAGGAACCCCGCAGCCGTCTCGACCAGCTTCAGCTCCAACTGCCCCATCTCCGCCCCGGGCTCCTGCGTCCCCAGGATCACGGCGCCGATGGGATCGCCCTCGGCGATGATGGGGGCCACCGCCCACGAACTGAATTCCCATTTCTCCTCCTCGCCGGCGGCGCTCTCCTTTGGCCCGGGCAGGATGAAGGACTTGCGGCTGGTCATGGCCCGTTCGACGTCGGCGGTGATCTCCCGCTTCACCCACTGCTTCTTGGGGGCTCCCGCCACCGCCACCACCACGTCCCGGTCCGTGATGATGGCGACGTGCCCGGTGGACTGGTGCAGGGAGTCGGCGTACTCCTGCGCGAAATCGCTGAGCTCGCCGATGGGGGAGTACTTCTTGAGGATCACCTCGCCCTCGCGGTCGACAAAGATCTCGAGAGGATCCCCCTCCCGGATCCGGAGCGTCCTGCGGATCTCTTTCGGTATGACCACGCGGCCCAGATCGTCAATGCGCCGGACGATTCCTGTGGCTTTCATTCCCGTGTCCTCCTTACCCAGGAGCTGGCGTCATCGACGATTAACGTTCCCCCTGGGGCCGCGGTTTAAAACGTCACCCCCTGCATTCGTGCCAAGTCCTCCAGCACGCTTTCGATCAGCCCCAGCATCTCGGGCTCGCTGAGACCCCGGTGCCGGATCTTCACGCCCGCGCTGCGGGGAAGGACCAGCACCCGTCCCCGGTACTGGCGGGTGAGGGAGACCGCGTCCCGCGGGAGCGAAAGGCCGGCCAAGAGCTTGATCGTCACCCCGTCCCGCTCCTGGGAGATGGAGCCGGCTCCCACGCGCCGGGCCAGGATCTTGATCCGGGCCACCGCCAGGAGGTTGTAGGCCGATTGGGGCGGCGGGCCAAAGCGGTCTTTCATCTCCTCGAGGAGGTCCTGCACTTCCTCGAGGGTGGCGGTACCCGCCACCTTCTTGTAGATCTCCACCTTTTGCTGGGAGTCGTTGATGTAGTCTTCCGAGAGGTAGGCGTCGACGTTGAGGTCGATGACCGGATCGGGCGGCCGGGCCATCACTTCGCCCTTGAGCTCCCGGATGGACTCCTCCAGGAGCCGGCAGTAGAGCTCAAAACCGACGGAAGCGATGAACCCGTGCTGCTCAGGGCCGAGGAGGTTGCCCGCGCCCCGGATCTCCAGGTCCCGCATGGCGATCTTAAAGCCCGAGCCCAGCTCGGTAAACTCCTTGATGGCCTGCAGGCGCTTTTCCGCGTCCTCGCCCAGGACCTTGTCCCTGCGGTACGTGAAATAGGCGTAGGCGACGCGGTTCGAACGGCCCACCCGCCCCCGCAGCTGGTACAGCTGGGCCAGGCCCAGCCGGTCCGCGTCGTAGACGATCAGGGTGTTGACGTTGGGGATGTCCATCCCCGTCTCGATGATGGTGCTGCAGAGCAGGATGTCGTGCTCTCCCTGGAGGAACTCCAGCATGATCCGCTCGAGCTCCTCCTCGTCCATCTGCCCGTGGGCCACCGCGATCCGCGCTTCGGGGACCAGTTCCAAAAGGTGCGAGTGCATCCGGTCGATGGTCTGCACCTGGTTGTAGACGAAGTACACCTGGCCCTGCCGGCCCAGCTCCCGCAGGATGGCTTCGCGGATCAGCTCGTCGTCGTACTCCACCACGTACGTGCGGATGGGGTAGCGGTCCTCCGGCGGCGTTTCGATGATGCTCATGTCCCGCACGCCCACCAGGGACATGTGGAGGGTGCGGGGGATGGGCGTCGCCGTCAGAGTCAGCACGTCGACGCTCTGTTTGATCTCCTTCAGCCGCTCCTTCTGCGCGACGCCGAACCGCTGTTCCTCGTCGATAATGACGAGGCCCAGATCCTTGAAGACCACGTCCTTTGAGAGCAGCCGGTGGGTGCCGATGACGATGTCCACCGTCCCCTGCTTGAGCCCCTTCAAAATCGCCGCCTGCTCCCCCGGCGACTGGAACCGCGAGAGCACCTTGATCTTGACCGGGTACCCCTCGAAACGCTCCTCGAACGTGCGGCCATGCTGCTGGGCCAGGATGGTGGTGGGCACCAGCACCGCCACCTGTTTTCCGTCCATCACTGCCTTGAACGCCGCCCGCAGCGCGACCTCCGTCTTCCCGTAGCCCACGTCGCCGCAGAGGAGGCGGTCCATGGGCCGCGGCCGCTCCATGTCCCGCTTGACCTCTTCGATGGCCCGCAGCTGATCCGGCGTCTCTTCGTACGGGAAGGCGTCTTCGAACTGCGCCTGCCAGACGGTGTCAGGGGCAAAGGCGTGCCCTTCGATGGTCTCCCGCTGCGCGTAGAGGCGCAGCAGGCCCTCCGCCATCTCCTGGACCGACTCCTTCACCCGCTTCTTGACCCGCGCCCACTCGCTGCCTCCCAGCTTGTTCAGGCGGGGCGGCTGGCCGTCGACCCCGATGTACCGCTGCAGCAGGTCCACCTGGTCGGTGGGGACGTAGAGCTTATCCTCGCCCGCGTACTGGACCACGAGGTAGTCCTTGTGCACGCCCGCGATCTCCAGCGTCTCGATGCCCAGGTACTTGCCGATGCCGTGGTTGACGTGGACCACGTAGTCGCCGGGCTTGAGGTCGGCAAAGTCGCTGATGCGGGCGCCCGCCGAGGCGTCGCGCCGGCGCGCCGGCCGCCGCCTTTTCGCCCGGCCGAACACCTCGTTGTCCGTGAGCACCACCAGTTTGCTCTCGGGCAGCTCGACGCCGGACTCCAGCGAACCGGTGGTCACCACGATGTGGCCCGCTTTGAGCTCGCCGTTGAGGTGCTCCGTGTACACGGCGTCCAGGCCTTCGTCCCGGAACGCCTCCACCACCCGCTCGCCTCGCTCCGGGGTGGAGAGGACGAAGCAGACGCGAAACCGCTCCTGGTGCCAGCGCCGGGTGGAACTGGCCAAACGGTCCATCTTGCCGTGGAAGGGCTCCGGCATCCGGGCGTGGACGTGCACCACCCGGTCGGGGTGCATGCCGGGGACCCGTTTGTCCAGGGTGGAAAGGAGCACCTTTTCCTGCGGCGCCTCCGCGATCTCCGCCCACTCGGCGTAGATCTTGGCCTGCGACGGCAGGATCCGGCCCTTCTCCAGAAGGACGGCCTGGGACTCGGCGACGTCCCTCATCATGGCCGCGTGGTGTTCTTTAAGGCGCGCCGGATCGTCGTACACCACCGACCCCCGGGCCACGTAGTCCAAGAGCGTGGCGAGACGGGGGTAGAAATACGGTTTGTACTGCTCGATCCCCTCGAAGTAGATCCCCTGCCGCAGCTTCTCCAGGTGCTCGCCGATGCGGTCCAAAAATCGCGCCGCCGTATCCGCGCGGCCCTGGCGCTCAAGCCGCGCTGCATGGCGCGTGCCGGCCTCCAGGATCGCGTCCACGGCCCCCGGGACGGAGTCCGGGTCCACCAGGAACTCCCGGGCCGGGCCGAGGACCGCTCGCTCCACCGCGCTGCCCGACCGCTGCGTCGCCGGGTCGAACCAGCGGATGGAGTCGATCTCGTCGTCGAACAGGTCGATGCGCAGAGGCTGTTCTTCGGTAAGGGGATAGACGTCGACGATGCTGCCCCGCACGCTGAATTCTCCCGGGGTCTCCACCTTGGGCACCCGTTCGTAGCCCATCGCGAGGAGCCGCCGGGCCAGCTGGTCCAAGTCGACCCGTTCTCCGGCCGCGAGCTCCAGCCGGTGCGCCGCGAACACCTCCGGCGGCATCAGCTTCACCGCCGCTGCCTGGATCGACGCGACCACCACCACCGGATCGCCGGCGATGAGCCGCAAGAGCGCGGTGAGACGGCTCTTGAGGACGCCCGGATCCGGCAGCGCCTCCTCATGTGGATGCGTTTCCAACGCGGGAAACAGCAGGACCCGCTCGGGGACCAGCAGCGTCGACAGGTCTTGATGCCACTTTTCCGCCTGGAAATGAGAGTGCGTGAGGACCAGCGAAGGGAAGTGCCGCCCGCCGGGCGGGTCGTGCGCCAGCGCCGCGACGTAAAGGCTCTTTTGCGTTCCTGAGAGCCCGACGATGAGCGGCTGCTGGCCCGTGGTGGCTTCGACGAGCCTCTGGTAGTCCGGGGCCTCACGAAACGTGTCGAGCAACGCACCGATGGCCAAGCCGATCTCTCCTCGAAACGGCGCCGGGAAACCCCGCGCCCGCTGCCCTGCTTTGTAATAAAAAGTTTCAAAAAACGGCAAAAAGGAGCCCGCCCTCCCACGCGCCGCGGGAGCGGCGGCGCCGGGAACGGAAAGGCACACCAGGCCCCCCGAACCCCTTCGGCCTCAGGGGTGTCGAGTTTTGGAAGGAGGCGTCCCCGCTTGCGGAAACGAGACGGCTCGCTTCCGCCGGGGCGATGGAAAACGCATTACGATTATATCTTCCCGGCGCGAACGGCGTCAAGGCGCCTCTCACGGGCTTTGCGGAGCCCACGAGCGGTTAAAGCGCGACATAGCCGCCTCGACCCCTTGGGCGACCCACGTGAGAGCGGCCGAGGCGGCGGCTTCCACCGCCGCTTGGAGCAGCTCCCACTCGGCGGCGTCGGGTTCGCTCAGGACATAATCGGCCCCCGTCATGCCGCCGGGCACCGGGCCGATCCCGATCCTGAGCCGGGGGAACTCTTGTGTGCCCAGATAGTGTATGATCGATCGCATCCCGTTATGACTGCCCGGGCGCCCTTTCGCGCGCAGGCGGATCACTCCCGGGACCAGGTCCAGGTCGTCGTAGACCACCAGGATCTCCCCGGGCGCCAGGCCGAACTCTTCGGCCAGGGCCCGCACCGCCGCGCCGCTGTCGTTCATGTAGGTCTGCGGTTTGGCAAGAAGGATCTCCTGGCCCTGCCACCGGGCAGCGGCCACCCGCGACTTGGCCCGCGGCGCAAAGGCGCCCGCTCCGGTGCGGGCCGCGATGCGGTCTACCACCCAAAACCCCGCGTTGTGGCGGGTTCTTTCGTACTTGGGCCCCGGGTTGCCGAGGCCGACGATGGCCTTCACGTCCGCAATGTCCTCCAAGGTGCCGCACTCGTGGATGGCTGCGGCGGCTGCTGAGGGGAAAGCAAACGAGGGCGCGCCGGCGGGCGCCGCAAGCCGCGCCGGCGCGGCATGAGCGGCGTTCGGATGCGTTATTCCTCCTGGCCTTCGGCGGCATCGCCGTCCCCGCCCTCCGCCGGGGCTTCCCCGGCACCGGCGCGCTCGGGCAGGGTGACCGAAACCACCTGCTCCTCGGGCGGGTCGGTGATCGTCACGCCCGGCGGAGCCACCAGGTCGGCCACGGTCAAGATGTCGCCCACGGTCATGCCGGAGACGTCCACCTCGATCCGCTCGGGGATGTCGGCCGCGCGGCACGACACGGTGACTTCCCGCAGCGTCTGGACGAGCACACCCCCGTCGGAAGCCCGCCTGTCCTCGCCGACCAGGACGAGAGGCACCGCGGTCTCAACCTCTTGGTCGAGGCTCACCTCGTGGAAGTCGACATGCAGCAGGACGCCGCGATCGGGAGTGCGCTGCACCTCGCGGACGAGGACCACCCGGGTCTCGCCGTTGACCTTGAGGTCCACCAGCCCGCTGTGGTTTGATGCCAGGAGCTTCTCCAGGCGGTTCGCGTCCACCTGGATCTTCAGCCCTTCCTTCCCCCGCCCGTAGACGATGCCGGGCACCTTCCCCTGCCGCCGCAGGCGGCGCGCGGCGCCCTTGCCGCCCACCGGGCGAATCTCGGCGTCGATGCTCATTCGTGCCACGTGTGCTACCTCCCCATGTCTCTTGTTGCCCGTGCCTCTCCTTTCGGGGTCGCTCTTGAGGACGACCCTCGCTCAGTCGAAGAGAGTGCTTACCGATTCCTCCTCGAAGATCCTGCGAATCGCCTCGCCGAACAGCGGCGCGACGGAGAGGACCGTGATCTTTTCCGGCCGGTTCTCCGCGTCCAGCGGGATGGTGTTGGTGACGATCACCTCTTCGATGGGCGCCTCACTGAGCAGCTCGATGGCCGGGTGGGAAAAGACGGGGTGAGTGGCGCAGGCGAAGACCCGCACCGCCCCGGCTTCAAATAGTGCCCGGGCTCCCTTGGTGATGGTGCCGGCGGTGTCGATCAGGTCGTCGATGATGATGGCCGTCTTCCCCTTCACGTCGCCGATGACGTGGTGCACCTCGGCCTCGTTCGCCCGCGGCCGGCGCTTGTCGAGGATGGCCAGGGGGGCGTGGAGCCGCTCCGACAGCTCCCGGGCCCGGGCCACCCCGCCCACGTCGGGCGAGACCACCACGATGTCCCCCAGGTTCTTCTTCTTGAGATAGTCGGCCAAGATCGGCATGGCTTTGAGGTTGTCCACCGGGATGTCAAAAAAACCCTGGATCTGGCCGGCGTGGAGGTCCATGGTCAAGACCCGGTCAGCGCCGGCCGCCACCAGGAGGTTGGCCACCAGCTTGGCGCAGATGGGATCCCGGGGCTTGTTCTTGCGGTCCTGACGGGCGTAGCCGTAGTAGGGAATCACCGCTGCCACCGATTTGGCCGAAGCCCGCTTCAAGGCGTCGATCATCACCAAGAGCTCCATCAGGTTGGAGTCCACCGGCGGGCAGGTGGGCTGGATGACAAAACACTCCGAGCCCCGCACCGTCTCCCTCACCTGCAGGTTGATCTCGCCGTCGCGAAACCTCCCCACGGTCGCATCGCCCATCGGCAGGTTCAAGTACGCGGCGATCTCGTGGGCCAGCTCCGGATTGGCGGTGCCGGTGAAGAGGCTGATCTTTTTGTGCGGTTCGCATCGTACCATGGGGTTTGCTCAGTCCTTCCTGGTGATCAAGGCTTGCACGCGAGCGCCCGGGCCCACCTCGGACCCGGGGCGAAGGTATACGAAGGGTTCGACGGTGGCTCCCTCTGCCACCCGGCTGGCGACGATCACCGCGTTGTGGATCACCGCGCCGTCTTCGATGGCAGCGTCCCGGATGTGCGCCCCCGGCCCGATGCGGCACCCTTCCCCGATCTCCGTCGCCCCTTCGATGACGGTGAAGGGGAGGATCGTGGTGTCCCTGCCGATCTTGACCGTAGGGTGGATGTACGTGGTGTCAGGATCCACGACGGTGACGCCCGACTCCATCAGGCGCTGGAGGACCCGGGCGCGCAGGGCCTTCTCCGCCGCCGCCAGCTGGCACCGGTCGTTGACGCCCATGGCTTCCGCCGGGTCTTCCAGGCGGGAAACGCCGACGGCATGGCCCCGTTCCCGAAGGAGCCGGAGCGTGTCGGGCAGGTAGTATTCGCCCTGCTGGTTGTCGTTGCGGAGCAGCGCGAGCATCTCAAAGAGGAGAGGGGATTCGAAGCAGTACGTGCCGGTGTTGATCTCCTTGATAGCGCGGACCTGGTCGGAGGAGATGTCCCGCTCCTCGACCACTGCCTCGAGGCGGCCGGCGGCGTCCCGCACCACCCGGCCGTAGCCCCGGGGATCCTCCACCACGGTGGAAAGGAGGGTCGCTTTGGCGCCGCTCTTGAGGTGCTCTTGGATGAGCTTGCGGAAGGTCTCGGGGCGGTAGAGGGGCGTGTCCCCGCAGGTGACCAGGATGGTGCCCTCGTGCCGCCCCAGGCGGCTGGCCGCTTGCATCACCGCGTGGCCGGTTCCGAGCTGCTGCTCTTGGACGGCGTACTCCACGCCATCGCCGATGGCCCGGCGCACCGCCTCCTGCTGGTGCCCGACCACCACCACGACGCGCGGGACGCCGGCTTGCCGCACGGCCTCGATCACATGCGCCAGCATGGGCCGGCCCGCCAGCGGATGAAGGACTTTGACCAGCCGGGAGCGCATGCGCGTCCCGAGCCCGGCGGCCAGGATGACCGCGGCTACCGCTTCCACCTGGTGATCCCCTTTATGGTCATTGTGGGTGACACCCATCTCGATCATACCAGAACGGCGCGGCGAAGAAAACCGAAACCCCCGCCTTCTGCGGCGGGGGCGGGTGGGACGATGGCTGGGGCGCCAGGATTCGAACCTGGACAACGAGATCCAAAATCTCGGGTCCTACCGTTAGACGACGCCCCAACGCACAAGGTAGTATACCACGCCGGGCTCCCGGGGTCAAACCCGCTCCGTCACCCACCGGCTCGGGCGCACCCGCACCGTCCGCCGCTCCACGTCGACGCCTTCGAGCACCGCGAGGGAAAGATACTCCCGCACCAGCTTTTGCCGGGGTTCCGCCGTCTCCACCAGCACGCCGATGCCCGCCACGGCGGCCCCGAACTCGGCCACCAGGTCCACCAGGCCGCGCGCGGTCCCTCCCGCTTTCATGAAATCGTCCACGATCACCACGTTCATCCCGGGAGAGAGGGCCCGCCGGGACAGGGACATGGTCTCGATGCGCCGGGCCGACCCGGAGACGTAGTTGGTGGTGACGACGGTCCCCTCCGTCGCCCGGCTGGTCCGCCGCACGATGGCCAGGGGCACGTCCAGCGCCCGGGCGGTCATCAAGGCGACGGGGATCCCCCGCGTCTCCAGGGTCACCACCGCGTCCGGCGCCTTGCCGTGAAACTGGGCCGCGAAGATCTCTCCCACCCGGCTCATCAGCGACGGCGAGGAGACCAGGTCGGAGATGTAGAGGAAGCCCCCCGGCAGGATCCGGTCAGGGGAAGACAGCTCGCGGCACAGCTCCTCCGCGACGGCGGCGATGGTTTCCCGGGAAGGATGCGGAACGTAACGGACGCCGCCGGCCGCGCCGGTGATGGTCTCGATGCGCCCCAAACCTTCTTTCGCGAAGACGTCCCGGATGATGGCCAGGTCTTCGCTGACGGTGGACTTGGCGGCGCCGAAACGGTCGACGAATTCGGAGAGCGAGACGATCCTGTTGGGCCTGTCCACCAGGATCTTGGCCATCGCCGCGAGCCGTGCGCTCCGGCGCATCCAGGCACCTCCCGTCTGCCGCCGCCTCTAGCGGCGGGCGAGATACCTCTCGACGAGCTCCAGGTCCTCCGGCTTATCCACGTCGATGCCCACCTCGGGATAAGGAGAGACCACGCCCACGCCTTTGAACCCCAGGATTGTATGGACACGCTCCTCGATCTCCGCGAGCGTGAGCCGGTTGAAAAGCAGTTTGAGGATGAACTTGAAGCCCAGCAGCCGGCTGAGCTTGAGCGGGTTCTTGCGCATGGCCACCGCTTGCTCGATCATCGGCCGGCAGGCGTGCACCACCTCAGGCTTCACCATGGCGATGTTGCCGCCGGTGAACGTGCCGTCCTTCAACCGCACGTACGTGCGGGCGACCCCGGGGTACTTGGCTTCGTTGCTCTCCCGGGTGACGATGGAGTAGTAGATGTCCGCCGGCCGCTCCGTGCAGCGCCGCACGAAATCTTCCACCGCTTCAGGGCGCAGCATCGGGATGTCGGAGGTGACCACCAGCGCGAAGCCCTGTGCCCGCAGGTGCTCTACCCCGCGGAGGAGGTTTTCCACCATAGACTCCCCCGCGTCGACCAGTTCGACGCCGTCTTGCTCCTCCAGCGCACGCAGGGCTTCCTTGGGCCCGACGACGATGATGCGCTCCACCGGCGCGGACTGCCTCAGGGCGTCGACCACATAGTGCACCATGGGACGGCCCGCGACCGGGATCAAGGCCTCGTAGGCGGCGTCGCTCACCTGGCTCAGCTTGCCCCGGTTCGCCGCCCCGGCCAGCACGATTGCCTCGACTTTCATCGGGAGGAATCGTTCCCCTCTTCTCTACCGGCCTGTCTGCTGCCCCCGCGCCCCTGCCGCTCGAAACAGAGCTCCATCAGGCTGTTCTCAGCGCTTTCGATGTGCTGCGCCGCAAAGCGCGCCGCGGCCTCCGCGTCCCGCGCCGCCAGCGCCTCCACGAGACGCCGGTGCTCCTCCAGCGCGATCCGCATGCGCGCGGGGTTCGAGAGCGTCTGGGTCCGGAAGCGCTGGATCTGCTCCCGCAGGGTGCTCAAAATCTGGCCCAGCCGCTCATTGCGGCTGGCCTTGTAGAGGAGATCGTGAAAACGGGTGTCCAGCTCCACCAAGAGATCGACGTCTTTCTCCTCCACGCTCTTGGCGATCTCGGCCAGCAGTCGCTCGAGCTGCTCGATCTCTTCGTCGGACGCCCGTTCAGCCGCCAGCGAGGCGGCCAGCGCCTCCAGCGCCCCGCGAATCTCAAAGACATCGGCCACGTCTTTGAGGGAGATGTCGGCGACATAGGCGCCCCGGCGAGGGATCATCACCACGAACCCTGCCAGCTCCAGCTGCCGGATGGCTTCCCGCACCGGCGTGCGGCTGACGCCCAGGTCTTCGGCCAGCTGCGCCTCCATCAGGCGCTCCCCGGGCTCCAGCGTCCCGTCGATGATGGCCTCCCGGATCGCGTCAAACACCAGCTCTCGCAGGGGCTTATACGAGTTGAGCTCGATGGGCCGTAGCCGCCCCATCCCCTGACCAACCTCCCCCCTGCCCGGGGGTCACCAAGCTGTCCCGCTCCCGGACGCCAAGCCGGGGCCCCACCAGGTCCAGGCGCTCCCCGACGACAGGGCGGCGGCGATCCGCTCGGCCATGGCCGGAGAAGGCGCCAGCGCCGCGACGGTAGGCCCGCTTCCCGAGACGATCGCCCCCAACGCCCCCTGGGCCATCATCGCCTCGAGAAGCGGCTCGATGTCCGGGCGAAGCCGGCAAGCGGCCTCTTGCAAGTCATTATAGAGGTTATTGGCAATCTCCGCTACATTAGAATTTGAAAGTGCGCGGACGAGAGGCTCCACCGCGGACCGCAGCCGCTCGTCCTCTCCCCCGGGTGCTTCCGGCCCGGGCCTCGGAGGCCGCAGCCCGTCGTACGCCTGGTACACGTCACCCGTCCGCAGCGCGCCGCCGGGATGCGCCAGCACCCACCAGAGGACCGGGGCGGCCACGGGCTGCACTCGCTCCCCGCGGCCCGTGCCCACCGTGGCCTCCTGGTAGAGGCACGCAGGGACGTCCGATCCCAGCGCCGCCGCCCGCCGGGCCAGCTCCTCACGGCCAATGCCGAGGCCGAGCCGTTGGTCCAGGGACTCCAGGACGGCCGCCGCGTCGGCGCTGCCGCCGCCCAGGCCCGCCGCGGCGGGAATCCGCTTTTCGATCCGCACCGTCACCCGGGCACCGCCGTAACCGGCGCGCGCGAGTTCCGGCGCCAGCAGGCGGACGGCTTTCCCGGCCAGGTTCTCCTCGTTCTCGGGCACGCCGGGCACGTCGGCCCACACCCGGATCTCCAGGCCGGGAGCGGATCGCTTCTCGACAGAAATTTCCAGCCGGTCGTACAGGGCAAGCCGCTGGATCACCGTGGCGACCGGATGGTAGCCGTCGGCCCGCCGGGCGCCTACGTACAGCGCGAGGTTCACTTTCGCGAAGGCCCGGACGCGCCACCGGAGGCTCGTCATGGGTACTTTCCCCGAACGATTCCCGTTTCCTGCTTCATAATCTTCGAGGCGTTCCGCACTAAGCGCTGCGGCGGTCCAGGAGAGACAGGAAGAAGTCGCGAACGGAGCGCCACGCCCGGGCCAGCAGGCCGGCCCGCCCCACGTCGTCCACGGCGTAGACCGGCGCCGTGACCACAGGCTCGTCGTCCAGGTAGACCACCATCTCGCCGAGGTGCTGCCCCTTGGCAATCGGCGCAGCGAGGCCCTCCACGGGCACGATCTCCGTCCTCAACACGGCGCTTCCGCCCCGCGGCGTGTGCACCCAGAGAGGTTCGGCCAGCGCCACGTCCACCTGCTCGTTGGCGGCGGTGCGCACCTTCACCGTCCCCACCCGGCCTTCGCCGGCCAGGACCGGCACGAAGCGGTTGAAGCCGTAGTCCAAAAGGCGCCGGGTCTGCTCCTCTCGGGCCGCTTGGCTGGCGGTCCCCATCACCACCGAGATCAGCCGGACGTTGCCCCGCTGGGCGGTGGCTACCAGGCACCAGCCGGCCGCCTGGGTGTGCCCGGTCTTGAGCCCGTCCAGGCCGTCGTACTTGCCCACCAGGCCGTTGGTGTTGTACAGGATGAAGAGGGGGTTCTCCCGGAAGGTTTCCAGCACCGTGGAGGTCCAGACCAGCACCTCGGGATGCTTGTTCACCAAGACCCTCGCAGCCAGGGCCATGTCCCGGGCCGAGGCCACCGACGGCCGCCGGCCCGGATCCACCGGAAGGCCGTGGGCGTTGGCGAAGTAGCTGTTGCTCATGCCCAGGCTCTGGGCCTTTTCGTTCATCAGCTGGACAAAGGCGGCCTCCGTCCCCGAAAGGTACTCGGCCACGGCCACGCTCGCGTCGTTGGCGGAGGCGATGGCGATGGCCTTCAGCATCTTTTCGAGGGTGTGGGTTTCGCCCTCGGCCAGGTACACCTGGGACCCCCCGATGGCTGCCGCCCGCGCGCTGGTGCGCACGGGGTCCGCGAGGCTCACCTGGCCGGCCTTGACGGCGTCCATGGCCAGCAGCAGGGTCATGATCTTGACCAGGCTCGCCGGTTCGTAGGGCTGGTCCGCGTTCTTCTCGTACAGGACCTGGCCCGTGGACGCGTCGATCAAGATGGCCGCCCGGGCATCGACGTCAAAGGCCTGGGCTTGTCCCATCGAGGTGGACAAAAAAACGAGAGAGATCGAAAGCAGCAGCGCGAACGGCAAACGAAGCAGTCGACGCAGGGTCAAGCGGTGGGCCTCCTCCTCCAGAAGCTGAGTGGGTCACGCGGTGGCTTCACGCCGGGGTGTCGCCGTGGTGGCGCCCGTTCCGGGAGGCGCCGTTGGCCGGGGAAGCCGTGCCGCCGGCGCTGGAGACCGTCACAAACCGCTCCGCGGGACGGGCCGCCGCCCCCCGGGAGCTTCCCTCGCGCTTGGCCTGGCTCCGGGTCTGCCGTGCGGTGCTCCTTGTGCCGTGGCCTTGGCTCTCCGAGCCGCCGGCCGTGCCGCTGGCCTCGCCGGCCGCCTTGCCGCCGCGGCCTTCGCGCGCCGCGTCAGGCTCCGCTTGGCTCGCCGCGTCTCCCTGCTCCTTCCCGGGCGGGGCCTCCGCCGGGGTGAGCGGCCTCTCGGTGACGTGCCAGAGGAGGAGCTTGCCGATGGTCTCTTTCAGCTGGCCGCGGGGAACGATCCGGTCGACGAAGCCGTTGGCAAAGACCGTCTCCGCCTTTTGCAGAGCCGGAGGCAGCGCCCGGCGGATGGTCTCCTCGATCACCCGCTGGCCGGCGAACCCCACCGTCGCCCCCGGCTCGGCGATGTTGATGTCGCCCAGCGACGCGAAGCTGCCGAAAACGCCGGCCATGCACGGATCGGCCAGCACGGAGATGTAGAGGAGGCCCCGGCGGGAGTGGCGCTCCACCGCGGCGCACGTCTTTTCCATCTGCATCAGCGAGATGATGCCCTCTTGCATGCGGGCGCCGCCCGAGACCGACACGGTCACCACCGGCAGGCCCAGCTCGGTGGCGCGCTCGAACGCCCTGGTCACCCGTTCACCCACCACCGAGCCCATGCTGCCGCCCATGAAGTGGAAGTCCATGACGGCCAGGACCACTTCGATCCCGTTGATCTTGCCGATCCCCGTGATCACCGCATCGAGAAGGCCGGTCTTTTCGGAATCGGCTTTGAGCTTCTCGGGGTAGTTGGGAAAGTCCAGGGGATTGGTGGTGACCAGGCCCGCGTCGAGCTCGACGAAGGTGTCCAGATCGTCCACCAGCTGCGCGAGCCGCTCCCGGGCGCCGATGCGGAAGTGATAGCCGCACTTGGAGCACACGTACAGGTTGCGCTCCAAGTCCTTGTTGTAGAGCATCTCCCCGCACTGGGGGCACTTGGTCCAGAGGCCGTCCGGCACTTCCTTCGGCGGCTGCGACGGCTGCTGCTTCTTCTTGACCGATTCAGCCTCGGCTTCCGCGCGCACGGTGACGTATTTCGACTTGCCCCGGAAAATCTCGCGAAACTTGGCCATGGAATCGCCGGGCCTCCCCGGTTTCAAACTGCGACCCATTCCAAGAGTCTGTGTGGATTCGGGTCATTGGATTCCCGATGCCGCCCCGAAACTCCTTTCCCCGAAAGCCCCTCGCGCGGGACCGGTCCGGAGCGCGCCCCGGGGAACGTGCGAATGCTCACTGACCAAGTATAGTGAATCGCGCGGGGAAGTGGCAACCCGCCGCCCGCGGGGCGCGGGCGGCGGGGCCTCACCCGGCTATCGCGCCCTTTCTCGGGATGCAGAGCTTTCTCCCGGGAATCAGCGGGCTCTGCTCCGACTCCAGCCAGCTGTTGGCGGCCACGATCACCTCGGGATGGGAGCGGTAGCGCGCCGCCAGTTTCCAGAGCGTGTCCTGCGGGCGGATGACGACGAACGTGTAGGTGGGAGGGTTCGCCTCCGGCGGCGGCACCTCCACCGCTTCGGCCACGGCGTCCACCTCCACCTCCCGGTGAAGGGCCACCTCCACCGCGAGGCGGACTTGAAGCTCGACGCTCTCGCGGTTGATCAGGTCAAACGCGGCGTCCAGCACTTCGGCGCGCACCCGCCGCTCAAGGCCCGGCTCCGCCCCGCGCACGGGGACTTCGAAGTCGAGCTCGATGGCCCGGGCCCAATGAGCTACGTGGACCGCGCCTTCCACCGGGCCCCTGCCGGCGTAGACCAGCTCCGCGTCGACGTGGAGTTCCACCGCGACCTTGTCCCCGAGGACGTGCACCTCGTCCACTTCCGCCGTGGCGGTCCCGTAGAGGAGGCGGTCGATGGCCGGCAGCCCTTCGGGAAGGTCCAGGGTCCCCAGGGCCTCCTCGATCTTCTGCGCCTCGCCCACCGCTTCCACCAGGTGCAGCGTCTCCCGGCGCGAGGCGATCTCCCGCTCCTCCCCCTGAAGGCCCGTGACCACGGGCACCTCTTTGGTCTCGTCGACCTGGACTTCCACGTCCAGCGGCGTCCGCACGTCCAGCCAGCATTCGCCCGCGTCGTCGGTGACCACCCGGCACTCCGTGGTCCGGGGCCGGACCCGGACGTGGCACGACCCGCCCCGGACCGCCGAAGGCACCGCCACTTCCTGGGCGAACGCGGCGCCCCGGCTCCACTCGGCGAAGTACACCCGGGAGCTGCCGGCAGGCGAGTAGAGGATGCCGTAATTGAGGTGTCCCTGCACCCGGACGACGCCGTCGCCCGCCGCCGTCTCGGTCACCACGGGTACCGCCCGCACCTCGAGAATCCGCTCGGGCGTTCCCCGGCCGGAAAAGGGAAGACGGCCGCGGGCCTCGGCGGCGGCGCGCCCTTCTCCCAGGTGCGACGTGATCCGCACGGTGCGCCGCTCCACTTCGATGCCCTGCGCCCCTTTGACGCCCTTGGCCACCGCCACGGGCACCAGTCCCACCCGGCGGGCCTCAAAGGCCACGACGATATCCACATCCACCGTCACCCGGTCGGAGCGGACGTCGAACGAGGTGGACCGGACCTCCACTGAGGTTTCCAAGGGCTCGCCTTCCTTCGCTTCCGGAAGCTCCAGGACCAGGGCGAAAGGAAGGACGTCATGCCAGGAGACCGATTCAAGCCGTTCGTCCACCCTGGTCCCGGCGAAGTCGTCCCCGCCTTCGTCCTCGTCGCCCGGTTCTCCGGCGGGACGCTCCACCTCCCGGGCGTAGAGCAGCCAGAGGTCGAACGAGCCCTCCAGGACTACCCTGCCCTCTTTTGCGTCTACCCGGGCGATCCTCGGGGTCGCCCGCAGCTTGAGCGCCCGGTCGATCTCGCCGGCCCGGTCCGGCAGCGTGACGGTCCCCTCCACCACGCTCTCGGTGGCGTTCTCGCCGGCGATCCTGCGGAGCAGCAGCCGCTCATAAACCAGGTCAAGGCTCATCCACCAGCGCCTCCTTTTTCCCCTCCAGCTTGGACCTGCCGCTGTTTGGATCTATATTCCTCCGGGCTCCCTGTTAGACTTGGCGCCCGCAGGCCACACCCGGCGCCAGATGACGTCCCAAAGACGCCGGTCCTCCTGGCCCACCGGGTGCAGGTAGAGCCCTGCGAGACGGTAGCGAAAAGCCAAGGCCGCCCAGCGGGTCAGCGCGTCCCGGCCCGCCATGACGAACGTCGCGCGCGCGTCGCCCCGGCCGGCCTTGAGGCGGAGAAACCCGTTCTCGTCCGGCTCCGGCCGGCGCCGGGCTGCGGCGCCCGCCGCGGCCGCGCTCCGGTATCCCACTTCCACAAAGCGACCCGGCCCCTCGATCCGGCAGGCGCCCATCGGAACGCCCAGCAGCACCTTCCAAGGGGGAACGGCCCGGCTCATCCGGGCCACCCACGCTTCCACCCGCTCGCGGCGGGGAGTCTCGCCGGAGGGTGAAAGCAGGCAGTCCCAGCGGTGCAGGGCCAGGACGACCCGGTCCGCCAGCCTGGAAAGCTTTCCGTAGTCAAAGTCGGAGATCAGCTCTCGCCAACCCTCCGGAGGCGGGGCTACGGCCACCGCCAGCCCGAGGCGGGGGAAGGCCCGGCGAAGCTGGGCCAGCCCCGCGGAAAGGCCGGCTCCCCGGCCCAAAGGCACAGGGCCGACGTCCAGGAGAAAGCCGGCCCATCCCTCCTTCTCCGTGAGGGCCTTGAGGGAAGCCAAGAGCCGCCGCCTCCGGCGGCGGCTGGCCAGCGCCCCGGCCAGGTCGCCGCCCTCCCCGTGACGCAGCGCCGCCACCGGCGGCCAGCCGCCCTCGCGCGCCAGCTCCCGCGCGCCCTCGTCCACGGCCCCTTCCACGGCGCCGTCCCGGCCGATGGCCAAGCCGTAGAGCGCAGCGGCGGAGAGCCTCTTCCCCTCCAGGGCCAGCGTGCGCCGGCCCACGGCGTCGAGGCCGGCCGGCACGCCCGCCACCACGCTGGAGCGGCGCAGGACCAGGCGCTTCCCGGGGACCAGCCGGCCGCGCCGGCTCATGCCGTTCATCCAGCGGATGGCGTCGGGAGAGATGCCGTAGCGGTCGGCCAGATCCGCCAGGCGCTCGCCGGGTTTCACCTCGTGCACCAGCCGCCGGCGGGGCACGCCGGCGTCCAAGGCCGCCCACACCTGAGGGCCCGCGATGCCGTCTACCCGGAGCCGGTGGTCCCGCTGGAACTCCATGAGGGCGTCCTCGGTGAGGTAGCCAAAGCGCCCGTCGATCTCCCCCACCGGATAGCCGAAGGAGGCCAGCTTCTCTTGGAGCTCGCGCACGTCCTCTCCCTCATCGCCCCGCCTGAGGCTGGGTCTTTTTCCGCGAAGCGCCATCCAGATCGCCACCGGCTCCATCCCCTTTGTCCCGTCGCTCCATGGTTATGCCAGTCCGGGGCCCAGCCATGTGGGCGCCGCTCGCCGCCGGCGGGCGCGAAAAAAGCGCCCGGGAGCGACGCTCCCGGGCGCTGCCGGTAAGCTTGGCCTGCCGCTTAGAGATTGACGACGCCCACCCGGCTGTCGTCGATGACCAGTTCGACCGTTTCGGTCAACACGTCCGCGTACGTATAGGACAAACGCTTGATCGCGCTGTTCTTGTCCAGCCTGATGACGAAGACCTTGGGATACGTCTTTTCGATCACGCCTTCGGCCTCCATCACCTTGCGGCGGCCTCGATTGGCTCTAAGCCGTACCGGTTTGCCGACGTGCGCCTCAATATCCCGCCTGATCTGCTCCAGCGCGTTACGACTCGTTGCCATCAGCATCACCTTCCTGTACGGCTTGTAGCCACTATTCTAGCACAGCTTGGCCCCTAAGTCAATGAAACCTGACAGTATACCAGAGGGCCGAAACCGGTGTCAAGCACTAATTGTCCCGACTTTAGCTGGTAATTTGCCCGGTAGAAGACGCGGCCTGGGGCTACTTCGTGTGCTTGTCTGCCACCTTCGAGGCGCCGTACGAGTAGGGCTTGATGCGCGCGTGAAAGCCCGAGCCCACCACCATGCCCACCACTTCCCGGATGAGCTCGCGCGTCTCGCCGTTTTCGCCTACGTCCAGGTGGATCTCGACGTTCAGATCGGCGTACCCGTTCTTTGCGAGGCGTTCGGTCAGCTGGCTGGCCACCGCCAGAGAGCGAGAGGCTTCGTAAAAGATCCGCTGCCGCAGCGAGCGGCTGACCTGCTCCTTGTCGCGGCAGTAGTAATAGCGCGCGCCCTTCCCCTCGCGGTGCACGATGATCGCGGTGACAAAGCAAGTCTCTTCTGCAAATTGGGAATCCGTGCCGATGATCACCCGGTAGCGGGAGTCCGGCGCCTCTTTCATGTAGTTGACGATGTCTTGAAAGAGCCCGTCGAAGTCCAGCTTGCCCCGGGTGGGACTGATGAAGCTTCGCGCCGGGTCAAACGCCATGGCTACCGTCTCCCGTTATGAATCGTATCACCTCGTTTGCCTCAGGTTTGCGCCTATTGGTAACATTATATCACATCCTGGCGGCGTCCACGGCCCTGCTCAGCACGGCAAACTCTTCCACCGAGAGGGTCTCGCCCCGCCGCTGGCCGTCGAGGCCGGCCTCCGCCAGCACTTCCTCGATCGTCCCGGCCGCAAGGCCCATCGCTTTCAAGGCGTTGCGCAGCGTCTTCCGCCGCTGGCCGAAGGCGGCCTTCACCAGCCCGGCAAAACTCCGGCCGACCGCCAGCCGTTCCTCCCGGGGGAACAGGACCACGATCTCCGACCAGACGGTGGGCGCAGGCACAAAGACCGCCGGCGGCACGCGGCCCGCGAGCTCGACGCGGGCCCGGTACTGCACGGCCACCGTCAGCGCGCCGTACTCCTTGGTGCCGGGCGGGGCGACCAGCCGCTCCGCCACTTCCCTTTGCACCATGACGACGATCCGCTCGACGGGCAGGTCGCTCTCGAGGATGTGAACCAGGAGCGGGGAGGTGATGGAGTAGGGGAGGTTGGCCGCCACCTTGCACACCGGGGCGGCCGCGCCTTGCGTTCCGCCGGCCCCGTGGGCCCGCAGGAGTTCCCCGAGATCGGTCTTCAGCGCGTCGGCGTGGACGACGGTCACTTGCGGCTGATCCCTGAAAAGCTCACCCAGGGCCTCCACCAGCCGGGCATCCTTCTCGACGGCCACGACGCGCGCGCCCGCTTCGAGCAGCCCCTGCGTGAGGCTGCCCAGCCCCGGGCCGATCTCCAGGACCAGGTCGCCCCGGTGGACCGCGGCGGCCTGGACCACGCGCCGGACGATGTTTTGGTCCGCCAGGAAGTTCTGCCCCAGCGCCTTGCTGGGCCGAAGCCCGTACTCCTTAAGCAGGCGCTGGATCACCGCGGGGCTGTGAAGCGGCTCCAACCGGGCACCCTGCCTTTCGTTCTTTCCCGTTCCGCCCGGGCTCCATCCCCTAGGGTGGATCAGGGCGCGAGGATGTACACCTTCACCTTCCGGCGGCCGTACCGGATCGCCTCCTCGTACGTGTCAAAGCCCAGGTCGATCCGGTAACCCTTGATGGCGCCGCCGATGTCCCCGGCGATGGCCTCGCCGTAGCCGGGGACGTACAGCCGGGTGCCCAGCGGGATGATGGAAGGATCGACCGCCACCACGCCCTTGCCCGCCCGCAGCCCGGTGAAGGTGTAGCCGTCCGCCCACTCCCCGGTGCTTTCCGGACCCGGGTAGTACGCCGTCGCCTCCATGTCCAGCACGTCCACGTACCGGTACGAGCCGGTGGCGGTCTGGAGCACCGGCAGGGATTCCCGGGTGCCGACGCCGATGATCCTGTTTACCGGCTCCACTTTCACCTCGGTGGAGAGGATCTGCCGGTGAACCAGCTGCCCGTCCTCGTAGGTGAGCAGGACGCGGGTTTCCAGGAGCCCCTCCCGGCCCTCCCGCACGATGCGCTCTTCGCCTTTAGCCAGGTGCGGCTCGGCCCAGCGGAGCGTGCGGTAGGGGATGGTCTCCGTCTCCACCACTTCCTCCTGCGTCACCCGGATCACCCGGATCTCCATCCCTTCTTCGAGCCGGGTCTCGCGGACGGGCACCACCCGGTCCAAAGGACCCATGCGGATGCCGGCCTTGACCAGGGCGTCGCGCACGGTGCCTTGCGGCACCGCCACCTCCAGCTCCTGGCCGTCCACCCGGAGCGTCACTCGCACGCCCCGGGCGATCTCGATGCGCGTCCCGTCCACCAGGGCCTGGTACAGGGCGGGCCAGACCTCGTCGCCCTCCCGCAGGGAAATCCCGGCTCGCTGGAGGGCCTGCCCCACCGTGCGGGCCACCACGTCGAGGACCAAGGCCTCCTCGCCGTCGATGACGATCGTCACCTGCTTGGGCGTATAGGCCGTATAAAGATAAGAACCGAGCCCCGTGACCGCAAGGAGCGCTGCGATGGCCAGCCAGAGCTGCGCCCTGCCGGGGCCCACTGCCTGTCGATGGCTTGAACGCACTTCACTGGTGGCCACGGCTCTTTCCCTCACCGTCCTGTTCAAGCTCAAGTTCCTTAAACCGGCCCAAGGTGCGCGCCAGCTCCTCCTGGGAAAGCTCGTCCAGGCGGTCCAGCGCGTCGACCACTGCCTCCAGCTCGTCCGCGGAGATGCGCCCGAGCTCGTGCAAGCGCTCGTAAGCCCGCAGGAAGCGGATCTTGAGCCGTTCCGTCTCTTCGAACAAGCCTGCCATGGCGAAAACCTCCCAGCGCCGGCGCGCGGGCGGCCGCGTCAGACCGGCAGATCGGTGCGGTCCGTCTCCTCGACAAAACGGGTGAATTCCTTAATAAAGCGAAGCTTCGCGCTGCCGGTGGGCCCTTTGCGCTGCTTCGCGAAGATCACCTCGACCTGGCCCTCGGTGCCGTTCTCCTTGGCCTGCTCGGGATAGTAGTAGTCCTCCCGGTAGAGGAACATCACCACGTCCGCGAACTCCTCGATGTTGCCGCTGTCCCGCAGGTCGGACATGACGGGCCGCTTGTTCTCCCGCTGCTCGACGCTGCGGTTGAGCTGCGAGAGCAGGATGATGGGCAGGTCCAGCTCGCCCGCGAGATCCCTGAGCTCGCGCACGATGTCGCCGACCACCAGGGCCCAGTTCTTGTTCACGTTGGGAGGCGGCTTGATCAGCTGCAGGTAGTCGATGATGATCAGGGCCAGGTTTGGGTGCTCCGCCTTCACTTTACGCGCCTTGGCCCGGATGTCGACGACGCTGAGGCCCCGCTTGTCGATGATGAAGATCGGCAGATCGTACATTTCATTATATATGGACTGCGCCTTTTCGAACTGTTCGTCGTTGAGGCGCGTCGAGTAGTCCATCGGCGTGATTTCAAAGCTGCCGTCGGGCCGGCGGAAGCGGATGAACTCGCTCATGACGATGCGGTCGCCGATCTGCTCGTCGTCCATCTCCAGGCTGAAGATGAGCACGGGAAGGCCCCGCTTCGCGACGTTCACCGCGAAGTTGAGGGCCAGCGACGTCTTGCCCATGCTGGGACGGGCGGCAAGGATGATCAAGTCTTTGTTCTTAAAGCCCGTCGTCATCACGTCGATGGCCGGGAAGCGCACCGGAAGGCCGTACGGCTTCCTGCCCTCCCGGCGCTCTACCAAGCGCAGGTAGCACTTGTTCAGGACCGTCATCAGGTCCTTGATCTCGTCCGAGTCCTGCGCCACGTTGGTGGCTTCAAAGATCAGCTGCTGCGCCTTGGAGATATAATCGTCCAGGCTCTCCTCCGTCTCGTTGAGAATCATGCGTTGGATTTCCTGGGCCGCCCGCAGGATGCGGCGCTTGGCCTCCTTCTCCACCAGCGACTCGATGCTGGGCAGCAGCTCTACCTCGCTGGCGAAGGCCTCCGTCAGCTGGATCAGCGCTTCGTCGGGCGCCGCGAGCTTCTTCTCTTTGCGCAGCTGGTTGTAGACCCGGGTGTATGAGACCCGGCCGCCCTTGGAATAAATGTCGTAAATGACCTCGAAGATCGCGCGGTGCTGCGGCTCGAAGAAGTGCGCCGGCGTCAGCCGGTCGACGGCGGTGTCGATCAGGTGCGGGTGCTTGATGAGAATGCCCAGGACCCGCCGCTCGGCGTCGATGTCGCAGGGGACGCTGGTCTTGTCCTGAGGCTCACGCATCGTACTCATCGGGGTACAGTTCCTTCCACTTGGCGACCAGTTCCGCGGAGACGCTCTGGTACGCCGATGCGTTGGGGGTCCCCTCTAGGGGGCGGTCGCTCTTGGCCCGGCCGTCATCCCCCGAGAGCACCCGCGAGGCCCGCCGCTTGGCGCGCAGGTCGGCCAGGGTGCGGATCCCGTCGTTGTACCAGTTGCGCAGGATCCCTTCGAGGTACTGGATGCGGGGGACATCGGCGGAGCGAACCGTCTCCTCGATGGCCAGGGCGACCACCGCACCTTCCATCCCCTGCTCCTCGATCCAAAACCGCAGCTTTTCGTACTGGGCCGGGCCGATCATGCCGATCCGCTTGTGATAGATCTGCAGCACCGCCTGCATGTCGGGATTTTCGGGTCCGGCCGGCTGGGCCGCCGGCTCCACCAGCCGCAGCATGCGGGAGGTGCGCCGCCTCTTGGAAAGGGGCGACCGGAGGACGGGTTGGGGCTCCGCCTCGCCCTTTGCGGGCTCCGCCGTCCCGGGGACGGAGGCGGCGCCCGGGGCGGCGTCCAGCGCCGCGCCGTTCCCGCTCTCCTGCAGCCGGGACGGCCGCTCCAGGCCCCCGTACGGCGCGGCGGCCAGGGCGCGCCGCTCGCCCCCCGCTTCCCGGGCAGCCTCGTCGCCGAAGCGCGCGGCAAACGCCTCCCGGCTCAGGGGCTCGTTCACGATGAAGCCGTCGCCGTCGCGCACCACCAGCCCATACTCCTCCAGGCGCGCGAGCGCCGCTTCGATCGCCGGCTCGTCGAGCCCGGCCGCTTTGAGTCGCTCCGGATCGAACAGCTCTCCCGCGCACAGCGCGTAGCGGAGGTTGAGCCACACCAGGACGGCGTCGGCGCCGATGACCGGCTGGTAGTGCGTAAAGATCTCGCCCGCGACCTCAAAGCGCGGCAGGCTCTGGTTGCCAGGGCGGACGGGGTGACCTCTGTCTTGACCGATCAACGCCACGACCTCCTAGTGACCTACGGCTCCTTCCGGTACGGGCTCGAGGACGGACACACGCGCCGGTTCGAGGGCTTTCCGGCCAGCGGCGCGACACGTGGGCGAAGCTCAGGCCGCACCCCCGGACACGCGGAGACCGCTCTCACGCGCTGGCCGGATGAACCGGTCAAAGGCGGAAAAAGGGAAGATCTAAGAGATCTTCCCGTCATGCGCCGTGTGATCGGTGACCCATTTCTTCGATGGGGGCCCAACTCCTGCCTCGGCGGCCAACTTTCGCCGAGGCCGGGAATCCGGACTGAGCTGGGCAAACGCCGCTCTTCCCGCTCCCGGGGGGGCCTTCAGGCTCCCGGGACGCGGCGCCGCAGCGCCGCGGGGGCTCCCTCCTTCATGCGGCCTTTGGACGCCTTAAGGCGCGCCCAGAGAAGTGCCCAACCGCCCGCCAGCAGCGCTCCCACGCCCCATTGGGCGAGGAGCCGCCACCGCCAGGCTTCAAGGTGGGGGTCAGGCGGGCCGAAGGCGGGGATGGCGGCGGTTTGATGCCCGGCGAGGGTCCAGAGCGCCCAGGCGAAGAAGGCCGCCGGGGGCAGGACCCATCCCGCGATGCGGGCGAGCCGCCTCATGCTTCTTCACCCGCAAACCCGGTCTCCGGCGCTCTCTTCTCCCGGTGGCGTTCGAAGGCGAGCTCGATCAGGCGGTCGATCAGCTGGGGATAAGGGAGGCCCGAAGCTTCCCAGAGTTTCGGATACATGCTGATGCGGGTAAAGCCCGGCATGGTGTTGATCTCGTTGACGTAAATCGTCTCGGTTTCGGGATGCACGAAGAAGTCGACGCGGGCAAGGCCTGCCGCGTCCACCGCCAAGAAGGCGGCCGCGGCCAGCCTCCTCACCTCGTCGGTCGCCTGGGGGGAGATCCGCGCCGGGATGATCAGCTCCGAGCTGTCGTCCAGGTACTTGGCCCGGTAGTCGTAAAATTCGCCGCCCGGGACGATCTCGCCGGGAATAGAGGTCTCGGGCTCGTCGTTGCCCAGGACGCTCACCTCCACTTCCCGGAAGCCCTCCGCCGCCTTCTCCACCAGGATCTTCCGGTCGTAGCGGGCCGCCTCCTCCAGGGCGTCCCGCAGCTCTTCCTCCTGCTTGACTTTGCTGATGCCGACGCTGGAGCCGAGATTGGCAGGTTTGACGAAGCACGGGTAGCCGATGAGGCTTGCCACCTGCTCCCGGATTTGGTCCCAGCGAGAGGCGATGTGCTTGCGCTTGATCACCACGTAGTCCAAGACGGGCAGCCCGGCGCTGCGAAAGACCGCCTTCATCAGCGCCTTGTCCATCCCCACCGCGGAGCCGGCGACGCCCGAGCCGACGTACGGCACGCCGGCCAGCTCCAAGAGGCCCTGGACGGTGCCGTCCTCCCCGTTGGGACCGTGCAGGACGGGGAAGACCACGTCAAAGGCGAGGCGCTCGGCAAGCTCCGCCGGCGGGCGGCCGCCCACCGCGACGAGGCCGGGCCCGGCGGGATCGGCGAGAAACGCCGCGGGGACCATCTGGGCCAGCCGCTCCTTCGCCCCTTCCTTGAGCGCGGCCAGCGGGTCATCCCCCACCAGCCACCGGCCGTCCTTGGTGATGCCGATGGGGATCACCTCGTACTTGGCCGGATCCAGCGCCTTCATGACGGACTCGGCGGACATCAGGCTCACTTCGTGCTCTCCTGACCGGCCTCCGAAGAGGACGGCGACGCGCACACGCTGGGTCAACGCTCTCCCTCCCGGTGCAGCTTGCGCCCGCGCGGGCAGCCGGACCCGCGACCCGGACCGCCCCGGAGCCGGCGCTCCCCGCGCGAACCGTATGCCGCTGCAGTCACTTTATTGTACCTCTTCCCGGCGGCCCCTGGAAAGGACGCCGCCCTGGACGAGCCCGGGGCGATGGCGTAAAATGACACAGGATCCGGTTCCGGCGGGAGGAAAGAGGAGCCGGGATGACCACCATGGGAGGGCAGGTGATGGAGATGGAGCTCTGGCTCACCGACAAGGAGACGGAGCACTTCAAGATGCAGTACCGGGTGAAAGAGGTCCTCTACCGCGACCGCTCCCCGTTCCAGGAGATCGCGGTGATCGACACCGCCGAGTTCGGGCGGGCGCTGTTTTTGGAGGGCGTCATCCAGACCGCGGTCCGGGACGAGTTCATCTACCACGAGATGCTGGTCCACGTCCCCTTGACCATCCACCCCAACCCCGAACGGATCCTGGTGGTGGGCGGCGGCGACGGCGGCACCGTGCGCGAGGCCGTCAAGCACCCCGAAGTGAAGCGGGTGAAGATGGTCGAGATCGACGAGCAGGTGGTCAAGGTCTCCCGGCAGTTCCTGCCCGAGCTGGCCTGCAAGCTCGACGACCCCAAGGTCGAGCTCCACATCGCCGACGCCATCCAGTATGTGAAGCACGTCGACGAGCCCTACGACGTCGTCCTGGTGGATTCGTCCGACCCGTTCGGACCGGCCGTAGGGATTTTCACCGAGGAGTTTTACGGCAACGTCGCCAAAGCGCTGAAAGACGACGGGCTCATGGTGGCCCAGTGCGAGACGCCGTTCTATACGCCCCAGCTCACCCGGGACGTCTACCGGGCCATCCGCCGGCACTTCCCGTGGGTCCGCCTCTACACGGCCAGCGTGCCGGCGTACTCGACGGCCCCGTGGGGCTTCATGCTGGCTTCCCGCCGCGAGCTGGAGAACCCGTGGCCCCGGAGGGAGCTGGGGTTCCCCACGCGCTACTACAGCCCCGAGATCCACAAGGCGGCTTTCGCCCTGCCCCCGTTCATCCGGGAACTGCTGGACGAAGGCGAAGGCCGGTAAGCCCGCTTCCGGCGGCCGCGGCGGGTGACCCGGCGCGAGAGCCCGGCGCGGCCGCCGGCTACGAGATGAGCTCGTGCCGCCCGCAGAGGAGCGCCTCGCCCCCCTCCGCCGCGGCCACCGCCTTGAGGTAGGCCATGGGGTCGACGGCGATGGGCATCAGGTACGCCCGCTGGCCGTACTCCCTGGCCAGCTGCATCAGCTCCACCGAAAGCCGGGCACACGCTTCCAGCGTCGCCTCAAACCCGGGCGGGAAGACCACCCGGTTCTGCCGTTCCCAGTAGCGGGCGCTCTTTTCGCTGGTGACGGGGGTGATGCCCACGAAGACCTCCACCCCGTCCAGCTGGTCGAGGCAGATGGCGGCGAACCTCGGGTCAAAGAAGGGCTGGGTGAAGAGTCCCTTCGCGCCCGCTTCCAGCTTGGCCTCGGCGTACTCCAGCTCGGCTTTGAGCTCCGAGCGGTAGGGATCAAAGGCCGCCCAGAGATTCACCGCTTCCAGCTCGCGGCTGGCCTGGGCGATCACCTCCAAGGTGGTGGGATGGGCCGCCTCCTCCTCGTGGTCGAAGCGGTCGCCGGTGACGATCAGCACGTCCCGCACGCCGGCCCCCTCCAGCCGGCGTAGGAGCGCGACGGTCTCCGCCACGGAGCGGTCGCGGGCCCGCACGTGGGGCACCGTGCGGACCGGCAAGGGGCCCAGCTCCAGCGCCGCCTCGTAGCTCCGGACCGGCAGGCGGCGGATGTCCGGGATGTTGAGCCACGAAAAGCCCCCGAAGGCGCCGGTTACTTCCAGGGTCTGGCGGCGCAGCTCGTCGATGTCCCTAGGCACCAGTTCGATAGAGAGCATCGCTTTCCCCGTCTCCCCGCGGCGCCTCACGTGCCGTGGTCGTAGCTCGCGAGGTATTCTTGCTGCGCCGGCGTGAGCTGTTCGATCTCGATGCCCATGGCCTCCAGCTTGCGGCGGGCGATCTCCCGGTCGATGGCGTCGGGCACCTTGTACACCCGCGGCTCGAGCTGCGGCCGGTCCACCCACAGCCAGCGGGCGCTGAGAGCCTGGTTGGCAAAGCTCATGTCCATCACCTGGGCGGGGTGCCCCTCCGCCGCGCCCAGGTTCACCAGCCGCCCCTCGGCGATGAGGCGAATCCGCTTTCCGGACGGGAGCACGAACTCCTCCACGCCGGCCCGCACCTCCCGCCGCTCCCGGGCCATGGAACGCAGCGCCTTGATGTTGATCTCCACGTCGAAGTGGCCGGAGTTGGCCAGGAGCGCCCCGTCCTTCATCCGCTCGAAGTGGTGGGCGTCGATGACGTCGCGGTTGCCCGTCACCGTGACGAAGATATCCCCCAGCGGGGCCGCCTTCTCCATGGTGGTCACCTCGTACCCGTCCATCACCGCCTCGAGAGCCCGCAAGGGATCGGGCTCCACCACGATCACCCGCGCGCCCATCCCCCGGGCCCTGGAGGCGACTCCCCGGCCGCACCAGCCGTAGCCCGCCACCACGAAGACGCTCCCGGCGATGAGCACGTTGGTGGCCCGCATGATGCCGTCCAGGGTGGACTGCCCGGTGCCGTACCGGTTGTCGAACATGTGCTTGGTCAGGGCGTCGTTCACGGCGACCACCGGGAACTTCAGCACGCCTTTCTCCTCCATCGCCTTGAGGCGGATGACGCCCGTGGTGGTCTCTTCGGTCCCGCCGATCACCCCGGAAAGGAGCGACGCCCGCTGGCCGTGGAGGGTGTTGACCAGATCCGCCCCGTCGTCCATGGTGATGTGGGGCTCAAGGTCCAACGCCTGGTGGATATGGCGGTAATAGGTCTCCGAGTCCTCACCCCGGATGGCGTAGGTGGGAATGCCGTAGATCTCGTTGAGGGCCGCCGCTGTGTCGTCCTGCGTGCTCAAGGGGTTTGAGGCGCACAGCGCCACCTCGGCGCCGCCCGCCTTCAGCGTGCGCATCAGGTTGGCCGTCTCCGTGGTCACGTGGAGGCACGCGGCGATGCGAAGGCCCTGCAAGGGCCGTTCCTTCTCCCAGTCCTCCCGGATCCGGCGGAGCACGGGCATCTGCCCGTCCGCCCACTCGATCCGCCGGCGCCCTTCTTCCGCCAGCGAGCGGTCTTTGCAGTCACCGATCATGCCTCTGCCTCCTCAAGAAAAGGGCGCTCGCGGCCCAGAGGCCCGGCTCCCGCCCCGGGCCGCGGCAGGAAAACTTGCCTGCGGCACCCGTCATTTTCGCTGACTTGCTCCATTCTCCCTCAAGCCGCAGACTCCTGGAAAGGAGCGGCAACTCCCGTGTATAAGGTAACCGGCGCCGGATGCCCTTCGCCGGGGAGGCGTGCCATGAAGCTCGTACTGGCCATCGACATCGGCACCAGTTCAGTCCGGGCGGGCCTGGTGGACGAGGCGCTCACCATCCGCTCAGTGGCCTCTCGCCCGTGCCCCCTCTCGACACCGAAGCCCGGGTGGGCTCAACACCCTGCCGAACCGCTTCTCGAAGCCCTCGATGAAGCCGTCCGGGAATGCCTAGGCCAAGAGCCGCCCGCCGGACGGATCCTCGGGATCGCGCTGGACGCCGCGATGCACACCGTGGTGCTCCTGGACGAGCGGGGCGACCCGCTTTCGCCCATCTGGACCTGGGCCGACATGCGGGCGGCGCCGCAAGCCGCCCGGCTGGCCCAAGACCCCGCCCGGGCCCGCCGGCTCTACCTTGAGACAGGCTGCCCTCCCCACGCCACGTACCACCCGGCCCGCATCCGCTGGCTGGCGGAGCACGAGCCGGGCCTGCTCCACCGCGCCCGCACCATCGCCTCGGTCAAGGCCCTGGTCCTGCACCGGCTCACGGGAGAGCTGGCCGAGGACCTTTCCACCGCCTCCGCTTCGGGGCTCTTGAACGTGTCCACCCTCGCGTGGCACCCGGAGGTCCTTGAGATCACCGGCGTCCGTGAGGACCGCCTCCCCCGCCTGGTGGAGCCCAAGAGCCCCGTGGGGATACTCCGGGAAGCCCTGGCCCGCCGGTGGGGCACGGGCGCGATTCCGGTGGTCGCCGGGGGAACGGACGGTCCCATGGCCAACGTGGGGGCCGGCTGCGCGGGACCCGGGGAAGCGGCCGTCACCGCCGGCACCAGCAGCGCCGTCCGGATGCTGGTGGACGGGCCCACGCTGGACGCCAAGATGCGCACGTGGTGCTACTACCTGGGCGACGGGACGTGGATCGCCGGCGGGGCCGTCAACGCGGGCGGCGGCACCCTGGACTGGCTCTCCCGCAGCTTCCCGGGGGAACTGGGCGGCCAGCCCGCGAGCGGGCGCCTCGACCAGCTGGCCGGGAGCGTCCCGCCCGGCGCGGAGGGCCTCTTCTTCGCTCCGTACCTGGCGGGCGAGCGCAGCCCGGGGTGGCAGGACACCGCCCGCGGCTACCTGGCCGGCCTCGGCCTCCACCACCGCTTTCCTCACCTGGTGCGGGCGGCCATGGAGGGGATCGCCTACCAGATCGCCAGCGTCTTCCACAGCCTGGCCGAAACCGCGGGCGAGCCCCGCCGCGTGCGGGTCTCGGGCGGGCTGTTCAGCTCCCGGGTCTTTCCGCAGATCCTCGCGGACGTCCTCGGGAGGACCCTGGAAGTGCCGGCCACGCCCGAAGGCTCCCTCTTGGGCACGGCCGCGCTGGGCTTCGCTGCGTTGGAGCCGGGCGTCGACTGGCGGGAGCTGGCCCGCCGGGTGGCGGCCCCGGCCCGCATCGAGCCCGACCCCGCCCGCCACCGGGAGTACCGGCGGCTGTTCGCTGCGTACCAGGAGCTTTACCAGGCGATGCGGCCCCTGTTCCGGCCGCTGGCTTCACTCTAGCCCGGCTGGGGCCAGGGCCGGAAGAGGCAGTGCCGCCGAAGGCTCGTCCGGGCCTCTTGACGCGCCTTTATCTCTTGCGTTTTACTCTTTGTAGCCCGCTAGACGCGCGCCGCCGCGCATCGCAGGAGACTGGGCAGGGGCGCACCGCGCCCGGGCCGGGAGCATACTTTGGGATCGCCGTCCCGGGAGCTGTTCGGCCCGGCGGGGCGGGGACGCTGCCTGAGGCCTTCGCGTTCGCGGCTCACCCATGTTGAGAAAGGGGGAGGACCCTGTGGAAAAGTCTCAGCTCGTTTCGCAGATCCAGGCGCTGCTCAGCGAGGACGCCGACCGCAGCCAGTTCCTCGATTTGGTGGGTCCTCTCCAGCCATATGACATCTCTGAGATCCTCCGGGAGCTGGACCACGGCCAGCAGCTCAAGCTCACCGCGCTCCTGCCGGTGGAGGTGGGGGCGGAGGCCCTGGAGTACTTGGAGCCGGAGATGCAGTACCGCATTCTCCACCACCTTCACCCGGATGTCGCCATCCCGCTGCTCAAGGAGATGGGAAGCGACGCCGTGGTCGACCTCCTGCTGGCCATCCACCCCAACCAGGCCGCAACGCTGAAAGAGTGGCTGCCGGACGAGTACCGCGAGCGGATCGACACGCTGATGACCTTTCCGGAGAACTCCGCGGGCGGCCTGGCCACGGTGGACTACATCGCGGTGCGGGCCGGCTGGACGGTGGGCAGGACGCTGGAGCACATCCGCAAGGTGGCCCGGGAGGCGGAAGTCGTCACCTACGCGTACGTGGTGGACGCGCAGGGAAAACTCCTGGGCGTCGTCTCGCTGCGGGACCTCATCCTCTCCGAACCCGACACCCCGCTCTCCGAGATCGTCAACCGGGAAGTGATCTCGGTGGGCGCCTACACCCACCAGGAAGAGGCGGCCCGCATCCTGTCCCAGTACGACTTCATCGCCCTGCCCGTGGTGGACAAAGACGACCGGCTGATCGGCATCATCTCCGTCGACGACTTGCTGGACGTCATGGAGGACGAGGCGACGGAGGACATCCACAAGCTGAGCGGCAGCGAGCCCCTGCGGGAGACGTACTTCAAGACGCCCGTGCGGGTGCTCTACCGCAGCCGGGTGGGCTGGCTCCTCATCCTCTTCCTGGCGCAGGCCTACACGGGCAACGTGCTCAAGCACTTCGAAGACACGCTCTCGCAGGTGGTGGCGCTCACCTTTTTCATCCCGCTCCTCATCGGCACCGGGGGCAACACCGGGACGCAGATCGTCGCCACCATCGTGCGAGGGCTGGCCGTGGGGGACATCCGCTTCCAAGACATCGCCCGCGTGCTGGGACGGGAGCTGTTGACCGGCACCCTGCTGGGCGTCACGCTGGCCGCCGCGACGTGGCTTCGGGCCCACCTCTTGGGCGTCAGCATCCAAGTGGCCCCCGTCATCGCCCTCAGCGCGCTGCTCATCGTGGTCTGGGCGTCGATGGTGGCGGCGGTGCTTCCCCTCCTGCTGCACCGGCTGCGGCTCGACCCTGCGGTGGTGTCGGGGCCGTTCATCTCGTCGCTGGTGGACACCACGGGACTCTTTCTCTACCTGACCATCGCCCGCATGTTCCTGGGCTTGAACTGACACGAAAAACGATCCCGGGAAGGACTCCCGGGATCGTCTTCCTAGAGGGGATCGAATCTCTCGGTTATGCCAGAAGATCGACGTGCTGGCCGGTCCCGGCCGGCCGCGGCGCGCTCGCGCCAAGAGCCGAGGGCGGGCCCGCTTCGCGCCGGTCGGAAGGGCCGCGGTGCGGCCGCCTGCGGGCGGCCTGCCCGTCCTTGTGGAGAAGGGCGTCAAAGACGCCCGGCACGCCGCCCACCCTGCCCGGCGCCAGCGGTCCCCGATGCACAGGATACGGGTTCAGGGCAGGGCTGAAGATGGGATCGATCTTGCGAAACTCGTTGCCGCCCAGCACGGATCCCCGCCTCGCTGCCCCCCTCGCCTCGCGGCTTGCCCGGACACTTCCTCAGCATCACTATGCCCACTTCCAGCCGGAGCGTGCGGTGACGCCGGTCACACGCCTCCCGCCCTTCCTGCCGGCCCGGGATCTGAATCAAACGCCTCGCTTCGCCGAAGACTACGGGCGGTACGCCGGCCCTGCCCCGCGCGGGCAGCAGGGCCGAGATCCGGGGGGATGTGACCATGCAGCGAAGGCTTGTGGACTACGTGCTGGATCAGCTGGCGGCTTGGGGAGTACGGCGAATCTACGGCGTGGCCGGCGACACCATCCTGCCTTTGATCTCCGCCATGGCGAAGCGGGAGGCGCCGCTGTTCATCCCGGTCCGCCACGAAGAAGCCGCGGCCTTCATGGCTAAAGCGGAGGCGATGCTCACCGGGACCGTAGGCGCCTGCATCGCCGCTGCCGGTCCCGGCGCGGCCCACCTCGTCAACGGGCTGGCCGACGCCCAGACGGACTCGGTCCCGGTCCTGGCCATCACCGGCCAGCTCCAGAGCTTCTACGCCGGCGCGGTGCACAAGCAGGTGATCAACCAGCACCAGCTCTTTTCCGCCGTCACTGAGTACAGCGCCGAGGTGGCCCATCCGGCCGGCGCCCCGGAGGCCCTGGTCCAGGCGCTGCGGACGGCGGCGGCCCGCCGGGGCGCCGTTCACGTCAGCGTGCCCAAAGACTTTTGGGAGGCGGAGATCCCCGCGGTCCCGGTCCGCACCTACGAGCCGTACCTGGTGACGCCGGCCCGCTCGGCACCCCACGTGATCGAAGGGGCCCTCGCCCTGCTCTACCAGGCGGAGCGCCCGGCCATCCTGGCCGGGATCGGCGCCCGGCAGGCGGTGGGCGACGTGCTGCGCCTGGCCGAGTCGCTGCGGGCGCCGGTCATCCCCACCCTGGCGGCGGCGGGACAGTTTCCCAAGCGCCACCACTTGGTGGTGGGGAGCATCGGCGAAGGCGGCACCGGGCACGCCCTGGACCTCATCGCCGGCGCCGACTGTGTCCTGCGCCTCGGCACCACCTGGTGGCCGGAGCGCTTCCTGGCCCAGCCGCCGGCCACCATCGACATCAACGTCAACCCGGAACACGTCGGCTTGCGCTCGCCGGCGAGCTACGGGGTGGTGGGGCCGCTGGAGGAGATCCTGCCTTCGCTGGTGATGGCCGCTCCCAGCTGGGCCAGGCCTGAGTGGGAGGCCCGCGTGGCGCAAGCGAAACAGGCCATCGACGAAGAGCTGTCCCGGGAGATCGACGAAGCGAAGCGGCGCGGCCCCATCGTCCACCCTGGAGCGCTGGTGGAGGCGCTGAACCGCCATATCCCGGAGGACGCCGTCATCTGCCTGGACGTGGGCGACCACGTCCTCTGGTTCAACCGCCATTTCCGGGGCACCGGCCGGCAGGACGTCCTGGTCTCCGGTTACTGGCGGAGCATGGGCTTTGCCCTGCCGGCGGCCATCGCCGCTGCCCTGGCGCAAGCGCCCCGGCCGGTGGTGGCCCTGGTGGGCGACGGCGGCCTCGGCATGAGCCTGGCGGAGCTCCTGACGGCGGTCCGGCTGAGGGTGCCGGTGCGGATCGTGGTGTTCAACAACCGGTCGCTGGCCATGGAGGAGAACCAGATGAAGGCGCTGGGCATGGAAGTGCACGGCGTCGGCCTGAACAACCCCAGCTTCGACCGGCTTGCGGAAAGCTGCGGCGTCAAAGGGTTTCGGGTGGAACGGCAGCGGGAGCTGGACCACGTCCTGGGACAGGCCTTCGCCGTGGACGGGCCGGTCCTGGTGGACGTCGTCACCTCGGCGGCCGCGGTCCCGGCGCCCAAGCCCCGGGTGCCTCACGAGGAGCCGGTCTTGGTGTAACCGGCGCGGCTACGGCTCCAGCCTGCGCTCGACCAGCCGGCCTGACACCGGCCCGCAGTGCGTGCAGTAGTGCCGGCGGCCGCCGTAGGCCAGGCGGCGGGAGTAGGCATAGCTCCTGCGGCACGAAAGGCAGGTGTAGGACCACACCGCCCGCTTGGGGAGCGCCCGCTCACGGGCGTAGCGCTGCACCCGGCCCCCCAGCGCCCGGATCCGCTCCATCCACCGATAAAACTCGGGGCCGTGCCCGGGGACGATCAGGTGGATCATTTCGTGCAGGAGAGTGGCTTCCACGTCCTGGGGAAAGCGGGCGTGATAGTGGGTAGAGAGCCGGATGATCCGCTGTTGGGGATAGCACAGCCCCGCCGAGGCCGTGGCCCGGTCCGACCACTCGACCCGCACCGCCTCCGGCGGCGGCAGGAGCGGTTCACCCGCCGGCCCCCGGAAGTACTTGAGGCGAAGGGCCGCGTAGAGGTCCCGGAGCGCCTGCTCGGAGCAGGGCAGGTCAGTGCGCTTTGTCAAAGACGGCCCGCCCCTTTACAAACGTCGCCACGCATTGAAAGTCGTGATCCAAGATCGCGACGTCGGCGTCCTTTCCGACCCGGAGCGACCCCTTGCGGCCGGCCAGCCCCACGGCGCGGGCCGGCGTCAAGGCGGCCATCGCCGCCGCTTCGTGCACCGGAACCCCCACTTCCCGCACCACGTACGCCACCGCCCGGTCCATGGTGAGGGCACTGCCCGCCAGCGTGCCGTCGGCAAGGCGGCACGCCCCGCCTTTGAGCGTCACCTTGCGGCCGCCCAGCTCGTACTCGCCTTCGGGCATCCCGGCGGCCGCCACCGCGTCGGTGACCAGGCAGATCCCCCCCGCTCCTTTGAGCCGCCAGAGAGCGTGGATCACCCGGGGGTGGACGTGAACGCCGTCGGCGATCACCTCGCAGGTGACCTCGGGGCCCGAAAGCAGCGCCGCCCCGGCAGCGCCCGGCTCCCGGTGGTGCAGCGGGCTCATGGCGTTGAACGTATGGGTGACGTGCCTGACGCCCTTTTCCATCGCGGCCAGGGCTTGCTCGAAGCGGGCGTCGGTGTGGCCCATGGCTACGGTCACGCCGCGGCGGGTCAGGAAGTCGATGGCCTCTTCCGCTCCCGGCAGCTCCGGAGCGAGGGTCGCGAGGAGAAAACCGTCCCCTGCTGCGCCCGCGATCTCCGCCAGCTCCTCCAGGTCCGGCGGGCGCAGGTGGGCCCGGTCCTGGGCCCCGGCCCGGGCCGGGTTGACGTACGGGCCTTCCAGGTGCACACCGGCGATGCGGGCCCCCTGCCACGCCTCGCCCCGGGAGAGCGCCATCGCGTCCCGCACCGCCCGGACGGCGGCCAGCACCCGCCGGTGCTCCTGGCTGGTGGTGGTGGCCACGAGATGGGCGGTCCCGTGGGCCGCGTGCACCTCTGCGATGCGCTGGAGCGCGGCCGCCGTCCCGTGCATGGTGTCCGCCCCGCCGCCCCCGTGGACGTGCAGGTCAAAGAAGCCGGGAAAGACCCAGTGCCCGCGGGCGTCGTACCTGCGGCACTGGCGCGCGGCCAGGGTGGGCCCGCCGGGAAGGGTGAGGTACGGGGGAACCAGGTCCGCCGGCCCGGCGTACGCGATGCGGCCGCCCGCCAGCAGCAGGGCGCCGTCTTCCAGCGTCCCGTCCTCGAGCACCAGCGTTCCCCCTTCGATCAGCACCGGGGGATGCGCCGGGGGCTCTCGCTCGCCTCTTCCTCCGGTCACCGGCATCATCCCACCTCGATCCGGGCCGCACGCAAAGACCCGTGCCTTCAGCCGCCGGCGGCCAGGCGCTCCCGGAGCACCGCCAGCATCAGCTCCTCCGGCGCCGCGCGGCCGGTGAAGAGTTCAAACGCGATCGCGCCCTGGTAGGCCAGCATCCCCTCGCCGGTGAGCACCCGAAGGCCCCGGGCTTTCGCCGCCCTCAGCAGCGCCGTCTCACGGGGCCGGTAGACGATGTCGCACACCAGGGCGCCGTCCCTCAAGCGCTCCACGGGGATCAGCGGCTCCTCCTGGTGGCGGGGGTACATCCCCACCGTCGTCGTGTGGACGACGATCTCGGCCCCGGCCAGCGCCTCCTCAAAACGAGGGTCGCCGGGCGCGAGCGGCACCGCCCGGGCGGGCGCCCGCTCCCGCACCCTGGCGGCCAGGGCTTCCGCCTTGCTCACCGTCCGGTTGGCGATGGTGATGGCCCCGGCCCCGTGCAGCGCGAGGCTGCAGGCGATGGCCTGGGCTGCGCCGCCCGCCCCGAGGATCAGGACCCGGGCGCCCTTGGGATCCACCTGCGCCTCCCGCGCCAAGCTCCGGAGAAAGCCGCGGCCGTCGGTGTTGTAGCCCACCAGGCGCCCGTCCCGGTGGACCACCGTGTTGACGGCCCCGATGAGCCGGGCCTCTTCGTCCACGGCGTCCAGGTGTTCCATGACTGCCACCTTGTGGGGCACGGTCACGTTCACCCCGGCAAGGCCCAGGGCTCGCACGGCCCGGACGGCCTCGCCCAGCTGCTCCGGCTTCACGTGAAAGGGGACGTACACCCAGTCCATGCCCAGGCGGCGAAAGGCAGCGTTGTGCATGGCGGGCGAGAGCGAGTGCTCGACGGGATCGCCGAACACCCCGGCCACCTTGGTCTTTCCGGTGATTTCCACGGCGTTCATCCGGTCTCCATCCGCCTTGCCCGTCAAGGCGCCCTCCGCAGGCTCAAGCTCCTGCGTCGCCGGCTTCGACCACCTGGACCGTGAGGACGGCTTCCACCTGCGGGTGGACCCGCACCGGCACCCGGTAGGTGCCCAGCGCCTTGATGGGCTCGTCCAGCTGGATCTTGCGCTTGTCCAGCTGCACCCCGGTCTTGGCCTTCACCGCGGCGGCGATGTCCTGTGCGGTCACCGAGCCGAAGAGGCGGCCGGCGCCGCCGGTCTTGCCCGCGACGGCGATGGGGGCCTTCTCCAGCTCGGCCGCGACTCTCTTGGCCTCCTCCAGCTCCCGCTGGGCCTTCGCGGCGGCCTGGGACTGCTCGGCTCTCAGGGCCCTCAGGTTCGACTCGTTCGCCACCTTGGCCAGGCCCCGGGGAATCAGGAAATTGCGCGCGTACCCTTCCGCGACCTCGACGAGATCCCCCTTCTTGCCCAGCGCCTTGACGTCGGCCTGCAAGATGACTTTCACGTCAAGCCCCCCTTAACAGCAGGTTCACGCGACCTCCCGCAGCTTCCGCATGTCGATCCACGCGTCGAGAACTCCTATGCCGATAAAGAAGATCATCGCGACGGGCCGCAGCAGCGGGTGGAGGTAGATGACGGCCAGCAGCAGCAGCCGCAGGGCTTTCGTCAGCCGGAGCCGCTCGAGGAAGTGCCACGCGACCGCGACGCCTTGGACGGCGACGAACACTCCCAGCACCAGGGTGACGTTGATGATCGCGGTCCCCAAGCTCCCGGCGAGCCGGTCCCCGAGGAAGAGCTCCAGCACGAACCCGGCGGCGAAAACGGCCGCCGCGGCCCGGGGAAAGCGCCAGCGGGCGAACGGGGGCAGCGGCGGCACCGCGTCCTGCCCGCCGGGCAGCTTCTGCACCAGCCAGCGGGCGAGGGCGTAGTCCAGCACCGCGAGGCCCGCGGAACTCACCACCACGCTGGCCGGGAGCGTCGCCCGCATGGCGGCGATCAGCCACTCCAGCGCCGCCTCCTGGGCGGCTGCGTCGCCCCCCGCGGCGCTCTTCACCATCTCCCGCCAGAACTCGCCCATGGCGTCGACCAGGCTCATCCCGGTCACTCGCTGGAAGTAGTAGAGCAGCAGCGCGGTGGTGACCATGACCACCGCCGCACCCACCGCCAGCGTCCGCTTGACGCCGAAGGACTCCCGCAGCGCCTCCCCCAAGGCGACGCCCAGGGCCAGCGTCAGGAGGACTTGCGCCGCGAGCAGCGGGCTGCGCCCGATGAAGGTGACCAAAGCACCGGCGAGGACGGCGGTGAGGATGCCCCCGGCGATCCCGTGGCGCAGGACCAGCGCGGCCAGGGGAGCCGGGGCGAAGAGGAGCCCTCCGGGAAAGAGCGACAAGAGCACTGTCGCGCCGCCCAGGATGGCCTGTTCTCCGGGCATCCGTTCCCCCGTCCCGGCGGGCTTTTCCATCATTTCAGCGCCTCACCCCTCGCGGGATTTCAAGTGCCTTGCCAGCGCGGAGAAATCGCCGTACCACTCTTCGAAGTCGTGGGGCTGTTCGGCGTTGGTCCGCACGATGTGCCGCACTTTCATCTCGAGCCTGGCAAAGTCTATGCCCAAGCGCCGGCCCAGGATGTAGGCGGCCACGATGATGTTGGCCAGCTGGTCTTGGACCGCTTCGTCCCGGCCCTCCCGCATGGCCCGGTAGAGGCCGGCGACGCCGCCCAAGAGCTCCGTCTTGAGCCACTCGACACTCTTGAGATCACGGGCGATATCCACTTCGGCGCGGGGTTTCATGGCCAACCTCCTATGCGAAAAGAGATGAGGGGGTCCTTTTGGAAGCTCGCCGCCCCGCGCCCACGAAACCGCCTGCCAAAAGGACCCCCTCCGGCTGAAGCCGCCCAAAGCGCGGCACTACGTTCGCCGGACCGGAAACCTTATCCTTCCCTCCGCCCGGACTCGACCCCGGCCCCGCCGCCGGGAGCCGGCATCCCCGCCGGCAGCGGGAACCCGCAGCCGTCAAAAGCCGGGCAAGAGATCCTTCTGGGCGTCGATCAGCTCATTGGTCATCTGCCGGATCTCCTCGGGAGAGCAGACGGCAGCGGTGAGCGGGTCGAGCATCAAGGCGTGCGCCGCCGCCTCGCGGCTCTTCTCCAGCGCGGCGATCACCGCGAGCTCGATCATGGCCATGTTGCTGCGGCAGATGGCCGCCATCTGCGGCGGGAGCGGGCCGAACCGGCAGGGGTTGAACCCGTTGCGGTCCACCATCACCGCCACCTCGACGCACTGCCCCTGGGGCAGGTTGTCGATGAGGCCGTGGTTGATCACGTTGCCGTGCAGCACGAAGGGCTTGCCCGTCTGATGCGCCTCGATGATCCAGCTCGCGTACTCCCAGCTGCGGGTGGTACGGATCTCCCGCTCGCCGGAGATGGCCTGCTTGCGCTCTTCATCGCGCGCCTTGCGCCACTTCGGCCAGTTGTTGGCGTAAAACCCGCTCTCTCCCCGGTAGCCGCTGCGGGTGTACTTCTCCAGGAGGTCTTTGCGCTTGCGGTAGTACGGCAGGTACTCGGACAGATGGCCGCTGGACTCGGTGACAAACGCGCCGAAGTGAAGCATCACGTCGCAGCGGACCGGATCACCCTGGTAGAATTCGCTGTTGGGATCCCTGGCCTTCTCGAAAAGGATGGGATAGAGGTCCCGGCCCTCGTGGGTCAACTCCGTGAACCAGGCCAGGTGGTTGATGCCCGCGCACTTCCACTGCATTTCGGAGTACGGCACTTCGGCGTGCTTGGCCAGCAGGTGGCTGGTGGCCTGGACGCTGTGGCACAGGCCGATGACCTGCATCGAGCTGGTGAGCGACGCCGCAAGGCACATCATCCCCATGGGATTCGTGTAGTTGAGGACCAGAGCTTTGGGGCAGAGCTCCTCGGCGTCTTTCAGCACGTCGACCCAAACGGGGATGGTCCGCAAGCCTTTCATCAGCCCGCCGGGACCGACGGTGTCGCCGATGCACTGGTCCACCCCGTACTTCAAGGGGATTTCGTAGTCGTACCGCACCGCTTCGATCCCCGACACCTCGATGCAGTTCACGATGTAGTCGGCGCCGGGAAGAGCTTGCCGGCGGTCGGTGGTCGCGGTGACGGTCCACGACCCTCGTTTCCCCATGATGTCGACGATCTTTTCAATCAGCTGGTGAGCCAGTTCCAGCCGCTCGGTGTCGATGTCGACGAGAGCAAGCTCCCCCCCGTCCAAGGCGGGGATGTTGAGGATGTCCGTCATCAAAGGTTCCGTGAAGCCGCTGCCCGCTCCGAGCATCACCACCTTGATGCGGCGTCCCTTCTGCGCCCCTTGAAGAAGCGCGGCTTCCTTGGTGTGCGCGTAGTGGCCCTGCGTTGCTTCAGACACGTTGCCGCCTCCTCACAACCGTCAGCTGCCGCTGCGTGGCGTCTTGGGATCGCGTCTCTACTTCTCCCGGCGGAGGCGATTCCCTCTCCCGCAGGTCAACCCGGGCAAACGAAAAGGCGGCCCGCCGCGGAAAGCGACCGGCCGCCTCGGGGACTCCGAACCAGACGGGAGTCAGTCTTGCGTGTACGGGAGCAGGGCCATCTGCCGCGCCCGCTTGATGGCGCGGGTGAGCTGCCGCTGGTGCCGGGCGCAGTTGCCCGAGATGCGGCGGGGGATGATCTTGGCCCGCTCCGTCAGGTAACGGCGAAGGCGCGCGACGTCCTTGTAGTCGACGTACTCGATCTTGTCGACGCAGAACGAGCAGACTTTGCGCCTTTTGCGCCGATCTCTCGCCACTTCGGTGATACCTCCTTAGAAGGGGACGTCGTCCGGATTGAAATCGTCAAGCGGCGGCTCGTCGAACGGCCCCGCGGCGTCGTATCCCGCCGCGGCGCCCGCCGGGCCGGGACCGCTCCCCTCCCGGGGCCGGTCCAGGAACTGGACGTTGTCGGCGACGACCTCCGCCTGGCGCCGGCGCTGGCCTTCGTACTCGTACTCGCGAACCTGGAGCCTTCCCTCAACGCCCACCAGGCGGCCCTTGGTCAGGTTGTTGGCGCACACCTCGGCCAAGCGCCGCCAGGTGACGATGTCGATGAAGTCCGTCTCGCGCTCGCCCTGCTGGTTGGTGAAGGGCCTGTCCACGGCGATCCGGAAGTTCGCGACGGCCGTGCCGTTTTGCGTGTACCGCAGCTGCGGATCGGCCACCAGACGACCGATAAGGATAATCCGGTTGAGCATTTGCCCATGCTCCTCTCTCTCGCGAGGATGACGGGGCCCTTACGTCGTCGTCTCCGCTGCCTCAGCCGCTTCCGCTGCCACTGCTTCTCCGGACTCTGCGGCGCCTTCTTGCGCGGCGGGCTCCCCGGAGGGCGCCTCCTGGGCCTGCTCGGCCGCGTCGGACGACGCGGCCGGCGCTTCCGCCGCCGCTTCAGGCTGCGCCGCGCCCGCCTTCACGAACTCGTCCCGGCGGACGACGATGTGGCGGATCAAGTGGTCGGTGATGCGCATGACGCGGTTCAACTCGGCGACCGCTTCGCGGCTGGCCTGAAACGTCATCACCACGTAGTAGCCTTCCGTGCGCCCTTTGATCTCGTAGGCAAAGCGCCGCTTGCCCCACTTGTCGACCCCGGTCACCTGGCCGCCGTGCTCCGCCAGCAAGGCGGTGAACCGCTGGATGTAGCTGTCCACGGCATCGTCGGCCACTGCGACGGGGTCGAGGATGAACATCACCTCATACGGCCTCACTTCAGGCTCACCTCCTCCCTATGGACATGACGGCCCCAGGCGCCACCCTGGGGCAGGGATGGACATACGCAAGACATTATACCACTTTCAGGACACCGCGAACAAGGCAAACCGCACCCCGGCGCCCGTCACACGTTGAAGCGGAACAGCACCACGTCCCCGTCCTGGATGACGTACTCTTTCCCCTCCGACCGGAGGGCCCCTTGTTCCCGGGCGTTGGCCCACGAGCCCAGGCGGACGAAGCTTTCCCAGTCGATCACTTCCGCCCGGATAAAGCCCCGCTGCATGTCCTTGTGGATCTTGCCCGCCGCTTCGGGGGCGCGCGTCCCCCGCGGAACCGCCCAAGCCCGGGTCTCGGGCCCCTTCACCGTATAGAACGTGACCATGTCCAGCTGCTGGTACGCCAGGCGGATCAGCCGGTGAAGCCCGGGCTCGTCCACGCCCATCTCCTGCAGAAAGGCGCGCGCCTCCTCGGGCTCCAGCTCCGCGAGCTCGCTCTCCATGGCCGCACAGATCACCAGCACGCCGGCGCCCGACTCCGCGGCCCGGGCCTTCACCGCCGCCACCCGCGAGCTTTCGCCCGCGAGGTCGTCCTCCGACACGTTCGCCGCGTAAATCACGGGCTTGGCGGAGAGCAGCGAGAGCTCCGCGATGAGCGCCTTTTCCTCCTCGTTCCACGACTCCAGGCGCAGGCTCTCGCCCCGCTCGAGCCGTTCTTTCAACCGGAGGAGGCAGTCCATCTCCACCCGGTAGCGCTTTTCGCCGGTCTTGAGCAGCCGCTCCGTCTTTTCGATTCGCTTCTCCACGGTCTCGAGGTCTTTGAGGATCAGCTCCGTCTCTACGACCCCGATGTCGCGCGCCGGGTCGACGCTGCCGTCCACGTGGGTGATGTCCGGGTCGTCGAAGCAGCGGACCACGTGGACCACCACGTCCACTTCGCGGATGTGGCTCAAGAACTGGTTGCCCAGCCCCTCTCCGCGGTGGGCGCCCTTGACCAGGCCGGCTACGTCGATGAACTCCAGCGTCGCCGGGGTGAGCCGCTCCGGCCGGGTCACCTCCGCGATGCGTTGAAGGCGCGGGTCAGGCACGGCGACCACGCCCACGTTGGGATCGATGGTGCAGAAGGGATAGTTGGCCACCTGGGCCTTCCCCCGGGTGAGGGCGTTAAACAGGGTCGATTTGCCCACGTTAGGAAGGCCGACGAGACCTACCCGGTACACGGCTTCACTCCTCTTCTTCGTCGACGCCCCGCTTCAGGATTTCCTTGACGCCCCGTTCGAACTTGCGCCGGGGCAGCATCACGACGCGGCCGCAGCCCAGGCACTTCATGCGGAAGTCCATGCCGGTGCGCATCACTTCCCAGCGGTCATCGCCGCACGGATGGGGCTTTCTCATGCGCACGATGTCGCCCAGGTAGAACTTCTGGGGCACGCCGACGACCTCCCTTCCAAAGTGATGCCACCGGCACCGCTTCGCCCTGGACAGGCCGCCTCCTGCCGCGCGGCGCGCCGCGACCGGCCAGCGTTTGGAACCGCTGGCGCTTTTCGAACGCGGTGACGGCGCTTCCCTAAAGGGGAGCGCGCCCCGGTCCCGAAGAGGGGAGGAAGGAGCTACACCAAACTGCTTCGGGAATGAGGGATATCCGTGTCCAAGCCCGTGGTGCTGAACGACCGGCGCAGCCTCATCTTCACGGCGTGCGCTTTCCTTCTGGGCGGGCTCATCGCCCTGGCGGCCATGTCGCTGGCTGCCGCGTCCCAAGAGGACGAAGTGGTGGCGCGGGTGAACGGCGAGCCCATCAGCCGGGGGGAGTTCTTCGAAAGGCTGCAGGAGGTGGCCGGCGAGCAGATCCTGGACCAGATCATCCTGGAGAAGCTCATCGCCCAGGCCGGCCGGCGCCCGGAGGCGGCGGTCAGCGACGAAGAGGTGCAGGCCGAGCTGGAGGCCATCAAGGAGAGCTTCGGCTCGGAGGAAGCCTTTGAGGCCGAGCTCAACCGGTACCAGCTGACGCTGGAGCGGCTGCTCTACGAGATCCGGCTCAACATGATCCTGACCAAGCTGAGCCGGGAGGGCGTCACCGTCACCGACCAGGAGATCGCCGAGTTCTTCGAGGCCAACAAGGAGCAGCTGGGCACGCCCGAGCAGCTCAAGGTCCGCCATATCCTGGTGGAGACCCGGGAAGTGGCCGAGGAGATCCTGGACGCGCTGAAGGCGGGCGCCGACTTCGCCGAGCTCGCGAGGGCCCGCTCCCTCGACACCGCCAGCGGCCTCCAGGGCGGCGAAATCGGCTACATCCGCCGGGACTCGCCGATCGTCGACGAGTTTAAGGAGGCGGCGTTCCGCCTCGGCGCGGGTGACCTCAGCGAACCGGTGCAGTCCCCGTTCGGCTGGCACATCATCCGGGTCGACGAGCGCATCGAGGCGGAGGAGGCCACGCTGGAAACGGCAGGGAAGTGGATCCGGGAGTACCTGGCCGACCAGAAAGCCAAACCCGTCGAACAGGTCTTCCAGGAGCTTCGCTCCGGGGCGGAGATCGAGGTGATGTGGCCCCGCTACCGCTCTCTCGGCACGAGCTCCCAGTAGCCCTGCCCTGTGCGTGCCAAAGAGGGATTGGCGGCGCGGGCGGGGAATCGTGAGCCATCGCCCGATGGGCCCGGCGGGCGCGACGACGCCGGGCGGGAGTGATCGATCATGGACGAGGTGAAGACGGCCCTCTGGACGGAAGGTGCGGACGGCGAGCGCCACATCGTCTCCAAATGCGGGCTGTACTGTGACACGTGCCCCGCGTTCCAGCACGGGCTCTGCCCCGGATGCCCCCGGCTCGAACTGGGCGACTGCGTGGTCCGGGAGTGTGCGCATCTCAAAGAAGTGGGCACCTGCTACGATTGCGAGCTGGACTCGTGCTACCACTTTGAGGCGTACGCGGCCCGCCGCCGGCTCATGCGGGAGCGGACCCGAAGCCTCCTGGCGAAGCTGGGCCGCCTGGCTCCGGCCAAGGCCACCGGCGCCGGCTGCGGGGGCGGCTGCGGCGGCTGCGCCGCCGGGGGCGGCGCGGGAGGCTGCGCGGGATGCAGCGCGGCCGGAGGCTGCAGCGCCGTCCGCCTGCTGGAGGCCCTCGAACAACTGGAAGCAGTGCAGTGACGTTCATAGAAGAGAAGCCCCTGCCGGGCACGGCCGCGGCAGGGGCTTTCTTGTGCGCCGGCCGCGCCGGCTGCCGCGCTCGCTGGCCGCGTGACGGGGCGGGCATGAACGCCGTCTTGACACGGCGCCGGGAACAGGATAGCATTCAATTAAACACTTGTTTAATGGTTTTGAGGTGGCGGTATGACCCTGGTGAATGCCAAGGTGACGCAGGACTGCTGCGACGTCTATGACCCTTCCGCCCGGGAGAGCAAGGAAGCCCTGCGCGCCCGCCTGCTGGAGGTAGCCGGGCTCTCCGAACTCTTCAAAGCGCTGGGCGACGAAACCCGCACGCGAATCCTCTACCTCTTGTCCCTGAGAGAACTGTGCGTCTGTGACATCGCCGAGATCATGGAGATGAGCCTGCCGGCGGTCTCGCACCACCTGCGGCTGCTCAAGGCGCTCCGCATCGTCAAGTACCGTCGCGAGGGCAAGCAGGTGTTCTACTCCCTCGACGACGAGCACGTGGTGGGGCTGATCCGCCTGGCCCAGGAGCACTTCGCGGAGGAAAGATAGGTGGAACGCATGATCCCTGCCCGCACCAAGCGGTACGTTCTTCAAGGGCTGGACTGCGCGGCCTGCGCGGCCAAGATCGAGGAAGCGGTTGCCCGCGAGACCGGGTGGCAGGAGGCGGGGGTCAACTTCGCCACCGGCTCCATCTACCTGCCTCCGGAGCTGGTGCCGGCGGTGCAGGAGATCCTCGACCGCATCGAGCCCGGCGTCAGGCTGATCGATCCGGAGCCTGCTTCCGGGGGGGCCGCCGCCGGGCAGTCGCCCGGGGGCCTTGCCGCAGCGGCCGTCGACGCGGCGAACGGTGCCCTCCCCGGGGCGGAGGAGCATGTCCGGGCCGGAGCCGGACCGCACCGGCACGGCCACGATGAGGCGGCTCTCGACGGGCGGCGGCTGCTGCGGCTTTTGGGAGCGGCCGCGCTGGCCGGCGCCGGCGTCGTCTTCCGCACCTTCCTGAGCCGGACTCCCTACTCCCTCGCGGAGTACGCCGTCTTTCTCGCCGCCTACTGGCTTGCCGGCAGCCGGGTGCTGGCCGCGGCCGCGCGCACCGTCCGCCGGGGCGCCGTCTTCGACGAGAACTTCCTGATGACCGTGGCCACCCTGGGGGCCATCCTCATCGGCGAGCTGCCCGAAGCCGTCTCCGTGATGCTCTTTTATTCCGCCGGAGAAGCCCTTCAAGACATGGCCGTCAGCCGCTCCCGCCGGTCCATCCGAGAGCTGCTGGACATCCGGCCCGACCGCGCCTACGTGCGGCGGGCCGGGCGCATCGTCGCCGCCGACCCGGCCGAGGTGGCCGTGGGCGAGGAGATCGTGGTCCGCCCGGGGGAGAAGATCCCCCTGGACGGAGAGGTGATCGAAGGGCGTTCGCGAGTGGACACCTCGGCCCTGACGGGCGAACCGGTTCCCCGGCGGGTGGCGCCGGGCGACCCGGTCCTCGCGGGGATGGTGAACGCCGGAGGCCTGCTGGCAGTCCGGGTGACCCGGCCTTTCGCCGAGAGCTCCGTCGCCAGGATCCTGGAGCTGGTGGAGCACGCCGGGGCGCGCAAGGCCAAGACCGAGCGGTTCATCACCACGTTCTCCCGCTACTACACTCCCGCCGTGGTCCTGGCGGCGCTGTCTCTCGCACTCTTGCCGCCTTTGCTCGTCCCCGGGGCGGAGGCCTCCCAGTGGATCTACCGGGCGCTGGTGCTCCTGGTGATCTCCTGCCCCTGCGCCCTGGTCCTCTCCATTCCGGTGGGCTACTTCGGCGGCATCGGCGGGGCCTCACGGCAAGGGATCCTGGTGAAGGGAGCCAACTTCCTGGACGCCCTGGCAGAGCTGGACACGGTCGTCGTGGACAAGACGGGAACGCTGACCGAGGGCACCTTCAAGGTGCGCAGGATCGAGGCCCTGGACGGCTTTTCCGAAAGCGACGTGCTGGAGTACGCGGCCCACGCCGAAAGCTTTTCCAACCATCCCATCGCCGCGTCGATCCTCGAGGCCTACGGCAAACTCGTGGACGGCCGCCGGGTGGGAGAGTACGAAGAGATCCCCGGCCATGGGGTGATCGCGCGGGTCGATCAGAAGACCGTCGCCGCGGGCAACGACCGGCTTCTCCACCGGGAAGGGATTCCCCACGAGTGCGGCCTTGCGGAGGGGACCGTCGTCTACGTGGCGGTCGACGGGAAGCTCGCGGGCCGGATCCTCATCGCCGACGAGATCAAGCCGGACGCCCGGGAGGCGGTGGAGTCGCTGAAGCGCCTCGGTGTGCGCCGGATCGTGATGCTCAGCGGCGACTCCGAACCGGCGGCGCGGCAGGTAGCCGCCTTGTTGGGCATCGACGAGGTGTACGCCGGGCTGCTGCCGGAGGAGAAGGTGGAAAGGCTGGAAGCGCTGGCCCGGGAGCGGAAAAACGCCAAGGGCAAGATCGCCTTCGTGGGCGACGGCATCAACGACGCCCCGGCGCTGGTCCGGGCCGACGTCGGGATCGCCATGGGGGCGCTGGGATCCGATGCCAGCGTGGAAGCGGCCGACGTGGTCATCATGGACGACATGCCGTCCAAGGTGGCCCGGGCCGTCGCCGTCGCGAAGCGGACCCGCGCCATCGTCTGGCAGAACATCGCCATCGCCCTGGGCGTCAAAGCGGTGTTCATCGTCCTGGGGGCGTGGGGAGCGGCGAGCCTTTGGGAAGCGGTCTTTGCGGACGTCGGCGTCTCGCTGGTCGCGGTGGCCAATGCGGCGCGGGCGCTCCGCGCACCAAAGCCTGCGGCAAGAGAGAATTGAGGCCGGATTGAGCGGGCGGAAAGGCGGTGGTATAATCCAAGCATGATTCGCGGGCGGCGTGAAACGTACGAGAGAGCGTGGCTCCTTTTGGCCCGGGCCATCACGGTGGGAAGCGCCTACGTCTCCACCCAGTACATCCCCGGGCTTACCAGCTCTTTTGTGGCCATTTTCACCTCGCTCTTGTCCTTCGACCTCTTCGTGGCGCTGGCCAGGCCGCCGCTGCGCCTGGCCGACTGGGAGCAGTTCTTCGCCGCTCTTCGCCCCCGCATCCTCTCCACTGCCATCACCCTGGGAAAAGGGGTGCTGGTCGGCGCGGTGGTGGGCATCGGGGCGCTGGCCGGGCTGCCCCAGTGGGCCGGCGCGGTGCTCACGTCGGGCCTGGCCTACGTCTGGGCGGCCGGGACGCGGCACGCGATTTCCACGTTTGTCTCCATCATCGCCGGGCTTTCCTTGTACGAGCGGCTCCTCCAGCTGAGGGGGGGCGAGACGCTCTCCATCGTCCGGGAGACCCTGGCCGTCATCGGCCTCTCGGCGGGAGGCACCTTCACCGCCTTGATCACGGGCTGGGCCATCGGCCTGGTCACCGGCGGGGTGACGCGGCTTTTCCTCTCCCGGCCCTACCGTTCGCTCCAGAGCGCCGCCTACGACTTGCCGCTGGAGATGCGCCCGTTCAACCAGGTGCTCCACGTCGGCGAAAGGAGCATGGTGGTCTCGGCCACCGTGGAAGAGGGCGCGCCCCTGGCCGGGCGCCGGCTGGCCGAGAGCGGCCTGAAGGAACAGTGGGGCACCACGGTCCTCTCCATCAAGCGGGGCGGCGCCGAGACGGTGATGCCCAAAGGCGACGCAGTCCTCCTTCCCGGCGACCAGCTGCTGCTCCTCACGGAGCGGGAGCTCTCCCACGCCATGCTGAGGCAGCTGAAAGCGCCGTCCCCCGGACCCGCGCCGGCGGAAAGCGCGCCGCAGACCGGCGAGAATTAAAGAAGCCGGCGACAGCGGGTCCGGACGGACCGCCGGCGCCGGCTAAGCCGCGCCCCGGGCGGCCCGTGCCGCCCGGGCCATTGAGGCATGTGACACGCTTAGGCCTGCAGGACGGCCTCCACGTTGATCTCCAGCTTCACCTCGTCGCTCACCAGCACGCCGCCGGTCTCCAGCGCGGCGTTCCAGGTCAGGCCGAAGTCCTTGCGGTTGATCGCGCCCTTGGCCGTCAGCGCGATGCGCTCGCCGCCCCACGGATCCTTCCCGCGCCCTTCGAACGTGGTGTCCAGCGTGACCGGCCGGGTGACGCCCCGGATGGTGAGATCCCCCGTCACCTTGTACTGGTTCTCGCCGACCTTCTCCACCGACGTGCTCTTGAAGGTGATCTTGGGATGGTTCTCCACGTCGAAGAAGTCGGCCGAGCGAAGGTGATTGTCCCGGTCCTCCTGGCGCGTGTCGATGCTCTTGGTGTTGATGGTCGCCTCGAAACGGGCGGTGGTGAGGTCGCTGGGATCGCCCTCGATGACCCCCTCCACCTCGCTGAAGCGTCCCCTCACCGTCGCGATCATCATGTGCTTCACCGAAAACTCCACGTTGGTGTGCGTCGGATCCACGACCCACTTTTGCGCCACTGTCGTTCCCTCCAGATGGTGATGTACCGCCCTTTAGCGGCGGGCGCTGCCGTTTTCCGGATTCAAGTCCCCCGCAGCCGACAGGCCGAGCCGTTTCATCAGGCTCTTGAGCAGTTCCTGCTCTTCCGCGGTGAGCGGCGCCATCAGCCGCCGGATGGTCTCGGCGTGCCCGGGAAACTCCCGCGCCACCAGCTCCCGCCCTTTCTCCGTCAAGGCGGCGTAAATCATCCGCCGGTCGCTGGTGCATGGAATCCGCTGGATCAGGCCGCGCGTCTCGAGCTTGTCGATGACGTAGGTGACGCTACCGCTGGTGATCAAGACTTCCCGGCCCACCTGGGCCAGAGGCTGGGTGCCCTTGTGGTACAAGTACTCCAGAACGCCCCACTCGGTCGGGTTGAAGCCCCGCGACCGGATGTCGGCCGCCGCCGCCTTCTGGAGCGCGGCAAAGGCGCGATGGATCACGACCCAGAGCGACAGGGCCCGGTCCGCCTCCACACCGTAGCTGATGCCCTCACCACCTGCTGCCACACCGGTCAATCCTCTCGGCTTAGAGTATCTTGAATCCAAACTAATTCTAGTCACGACATCTCCCCGGTGTCAACCCCCGGAGGGGATCCGCACCCGGATCGAGAGCAGGCGCACGGAACCGCCGCAGGATCAGCTGCCGTTGTTCGCCCGGTGGTAGTCGACGCGAGGGTAGGCGCCCAGCACCTTGAAAAAGGCACACTCTCTCCGGGTCTCGGCCAGCGCGGCGCGCACCGGCTCGTCCTCTAAGTGTCCCTCCATGTCGACGAAAAAAATGTAATCTCCCAGGCTGCGTTTGGCGGGGCGGGACTCCAGTTTGATCAGGTTGACGCCCCGCTCGGCGAAGGGCATCAGCGAGCGGCAGAGAATGCCTGGCCGGTCCACGCCGAAGGCGAAGACCACCGACGTCTTGTCGCGCCCCGTGGGAGGGGGGATCTCCCGGCCGACGGCCACGAAGCGGGTCGCGTTTCCCTCCAGGTCCTGCAGGTCCGACACGATCACTTCCAGGCCGTTGAGGGCGGCGGCCAGCCGGTTGCCCAGGGCCGCCAGGGGCCGGTCCGCCCTGGCCACCTGCGCCGCGGCCTCCGCGGTGCTGGTGGCCGCGGACTGCGGCACACCCGGCAGCACCCGGTCCAGGCTCTTGCGGCACTGGGCCAGGGCGTGCGGATGCGAGACGACGCCTTCGATTTCCTCCAGCTTGACGCCGGGCTTCACCATGAGGTGATGGCGGATGGGAAGGACCACCTCGGCGGTGATGTACACCTCCACCTCGTGCACCAGGGCGTCCAAGGTGACCGCCACCGAGCCTTCAATGGAGTTCTCGATGGGCACCACCCCCCGGTCGAGGCGCCCCGCCTCCACGTCGGCCAGCACCTCCGGGATGGTCCGGTAAGGGATCAGCGCCGCGGGTTCCGGCGGTTCCTGCGGGAACAGGCGAGCCGCCGCTTCCTCGGTGAACGTGCCGCGCGGGCCCAAGTATCCGACGTTCATCATGCACGCCTTGCCTCCGTAGCCTCGCTGGGCGTGAGCGCCGCTGGCCCCGGCTCACGCCGGATAGGTCCTGCCGCTTCGCCGGTGCCAGTCGAGGCGGGCATACTTCTCCCGGGCCAGCTCCTCCGCGGTCTTCTCTTCCCGCTCGGTGAGCGCGCCCTCGCGGAACTCGACGCCCAGCTCCTCCCCAATTCCCCCCGCCACCGCCGCGGCCACCTCGTGAAACGGGACCTCGCGCCCCAGCGCCTCCCAAAGCGAGGTGGCCTTGGCGGCAAAGGCCGCCTTGGCCCGGGCCCGCGCCGCCTCGTCCGGAAACTTGAGACAGGCGAAAAGGGCACCGGCATCCAGGGCCAGGGGGATGGATCCGTGCTGAAGCAAGACCCCGAAACGCCGCACTTGGGCGCTGCCCACCAGCTTCTTGCCGCCGGCGGTGAGCTCGTACCACGACGGCGCGTCGAAGCACGCCGCCGAAAGGCCACGGCGGCCCGGGGCGTCCGTCCGCTGCCGACCCTCGGCCAGCCTTGTCTCAAGGCCCAGCGAGGCGAGACCGCGCGCCAGGCCCCGACTGATGGCGCGGTACGACTCCGTGATGCCTTGCGGGACGATCCCGCTGGCTTCGGGCAGGACCAATGAGTAGGTCACTTCGACGCCGTGCAGGACTGCCCTGCCTCCGGTGGGCCGGCGGACGACGTCGACGCCCAGGCGGCGGCAGGCGTCCAAGTCCACCTCGGCTGCGTCTTGAAAGCAGCCCAGCGAGAGGGCGTGGGGGTTCCAGCCGTAAAAGCGCAGGGTGGGCGGGCCCCCGGAGGCCACCGAATGCAGGATAGCCTCGTCGATCCCCATGTTGAGCGCGCCGGGGTGCGCGCCGGTGTAAAGCAGCCTCCATTCCACGGCAGGCCTTCCCCCCACAGGGGCCCGAGAGGTCATACGCTGGCCGGCCCGCCGTCCCCCGGCGGCCGCCAGCGCAGGACGGGATGGCGCGCCGCCCGGGTCTCGTCCAGCCGGCCTACAGGCGTGGTGTGCGGGGCGGTCCTCACGGTCTCGGGATCCTCCTCCGCCTCTTTCGCGATGGCGATCAACGCGTCCGCCAAGGCGTCCAGCGCTTCGAGGGGCTCCGTCTCCGTGGGCTCGATCATGATGGCTTCGTCCACGATGAGAGGGAAATAGATGGTGGGCGCGTGGATCCCGTAGTCCAAGAGGCGTTTCGCGACGTCCACCGTGCGGACGCCCCGTTCTTTCTGGCGGCGTCCGGAGAGGACGAACTCGTGCATGCACCGGCGCGGGTACGGCAGGTCGAAGTACGGCGAAAGCCGGGCCAAGAGGTAGTTGGCGTGCAGCACGGCGTGTTCGCTCACCCTGCGGAGGCCGTCGGGGCCCAGGGCGCGGATGTAGGCGTACGCCCGGACCAAGACGCCGAAGTTGCCGTAGAACGAGCGGATCCGGCCCACCGCCTCCGGCCGGTGGCGTTCCAGGTAGAACGTGCCGTCCGGCCGGCGCTCCACCGTAGGTACCGGCAGGAAGCGGGCTAGCTCCTGCGTGACCGCGACGGGTCCCGCCCCCGGACCGCCTCCGCCGTGGGGCGTAGAAAAGGTCTTGTGCAGGTTGAAGTGGACGATGTCAAACCCCATGTCCCCGGGGCGGGAGATGCCCAAGATGGCATTGGCGTTGGCTCCGTCGTAGTAGAGAAGGCCTCCGGCGTCGTGGACCACCTGGGCGATGGCCGCGATGTTCTCGTCGAAGAGGCCGAGGGTGTTGGGATTGGTGAGCATCAAGCCGGCGGTGTTGGGGCCCGCCTTCCGCTTGACCTCCTCGAGGTCCATCCCGCCCCGGGCGTCCGACGGGATCTCCACCACCCGGTAGCCGCACATGGCGGCGCTGGCCGGGTTGGTGCCGTGCGCCGAATCGGGAATGAGAATCTCGCTGCGGTGTCCCTCTCCCCTGGATTCGTGGTAGGCGCGAATGAGCATCAGGCCCAGCAGCTCGCCGTGCGCGCCGGCCGCGGGCGTGAGCGTCGCCCGGTGCAGCCCTGCGATCTCGCACAGGAAGCGCTCCAGGTGGTACATGAGCTCCAGGGCGCCCTGGACGCTCTCTTCGGGCTGGTACGGGTGGAGCCGCCGGAAGCCGGGCAGGCTCGCGGCCTCCTCTCCCGCCTTGGGATTGTACTTCATGGTGCACGAGCCCAGAGGATAGATCCCCACGTCCACGGCGTAGTTCCGCCGGGAGAGGCGGACGTAGTGGCGGATCACTTCCACCTCGGACAGCTCGGGCAGGGGCGCCGGCTCCCGGCGCAGGCTCTCAGGAGGGAGGGCCTCCTCCAAGGGGATCTCCGGCACGTCGCACGGGGCGAAGCGGAACCCTCTCCGCCCCGGAGCCCCGGATTCGAAAAGCAGCGGGACCGTCTCTCGCATCGGTTGGGGCCCTCCTTCACTCCTCCAGGCTCTCGGCCAGCGCCTCGACGAACCGGTCGATCTCCTCGCGGCTTCTGGCCTCCGTCGCGCAGACCAGCAGCGCGCCCTGGGGCTCCAGGCCCACCTGCGAAAAGGCGGGTCCTGCCACAAAGCCCCGGTCCAGGAGCCGCCGCTGCAGCTCCCGGGCGGCGAGATCCGTTTCGATCACAAACTCCTTGAAAAACGGCTGGTTCCAGCGGCGGCGCAGGCCCCGCCCGCCGGCGCGCGCCTTCAGCCGGGCCTCCAGGTAATGGGCCTTTTGGAACGAAAGGTAGGCCGCCTCCCGCAGCCCTTCCTTGCCGACCAGCGCCAGGTAGACGCTGGCTGCCAGGGCGTTGAGGGCTTGGTTGGTGCAGATGTTGGACGTGGCCCGGTGGCGGCGGATGTGCTGCTCCCGGGCCTGGAGCGTCAAGACGTAGCCCCGCCGGCCCTCGCTGTCCACCGTCTCGCCCACGATGCGCCCGGGGATGCGGCGCACCAGCTCCTGCTTGGCCGCGAGGAAGCCCAGATAGGGACCGCCGAAGGAGAGGCTGTTGCCCAGCGCCTGCCCCTCGCCCACCGCGATGTCGGCGCCGTAGGCGCCCGGCGGCTCGAGGAGTCCCAGCGAGATGGGGTCCACCGCCGCCACCAGCAGCCCGCCGGCGGCGTGCACCGCGTCCGCCGCCTCCTGCATGGGTTCGAGGTGGCCGTAGAAGTTGGGGTGCTGCATGAGCAGGCCGGCCACGTCGCTCCCCAGCCGCTCGTCCAGGGCCGCCAGGTCGACGGCGCCTTCCGGGGCCGGCACCGTGTCCACGGCGATGCCCTGGTGCCGCAGATAGGTCTCGACCACCGCCCGGTATTCGGGATGGACGCTCTCGGGCACCAGAACCCGCTCCCGTCCCGTCTGCGAGCAGGCCATGATCAGCCCCTCGGCCGCGGCGGAAGCCCCGTCGTACATGGAGGCGTTGGCGATGTCGAGCCCGGTGAGCTGGCAGATGAGGGTCTGAAACTCAAAGATGGACTGGAGCACGCCTTGGGTGATCTCCGCTTGGTAGGGAGTGTACGAGGTGTAAAACTCCGAACGCGAGATGACCGTCCCGACCGCGCTGGGAATCACGTGGTCGTAGGCGCCGCCCCCGGCAAAGCAGACCAGCTCGTCCACGTGGCGGTTCTTGCCGGCCAGTTCCCGCATGTGAGCCAGCAGCTGGTACTCGGAAAGGCCCTCCGGCAGGGCAAGGCGCCCTTGAAAGCGCAGCGCCTCCGGGATGTCCGCGAAGAGCTCGTCCACCGAGCTCACGCCGATGGCTCGCAGCATGTGCGCCTTCTGTTCGTCAGTGGTGGGGATGAAGTCCAACGAGGAGTCACGCCTCTCCAATGTGGGCCTTGTATTCGGCGGCCGTCAGCAGCCCGTCCGCCTGGCCGGGATCGTCCATCTCGATGACGGCGATCCAGCCTCTCCCGTAGGGATCTTCGTTGATCAGCTCAGGCTGGTCTTCCAGGGCGCTGTTCACTTCGACGATCCGGCCGCTGACCGGCGCGTAGATGTCCGACACCGACTTGACCGACTCCACCACGGCGATGCTCTGGCCCGCGCTCACGGCGTCGCCCGCGGCGGGAAGCTCCACGAAGACCACGTCCCCCAGCTGGTGCTGGGCGTAGTGCGTGACGCCGACCCGGGCCAGCCGCCCGTCTTCCAGCCGGAGCCACTCGTGTTCCTTGGTGTACTTCAGTTCCTCGGGATACAACGCAAGCCCTCCTTACGGTGGGTTTACGGGCGCGGGAGGAAGCGGCCCTCGACCACCCGGGCGCGCCGGAGCCTCCCGCGGATGTCCACCGAGATCTCGGCGCCCGCCTCCAGGGCCAGGGCCGCCGGTACGTATCCCATGCCGATCTCCTTCTCCAGCGTCGGGGAGAACGAGCCGCTGGTCACCCAGCCCACTTCACGGCCCTGGTGCACGATGGGATAGCCGTGCCGCGGCACGCCCCGCTCCAGCATCTCAAAGCCGATGAGCCGCCGCGCGGCTCCCCGCTCCTGCTGGGCCAGCAGGGCCTCCCTGCCGACAAAATCGCCCTTATCAAATTTTACGGCGAACCCGAGACCCGCTTCCAAGGGAGAGATCTCTTCGGTGAGCTCGTTGCCGTACAACGGAAGGCGCGCCTCGAGCCGGAGGGTGTCCCGGGCTCCGAGCCCGGCGGGGACCAGGCCGTCTGCCTGCCCTACCTGGAGCAGGCGGTCCCAAAGGTTCGCTGCGGCCTCCGCATCCAGATAGAGCTCAAACCCGTCCTCTCCCGTGTACCCGGTGCGGGAGACCAGGATGGCTGCCCCGTGCGCATGGACGGTCCGGGCCCAAAACGAGGGCAAGTCCGAAAAATCCTGCTCCAGAGCGCGCCCGACGATGGTTTGGCTGCGGGGCCCCTGTACGGCGATGAGGGCCGTCTCGCTGCTCTCGTCCCGCAGCGTCACCCGGCCCCGGAGCCGGGCGCGGGCCCACTCCCGCACCTTGTCGGTGTTGGCCGCGTTGACCACCAGGAGGTAATCCCGGGGCCCCAGCCGGTAGAGGAGGCAGTCGTCGACGACGCCGCCCCGTTCGTTGCAGAGGAGCGTGTACTGCCCCTTCCCCGGCTCCAGGCGGAAGACGTCGTTGGTGGTGAGCTGCTGCAGGTTTTCGGCGGCATCGGGGCCTTCAAAGCGCAGCTCGCCCATGTGGCAAAGGTCAAAGAGGCCCGCGGCCGTCCTCACGGCCCGGTGCTCGGCGAGGACGCCCGAGTACTGGACGGGCATCCAAAAGCCGGCGAACTCGATCATCCGGGCCCCCAGCTCAAGGTGCCGGCCGGCCAGGGGAGTGCGCTTGGGCTCTTCGGCGCTGGCCGTCATGCCCGCCGCCCCCTTTTGTGTGAGGTGGTCGCTCCATACCTTTGGCAGCCGCCGGCGATTCCCTGCGGGCGTCCCGGCTCATCGCGGGGCCGCCGGGCCGCCGCCCCGGGTGTCACAGCCCGGCGGGCTGTGCTGTATAATGCATCGCTCAGAAATCCCGTCGATCTCTTGCCCGACGAGGGGGCGTCGCGTGATGTTGCTTAGGCTGCTGGGCGCTGTGATCAACCCCATTCTCAAATGGCGCGGCAAGACCGTGCTCATCATCAAGAGGCGCTAGGCACAGGATACTCCGCCGTCGCGATCTTATGTGCGCTTCGCCCGGGAAAGGCGAAGAGCGCCGGCCGCTCAGCGCGGCAGGCGCTCTTCGATCAAGTCGGCGATCTGGTTGATGGTGTCGGCCACGGGTACGCCCGCGCCGGCCAGGGCTTCAATCTTGCTCTCCGCCGTCCCGGTCTTTCCGGAGATGATGGCGCCTGCATGACCCATCCGCTTGCCGGGCGGGGCGGTGCGGCCCGAGATGAAGCCCACCACCGGTTTGGTCATGCTCTTGATGTACTCCGCCGCCTCTTCCTCGTCGGAGCCCCCGATCTCGCCGATCATCACCACGGCCTCGGTTTCGGGGTCCGCCTCAAACAGCTTGAGCACGTCGATGAACCGCGTGCCGATGATGGGGTCGCCCCCGATGCCAACGCAGGTGGACTGCCCGATGCCCCGGGTCGAGAGCTCGTTCACCACCTCGTAGGTGAGGGTGCCGCTGCGGGAGACGATTCCCACGGGACCCGGCCGGAAAATGGACCCGGGGAGGATGCCCACCAGCGACTTCCCCGGCGAGATGAGGCCGGGGCAGTTGGGCCCCACCAGCCGCGTCCCCTTGGCCCGGGCGTACGCCGTCACTTGCAGCATTTCGTGGATGGGGATCCACTCCGTGATGCACACCACCAGGCGAATGCCGGCGTCAATCGCCTCGATCACGGCGTCCGCGGCGAAGCGGGGCGGCACGAAGACGATGCTGGTGTTGACGCCCTCTTTCTCCACCGCCTCCCGCACCGTGTTGTAAACGGGCACGCCTTCCACCCGCTCCCCGCCCTTGCCGGGCGTCACGCCCGCGACCACCTTGGTGCCGTAGACCAGCATCTGTTTGGTGTGAAAGGCGCCTTCGCGGCCGGTGATTCCCTGCACCAACACGCGCGTCTCGGTATCGATCAATATGCTCAAGGTGTGTGAGACCTCCTCGAAAAAGCTTTCCCGGGCCTGCGGCTCACCCTCTGGCGAGCTCGACCGCTTTTCTCGCCGCCTCTTGGAAGCTCTCCGCCGTCTCCAGCCTTACGCCTCCCAAGTCGGCGGCGGCCAAGAGTTCGCGCCCCTCCTTGGCCCGGGTGCCCGCCAGCCGCACCACGATGGGCACCTTGACCTCCATCTCTTGAATCACCGAAAGGAGCCCCTTGGCCACCTCGTCGCAGCGGGTGATACCGCCGAAGACGTTGATCAGAATGGACTTCACGGCCGGGTCGGAGAGGATCAAGCTGAGGCCGTTGCGCACCACTTCCGCCTGGGCGCCGCCGCCGATGTCCAAGAAGTTGGCGGCCCTGCCGCCGCTGCGCTGGATCATGTCCAGCGTGGTCATGACCAGGCCTGCGCCGTTGCCGACGATGCCCACTTCGCCGTCGAGCTTCACGTAGGAGAGCCCGAGCTCTTTGGCCTTCTGTTCCAGTGGGTGCTCCGCCTGTTCGTCGACGCCCTTGGCGTCAGGATGGCGGAAGCTCGCGTTGTCGTCGGTCTCCATCTTGCCGTCCAGAGCGACCAGTTGGCCGCTGCCCACGAGGGCCAGCGGGTTGATCTCTACCAGGATGGCGTCCTGCTCTTTGAAGACGCGGAACACCTTTTCAATGAGGGCTGACATGGGTTTGACCAGCTCGGCGGGGACCTGCGCCCGGTAGCACGCTTCGCGCACTTGGTAAGGGAGAAGGCCCAGCAGCGGATCGAGCCATACCTTGGCCACCTTTTCCGGCTGGGTTTCGGCCACTTCTTCAATGTCCATCCCGCCCGCCGAGGAGACGATGAGCACCGGCGCCTGCCTGGCCCGGTCGACGGTGATGCCCAGGTAAAACTCGGCCTGGATATCGGCAGCCGGCTCCACCAGCACCTCGTGGACGGGATAGCCCCGGATCTCCATGGAGAGGATCCGGGCCGCCTCCTTTTCCGCCTGGCCGGCATCGGCCACCACGGCCACCCCGCCGGCCTTGCCCCGGCCGCCGATGGGCACCTGGGCTTTCACCACCGCCTTGCCACCCAGCTCTTCGGCGATGGCCCGCGCCTCTCCGGGGCTTTTCGCCACCTTGCCCCGGGGGGTGGGGATGCCCGCCGCGGCGAAGATCTCCTTGGCCTGGTATTCAAGGAATTTCACTGGCCTGACCTCCACTTCTCGCAAGTGTCCACACGTGAAGGCCCCGGCGACCGCCGGGGCCGTCTGGCGCCTGATCCCGGTCCGGTGCCCCGCGCCCCCTCTTACGTGCCGGAGGGGCCGCTGCCGGCCGGCCGGTCATAGGCTGGCCTTGTAGACCGGCTGGCACCAGTGGCGGTACTTGGGTACCTTCCCTTTGACCACGTCGAAATAGAGCTGCTGGATCTTGCGGCTGATGGGGCCGATGCCGCCGTTTCCGATCACCCGGCGGTCGATCTCGGCGATGGGGCTCACCTGCGCCCCCGTGCCGACGAAGAAGGCTTCATCGGCGATGTAAAGCTCCGTCCGGTCGATCGGCCGTTCGATCACTTCGAGGCCGAGCTCCCGCGTCGCCAGCTCAATGATGGTGGCCCGGGTGATCCCTTCCAGGATGTCGTCGGTGACCGGCGGGGTGATCAACTTCCCTTTCCGCACGATGAAGAGGTTTTCGGCACTTCCCTCCGAGACGTGCCCGTCGGCCGTCAAGAAGATGCTCTCGTCGTAGCCGTCCAGCACGGCGTCAGACTTGGCCAGCGCCGCGTTGACGTACGCCCCGTTCACCTTGGCCCGCATGGGAATGGCGTTGTCGTCGATATGCCGCCACGAAGTCACCTTGACCCGCAGCCCCTTCTCGAGATCGAGGTAGGGGCCCATCGGCACCGCGAAGACCAGGAAGTCGTCTTCGAGGCCCGCGAGCTGAACGCCGATGCCCAGCTGGCTCTTATAGTAGATCGGGCGGATGTACATGTCCTCCCGGTCGTTGTTTTTCGCGAGGAGCTCCACGGTGATGCGGCAGAGATCGTCCACGGAGTAGGCGGGCGTGATCTGCAGGATCTTGCAGGACTGGAGGAGCCGCTCGTAGTGCTCCCTCATCCGGAAGATCAAGAGGTCCTGCTCCTCTTCCGACCAGTAGGCGCGGATGCCTTCAAAGACCGCGGTGCCGTACAGAAAGGCGTGGGTCTGCACGCTGATCTTGGCCTCTTCCAGCGGGACGAAGGCTCCCTCAAAGAAGGCGTACCTGGCCATGTCGATCCTCCTACCAGTTGATCCCTGTGTTTTTCGTGGCCCGCTCCGCTGAACCCTTTCCCTGGTCCGCGGCTTCGGCGGTACCTGCTTTCGCCAGGATGAGATCCGTTACACTTCGCCCGCGCCCACCCAGACGACCCGGTCCCGAGAAGGATACGTGGAGCGGGAGACCAGCTCCCGCACGACGCGGCCGTCGGGAAGCTGGGCGACCCGCCATACATTGACTTTATACCCGTCCCGGCCCTGTTTGACCACCCGCTGCGCGCCCTTGGGAAGGTCGGTCCGGGCCACCTCGATCACCCGGGCCGGCGCCACTTCCACCAGCTCCGTCTCGAGGCGCACGCCCCGGTACTTGGCCCGCGTCCCGTAGAGCGCGATCGTGAGCTGGTTCCCTTCGACGGAGGCCTTGATCAGCACGGGCCCCGGGGTGTCGTTGCGGAAGATGAAGTCCGTCACCCCGTAGACCACCGCGGCGTCGAGCCCCATAGGCACGTAGCCCACGGGGATCGAGTGAGGCGCCCGGGACATGACCTCAAGGCCGGCCAGCAGCACCGCCCCGTAGAGGGTAGTGGAGACCTGGCACACCCCGCCGCCGATGTCCGGCACCAGCTCGCCGTCGATGATCACCGGCGCCTCTTTGAAGCCCGCTGCCTCGACCCGGGGCCCGACGTGCCGGTTGAACGAGAACACCTCGCCGGGGGCGAGCAAATGGCCGTCCAGCGCCTGCGCCGCGATGTGGATGTTGGCGGTCCGGTTGGCGTCCGACGGGTCAAAGCGGGTGGTATAGACGGCCAGCCGCTCCCGGACACCCAGGGCCAGGGCGTCCTCGGTGCGAAAGGCGGCCGGCACGGCGCTCACCTCAAGGCGGACCGCGCGGGCGTAGGGCTCTGCCATAGCCTGGGCCAGCCTTCCCGGGAGCTCGTCGCTTTCCACCAGCCGCAGTCCCGCCCGGGACGGGACCACCACCACCTGGCCGCGCTCGTCCACGTCCAGCCGGGCATCGCGGGGCGGCCGCTCCACCCGGCTCGCGAGCCGCTGGAGCCAGGCGCGGTACGCGGCGTCGTCCACCCGCGGCCGGAGCGGCACTTCGTAGCCCCACCGCAGCGCGGTCCACCGCTGGAGGAGCTGCTCGAGCCGGGAGCCGGTACGGCCTACGGCGTAGGCCGCGGCCACCGTCGCGTCCAGGTCCGGCTGCACGCCGGTCTGCGCGGGCAGCTCGATCCAGGATTCGCCGTGGACGTACAGCTGAAGCGGCTGCTCCGCCAGGCCCTCGAGGCGCTGCTGCAGCCGCTGCCGGGCGGCTTCGGGCGCGAGGCCGCCCACGTCGAGGCCGGCCACTTTCACGCCGGGAACGATGACGCCGGGGGTGGCGGCCAGGAAGCTGCCGGCCGCGCCCACCGCCGCGGCGGCCGCCGCCAGGAGGACGGCAAAGAAGGCCGCTCTCCTGCTCTGCGAGCGGCCGGGAACATCCAAGCTGGCGCTGAGGGGACGGGCGAGCGACGCCAAGGCGACGAACCTCCCTGTTCACCACCGACGGCGCGTGGCGCCTCCACACGGTGTTTTCCCGCAAGCCTCGCCGCGAGAGGTAGGAGCAGAGTTCCACGGGCCCGGGCGGCCTTCCTGCCGGAGCGCCCGGCGCCGGCCGGGCGCGAGACGCCGGTTTCTGAATAGACCGCCGTCTTGGGGACGTATACTGTCCGCGCGACGTCAACGCGCGGAAAGGTCACCGGTCCGTGCCAGGGCGACCCCGCCCCGCGCCGGACGCTCTCGAGGTGAGCCCCATGTGGACGCTGCGTTCCCCGCTTCGGCCGCCGGCCTCGACGGGATCGCTTCCCGAGGCCGGGGCTTTCGAACCTACGGAGACCCGGGTGCACGTAGACGACCCGGCCGGCCGGGAGATCCTGGGCAAAGCCATCGCGGCGCACCTCGCGTCCTTCGCGCCCTCGCCGGAGCCCGTCACCCTGGTATGCGTCGGCAGCGACCGTTCCACCGGCGACGCGCTCGGCCCGCTGGTGGGGACGCGCCTTTCCCGGATGGCGCCGCCGGGGCTCACCGTGTACGGCACCCTGGAGCGCCCCGTCCACGCGGCCAACCTGGCGGAGCGCCTGGCTGATCTCCGCCGCCAGGGCAAGGACCGGCTGGTGGTGGCCGTCGACGCCTGCCTCGGCCGGGCGGAGAACGTGGGGACCGTGTGCGTCAAGTCGGGCCCCTTGAAGCCGGGAAGCGGAGTGAACAAGGCGCTGCCTCCCGTCGGGCGGTTTCACATCGTGGGCGTGGTGAACGTCGGCGGCTTCATGGAGTACTTCGTCCTGCAAAATACCCGCCTGAGCCTGGTGATGCGCCTGGCGGAACTGATCGCCGACAGCCTCGTCGATTCCGTCACCCGGCACTGGCCCAAAGCCGCGGCCCAGGCAGCAGCCGCCCGGGAGCCCTGAGGGCTCACTGCACTTGAGCGATGAGCTCGATTTCCACCGCGAAGTTCAGCGGCAGCGTGTGGGCCGCCACGGCCGAGCGGGCGTGGCGCCCTCGTTCGCCGAACACCTCTTCCAAGAGCTCCGACGCCCCGTTGATCACCTGCGGCTGCTGGTAGAAGCCGGCCGCGCTGTTCACCCACCCCACCAGCTTCACCATGCGGACCACCCGGTCCAAGGAGCCCACTTCTTGCTTCAGAGCCGCAAGGGCGTTGATGACGGCGAGCCGCGCCGCCTCTCGCCCTTCCTCGACCGACAGGTCGGCGCCCACTTGTCCCGCCCAGACCACCTGCCCGTCTTTCAGCGGCCCCTGCCCCGAGATGAAGACCAGATCGCCCGCGCGCACCGCCGGCACATAGGCCGCGAGGGGCTTAGGGGCGGCGGGAAGCTCGATGCCCAGCTCCCTTAGCCGCTCCTCAGGATTTGGCTGTGCGCTCGTCATCGCGCTCTCTTCCCTCCCGTGTATGGTGAACGCCCGGCTTCCCGGGGATGCGGCCGCTCCGCCGGCCGCCGCGAGGCGCCGGTCCCGGCGGCCGGGGCTTAGGCTCCGGCCGCGAACGCTGCGATGAGCAGCGCCAAAGTGACCAAGGCGGCGAACACCAAGGCGTCCCGCCAGACCCGCTTCGCCTGGCGGCGCATGGCCTCGAGCGCCTCCGGGTCGGTCACCGGCTGGACTCCGCTTCCCAGATCGCAGACGCCCCTGGCGGCGTAGTGGACGCAGGTGCGGCGGCGGGCCTGAAAGAAGCCGAGCCCGGCCGCAGTGAACACCGGAAGCAGCAAGAGCATTGCCCACGGCGTCGCGCTGCGTTGCAGGAGCCACCCCGCCAGCGCCGCCCCCAACAGCAGCGCTGCTGCACCCATGGTGCGGCGTGCCGACGCACCCCGGGCATCGATGTTGGGCCGGAGCATCTTTTCACCTCCTGTCGAAGGGGACCTTCGCCGTCGCGCCTACACGATGTACGTGGCCAGGCTGCCGATGCCGCTCACGCGGACCTCCACCACGTCGCCCGGCTGCAAGTACCGGCCCGATGCGTCGCCGACCCCGGCCGGCGTCCCCGTGGCCAAGATGTCGCCGGGTTCCAGGGTCATGCCGTCCGAGAGGACCGAGATCAGCGTCGCGACGTCAAAGAGCATCTGGGAGACGGCGGCGGACTGGCGCAGCTCGCCGTTGACCCGGGTTTCGATTTCTAGCGATGAAAGCTCCGCCAGCTCGTCCGCGGTGACGATCACGGGCCCCATGGGGCACGACCCGTCCAGGCTCTTCCCTTTGAAGTACTGCCGGTGTCGTTCTTGAAGGTCTCGTGCGGTGAGGTCGTTCACGATGGTGTAGCCGAAGACGTGCTCGTAAGCCCGAGAGGCTGGGATGTCCTTGCCCTTTCGCCCGATGATGACGGCCAGCTCCCCCTCGTAGTCAAACCGCGTCGTCTGCGGCGGCACGGGAACCCGGGCGCCGGGACCCACCACCGCGGTGGGCACCTTCGTGAAGAAGATAGGATGACGGGGAGGCTCGGAACCTCGTTCCGCCGCGTGGTCGGCGTAGTTCTTACCCACGCAGAAGATGTTCTTCCGAGGCCGCGGGATCGGAGCGAGGAGCGCCGCTTCCGGGTACGCCTCCGCCGGGAGGCCAGCCGCCCGGAAGAGGGAGATGATATCCCGGGCCCGGTCCAGCGCCGGAGCGCCCCCTTCGATCAGGGAATGAATCTCGTCCAGGCCGCGGGCGTCTCTCCGGACCGCGGCGGCGGCGTCGCGGAACGTGTAAAAGCCGCCTTCACATTCAAAGGCAAGCTGGGGACCGCGAGCGGTCCTCACTGTCGCGAGGCGCATCGGCCGGCTTCACCTCTTTTTCACCCGCCGTGTTCCTGCCGGCGGCCCGGTCCTCCGGGCGGCCTTCGTTTTTCAGCGCCACGGAGCCGCCTTCCTCCCCGGCGGTGACGGATGCCTGGCCTCGGCGGCTCTGCTTTCCCTCGGGAGGTGAGAAGGGACGCCCGCCGGCCGCGGCATGGCAGTGCGGGCAGGGGCACGGCACAGAGTCGTCGAAGGCCGGCCACCCCCGTGAGGGCTGCCGGCCTCTTGCGTCTCGTCGCTGCAGCAGATGCGCCGTTCTACTCAACTGCCGGCGCCCTGCTGCGCCTGGGCGCCGCGGCGGGTTTCGCCGCCGTCGCCGCTGTCCACCTTGCGGAGGATCCGCACCGGCTCCTCGCCCGGCCGGCGCACCTCCATCTCGCACTGCCCCTTAAAAACAGCGCCTTCTTCGACGATGAGGACGCCTACCTTGACGTCGCCAAACAGAGCGCCCCCGGCCAAGATGTGAAGCCTACCGGTGACGGTGACGTTGCCGTGCAGCTGCCCGGCGATGACCACGTTTTTCGCCGAAACTTCCGCATGGACCACACCGTCCTGGCCGACGACGACGTCGCCCTCGGACGCGATCTTCCCGTCCACCCGGCCGTCCACCCGCAGCACACCCTGGGCCTGGACCGTGCCCTGGACGGTGACTCCTTTGGCGATGAGCGTATCGTGTCCCTGGCCCGCCACGGCGGGGGCCTCCTTCCCTTTGCGTGAACTGCTGAGCAACGGTCACACCACCTTCCCAACTGGTCACGGCAGGAACGCTCGGGGGTTGACCGGCTTGCCGTCCACGTGCACTTCGTAGTGCACGTGCGGCCCTGTGCTCACCCCGGTGCTCCCCGCCAAGGCGATCACGTCGCCGCGCTCGACAGTGTCGCCTGCTTTCACCAGGACCCGGGAGTTGTGGGCGTAGAGGGTGCGCCAGCCGTAGCCGTGGTCAATCACCACAGTGAGCCCGTAGCCGCCGTCAGGGCCGGCGTGGACCACTTTGCCGGCGGCCGTGGCCTTGACGGGCGTGCCGGTAGGGACGGCGATGTCGATGCCCGCATGCAGGTGGTTCCGCCCGGTGATGGGGTGCCGCCGGTTGCCGTACTCGGAGGTGATCCTTCCCTCCACCGGCCAGATGCTGGGCGTGTGGCGCAGCTTGTGTTCGTAGCTTTCCGCTGACCACTTGAGCTGGAGGAAGAGGCGGTCATGGTGCTCCACCGCCGCCCTCAGGCTGCCGAGATACCCTTGCAGCCAGGCGTTGATCTCTTCGGTGGAGATTTCCCCGCCGCCCATCCCGGTGAGTTCCATCGAGGAGACATCGTCCAGGACCCCGGCCTCATCGGCGGGTGGAAGCCCTGCCGCGGCGGCAACGGCGACGGCGTCCCGGGAGTCCGCTCCGGCGGAGACGCCCAGGACGGCTCCCGGCACCGCCCGTTCGCTGGCCGCCAGAATATCGTCAGGGACGATTTCCATGATTTGCTGCGCCAGCTCTTCCAGCTGGGCAATGCGCTCGGCGAGCTGCGTCGCCTCCTCCGCCATCGCGAGGAGCCGGGCCTCCTGTTCACTGGTGACCTCTTCGAGGTGCCGCTTCTCCTGGGCCAGCGCCTTGATGTCGGCTCGCTGCTTGGCGATGAGGAGGGCAGCGCTCCCGGCCCAGCTGTACGCGAAGACCGCGGCGAGGAGCAGGGCAACGGCCAGCCCGGCCACGGAGTACACTCGCAAGAGCGGCACTCTCCACGAGCGTGTCCGGCGCGACGCATCGGGAATCATCAGAAAGGTGACGGTAACGCCCCGGCGCTCCTCGATAAAGCGTCGGAGTCGGCTCATCAGGAACTACCCCCCGGCTTGGCCGTCCCTCGAAAAGGGTGAGCGGCAGGCCGCTCCTCTCCCGTCCCGCTGGGCGGTGCGACGACGGCGGAGTATTTCCCGGGAAATGCCCGTCGCGCTCCAGCGGCCGGGATCTCCCCAGGGGAGCATCCCGGCCTCTCGGAACCCGCTAGCAGACCTATTTTCGTCCGTCGGTGCTCAATCCTTTATGCCTTGCTCTCAAATAGGATTTTTGAACTACAAACGTATGTTCCCGGAAAGGGCCTCGAAGGACGCAGTCTGCCCACGTCGAAGGGGCGGTGTATGCCGTAGTTGAGGAGGCGCTGAGACGATGGAGCAGACACTGTCAGTCTCGGAGATCAAACCGGAGTCCTGGATCGTTTCGGCGGGGCGCTGGCCTGACCCCGGCGCGCCCTTGAACGTGCCGCCCTTCCTTGCGTCCAACTACGTGCTGGGCGGCGATCGGATCTACGCGCGCTCCGCCGGAACGCCGACCTGGGAGGCGCTAGAGACCATCGTAGGAGGGCTCGAAGGAGGCAGGGCGGTCGCTTTCGCCTCCGGCATGGCGGCGGCAGCGGCGGTATTTGGCCAGCTTCCGGCGGGATCCGTGGTGGCGATCCCCGATGACTGCTACCAGGGGGTGGCCCGCCTGGCGGAGAGAGGAGCTCGACAGGGCCGCTGGGAGGTGCACCGGGTCGCGGTGGATGACACCGCGGCGTGGGTGCGCATGTGCGCCGTCGCCGACCTGATCTGGATTGAGTCACCCTCGAATCCGCTGCTCTTGGTGGCCGACCTGGACGCTATCGGCAGGGCACCGCGCAAGCCGGGGACGATTCTCGCAGTGGACAATACCTTCGCCACCCCGCTGGGCCAGCGCCCGCTGGATTTCGGCGCGACCGTCTCCGTCCACTCGGCGACGAAGTTTATCGGGGGCCACTCCGACCTCCTGGCGGGGGTCGTGGTCACGCGGGACGAGGGACTCTGGCAGTCACTGCGCACGTCAAGAGAGATTGCGGGCGCCGTGCCCGGTGCCCTGGAATCCTTTCTGGCGGTCCGGGGTGCCCGGACCCTAGCCCTCCGGCTGGCCCAAAGCCAGGAGACGGCGATGCTCCTGGCCCAGCGGCTCGCCCGGCATCCTGTCGTGGCCCGTGTCCGGTATCCCGGGCTTCCTTCGCATCCTACGCACGCGGTGGCGAGGAAGGTATTGAAGGGATTCGGGGCCGTCATCTCGTTTGAGCTAAGGGGCGGGGGAGAGCTGGCGGATCGGGTGTGCAGGGAGGTGAGGTTGATCCGCCACGCTACCAGCCTGGGAGGCGTGGAGTCGACGATGGAGCGGCGGGCAGTCCTCCCCGGACAGGAACATTTGCCGCCGTCTCTCATCCGGCTCAGCGTGGGAATCGAGGACCCCGAAGATCTTTGGAATGATCTCGACCGGGCCCTCCGGGTGGCTGCGGAGGCGGTCTAAGCGGCGGCTGCACGGCACCCGGCCGCCGCGATCCCTCCTCGGCCGCGGTAGGGCCGCTGTAGGAGAGGGAAAAGGGGCTGAAGGGCAGAGGGCTGAGCCGGGCACAGCCGGACGCATCCGCACCGGGACTCCGCGGCGAGAGTCCGGCGCCAGCCCTCCTCTGCAGTGTTCCACGTGGAACACGTTCCACCACCGGCCCGCTCCGCGCCCAACAGCCCCGTCACCGGTGCCAGTCATCGTACCATCCCGGCACTCGCGTGGTCGAGATTCTCGGCCTCTTCCGCCTCCGGCGCCTGTGCCCGGGGCCACGACGCCCATCGCTCGTCCGGAGCTTCCGGGGAAGCGACCCGCACTGAGCAGGCCGCTTGTCCTGTCCGGACGGTTTCCTTGTCGTGTCGCGCCTCCTTGATCGCCCGCGTCTATCACGCCCGGTGTTAGCGGGCTGCTTCCGCTCCCCATCATCCCCTCGTTGAGCCCCGCGGGCGCGCAAGCCTAGCTCGCCTGGCCTGAACTGGACCTGACCCGCTTTCCGGTCCATGACTTGCCTAGCGAGTAGTCTCGCTTATACCGCATCACTCTTCTCACACCGAGGCGGCCTGCTCTTTCCTCCAAGGCCGCCTCACGCGTCGAACCCTGTCGTCCATCGGCCTATTGCATTCCAAACAACGGGTCGGTACGAGCTGAACCGTGGGGGGACGGTCTGGTCCGGTGCTTCTTCTGCACAACGCCCTGCCGCTCCATCCACAGGCCGGGGACTCTGCTGCGGGCTCCTGCCGTTCCTTCTCGTCCCCGGCAGGCAGGAACGGGGGGTGGAACCACACGCAGCGCGCCGCGAGACAGCGCGGCTCCGGTGGCGCGTCGACCAGTCACTCAAGCCCGGCGGTGCGTGCGCTTGCACCCGTACTTCGAGAGCCCCATTCGACCCTGCGAGACGCCAAGACCCTCGCTCACTTGGGTGCCAGTCCTGATGCCTGCTCCATTCGGATGCCCGTGCGAGATTGCCGCCTTCACTCATGCGGCGTTGTTCCACGTGGAACATTCCAGGAAGATGAACAAGAGGGAAAGAGAGACGGCAGGGAAGGGAAGGTGAAGGACTAGAGGAGACCCAGAAATTCCTGTGCGCGCTGGCCCGCATCGCAAGCGGGCTCCCTCCCCTTGCGGGCGAGCGCCTCAGGCCCGGCTTTCCAGTCCGGGGATAAGCCTCCGCAGCCGGCGGAAGAAGCCCTGGGTCCCGGACTCCCGTACCGGTTCTTCCACGCGCCCGGCCAGCTTTTCGGCCAGCGAAGCGATCTGGAGTGCCGCTCGGGACCTCGGCGCATACACCATCAGCGGTTCCTGCTGGCGAATGGAACGGGCTACCGCGGGATCCTCGTCGATGTGCCCCAGCACATCCAGCTCCTTGTGAAGAAAACGACGGCTGGCAAAGGTCATCTTGCGGCTGATATCCCGGGCCTCGGCCTCGCCGCCCACCCGGTTCACCACCAGCCGCAGCAAGCCCGAGTGATCTTTCGTCGCCAGCACCTTGATCAGCGCGTAGCAGTCCGTGATCGCATGCGGTTCCGGCGTCGTGATGAGCACGGATTCCGTCGCCGCCATCAGGAAATTTGTCACGCTGGGGGAGAGGCCGCTGCCGGTGTCGATGAGGATGATATCCGCATACTCCTCGAGCTCGCGGAACTGGGCAAGCATCGCGGCGAAGCGCTGCTCGTCCAGGGTGGTAAGCTCCTGCAGCCCGGAGCCGCCCGGGAGGACGATCAGTCCCTCCGGGCCCTCCACCACCACTTCCAGCATGTGCCGCTCGCCCCGGGCCACATGAGCCAGGTTGTACCGGCTGGACACGTTGATGAGCACGTCGATGTTGGCCGTGCCCAGGTCGCCGTCGATGACGCAGACCCGCATTCCCAAGCGGCAGAGCGCGATGCCCAGATTCACCACCAGCATCGTCTTGCCCACGCCGCCCTTGCCGCTGCTCACCGCGACGACCGGCACGTTTCTTGCAGGCTTCTCTTCCTCCGGCGGCGGGGGAGGGCAGAGCAGCAGCGAGCGGTTCCGGCCGCCCGTTCGATCGACAATCTGCGTCTCAAAGGAAAGGCGCTCTCCGGACGCGTCGACTGTGACGGTCACCTGGGTTCCTACCGGAAGGAGCACTAGTTTCCCGTTGTCCATCGGTGCGGCGATCCGCAGGCCGGTCGCCAGCACCTCCAGGATGCGGCTGTGGTACGGGCCCTTGAAAATCACCGACCCCGTCTCTAAGGTCACCTCTTGTCCCGGCTCCAGGATGCTCAGGATCTCTTCGAATGACCTCTCCATGCCCTGCCCGCCTCCGTCTCGCCGAGCGGCGCCGCGAAGCGACCCGTCCTTCGCTCGGGCCTTTCTCGTACGGCTCCCGGCTCCGCCGGCCACTCCTCACACCCTCACCAGGCACGGGCCCTGCCCTGGCGCGCCCGGCCGCGCCGCGGGCCTTCTCAGTTCACCGATCCGGTGATGATCTCCAAGATCCGTTCGATGTCGTCCTGGCTGTAGTAGTCGATCTCGATACGCCCACGCTGGCCGTGCCGGATCACCCGCACTTTCGTGCCCAGCGAGCGCTGCAGCCGCTCCTCGATGTCCTGTACGAAGGGGTCCTTGGCCGGCGGCGCCGCCGCCCGGCGCTGCGGCGCCCGCTTTTTCGCGCCCTGGCGCACGTACTCCTCGATCGCCCGCACCGACCAGCCTTCTTCAATGACTCGCTGGGCCACCTTCAACCGCTCGGCGGACGACTCAATTGACAGCAACGCCTTCGCGTGCCCTGCCGAAAGCCGCCCCGCTGCGATCTCCGCCCGGAGTTCCGGCTCGATCTCCAAGAGCCGCAGCCGGTTCGCCACCGTCGACCGCTTCTTCCCGACCCGGTCGGCCACTTGCTCCTGGGTGAGCTGAAACTCCTCCATCAGCCGCCGGTATGCCTCGGCCTCCTCGATGGGGTTCAAATCCTCCCGCTGCAGGTTTTCGACCAGCGCCATCTCCATGGCTTCCCGGTCGGAGAGCGGCCGGACCACCGCCGGAATGGTTCTCAAGCCCGCAAGCTGCGCCGCCCGCCAGCGGCGTTCGCCCACCACCAGCTCATAGCGGCCTTCTACGGGACGCACGATAATGGGCTCCAGCACCCCGTGGGAGAGGATCGACTCTTTCAGCTCCTCCAGCTGATCCTCGCCGAACCACTTGCGGGGCTGCTCCGGATTCCGGTCGATCTGGTCGATGGGGATCTCCCTGATCGGCGTCTCCAGCCCGTCGGCCTCCGGAATCAGCGCCCGCAAGCCCCTCCCCAACGCTTTCCGGCTCACCTGGACAACACCTCCTCCGCCAAGGCCCGGTACGCCTCGGCCCCTTTGGAACGGTCGTCGTACAAGACGATGGGTTTGCCAAAGCTCGGCGCCTCGCTCAAGCGCACGTTCCGGGGGATCACGGTATCGTACACCTTGACCCGGTCGCTGAAGAACGCCTTGACGTCCTCTAGCACGGCCTGCGACAGGTTGGTCCGGGGGTCAAACATGGTGACCACCACACCGTCGATCTGCAGCCCGGGATTGAGATGCCGCTGCACCATTTCAATGGTGTTCATCAGCTGGCTCAACCCCTCCAGCGCGTAGTACTCGCTCTGGATGGGGATCAACACGGCGTGGGCCGCCGTCAACGCGTTGATGGTGAGCAGCCCCAGCGACGGGGGAGAGTCGATCAGAATGAAGTCGAACTGGTCCACCGCCGGCTCCAGGGCCCGCTTCAGCCGGTACTCCCGCGACATCTGCGGCACGAGCTCGACTTCGGCTCCCGCCAGCGCGATGGTGGCCGGCGCCGCAAAAAGCCCTTCCACTTCCGTAGGCCGGATCACGTCCTCGATCCGCATTCCGCCGATGAGGACCGAGTAGATGCAGTGCTCCACCTCCGGCTTCTCAATGCCCAACCCGCTGGTGGCGTTTCCCTGCGGGTCCAGGTCGACCACCAGCACCTTCCGGCCGGCGCAGGCCAGATACGCACCGAGGTTGACCGCCGTCGTGCTCTTGCCGACGCCACCCTTCTGGTTCACGATGGCTATGACGCGTCCCAAGCCTCAGCGGCCTCCTTTGTCCCGGTGGTGAATACGAATTCGTATTTCGACGAAAGTTCCTTCATCAACTTCCTCGAACTCCACCTTTGCGCCGTTCGCGCTCATCTGGTCCACCAGCTTCTTCACGCTGTTTCGCAGGAGCCGGTAGTCCTTGAACACGCCCTTCATCGACTGCCGGCGCCGCTTTCCGTCGCCGCCCAGCCTCTCCTGGATCATCCGCTCGATCAAAAGCTCGGTTTCCCGCACGTTAAGCCGGCGCCGGCTGACCGTCTCCACAACCTTGAGCTGCGCTTCCGTCGACTCGAGCCGGAGGAGGGCGCGCGCGTGGCGCTCGGAGAGCATTTCCCGGGAAATAAGCTCCCGCACCGGCTCCTCAAGCCGCAGCAGCCGCAGCTTGTTCGCGATGGCTGACTGGCTTTTCCCGAGAAACTTGGCCAGTTCTTCCTGGGTGAGGCCAAACTCCTCCAACAGCCGCCTGTACCCTTCGGCCTCCTCGAAGAAGCTCAGATCCGCCCGCTGAAGGTTCTCGATCAGCGCGAGCGCCGCCACCTCCGAGTCGGGCAAATCCCGCACCACGGCAGGAATCCGCTCCCATCCCAACAGGCGGCAGGCCCGGTACCGCCGTTCCCCCACTACCAGCTCATATCCCTCATCCTTAGGCCGCACCACCACGGGGTGAAGGATGCCGTGCTCGCGGATGGAGGCCGCGAGTTCCTCAAGCTGCTCCTCGGAGAACTCCCGGCGCGGCTGGTACGGATTGGGCCAGATCCGGTCCACGGGAAGGGAAAGCACTTCCTCACGCCAGGCAGCCATCTCGCCGCCGGCCGCGTTCTCTTGCGGCCGGGCGCTACCGCTCTTGCCCTTCGCGCGCAGAAGATCCCCTAGACGCACCCACTGCACCCCATTTCGGACTGTGGACGATGCCTGGTTTCGAGAAACCCACATCCTTTCCTCTTTCTGGGGGATCCAGGGGGGACGGGCACGCCGGCGCGCCGGCGCTTTCCGGCTGTCGAGGCAGGATCGGGGTCGAGGCAGGACCGGGATCAGACCAGCGGCCGGCGGGAGGGGATGCCGGGTCGCCGGGGATACGAAGCAGGGGTGGGCCGCTCTTTTTCCACCGCGATCAGCGCCCGCCGCCCGGCGTCCAGCGGCAGCCGGATCTCGCGCACGTGATCGACGCGGCCCCCGAGGATCTCCAGCGCCTTGCGGGATGCCGCCAGTTCGTCCTGGTAATCGGGGCCTTTCATGGCGATGAACCAACCGCCCACCCGGCAGAGGGGCAAGGCGTACTCCAGCAGCACGGCGAGGGGCGCGACCGCCCGGGCCACCACCACGTCGTGCTCCTCGCGCCATCCGGGCTCCTTTCCCAGCTCTTCCGCCCGGCCGTGCCGGACGCTGGCGCCCACCCCCAGCTTCTCCACCACGGAAGCCAGGAAAGCCACCTTCTTGCCGGCGGCGTCCACCAGGCGCACCCTCAAGTCGGGGCGGGCCAACGCCACCACCATTCCGGGAAAGCCGCCCCCGCTCCCGAGGTCGCAAACGGCGCCGCCCCGAGGCCACTGGCCGGCCAGAAGGCAGGTGAGGGAATCGCACACGTGTTTGACGGCGGCCTCCCGGGCCCCGGTGATGGCCGTCAAGTTGAGGCGCTGGTTGGCTTGCACCACCTCGACGACGAACCGTGCGATGCGCTCCTTGACGTCCGGCGCGAGAAGGGAGGCCAGGGGAGAAAAGACAGGATCCGCCAGCGCCTGGTCGAGCCAGCGGCTGAACTCCGCGGCGTACGACGGCGGGTCAAACCCGCTGCCGCACCCAGGGGAAGACGCGTGGTGCTCGCGCCCTTCAGCCACGGGTCGCAACCGCCTTTGCCTGGGGCCTGCCGCCCCGGGCGTGGAGGTAGACCAACAGGACCGAGATGTCCGCGGGCGACACCCCGGAGATGCGGGCCGCCTGGCCGATGGACCGGGGGCGGATCATGGACAGCTTCTCGCACGCCTCCCGGGAGAGGCCGGGGATCGCAAAGTAGTCGAGCCCGTCCGGGATGGCTTTCGCCTCCAGGCGGCGGAAGCGTTCCACCTGTTCCTCCTGCTTGGCGATGTACCCTTCGTACTTCACTTCGATCTCCACCTGGCGGCTGATGGCTTCATCCACGTCCGCCAAGCCCGGGTCTACCTCCACCAGCTTCGCCCACGTGATCTCGGGCCGCTTCAAGAGCTCGGCCAGCGTCAGCGCCTGCCCTGGCCGCAGCGGCTGCGTGCCCAGGCGCCTCAGCACCTCCTGGACCGCTTCCGTGCAGCCGACGCGAGATGCGCCCAGCCGCTCCCGCACGGCCTCCACGGCCGACCAGCGTTCCTCGAAGACGCGGTAGCGCTCGTCGGTGACCAGGCCGATCTGCCGGCCGATGGGGGTCAGGCGCTTGTCGGCGTTGTCGTGACGCAGCAGCAGCCGGTACTCCGCCCGGCTGGTCAGCATCCGGTACGGCTCGTTGGTCCCCTTGGTCACCAGGTCGTCGATGAGCACCCCGATGTAGGCCTGCGAACGGTCGAGGATGAGGGGCTCCTCGCCCCGAACGAACCGGGCCGCGTTGATGCCGGCCACGATCCCTTGCGCCGCGGCCTCCTCGTAACCCGTCGTCCCGTTGACCTGGCCTGCGGTGAACAACCCCACCACGCTCTTGGTCATCAGCGAGGCGTCGATCTGAGTCGGCACCAGGGCATCGTATTCGATCGCGTACCCGTACCGCAGGATTTCCACGTTCTCGAGGCCAGGGATGGTCCGGAGAAACTGGTCCTGCACCTCCCTGGGCAGGCTGGTGGACACCCCGGCCAGGTACATCTCCTCCGAATCCCATCCCTCGGGTTCGATGAACACCTGGTGCCGCTCCTTATCCGGAAACATCTTGAGCTTGGCCTCGATGGACGGGCAGTAACGGGGGCCGGGGCCCGTGATGGCACCGCTGTACATGGCTGCCCGGTGCATGTTGGCGTGGATGATCTCGTGGGTCCGGCTGTTGGTGTACGTGATCCAGCAGAGCGCCTGCGGCCGCCGGATTTTGCCCGTCATGAACGAAAAGCCTTCCGGATCGGGGTCGCCGGCCAGCGGCTCCAACTTTTCGTAGGCGATGCTGTCCCGCCTTACCCGCGCCGGCGTTCCCGTCTTGAAGCGGACCAGCTCAAACCCGTGGTCCCGCAAGGACGCCGAAAGCCGGTTGGTCGTCTTCTCCCCCCGGGGCCCGGACTCGAAGTTCACCTCGCCGATGTGCACGCGCGCGTTCATGTAGGTGCCGGTGGTCAAGATCACCGCCGGGGCGAAATAACGCTGGCCTTCCTTGGTCGCCACTCCCAGGACGCGCCCCCGCTCCACCAGGAGCTCCGAGACGGTTCCCTGCCGGAGCTCAAGGCGGGGCTGGCGCTCCAACACCCGCCGCATCCGTTCGCTGTAGGCGAAGCGGTCGGCCTGCGCCCTGAGGGTCTGCACCGCCGGGCCCTTGCTGGTGTTGAGGGTCCGGAGCTGCATGCACGTGGCGTCGATGTTCAAGGCCATCTCGCCGCCCAAGGCGTCGATCTCCCGCACCAGCTGGCCCTTGGCGGGGCCGCCGATGGACGGGTTGCACGGCATGCTGGCGACCCCGCGCAGGCTGAGGGTCAGCGCCAGCGTGCGCATGCCCAGCCGGGCCGCGGCCAGTGCCGCCTCGGCTCCTGCGTGGCCCGCGCCCACCACGATCACGTCAAATCGCTCCGACATCCTCATCACCTCCCGGCCCGCGCGGGGGCCCTCCGGCGCCCCGGACTCTGGGGAGCGCCCTACCGCGCTTCACCGCGCTAATGTACACGAGAGACCGCCCTTTGACAACCTCACTTCCCTACGCAAAACTGGGCGAAAATGCGCGCGACCACCTCTTCGGACACGCTCTCTCCGGTCACCTGTCCGAGCGCTTCCAGCGCCTCCTGCAGGTCGACGCTGACCAGGTCCAGCGGGAGCCCCCGGGCGATGGTCTCGCCCGCGTCCTCCAGCGCCCGCCGGGCCGCTGCCAGCGCTCCCCGGTGGCGCGCCCGGGTGACGAGGATCGCAGAGGGCGCGCCGCCTTGGCCCAGAACCTGGGCGGCCGCCGTTTCTTCCAGCCGCGCCAGGCCTTCGCCGGTCACGGCGCTCACCCAGACGACGGGCCAGGGGCCCGCGAGCCGCTCCACCGCGGCCTGCTCCAGCACCCGGGGAAGGTCGCACTTGTTCACGGCCACCAGCACCCGGGCGCCTGCCCCCGCCTGCCTCACCAGCTCCGCCACCTCCAGGTCCTCCGGCGCCAGCGCCTCCGAGCCGTCGAGCACGATCAAGACCAGGTCTGCGCCGGCCACGGCCTGCCTCGTCCGCTCGACCCCGATGGCCTCCACGGGGTCGTCCGTCGCCCGGACTCCGGCGGTGTCCGCCAAGGTAAACGGGATCCCGCCCAAGAGGGCCCGCTCTTCGATGACGTCCCGGGTGGTCCCCGCGATGGGCGTGACGATGGCCCGCTCTTCGCCCAAGAGTGCGTTGAGCAGGCTCGACTTGCCCACGTTGGGGCGGCCGACGATGGCCAGCCGGATGCCGTCCCGGTAGATCCGGCCCGCGTCCGCCCCCGCCAGGAGCTGGTCGATCTCATCCACCAGGCGCTCGAGGCGCCTTTTCATCTCGCCCGGATCGACGTCCACCAGCCCCTCTTCGGGATAATCGATCACCGCCTGCAGGTGGGCCAGGAGATCCAAGATCTCTTCCCTCTGGGCCGAGACCCGGGCCGACAGCCTCCCTTCCAGCTGCATCGCCGCGATCTGCGCCCCTTTGGGACTCTTCGCCCGCACCAGGTCAATGACGGCCTCCGCCTGGGCCAAATCCAGTTTGCCGTTGAGAAAAGCCCTCTTGGTGAACTCCCCGGGTTCGGCGGGCCTGGCCCCTTCCTGCAAGAGACGGGCCAGCACCTGCTGGAGGACCACCGGGCTCCCGTGGCAGTGGATCTCGACCACGTCCTCCCCCGTGTAGGTGCGGGGGGCTCGCATCACCGCCACCAAGGCCTCGTCCAGGACCCGGCCGCCTTCGTCCACCACCTTCCCGTGGACCAGCGAGTGGCTGGGCACTTGGGACAGCCGCCGTGTCGACTGGACAACCCGCTCCGCGATGGCCACGGCCCCGGGCCCGCTCATGCGGACGATCCCGATGGCCCCTTCGCCGGGCGGCGTCGCAATGGCGGCGATGGTGTCCTGCACCGTGCCGGCACGCACGCGCCGTCACCCCCGAACAAACAGGCCCCCTCCCCGGAACGGGAAGGAGGCCGGACTCAAGCTGCGTTCCAGCTCGCCGATGACGCGCCCTACCGCCGCTTCGGCACGATCACGACCCGGCGGTACGGCTCTTCCCCTTCGCTCCTGGTCTCCACCTCGTCGTCGTCGGCCAGGGCCAGGTGGACGATGCGCCGTTCGAGAGCGCTCATGGGCTCCAAAACCGTCTTCCGCCGCTCAGTCTTGGCCTTCTTCGCCAGCCGCGCGGCCAGGTTCCGCAAGGTCTCGGCCCTCTTTTCCCGGTACCCCTCCGCGTCCAGGACGATGCGCGCCCTGGGACCCGGCTTCTTGTTGGCCACGACGTTGACCAGGTATTGGATGGCATCCAGCGTCTGCCCCCGCCGGCCGATGACCACGCCCATGCGGCGACCGGTGAGGCGGATGTACACCAGCCGGTCCTCGCCTTCCTCCACGGAGATCTCGGCCTGCACGCCCATGCGCTCCAGCAGCCCGGCCAGGAAAGCCTTCGCCGCTTCGATCTTTTCGTCCAGCGAGTTCCTCAGGGTGACCCGGACCCGGGCCGGCCGGGCGCCCACAAGACCCAGAAATCCCTTGGAGCCGATATCCAGCACTTCGATGTCGACGTCTTCTCTCTCCGCCCCCAGCGCTTCCAGCGCCAGGGCGATGGCCTCGTCTACGGTCTTGCCCGTCTTTTCCACGGAATTCACTTGGCTTTGGCCCCCCCTTCAACAGCGGGCGCCATGGTCTTGCTCAACACGTACTGCTGGGCGATGGAGAAGATATTGTTCACCACCCAGTACAAGACCAGGCCCGACGGGAACTGGATGGAAATCCACGCGAGGAACACCGGCATGATGTACAGCATCATCTTTTGCGACGGATCGCCCGTCGACGTCATCGCGGACATGAAATAGGTCGTCACGCCGGACAGGATCGGCAGGAGGTACGTGGGATCGGGATCGGTCAGCGTCCAGATGAGGAATCCCGCGCCCACGCCTTCAAACGTGTACGTCCGCAGCACGGTGAACAGCGCATACAAAACGGGCAGCTGGATCAGCACCGGAAGGCAGCCGCCGAACGGGTTGACCCCTTTCTCCCGGTACAGCTCGAGGACTCTCCGGTTGTACTCCTCCGGTTTATCCTTGTATTTCTTCTGGATTTCGAGGAGCTTGGGCTGGAGTTCCTTCATGGCCAGCATCGACTGGGTCTGCTTGCGCGTCAGGGGAAAGAGGAGAAGCCGAACCAGCACGGTGAGAAGGATGATCGCGACGCCGGCGTTTCCGGTGGTCTGGGCCAGCCACACCAAGACCGCCTGGATTCCCGCCGGCAGCCATCCGAAAAACGAGTCAAAGAAGCCCAATCAGCCCGCCTCCATTTCCTACCGGACCGGGTCGTAGCCGCCGGGGTGCCATGGGTGGCAGCGCAGGAGGCGGCGCACACCCATGTACCCCCCTTTCAGCAGCCCGTAGCGCAGCAGGGCCTGGCGCGTGTACTCGGAGCACGAGGGATAAAAGCGGCATCTCCTTGGAAACAGAGGCGAAATCGCCTTCTGGTATACCCGGATCGCGCCGGCCAGCAGGCGGCGCGGCCAAAGGAGGGGGGAGCTGGAATGGATCGATGAACTCGCAAACCGTCTTCCCATCAACTCAGGTCCGCTTCTTTCGGTAAGAACTCGCCCTGCTCAAGGAGTTGGTACACGCCGTGCCTGAGAGGCCAATACCCTTCAAACTTTGCCCGGGTGCGCGCCGAAAACACGAAATCGTATCCGGGAGGAAGCTGCGAGGCGATGGGCAGCACGATGGCCCGCAGCCACCGTTTGACGCGATTTCGCTCCACCGCTTTGCCCACCTTCTTGCTGACTGCGAAACCCACCCTCGCCGGCTCGCTGTCGCCGCGGTGATAGGCATGAAGGACGGCCACCCGGTTCTTGTACGCTTGGCCCTGCCGGTAGCAGCGTTGAAATTCGTCCGGCCTCTTGAGAATCACCTTGCGCGCCGATGACATGTTCCACTGGCCTGCGGCCGAAAAAGAGCAGGCCCCGACAGGTCACGCCCCGAGGCCTCGCCCTCACGCGGTGAGACGCTTGCGGCCCTTGGCGCGCCGCCTCTTGAGGACGCGACGGCCCCCTTTGGTGCTCATGCGTACGCGAAACCCATGGGTGCGTTTCCGGTACAGCTTCTTCGGCTGATACGTCCGTTTCATTCCCGAGCACACCTCCGCAAGGACACTATTCTCATTATATCGTTGCCCTTTCAAACCGGTCAAGTAATTCCCCTTCACGCCTCGGAAAGCCCTCACGGCCTCCGGCGGCGCTCTCGGACGCGCCCGCCCGGCAAGGCCCTCCTCAGGCGCAAGCCCGGCGTGCCAAACGGTTGTTCCTTCCTTGCGCGCCCCGCCAGCTTCTGGTACAATGGGAGCCGCCGAAAACGTCGATGCCATCGACGTTTCGGCAATTTTGTTCTTCAGGGCTTTGTGGACAGGTCTGGGGATCCCCTGTGGACGGCCTGTGGATAACCGCCGGCAGGTGGATCACAGATTTCCACAACCCGCACAGCGGGACGAAGGGGGTGATCGTCCCGGCGGCTCGGGGCTTACCGGTGTCGGATCGCGGGGAAAACAGCCGCGCCGCGCAGGCACGCTCCGGCGAAAAACCCTTCTTAGCTGGCCTTTTCCTCGCGCGGCGGGCTGTGGAAAAGCCGCGGTCCCAGGATGCCCATGGACGGGTGCTTTGACCCATCTCGCCCAGGTCAGAGCCTGTGGAAAACGTGTGGATTGTGTGAATACCCCACCCTTCCGGGGGGAGGGTGAGGAGACGAGGACGTGGAATCAAGACACGGTCCTCGCCCGAGACAAAGTCCGGCAAAGAGGAGGCGCTTTCCCTGCAGGGGCGGCAGGGGGGCGAATGGTCGATCATGCAACTGCAACTGCAAGACCTGTGGAAGCACGTCGTCGAACGGGCGCGGCGTGATTTCGGCAGCACCACCTTGGACATGCTGCTGGAGAATGCCGAGCCTGTGAAGTTGGAATCCGGAACCCTCACGCTCCGCTTCCTCACCAACTGGGAGAGGGACTGGGTAGAGGCACGGCACCTCGACGATCTCAGGACCATGTGCCGGGAGCTGGTTCCGGGCATCGTCGACATCGAGCTGATCACCGCTTCCGACAACGGGAGCGCCGTCGCGTCGCCTCCTCCGTCCAGCACCGGCGCCGGCGGCGACGCTTCGCCTTCTCGCCCGGCGCCCGGATTGCTGCGCTCGCGCGCACCGGCGCGTGTGTCGGGGGGCACGCTGAACCCGCGCTATACCTTTGATTCGTTTGTCGTCGGCCCGAGCAACCGGTTCGCGCAGGCCGCGGCCCTGGCCGTCGCCGAGGATCCGGCCGGTGCGTACAACCCCCTCTTCCTTTACGGCGGCGTGGGGCTGGGAAAAACTCACTTGATGCAGGCCATTGCCCACTACGTCCGCGAGCATCACCGCCGCATGCTCGTGGTCTACGTGTCTTCGGAGACGTTTACGAACGAGCTGATCAACGCGCTGGCCAAGCGCTCGATGGCCGAATTCCGCCAGAAGTACCGCAACGTCGACGTGCTCTTGATCGACGACATCCAGTTTGTCGCGGGCAAGGAACAGACCCAGGAAGAGTTTTTCCACACCTTCAACGCACTGTACGAAGCGGAGAAGCAGATCGTCATCTCCAGCGACCGGCCGCCCAAGGAGATCCCCACCCTGGAAGAGCGGCTCCGCTCGCGCTTTGAGTGGGGACTCACCACCGACATCCAGCCTCCCGACCTGGAAACGCGGGTGGCCATCTTGCGCAAGAAGGCGGCAGACGAGGGGATCACGCTGCCGAACGACACCTATCTTTATATCGCCAACGTCATCCAGTCCAACATCCGGGAGCTGGAAGGGGCGCTCATCCGGGTGGTGGCCTACGCGTCGCTGCAAAACCTGCCGCTCACGCCGGAAGTGGCTGAAGAGGCGCTCAAGGACATCGTTTCGGCGTCGAAGAACCGCGTGATCACCGTCGACCTGATCCAGTCGGTGGTCGCCTCGCACTTCGGCGTGAACGTGGCCGACATGAAAGCGAAGAAGCGCACCCGGGCCCTGGCCTTTCCCCGGCAGATCGCCATGTACCTCACGCGCGAGCTCACCGACTCGTCGCTTCCGGAGATCGGGGAGGCCTTCGGAGGCCGGGATCACTCCACGGTCATCCACGCGTGCGAGAAGATCAAGCAGGAAGCTGCGAACAACCCTTCGCTGTCGCAGACCTTGCGGGAGCTGACGCAAAAGATCCAGGCAGGATGATGGGGACGAGCGTGGGGATGCGGGCCGGGTCCGCTGTGGACAAGGTGTGGGCCTCCCCGTGGAGAGGTGTGGACGGGATGTCGATGAACCGGCGGTCAGGCGGGCGGCTCTCCGCCGGGCGTGGATGATGTGGAGAGCCGCGCGCCGGCCGTCCACGGGAAAGCCCACACCCGAAGCGGCGTGCGGCACGGGGCTTCAGCGAGGTTTCCACAGCGTGCACACGGCCTACTACGACGACGGCGGACATCTAGAAAAAGATCGATCTCTATGGGATATTATGGGTCGTCATGTGGACACAGGCATGACGCCCGCGGGAGGATAGGCCTGTGGATTTTGTCTGCCAGCGGGACGATTTCGCGCGGGGGATCACGACAGTCGAACGGGCGGTATCCACCAAGGACAACATGCCCATCCTCGAGGGGATCTACATCCGGGCCCACCAGGATGGCCTGCAGCTCATCGCGACGGATCTCGAGATGAGCATCGAGTGCTCCGTGCCGGCCCGGGTCGAGCGGGAAGGGGCGGCCGTCCTCAGCGGCAAGGTGCTGGGCCAGATTGTCCGGAAGTTCGCCGGCAGTGAAGTGACCTACCGGACCGCCGAGAACGGGGTGGCGGAGCTCGCTTCCGGCCGCTCCCGCTTTTCCGTGCACACCATGCCCGAGGACGAGTTCCCGGCGCTGCCCGAAGTGGACGACGAGGAGATGTGGCGGATCCCCCAAGGCGCCCTCCGGCGCATGATCCGGCACACCGCGTTCGCCGCGGCGGCCGACGAGTCCCGGCCGTTTCTCACCGGGGTTCTCATCGAGGTGGACGGGGACGAACTGCGCCTGGTGGCCACCGACTCCAACCGGTTGGCGTTCCACAAGGGAAAGCTCAGCCAGGGCGCCGTGCAGCCCCGGTCGGGGATCGTTCCCGTGCGGGCCCTGGTCGAGCTCATGCGGATCCTCGACGCGGATGAAGACTCGGAGGTCGAGTTCGTCGTCTCCCACAGCCAGGCGGTGTTCCGCGCCCCGGGAGTGCAGATGATCTCCCGGGTGATCGAAGGGCAGTTTCCCGACTACCGCCGGGTCTTTCCCGGGCAGCAGCCGACCCGCCTCCGGGTGGATCGCGCCGAGCTCCTGGCGGCGGTGGAGCGGGTATCGCTCATCGCCCGGCGCAGCACGCCGGTGGTCCGGCTTTCGGTGAGCGGCAACAACCTGTCGCTGACCTCGCGGGAGGCCGAGGTGGGGCATGCCCTGGAAGAGCTCGCGGTGGTGAAAGAAGGAGACGACCAAGAGGCGGCGTACCAGTCCCGGTATTTGGCGGAGGCGCTGCGCGCGATGGACAGCGACGAAGTGGAAGTGGGCCTTGGACACGGTCTGAGGCAGGGAAGCATCGCGCCCGTCGGAGACGAAAACTATCTCTACATCGTGATGCCAGTGAGGGTGGGGTAAAACGTGAACGCCAAAACTCGGGAAGCCCCGCAGGACGTGGTGATCCAGGGCACCGAGATCGAGCTGAACCAGTTTCTCAAGCTGACGCGAGCGGTGAGCACGGGCGGTGAAGGCAAGGCCCTGATCCAGCAGGGCGCGGTGAGGGTCAACGGGGAGATCGAGACCCGCCGGGGCCGCACGCTGCGGTCGGGCGACGTGGTGCGCCTGGCCGGCCGGGGCGTCTACCGGGTGAGAGGCGCCGATCAGGAGCCTTCGTGAGGTGCTTTTGCAGCGGATCCAGCTCCAGCATTTCCGCAACTACCAAGAGCTCTCTCTGGAGTTTACCGCGAGCCTCAACCTCTTCGTCGGGGAGAACGCGCAAGGGAAGAGCAACCTCCTCGAGGGGATTTACCTCGCGGCGCTGGGACGCTCGTACCGGACCACCAATGACCAGGACCTGATCCAGTGGGGCGCTCCGTTCGCCAGGGTGCGGGCGGAGGCCGAGGGAGAAGCGGCCGGCTGCCGCATCGAGATTCTCCTCCCGCGGGAGGGGGCGAAGGAGATCCGGGTGGGAGGCCAGCCGCTGCGCCGCCACTCCGACCTCCTGGGCACGATGAACGCCGTGATCTTTTCCCCCGATGACCTGCAGCTGGTCAAGGGGGCGCCGGCGCTGCGGCGGCGGTTTCTCGACATCGAGCTGGCCCAGGTGAGCCCGGCGTACCGGCACCATTTTGCTCGCTACCACCGGGTGCTGCGCCAGCGCAACAACCTTCTCAAGGCTGTGAACATCGGCAGCGCGGGGCGGGACGCCCTCGTTGAGTGGGACGAGCAGCTGATCGCCGACGGATCCCGCATCATCGCCAAGCGGGCGCGGGCGGTGCGCCGCCTCGCCGGCTGGAGCCGGGAGATGCAGCGGCGCATCAGCGGCGGCAGGGAAGAGCTGGACCTGGTCTACCGCCCGTTCTTCGCTAGGCCCGGCGAGGCGCCCGGGAGCGAGTGGGAGGACCCGGAGGCGGTGGCCCAGCGGTTCCGGGAGGCGCTGGCGGCCGTGCGCCGGGAAGAGGTGGTGCGAGCCACCACGCTGGTCGGCCCGCAGCGGGACGACATCGCCTTCATGGTGGGCGAGATCGACCTGCGCTACTTCGGCTCCCAAGGCCAGCAGCGGACCGCCGTCCTCGCCACCAAGCTGGCCGAGCTGGAGTTCGTCCGGGAAGAGACCGGGGAATACCCGGTCCTGCTGCTGGACGACGTCATGTCCGAGCTGGACGACGAGCGGAAAGCGCGCTTTCTCGAAACCGTCACGGGCCGGATCAACACCTTTATCACCACCACCGGCCTGGAGAGCTTTACCCGGGAGATCCTGGAGCAGGCGGCGGTGTACCGGATCCGCGCCGGAACGGTCGTTCCGGAAAAAGTCTGATTTTAGGCGCGGTTGCGCCCCGGCGCGGGTTTGACAGTGCCAGCTAGAAAAGAATATTATAGAGATGTTGGGGTGGCCCGCACATCGTGTCACCCTGATTTTATGCCGAATTTTGCGCCGACGTGAGCCGTGATCGCGCGATCACACTCTCCCGTAGGCCGGTACGGAGGTTTCGCATGGCCGAGGATCGCAAGGATGCAGTCTACGAGGCCGAACAGATCCAAGTGCTGGAGGGCCTCGATCCCGTCCGGCGCCGCCCGGGCATGTACATCGGCAGCACCGACGAGCGGGGGCTGCACCACCTCATCTTCGAAGTGGTCGACAACAGCATCGACGAGCTTCAAAACGGGTTCGGCGACACCATCGAGGTGACGATCCTCGCCAGCGGGGCAGTGCGGGTGTCGGACAACGGCCGCGGCATCCCTGTCAGCATTCACCCCAAGACGGGCCGGCCCGCCGTGGAGACGGTGATGACCGTACTCCACGCCGGCGGGAAGTTCGGCGAGGGCGGCGGCTACAAGGTGTCGGGCGGCTTGCACGGCGTGGGAGTCTCGGTCGTCAACGCCCTTTCCGAATGGTGCGAGGTGGAGGTGCGCCGCGGGGGCAAGATCTACCGCCAGCGGTACCGGCGCGGCGTGCCCGAGCACGACCTTGAGGTCGTCGGCGAGACCGACCCGGAGGATACGGGGACCACCACGACGTTTATGCCGGATGCCGAGATCTTTGAGACGCTGGAGTTCAACGCCGAGACGGTGAGCGCCCGCCTTCGCGAGCTGGCGTACCTCAACCGCGGCGTCCTGATCATTTTCCGCGACGAGCGCACCGGCAAAGAGACCCGCTTCCAGTACGACGGCGGCATCGTGAGCTTCGTCGAGCACATCAACAAACTTAAGGACCCGCTGCACCCGGACGTCATCTACATCCAGGGCACCGTCGGCACCACCATCGTCGAGCTCGCGATGCAGTACAACGAGGGCTACTCGGAGACCGTCTACACCTTTGCCAACAACATCAACACCCAAGAGGGCGGCACGCACCTCAGCGGCTTTCGCAGCGCCCTCACCCGCACCATCAACGACTACGCCCGCAAGGCCAACCTGCTCAAGAGCAACGAGGAGGGCCTGACCGGCGACGACGTCCGCGAGGGCTTGACGGCCGTGCTCAGCGTCCGCCTTATCGATCCCCAGTTTGAAGGGCAGACCAAGACCAAGCTGGGCAACAGCGAGGTGCGGGGCATCGTCGAGTCGGTGGTGAGCGAGGGGCTGGCCACCTACCTCGAGGAACACCCCGCGGAGGCCCGCAAGATCGTCGAAAAGGCCATCCAGGCCGCCCGGGCCCGGGAGGCGGCCCGCAAAGCCCGGGAGCTCACCCGGCGGAAGAACGCGCTGGAGATCAGCTCGCTCCCGGGCAAGCTGGCCGACTGCACGCTCACCGACCCGGAGCTCTGCGAGCTTTACCTGGTAGAGGGCGACTCGGCCGGCGGCACGGCAAAGCAGGGGCGAGACCGGCGCTTCCAGGCCATCATGCCGCTGCGGGGCAAGATCCTCAACACCGAGCGGGCCCGGCTCGACAAGATGCTTTCCAACACCGTGATCCGGGACATGATCTCCGCGCTGGGCACCGGGGTCGGCGAGGACTTTGACATCAGCAAGGCCCGGTACGGCAAAGTGATCATCATGACCGACGCCGACTCCGACGGCGCTCACATCCGCACGCTCTTGCTGACGTTTTTCTTCCGCTACATGAGAGCGCTCATCGAAGAGGGGCGGGTGTACATCGCCCTTCCGCCTCTCTACCTGGTCCGCAAGGGTAAGCAGGAACACTACTGCTGGAGCGACGAGGAGCTGGAGCGGCTGCTCGACGAGATCGGCCGCCAGGGCGTGGAAGTGCAGCGCTACAAGGGCCTCGGCGAGATGAACGCCGAGCAGCTCTGGGAGACGACGATGAACCCCGAGGCCCGGACCATCCTCCGGGTGACCATCGAAGACGCCGTCGCCGCGGACGAGATCTTCTCTATCCTCATGGGAGACAAGGTCGAGCCGAGGCGGGAGTTCATCGAAGCCAACGCCAAGTACGTGGAGCGCCTCGACGTCTGACGCGACCTGCCGCCGGGGCCCGGCCGCCGGCGCGGGCCCGGTCCGTCCATCAGCTCTAGGGTGAAGGTGTGAGCGACAGTGGCCATGGAGTTTCAGCAGGGCAAGATCCTCCCGGTCCGGCTCGAGGAGGAGATGCGCCGCTCCTATCTCAACTTTGCGATGTACGTCATCGTCGACCGGGCGCTGCCCGACGTGCGCGACGGCCTCAAGCCGGTCCAGCGGCGCATCCTCTACACCATGCTGGAGATCGGCCTGCGGCCCGACCGGCCCTTCAAGAAATCGGCCCGCGTCGTCGGGGAGACCATGGCCAAGTACCACCCCCACGGGGACTCGGCCATTTACGACGCCATGGTCCGGATGGGCCAGGACTTCTCCTACCGCTACCCGCTGGTGGAAGGGCACGGCAACTACGGCAGCATCGACGGCGACCCGCCGGCGGCCATGCGCTACACGGAGGCCCGCCTTTCCCGGCTGGCCATGGAGATGCTCCGCGACATCGACAAGGACACCGTCAACTTCGTCCCCAACTTCGACGATTCGCTGGAGCAGCCGGAGACCTTGCCGGCCCGTTTTCCCAACCTGCTGGTGAACGGTGCCACCGGCATCGCGGTGGGGATGTCCACCAACATCCCGCCCCACAACCTAGGCGAAGTGATCGACGCCATCGTAGAGCTCATCGACAACCCGGATGCCACCGTGGCCGACTTGATGAAGCACGTCAAAGGCCCGGACTTTCCCACCGGCGCGCTGATCCTGGGCCGCGAAGGGATCCGGGAGGCGTACGAGACCGGCCGCGGGCGCCTGACCATGCGGGCCCGCACCCGGATCGAGCCCCTCCAGGGGGGCCGGCACCGGATCGTCATCACCGAAATCCCGTACATGGTCAACAAGGCGGCGCTGGTGGAAAAGATCGCCCAGCTCCACCACGAGAAGAAGGTGGACGGCATCACCGCGCTGCGGGACGAGTCCGATCGCTCCGGCATGCGGATCGTCATCGAGCTGCGGCGGGACGTCAACCCCAACATCGTCCTGAACCAGCTGCTGAAACACTCGCAGCTCCAGGAGACGTTCAGCGTCATCATGCTCGCGCTGGTAAACGGGGAGCCCAAAGTGCTCAACCTCAAGGCGATGCTGGAGCACTACCTCGATTACCAGCGGGAGGTCATCACTCGCCGCACCCGCTTTGAACTGCGGCGGGCGGAAGAGCGGGCCCACATCCTGGAAGGGTACCGCATCGCGCTGGACCACATCGACGAGATCATCCAGCTGATCCGGAACGCCGACAGCGACCAGACGGCCAAGGTGCAGCTCATGGAGCGCTTCGGGCTGTCGGAGCGCCAGGCGGTGGCCATCCTCGACATGCAGCTCCGCCGCCTCACCGGCCTTGAGCGGGAGAAGATCGAAACCGAGTACCAGGAGCTGCTCAAGACCATCGCGCACCTGCGTTCCATCCTGGAGGACGACAAGAAGCGGGACGCCATCATCAAAGACGAGCTGCTGGAGATCAAGGAGAAGTACAACGATCCCCGCCGCACCGAGATCACCGCGGCGGCGGAAGAGGACTTCGACATCGAGGACCTCATCGCCGAAGAGGACATCGTCATCACCCTGACCCACCACGGGTACATCAAGCGGCTGCCCGTCACTACGTACCGCAGCCAGCGGCGGGGCGGGCGCGGCATCACGGCCCTCAGCACCAAGGCGGAGGACTTCGTGGAACACCTCTTCATCACCACGACGCACACGTATGTCCTCTTCTTCACCGACCGGGGCCGGGTGTACCGGCTCAAAGGCCACGAGATCCCCGAAGCCGGTCGCAGCGCCCGGGGTACCGCCATCATCAATCTGATCCCCATCGAGCCGGGCGAAAAGGTGCAGGCGGCCATCCCGGTCTCCGAGTTTTCCGCGGACCGCTACCTCTTCTTTGCCACCCGCAACGGCGTGGTCAAGAAGACCAACCTCTCGGAGTACGACAGCTCCTACGCCGGGCTCATCGCCATCCACCTCGATCCGGATGACGAAGTCATCGGCGTCCAGCTGACCGACGGCGAGCAGGACATCCTGCTGGTCACGCGCAACGGACAAGCCATCCGGTTTTCCGAAAAGGACGTCCGGCCCATGGGCCGCGCCGCCCGGGGCGTCAGGGGGATCACGCTGGACGAAGGCGATTGGGTGGTGGGAATGGATGTCGTCCGTTCCGGCGCCGACCTGATGGTGGTGACCGAACACGGGTACGGCAAGCGGACGCCGCTCAGCGAGTACCGGGTCACCGGGCGAGCGGGGAAAGGCATCCGCACCCTGGCGCTGACGGACAAGAACGGCCCCATCGCCGGCGTCAAAGTGGTGGGGGACGAGGATGACATCATGCTGATCAGCCAGGAAGGGATCATGATTCGGATGGGGGTCAGCGACGTCTCCCGCCTCGGCCGGGCCACGCAAGGCGTGAAGCTGATGCGGCTCGAACCCAACGACCGGGTGGTGGCGCTGGCCAAGATCGCGGCGAAAGACGACGACGGGGACGACGAGTGAGGGGCAGGCAGGGAACGCCCCTGGTCAATCCGTTCTTTCTCGGATATAATATGTGGGTGCCCGGTTCGCGACGGCCTTTCGGCCGCGGCACGGCGCGCGGTCTTGAGGACCGCCGGCCGGCGCCGGAAGGGCACTGGACGGGGATGTAGCTCAGCTGGGAGAGCGCCGCCCTTGCAAGGCGGAGGTCGCCGGTTCGAGCCCGGTCATCTCCACCATGAAGACACGGCCCTCGGGATCCGTTTCCCGAGGGCCTTTTTCGCTCTTTCCCCTTGTTCCGTTTCCCCTGCCCGACGGGGCACGCCTGGTCTCTTGGAGGACTTTTCCGGGCCGGGCTGTCGTCGCCTTCAACGAGCGGGCTCAACGCGCCCGCCCTTCGACCACCTGGTCGGCGATGTTGGCGGCGTGATCGGCGATGCGCTCCAGGTTGCTGGCGAGGTCCAAGAAGACGACGCCCGAAGTCGGGTGGCATTCGCCCCGGTTGAGACGCTCGATGTGGCTGGCCCGCATCGAACGTTCCATCGCGTCGACCTGTTTCTCCAGCTCGAAGACTTCCTTGGCCTTGGCGGGATCCGCCTCTCGCCAGGCCTCCAACGCCAAATCGTAGGCGCGCAGGGTGGTCTCGGCCAGCTGCCTCAGCTCTTGCTTGGCGGTATCGCTGAACGGGAGCTGCTCCTCTTGGCTCACCTGCACTAGCTCGGCGATGTTCTCGCCGTGGTCGCCCACCCGCTCGATGTTGGCGGCGTTGCTAATCAAGACGGCGACCATCTCTGACTGTTCGTTTGACAGCCGTTCCGCCGCCAGCTTCGACAGGTACTCGGTGATCGACAGGTTGAGCTGGTTCACTTTCTGTTCCACGGCCAGTGCTCTCTCGACGTCCTCCGGGCCGCCGTTCTCCAAGAGGGCCGAAAGGGGCAGAGACACCGTCTCGCGCGCCAGGGCCGCCATTTCAAAGATCTCGTCTCTCGAGACGTTGATGGCCACCGAAGGCGTCTCCAGCAGCCGCACGTCCAAGTGCCGCGGCGCTTCCAGGAGCTCGAGACGGGTCCGGTCCGGCACCAGCCGGACCACCAGCCAGACGATGGCGCCGGCGAACGGCAGCTGGATGATGGTGTTGGCGATGTTGAAAATGGCGTGGGCGTTGGCGATCTGCCGCACGATGTCGGAGGACGTCGCGGCGATGACGGGCGTCATCAAAGGCATTGCCAACAGGAACAGGACCGTGCCGATGACGTTGAAGACCACGTGCACCGCTGCGGCCCGCTTGGCCGTGACCGAAGCCCCGATCGCGGAGAGGACCGCGGTGATGGTGGTGCCGATGTTGTCGCCGAAGAGGATGGGGAGCGCAGAGCGGAGAGGGATCAGGCCTTCCGCCGCCATCGATTGCAAGAGGCCGATGGAGGCGCTGCTGCTTTGAAGGACAGCCGTGATCCCGACCCCAAACACCACGCCGAGAAGGGGATTGTCGCCCAGCGACAGCAGGATTTCCCGGATCGCCGCGGATTCCCGCAGCGGCCGCAGCCCGCTGGTCATCACTTCAAGGCCTAGGAACAGCATGCCGAAGCCCATCAGGACCTGACCGACGAACTTCACCCGCTCCCGCTTGGCAAACATGAGCAAGGCGACGCCTACCCCGATGGCAGGGAGGGCGTAGTCGTCCAGGCGGAAGGCGATGAGCTGGGCGGTGACCGTGGTGCCGATGTTGGCGCCCATGATGACGCCCACGGCTTGCTGCAGCGTCATGAGCCGGGCGTTGACGAAGCCCACCGTCATCACCGTGACGGTGCTGCTGCTTTGGAGCAAGGCGGTGACGGCCGCTCCCACCAGCACGCCCGTGACCCGGTTGGTGGTCAGCACTTCCAGGAGGCGCTTGAGGCGGTGCCCGGCGGTCTTTTGAAGGCCGTCCGCCATATTGTGCATGCCGAACAGAAACAGCCCAAGTCCACCTACGAGCCCAAAGAGAATCTCCACCAAGCATCCTCCCAGGTGCAGCCGCCGGTCTGTGCCGCCGCCGGCGCTGCCGCGGGTGCCTCGCTAGCGCGAAGGTTGCCGTCTCACGTGTGCAAGGTCGCGGTTGCTCAAAGGTAGAAGTCTTTGCCCGAACATAGGAGATTATCCGCACGTACGGCGAAGCCCTTTCAGAGGAACCCAAGAAGTAGGACGGAAAAGCCTCTCGCGTAGCCCTAGCTGCGGGCGCTCTTCACCGTTGCCCCGGCGGCAAGGCTGGTAATCCCCACAGGCCAGGAGCACATTCCTCTAGGAGCTTGTCCCTCCAGGAATCTCTCCCTTAAGAGCCTCAAGAGCCTCTCGCCTGAATGTCCCTCGTTACGCGACGGGTCATCGCTCCTTCACGGGGGACCATCGAGCGAGGCGAGCATCAAATCAAAGGAAAAATCCAACGCTGGATTGTGAAAGTCCTCCCATTCACCGCAGGGCCCAAGAATGAGCGCATTCAGCCGTCCTGGTGCCCACGAATGAGCAGCGGACTGCCGCGGGTCGCCCAGTTCTGAGGCGGTCGTCCACGAGGAGATCCAAGAGCGAGCGCATCAGCCACTCGATGCGCTGCCCGCTCACCCGTGAGTCGCTCAACAGGGAATGAAAAACCACGCACGCCTTTCCCCCGGCCGTGGCCGGCGGGCGGGCTGCGGTGGCGCCGCGCGCCCGGAAGCGCCGCGGCAGGGGCCGTTTGCAGGAAACTATAGGATTTCCCCCGGCCTCCGCCGAAGGTGTCCGGCGGAGGCTTCCGTGCTGCGGCCGCCGGGAAAGCCGGGAGCGGGACGGTGCCACACGGGAGCGAAGCCGCCCGGCGGCGGGGGGACTGGCGGTGGGAGCACGGGTTGAGGCCCGTTCGGAAGCGAGACGCTGGAACCAAACCACGAGGTGATGCCCGGATGAAGAAGGTCCGTTTGGGTACCACGGACGAATTTGTCCCGGCCATCGGCCAGGGTACATGGAAAATGGGCCAGGATCCGGCGAAGCGTTCGCAAGAAGTGCAGGCCCTGCGGGACGGCATCGCGCACGGCGCCACGCTGATCGACACGGCGGAGATGTATTCGGAGGGCGAGGCGGAGCGGATCGTCGCCGATGCCGTCCACGACGTGCGGGATCAGATCTTTCTCGTCACCAAGGTGTGGCCCACCAACGCCTCCTACGATGGCGTCCTGAGAGCGGCGGCCGGGAGTCTCCGGCGGCTGCGGACCGACCGGATCGACCTCTACCTCCTCCACTGGCCCAGCGCCGAGCACCCCATTTCCGAAACGATGCGGGCCATGAGAAAGCTGGCCGAGGACGGCTCTGTCCGCTACATCGGCGTCAGCAACTTTTCGGACGAGCTCTTGGCGGAGGCGCAGGACGCCCTGGGAGACCGGCTGATCGTCTGCAACCAGGTGGTCTACAACCTGCAGAACCGGATCATCGAAAAGCGGGTCAAGCCCTACTGCGACCAGCACGGCATCACGGTGATGGCGTACTCGCCGCTGGGCGACGGCAGGTTCCCCGAGCCCGGGACCGAAGGGCGGGCGGTCCTGGACAAGATCGCCGCGAAGTACGGGAAAACCCCGTACCAGGTGGCGCTCAACTGGCTGATCGCCCAGGGGAACGTCATCGCGATCCCGAAGGCGTCCAATCCCCGCCACGCAGTGGAAAACGCGCAGGCCGCCGGCTTTGAGCTGGCCGGCGAGGACCTGGCCGAGATCGCGCAGGCATTCCCGCTGCCGGCGGGCGATTTTGTCGTCCGGAGGCTGTAGGCGGGCGGGGATTGAAAGCGACGGCGGCGGGCGGCACCCGGAGGAGCCGCCCTTACGGCCGCTCGAGCGGAGCGGCCTCGCCGGTGAGCCGCAGGAAGCGAGCCTTCTTGAGGTTGTAGTCCCACAGGGCGGAAGCGGCGTTGAGCCGGGCCTCCATGGCCCGGCCTTCTTCTGCGAAGAGCTCCACCAGCGGCAACGTGCCGGCGTCGTGGCGGGTCCTCGCGATGTCAAGGCGCTGGAGCGCCAGCGCCAGCGCCTGCTCTTCCAGGCTGACATTCTGAGCCGCGGCGAGCAGGGCATCGTAGGCGAGGCGCACTTCCCGGCGGATAGCCGCCTCGGCCTCGGCCAGCCGGATGGCTGCCCGCTCCACCTCCATCTCGGCCCGCCGGACGTCGACGGCCGGGAAATCGGACAGCCTGGCCAGTTCGAGCCGGCGCTCCGCGGCCCGCAGCGCGAAGCGGGCCGCCGTCACGTCGCTGCTGGCCCTCACTGCCTTGTCCATCGCGCCGGCCAGGCTCACCTCGACCGGCGCAAACGCCAAGGCGTCACGAGACCACTGCAAAGGCGGCAAGGGATCGATGCCCGTGAGCTCGGAAAGGGCCCGGCGCGCCGCTTCGAGGCTCCTTTCGGCATCGTGCTGCGCGGCCGCCGCGCGGGCGTGGGAGAGCTCCACTTCCAGGAGGTCGACCTGGGAAAGCATCCCCGCTTCATGGCGCGCCCGGGCGACGGCCGCCCGGGCAGCGGCCTGCTCCGCCGCCCGCTGCCGGAGCTCTAGCAGTTCCTGGGCCCGCAGGACGTTGTAAAACGCCTCCTCCGCTTGCACGGCCGCGTCGGCCACGGCGCCTTCCAGTGCCGTGCGGGCCTGTTCCAGGGCGTGCTGGGCCTCGAGGTACGCTTCCAAGTCCCCTTCGGACTTCTTCACTTCGGCCGCGAGCAAGGCCAGTTCCGCCTCGGCTACCTGCAGCTCGGCCAGCCGCACGTGCGGCGAGACCCGCAGCGCCGCCCGGATGGCGCCGGCGAGATCCAGCCCGTCCTGCCGCCCTTCCGGCGCCGCATCGGCCTCTGCCGGACCCTGCGAGCTTTCCGTTCCGCCGGGGCCGGCGTGAGCCTGCCGGGCCGCAGTAAAGTCGAAGGCAAGGACAGGGGCGCAGGCTGCGGCCACGAGAAGCGCCGCGAGCAGTCCGGCCGCGAGCAGTCCGCCTGCGTGCGCCCCAGCGGTACGGCCCCCGGGCTCGGGCCGCCTCCCGGCTGTCGTGACGAGACCTTCGATCCCCGCCTTCACCGGTGACTTCCCGGATGCCTTCCCGGATACCCTACCGGATGCCCTCAAGGCTCCACATCCTCTGCAAACAGCGCGGCCTGGGTCTTGAGCAGCTGGCTCTGGGCGGTGGGCTCATCCGAGACGATCCGCCCGTCGCGAATGGTGAGCAGCCGCTGGCTCCACAGGGCGATGCCCGGGTCGTGGGTGACCACCAGCACGGTCATGCCCTGCTCGTTCAGCTCTTTGAGCGCCTGCATCACTTGGCGGCCCTGCTCCGTCGGGAGGTTTCCCGTGGGCTCGTCCGCAAAGAGCACCGTCGGCGCGTTGGCCAGCGCCCGGGCGATGGCGGTCCGCTGCTGCTCGCCGCCGGACATCTCGGCCGGCCGGTGGTTGAGGCGGTGGCCCAGCCCCACCTGTTCCAGCAGCTCCTTCGCCCGGCGGCGGCGATCCCGGGCGGGGACTCCCGCGTAGATCATCGGGACCTCCACGTTTTCGACGGCGGTCAGCTCGGGGAAGAGGTTGTAATGCTGGAAGATGAAGCCGAAGTGGTCCCGGCGGATGCGGGCCAGTTCCTTGTCCTTGAGACCGGTCACGTCCACGCCTTCCAGGAGATACGACCCGCTCGTGGGCCGGTCGAGCAGCCCCATGATGGAAAGGAGCGTCGACTTGCCCGACCCCGAAGGCCCCATGATGGCCACGAACTCCCGGCGCCTCACCACCAAGTCGACGTCGCTCAGGGCGACCACCGGTTCCTTGGACTTGCCGTAGACTTTCGAGATGCCCTGGAGGCGGATCAGCGCCTCGGCGCTTCCTTCCTGCACTGCCTCGGGCACGGCATGGGTCTGTTCACTCAACCGGCCTACCTCCTTCCGGGATGACGCGGATGGTCCGGTACGCGCGGAACGCCAGGTACGAGCTGTAGATCACTTGGTCTCCGGGCTCGAGGCCGGAGACGATCTCCACGTACGGGCCGTCGATGGCGCCAAAGCGCACGTCCCGCCTCTCGGCTTGGGTGTGGTCCGGGCTCAGCACGTACACGAAGCTCGCGTTGCCGCTGCTGAAGAAGGGCCCGCGTTCGAGATACGGGCGGTCCTTGAGCTCTCCCAGCTCGATCTCGACGGTGACCGGGGCGTAGGGCAAGAACAAGGCGGAGACCTCCGGGTCCACCGAAAGCCGCACAGGCACCTGGGCCCCCGACTGCGCCGTCTGCGCCGCGGGCGCCACTTGCTCGACGCGGGCAGGATACTGCCCGCGGCCGGTGCGGATCAACGCCGGTGCGCCCGCCCTCAGGTCCCGGGCCTGTTCCGGCGTGACCGACGTCTCAACGTACTGGCTCCGCACGTCGGCCAGGCGGAACAAGACGGTCCCCTGCTTCACCTGCTCCCCCGGGGAGACGAGGCTTTCCAGCACCCGGGCGCTCACCGGCGCGGCCACTTCGAGCTTGGCCACCAGCTGTTCGAGCTCGGACGCTCTCGTCCGGGCCGAAGCCACTCCCTGTTCCGCCTTCTTGACCGCCAGCTCCGCGTGGCGCTGGGCCGCGGCCAGGCGCTCTTCCGCCCGGGCCAGGTTGGAGCGGGCGGTGCGCGCGGCGTTCTCGGCTTCGTCCAGCTCGGCGCGGGAAATGCCGCCCAGCCGGTAGAGCTCCTCCATCACGGGGATCTGCGCCTCGGCCCTTTCCAGGGCTTCCCGTGCCGAAGCCACATCCTCCCGCGCCTTGGCCACCTCCTGCTCCTGCTGGAGCTTGGCCTGGTCCAATTCGATCAGGGCGATCTCCAGCTGGAGCCGGGCGAGGGCCAGCTCCGAGCGGAGTCCTTCGGAATCCAGAACGGCGAGAAGCGCTCCCGCCTCGACGTCGTCTCCTTCCGAGTAGTTTACGGAGACGACCTCCGCGTCGCCCGGAGCGGTCAGGACCACCACTTCGCTGGGCACAAAGCGCCCGGAGGATTGGACGACGCTCCGGAAATCCCGCACCCCGACGGTGGCGTACTGGTACGTGTCGAGCGTGTACACCTCTTCCCCGGGCCGGAGCGCGTAGACGGCCACGGCGGCCATGGCCGCCAGGACCACGACGAGAAAGAGAAAGAGCTTCACATTGAGGCTGATCCGCCGCGGCGGCGCGGGTAGCGCAGGCTTGCGGCCGGCCCCTTTGGGAAGCGGCGTCTTCCCGCCGAAAATCGGGCGGTCGTACACGTTGGGTCGATCGTGAGTGGACATGGGTTCTCTCCCTAAGAACGCCGTGCGTCAGCTCTCGTGAAAGGCTTCGGCGGGCATCATGCGCGCCACGGTCCAGCCCGGATAGAGGGCGGCCAGCGCCCCGATGGCCACCGCGACCAGGACGGCGCCGGCCATGGTGATGACCACGTCCACCACGCCGGGCAGCTCCACGCGGAGCAGGAGCCCTCGGAGGAGGAAGAAGCGCACCGGAAACGCCAGCGCCACCCCGATCAGCCCTCCGATGCCCGCGAGGACCGCGGCCTCGCCCACGACCTCCCGCAAGACCCGAAAGCGGGTGGCTCCCAGCGCCCGCGACAGCCCGATGGAGCGAACGCGTTCGGCGACATTGGCAAGGAACGTGGTAAAGATGGAAAAGCCCGACACGATCAACGCCACGCTTCCCAGCGCGGCCAGGATGAGGCTGGTGGCCGCCTGCGCCACCCGCATGGTGTCGGCGCCCGAAAACGCCGGCGTAACGGACAGCTGCTCCCCATCAGGCTCCCCGTCCCCGGCGGAGACGCCCCTGCGGGCTTCAACCCGCGCCGTGAGAAGCGCTTCCAGCTCGGCGACGGCCTGCTGGCCTGTTCCCGGTGCGACCCTCACGTACAGCTGTGCATACTCCCGGCCGGAGGGGATGGCCGCACCCGCGGGCAGCCCATCTTGATTCTCGCCGTCATCCGCGATGGCCAGCGGAAGGCCTGCCAAGGCCCGGAAATACTGGCCCGTGGCCGGGAGCAGGATTTCCAGCCGGACGCTCTCGGCGAAAAAGCCCATGAGCGGGTGCCCGCCTTCAGGGTAGGCGAAGACGCCGATCACCCGCACGTCGAGGCCGGGCGCCCCCTCGGTGGATACGAGCCGCGGTCCCCCCCAGCCCAGAATCTGCCTGAGCTCGTCGTCAGGGCGGATGTTGATCACTTGGCCGACGGCTTCTCCGCCGGGAAACAGCGTCTCCGCCAGCTCCCGGGAGATGACCGCCACCGCGGGCTCGCCTCCCTGGACGTCGGCGTCGTCGAAAAACCGGCCGGCCACCAGGCGCATGTCCGCCACGTCCTCAAATCCCGGGCTCACCCAGGCGTAGCCCCGCACGAGAAAAAGGTCGCCGTTCGCTCGTACCAGGGCAAAGCTGTTGTCCTCGTACACCGACGCCGCGACGACGGTCTCCGCTTGGGATTCCAGAAACTCGACGTCGTCCAGCGTCCAGATGCTCGACATGGTGCGGGAGAACGGCTGGATCTCCCCGTAGATGACCGAAAAGACTTCCGTCTCGAGGCTTTCCACCCCCGAGCGCATCACCGGGACCACGTCGACGAAGACGGCCGCCACCACGGCAACGCCGATGGCCACCTGCAGGGCCGCGATCAGGTGGCGCACCCAGTGCTCGCTCAAGCGGGCCAACACGCGGCGCATCGCTCTGGGTTCACTCCCCCTTCAGCCCTTCGGCCGCGTCGAACGACGCGCCGAGAAACGCAGGGTAAAGCCCAAACGCGAGGCTGACGCCGGCGCCGGCGGCCAGGCCCAGCAGGACATCGGGCCAGCCGAGGCCCAGCGCGCCGAAAAGCTCTTCAAAACCCGGCCCCAAGGAGGCCGCCTGGCTCAGGAGCAGCATCCGCAGGATCGCGACGATGCCCCGGGCGAGCAAGAGGCCCACCAGGCTGCCGGCGACGCCCAAAAGCAGCGATTCCGTGAGAGTAAGGCGGAAGAGGAGCCGCCGGTCGGCGCCCAGGGCCACGCTCATCGACATCAAGCGGCGCCGCCGGATGACCCGGGCGGTGAAGAGGTTGAGGATGTTGATGGCGGCCACCAGCAGGGCCATGGCCGCAATGCCCATGAGCGAGAGCACGGTGGTGCGCTGGCTGCGGCTCAGCTCCTGCAACTGTTCCAGGGGGTTCGTCACCGAGACCCGCTCAGGGCCGTGGCGCTGGGCGAAGAACACCTCTACATCGCTGACCAGCTGTTCCGTACTGACACCCTCCGCGGGCGTCACGCTGATCTGGGTCAGGGTGACGGGCTCGCCGGCGCTCGCCGTGTGCGGCACGTAGGCCACGATGTCCGCTGAAACGCCGGGCCCCATCGCAGCCAGGATGGGGTTCAGCTCCTCCTTCGCGACGACGCCGACCACCTGCCATTGGCCGGGCTGCCCGCCTCCGTAGCCGGTGGCAACGAAAGTCTGTCCCACCGCCTCCGCCGGCGAGGCGCCGGGAAAGAGCGCCTCGACGCTCTCTTCTTCCAGGACGGCGACGTAGCGGCCCTCGGCATACTCCTCCCAGGAAAACATCCGGCCGGCCAGCAGCGCACGGCCGCGGAACGCCATCTCGTCGGGCGTCGCCTGCCGCAGGCTCACCTCCAGAGGCCGGGAAGCGCCGTCGTCCGCCACCGCCGGGCGGCCGCCGGCCTCCACGATCCTCTGGTACGTGATGATGGACGACGGCGCAACGACGTACCTCCCGCTCTCCAGCTCACCCTTTATTGCCAGGAGGTCTTCCGTGGTGAGCTCCAGCGGTTCGATGACGTCGGGCGTGAGCCGCACCGCAGCAGGCGCGTCGCCCGTCCAAAGCTGGCTGGTGTCGAAGGTGCGGGGCCGGATGTTCACCGCCTGCAGTTCCGCTTGGGAACGCAGGACCTCTGCATCCAAGCTGGCCGAGAAGCGCAGGAACGTCTCGGTGCCCGTCAGCACGCCCACTCCCAGCGCAATGCCGAGGAGGATGAGCAGGCTCTCGAGGAAGCGGTGACGGAGCTGCTTGTAGGAGAGGCGCGCCATCCCGCGCACCACGGCGGCGCGGCTGCGGCGGGCCGGATCGGGCATCCAGATGTTGGACAGGTCAAGTTGAGCCATCGCGCTTTTCCCATTCGTCTCGCACCAAGCGTTTCCTTGTCACTTTGTGGCCATTTCCTCTTAATGGATGAGGCCGCGGGCTGCCGCGCGCCTCACTTCGCCGCCTGCCACCGTTGGTTGCCGGTGACCGCTTCCGTACTGGCCAGCCGCTTCTCGGCCATGGCGCAGTAGGCGGGGTCGATGTCGTAGCCGATGTACCGCCTGCCGTTCCGCTTGGCGGCGACACAGGTGGTGCCGGACCCGTTGAAGGGATCGAGGACGATATCGCCGACGAACGAGAAGAGGCGGATCACCTTTTCGGCCAGCTCTACGGGGAACGGCGCGGGATGGCCCACCTTCCGGGCCGACTCCGGCGGGATCTCCCAGACCGAGAGGGTGCTGGCCATAAACTCGTCCCGGCCGATGTCGCTGACGCCGTCGTCGGGACGGCTGAAGCTCTCTTTTGCAAAGACCAAGAGGTATTCGTGGACGTCCCGCAGCCGCGGCGCCTTGGCCGACTTCCACGAACCCCAGGCGCAGCTGCCGCTGGCTCCCTTGCCCTTGCGCCAGATGATCTCGCCCGCCGGCAGGAAACCCAGCTCCATGTGGACGGCGTAAAAGTAGGCGTGAAGCGGGATGTACGGCTTGCGGCCCAAGTTGGCGATGTTGATGACGTACCTCCCGCCGGGCTTGAGCACCCGGTACACCTCGGCTCCCACCCGCCCGATGAGCCCGAGGTACTCCTCAAGGCCTAGGTCGAGGTCATACTCCTTGCCCGCGTTGTACGGCGGCGACGTGAACGCCAGGGCCACGGTCTGGTCGGGAACGTGGTCCATCGCCTCCGAAGTGTGGCAAAAGATGCGGTCCACGTACTCCGCTTCGGGCCTGGGACCCACCGAGCGGGCGGGCATTTTCCCTCGCACGCTTCCGGCCGCGCGCCCAAAGAGCGGGAGGCCCCCGTCCTGGTATAGGCTCCGGCTGTAAAACCGCGATGCATCGTGGCTTTCTCTCTTGGAGACGCCGAACGCGGACGTCTCGGTCCTCTTGGCCACGGGGCTGCCTCCTTCGTCCGGGCTTTCTGCCCAAACCTGGCTACGGCGGACGCGGCGGCGATTCCTGCCTGCACGGGCGCCGCGGCCGGCGGCGCGCTTTGGCGGGAAAACTCGCGGGATTGCAACATCTTTTGCGAAGGCGTCTCCCGGCTGCAAGCCGAACCATCCTAGGCAGAACCATACGCCGGTAGGGATCCGTGCCATTTGCCGGGGGCCCGGGCGCTTGACGATGCGTCAAGGCCTGGACAGGAGGCTGGGCCCGCGGCTTGAGGGGTGAGACCATGACGCCTGCCGAAAGGATGCAGCTGCTGCTGGAAGGCGAATACGAACTGGACGTCCCGCTCAGCAAGTCCCATGAGCGAATCGCCAAGGTACTGCAGCAGCGGCTCGAGGAGGCGGTCTTTATGGACGCCCGGGAGCTGGCGGAGGCGGTGGGGACCACGCCCAGCACCATCGTCCGCTTTGCCCAGCGCCTTGGGTTTTCCGGCTACCCGGAGCTGAGGATGTGGCTGGCCGACCTCTTGCTCCACAAGGCGTCGCCGGTAGCCAGAGCCGAGTCGGTCATCCGGACGTACGCCGGCTCGGACCTGTTCCTGGCCGAGTTCTGCGCGAACGAGGCGCGCACGCTCTCGGCGCTGCCGGACACCATCGCTCCCGAGCAGCTGCGGGCGGCGGTGGAGATCCTGAAGGACGCCTCGAGGATCTTCCTTTTCGCCGAGGGGCCGGCCGCATGCATCGTCCACCTTCTGGCCTTTCGCCTGGGAAGGCTGCGCCACACGGTGATCCCCATCACGGAGACCGGCAAGGCGTTCTTTGAAAAGGCGGCGCTCGTCGAGCGCGGCGACGCGGTCTTAGCGTTCGGCCTCGGGCGGCCGGCGGAGGAGCTCCGGGCGATCCTGGTCCAGAGCAGGCGGGTGGACGCCCGTTCCATCCTGGTGACGGACAACACCATCGCGGAGCTCAATCGCTGGGCCAGCGTGGTCCTGACCATCCCCCTGCGGGCGTTCGACGTCTTCCGGGCCATGGTGATTCCGGTGGCGGTGGCCGAGAGCCTTGCGCTCGCGCTGATGCTGGACGATCCCGGGAGGACCAAGGAGTCGCTGGCGGCCTTGGAGCGTTTCCGCCGGGAGCACGGCTACCCCCGCATCCCACGCGTCCCGTAAGCGCCTGGCAGGTTCTTCCCCTGGCAGGGAAATCGGCAAGCTCCAGCGAACGCGCAATTTGTATTGCATCTTGCAATATATATTGCCGATATGGATCTTGCCGATACTTGGGCTGGGGGAGGGTACGGGCTGGCAGTGAGTGGGAAGACCGCCTTTCTGAGCGATCCGATGGCGTTGTTTGCCGACGTCGCCCACCGGGTGCGAGACCGGATTCTTCACGGGGGCTGCAGCGCCCGCCGGGTGGTGGAGGCGCGGGCGGAAGGGTACCGGCAGTGGGATCCGCAAGTGCTGGCGGCAGACCGCATCGCCGAGGAGCTGATCCTCGAGAGGCTCCGGGCGGAGGGGAGCCGGGTGACGGTCATCTCGGAAGAGGCGGGCGTGGTGGTCCTCCCTTCGCCTGGAGCGCCGCCGGACGGAAGCGACGGGTACTACTTGGTGATGGATCCCCTCGACGGCAGCATCCTCTACGAGCGGGACATTCCCGCTTTCTGGGCCGTCGCGATGGGCCTTTGGAAGGGCTCCCGGCACGTGGCCACGCTGGTGATGGACTTGGCCAGCGGCAAGGCGTGGCACGCAGAGAGCGGTCTCGTGAGCGAACGGGACTCCTCGGGCCGGCACCGCCGCCTGGGCGGGGCCCCGGACGGCCTCGAGTACCGCACGGCTTCTGCCACTCGCCTCTCCGACGCGTACGTGGCCACCTACCTGATGAAGCCTCACTACCTGCGCCCCGTCGTCCAGCGTTTTCACAACGTGTTTCTCGCGTCCCGGTTCGTGGTCCCCATCGGGGGCCCCCTGGCCTGGGCGTACGTCGCGTCGGGCCGGATCGACGCCTACGTCCCGCTCAACCAGCCGCTGACGGAAGTGTACTCCGCCATGGGCGTGGCCCGGGAGGCCGGCTGCATCATCACGGACTTGGAAGGGAACGAGCCCCGGCTCGTGCCCGACATCCACCAGCGCTACTCCCTGGTCTGCGCCCGTGATCCCAACCTGCATGCGGAGATTCTCGAACGGATCCACCAAGGAGGGGAGGATGCCGAGGCGATGTAAAGCAGGCCGCTGCTCCTTTTCTCAGATTACATCGCCACAAACAAGCTAGGAGGTTGCAGTCGATGAAACGCAGTGGACTCTACGCGAAAAGGCTATCGGTGGTGTTGTGCGCAGTCATCCTGGCGGCGCTGGTCTTCGCCCCGGCGGCGGCGGCCCAGTGGCCCGACGGAAAGGCAGTGACGCTGGTCGTCCCCTTCGCCGCCGGCGGCGGGACCGACATCATCGCCCGCATGCTGGTGGAGGCGATGCAGCCGTACGTCAACGGGCCCATCGTCATCAAGAACGTGCCCGGCTCGGGCAGCGGCATCGGCACCAACGAGGTGATGCTGGCCCGGCCGGACGGGTACACGCTGCTCCTTTCGGGGACGCACACCATCACCGCGGCGCTGCAGGGGTACACCATCCGGAGCCTCGATTCCCTGGAGCACGTCGCGAGCCTCAACTGGGACCCGTACGTCATCGCCGTGGGCGTCAACCAGCCGTACCACACTCTTGAAGAACTCATTGAGGCCGGCTCCGCCGTCACGTTCGGCAATGCCGGGGCCGGCGCCCTGACGCACTTGATCTCCGAGGCGCTCAACGAGGCCACGGGGGCGGGCTGGCGCATCGTTCCCTTCAACGGCGGGGCGCAGCTCATCGCCAACGTGGTGGGCGGCCACGTGGTGGCTGGTATCTTCTCCCAGTCGGAGATGCTGGGGCAGCTCACCACGCTCCGCCCGCTGGCGGTGACCAGCTCGACCCGCTCGCCGCTCTTCCCGGACATTCCCACCTTGGAGGAGCTGGGTTACACCGGGATCCCGCAGGGGAGCTTCCGCTCCATCAGCGCGCCCAAAGGCCTGGCCCCCGAGGTGAAGCAGGCCATCGCCAAGGCGGTGTACAGCGGGCTCACGGACCCCAAGTTCCGCCAGTACGCGGCGGAAAACGGCTTGATCGAGACGTACCTCGAGGGCCCGGAGCTGGAGGCCTACTATGCGGAGCTCGAGGAGCTCCTCCGCGGCCTGCTGGAGAAGATCGGCGCCCTCTAAACGCCGCGGCCTGAAGGCGGCCGGCTCCTCCTCGGCGCCCCACCCCCGCCAGGGAGCGGCGGGGCGTTCGAGGAGGAGCGCCGTCGCGGCTCCGGCGCTTTTGCCATCTTGGGAAAAAGGGGCGTCCCGCGATGAACTGGTTCTTGCTGGCCCTGGGCGCCGGTTACCTCTACCTGACGTACCAGCTGCCGAGCCGGAGCATCTCCGGAGATCCCGGAGTGAAGCTGATGCCGTACGTCATCGGGGTGCTCACCGTCGCCTTTACGGCGTACCACACCGTCCAGGACCTGCGGAAAAGCCGCCCGCCCGTCCGGTGGCGGTCCGTTGGCGCTGTGGCGGCGGCCTCCCTCATCATGCTGGCCTACGTCGGGCTGATGAATCCCTTGGGATTTGAGCTGGCTACGGGCTTGTTCTTGATCGCGACGGCCGCGTTCTTCAAGCCGCCGGACAGCGCGAGGGCATGGGCGGTCATCATCCTCTTTGCGGTCCTGGCCACGGCGGCAGTCTCGCTCCTTTTCGGCACCGTCTTCAACGTCAACCTGCCCGAGGCCCGGTGGCTTCAGGCGCTGAGAGGTTGAGACCCATGCATGAGCTCTTGAGCGCGGTGGCCAAAATCCTGTCGTATCCGACCATCCTGTGGATCGCGCTGGGCGAGGTCCTCGGCATCCTGCTGGGTGCGCTGCCCGGGCTCACCGCGACCATGGGCATGGCGCTGATGCTGCCTATCAGCTTTTACTTGACGCCGGAGGCCTCCATCGGGCTGATGCTGGGCGTCTACTTCGGAGCCGTCTCGGGCGCGTCGATCCCGGCCATCCTCTTTGGGATCCCGGGCAACCCCAACGCCATCGCCACCGTGTACGACGGGTACGCGATGGCCAGGAAGGGCGAGGGCGGCGTGGCGCTGGGAACGGCAGTGGTGGCGTCCTTCATCGGCGGTCTCGGGAGCATGCTGGTGCTCTTTTTCGCCGCACCCCTCCTGGCCGCGGCCTCCCTGTGGTTCGGCCCGGCCGAATACTTCTCACTGGCCGTGGCATCGCTTACGGTCATCGCCGCGACGTCGGGCAAGGCCATCTCCAAGGGGATCCTGGCGGCCCTCTTCGGCATGATGCTGGGCACGGTGGGAATCGACAGCATCGCGGGGCTGCCCCGGTTTACCCTGGGCAACATCTACCTGCTCAACGGGTTTTCTCTGGTCGCGGCCCTGATCGGGCTCTTCGGCATCGCCCAGGTCCTGGAGGACTTGGAGACGACCCGGAAGGGCGGGCTCCAGGCAGTGATCCCCAAGATCGGCAAGGTCTTCCCGTCGATGAAGTACCTGATCAGCCGGGCCCGCATCATCCTGGAATCCATCGGGATCGGCACGGTGATCGGGGCGCTGCCCGGAGCAGGGGCCAGCGTCGGGGTGGTCCTGGCCTACGAGCGGGCCCGGGAGATCTCGCCTGAGAAGGAGAAGTTCGGCAAGGGCGCCCTGGACGGCGTCCTGGCGCCGGAAGTGGCCAACAACGCCTGCATCGGCGGCGGCCTCATCCCCACGCTGGCGCTGGGCATCCCCGGCGAGTCCGCCGCCGTGATGCTGATGGCCGCCTTGATCATGCACGGCATTGCGCCGGGGCCGATGCTTTTCGGCAAGCACATGGACCTGGTCTACGCCATCTTCGTGGCCATGGTGGTCTCCAACATCTGCATGCTCCTCTTCCAGCTGGGCGGCGTCCGCCTCTTCGCCCGGGCGCTGATGATCCCCCCGTACCTCCTCAGCACCCTGGTCCTGCTCCTTTCGATCATCGGCGCCTTCGCCCTGGAGAGCTCGGTCTTTGACGCCTTTGCCGCGGTGGCCTTCGGCATTCTGGGCTGGTGGATGAAGCGGGCCGGCTACCCGGTGATTCCCCTGGTGCTGGGCCTGATCCTCGGGCCGATGCTGGAGTCGGAGTTCCGGCGGGCGGTGATGATCGCGGGGACCTACACCACGTTCTTCACCCGGCCCTTGAGCCTGGCGCTCCTGGCAGGGGGCGCGCTCTACCTGGCGCACCAGATCCGCAAGCTCCGGAAAGAAGCGGCGGCCGAGGCCGCAGCATCCGGAGGTGGCGCCTGATGCGGCTGCTTTTCCTCGGTACCGGTGCCGCCGAAGAGGTGCCTTCCGTCTGGTGCGCCTGCGCCAAGTGCCGCCGTATCCGCGAGCTGGGGGGGCGCAACCGGCGGCGAAACGCCTGCGCCTTCCTGGAGCCGGACGTGGTGATCGACCACCCGCCCACCCTCACGTCCCAGGCTTGGGACGCCGGCGTCGACCTGAGCGCCGTGCGCCACCTGGTCTTTACCCACGGGCACATGGACCATTTCTACCCCCACCTCTTCCGCTGGCGGCTGGGAGACGGCAGGGAGGAACCTCAAGGCGGTGCCCCGGTGGTGCCCCGCTACGGCCAGCTGCCCCTGCTCTTTGTCTACGGCTCGGAAAAACTGCTGGACGACGTCGCGGCCTCGCTGCGGGGCAGCACTCCCGAAGCGCTGCGCATGGCGCTCTGCCCGGTGCGGGCCGGCCAGTCCTTCGCAGTGGGCTCGTACCGGTTTACGGCGATCCCCGCCAACCATCCGGTCCCGGGAGACGTCTCGTTCAATTACCTCATCGAAGATCAGGCAGGGCGGGCGCTCCTCTACGGCCTCGACGGCGGGACCCCGCCGGAAGAGGCGTGGGAGCTCTTGGAAGGGCGGCAGCTGGACGCGGTGATCCTCGACGCGACCACCGGCTTTACCGGACACGGGGCGGCCAGCAACCACATGTCGCTCCACGACGTGCGGGAGGTGGTCGCCCGCCTGCGGAAGATCGGCGCGCTGGCGCCCGGTTCCCGGGTGGTCCTCTCCCACATCAACGCCCACCACTGGCCGCCGCACGACGAGGCGGCGCCCCGGGTGGAACGGGAGGGGATGATCCTCAGTTACGACGGGATGTGGCTTGAGCTCTGACGCGTCAGCGGGACGGCCGTGCGCCCGGCGGCGAAGTCAAGGAAAAGGCCCCGCGCGGACCGCGGGGCCTTTGGCAGATGATGTCGCGGAGGGTCTTTCCAGGAACCGGTTCCAACGCGCGGGTGGGGGGTGTTTGCATTGGCCGGTCCCTCGGGCGACCCTCGTGCATCCTCGGAGAGTGAATTTGACCTTTCTTTGCAACGTCCCTTCTCTATTAGAAACTGTTCATAAAATGTTCATAATTCGAGGACCAGCGGGGCCGGCGGAGGAAAGGCAGTCCAGGGAGCGAATCCTCCCGGCGAGCGAGCCGCGGGCGAAAACGGCGCTTTACGGCGGCCCCGCAGCAAGAACGGTCAGAAAGGGTGGAGGCGTGTGAATCGAGTCATCATCGGTGCCGACCTCGGGAGCGTCACGATTGAGAAATACATCTACGGGCACTTCTCCGAGCACCTGGGCCGCTGCATTTACGAAGGATTTTGGGTGGGAGAGGATTCGGACATCCCCAACATCCGGGGCATCCGCAAGGACGTGGTGGAGGCGCTCAAAAAGCTGAATCCTCCCGTGCTCCGGTGGCCCGGCGGGTGCTTTGCCGACGAGTATCACTGGATGGACGGCATCGGGCCGCGGGAGAAGCGCCCGACCATGGTCAACACCCACTGGGGCGGGGTGACGGAGAACAACCACTTCGGCACCCACGAGTTCATGGATCTCTGCGAGCTGCTGGGCGCCGATCCCTACATCTGCGGCAACGTGGGCAGCGGCACCGTCCAGGAGATGGCCCAGTGGGTCGAATACATTACGTTCGACGGCAAATCGCCCATGGCGGACCTGCGGCGGCAGAACGGGCGGGAAGAGCCGTGGCGGCTGCCCTTCTTCGGCATCGGCAACGAGAACTGGGGCTGCGGCGGCAACATGCGCCCGGAGTACTACGCCGATCTTTACCGGCGCTATCAGACGTACGTGCGCCATTTCGGCAAGAACCGCATCTACAAGATCGCCTGCGGTCCCAACGGCGACGACTACCGCTGGACCGAGGTGTTGATGCGGGAGGCCGGCGCCTATATGGACGGCCTGAGCCTGCACTATTACACCGTGCCCGGGACCTGGGCCAAGAAGGGCTCCGCCACCGAATTTGACGAGGACGAGTGGTTTATCACCCTGAAGAAGGCGCTCCGGATCGAAGAGCTGATCAAGCGGCACAGCGCCATTATGGACCGCTACGATCCCCTGAAGCGGGTGGGCCTCATCGTGGACGAATGGGGCACCTGGTACGATGTGGAGCCGGGCACCAACCCCGCGTTCCTCTATCAACAGAACACGGTGCGGGACGCGCTGGTGGCCGGGCTTCACCTAAACATCTTCAACAACCACGCCGAGCGGGTGAAGATGGCCAACATCGCCCAGACGGTCAACGTCTTGCAGGCGATGATCCTGACGGACGGGCCCAAGATGATTGTGACCCCCACCTACCACGTCTTTGAGATGTACAAGCCCCACCAGGGGGCGACGCTCCTTCCGACGTGGGTCGAGGCGGAGCAGTACACCTGGAAGGACGACAGCCTCCCGGCCATCAGCGTCTCCGCCTCCCGGAGCCAAGAGGGGAGCATCACGGTCACCCTGTGCAACCTGGATCCCTCCCGGGAGCGGGCCGTCGAAGCGGAGGTGCGGGGCGCGGCGGTTTCGGAGATTCAAGGACGCGTCCTGACGGGACCGGCCATGAACTCGCACAACACGTTCGACCATCCCGACGCGGTGGTCCCGGTGCCCTTCGACGACCACCAGCTGACGGCGAAGGGATGGAAGGCCACGCTGCCGCCCCGGTCGGTCGTGGTCTTGGAGATGAGGTAAAACGCCGGACAAGAGCAGGGCGCTGCGGGTGGATCTCCGCCCGCAGCGCCCTGTCTCTTTTCCCGGGCGAATTCTCACGAGAGCCGTTCCGAGATGGACGACGCGGTGTAGTCCAGGAAGACGGCGTAATGCCCTTGCTGGGCCCCCTGGTTGGCGAAAGGCAGGAGCCGGGCGGAAAACTCCTTGGCGCCCGGCAAGCGCCGGTTCGCGCTCTCGCTGGCAAACATGGGAGCCCGGGGTTTTTGCACGGCGCGCACCCGGAGGGCGGGGCCGAGCCACCCTTCGGGGGCGGCCTCCTCCCGGAACAGCTCCGCCGGCGAGTCGCTGTCCAGCACCAGCTCGACGTCGTCGGGGTAGACGCCGTGGTTCCAGTAAAAGCGGGCCGGGTCGTCCTGCATCGACTGGAAGTACGCGTAGACCAGCGGGCCCCGGATCACCGCCGCCTGCCTCGGCCCCCGCTGCAGGCGGATGGGCATGGGCAGCTGGAGCTCCACCCGGTCGCCCGGCCGCCACTCCCGCTCCACCCGTTCGTACGTGCCGGGGGCCGCGACCGCCGTGCCCTCTCCGTTCACGGCAATCCGCGCCTCATCGGCCCACGACGGGATGCGCAGGTGGAGGGTGAACCGGCACGGCGCCTCGGGCTGGACGGTGATGCGGACGAGGCCGTCGCTGGGGTAGGCAGTCTCCTGTACGAGGTGGACGGGAACGCCGCCCGCCTCGAAGCGGATCTCCGAATCGCAGTAGAGATGGATCGCCAGGCCGTCGCCGGTCCGGCCGTAGAGGAACGCCGGCATCCGGGCGATGAGCCGGGGCCCGGACGAATTGCAGCAGTTGGGGGTGGAACACGGCTGGGCCGGATGGTTCATGGGGATCATGTAGTGCCAGTTGGAGCCGTCCGCCCGCTGGGCGGCCAGGAAGTTGTTGAGCAGCGTCCGCTCGATCTCCTCGGCGTACTCCGGCTTTCCCGTCCAGAGAAGCGCCTGGTTGGCCAGGAGGACCCAGCTGTGCATCGGGCAGACCTCGATGTCGTTCCGGGGGTTGTAAAACGGGTACGGCACGTACCGCTCTCCCGAGCTCATCCCGCCGGTGATGAAAATCATCGTCTCCCGGATCCGGTCCACGCAGCCGAGGACCACCCGGCGGTACTCTTCGCTGCCGGTGGCTTCGTAGAGCGCGGCGAGGCCCAGAAGCGTCATGTGAAGCGTGTGGGCGTGGACGTTTTCCCGCACCTGGTACACGTCGGCCTCTCCCGACGCCACCGCTTTCATCATCGAGTACGAACCGGTGTGCCGGCTTTCCGGATAGGTCTCCGCCCACTGGTCCCACATCTGGACGGTCTCCTCGCACCAGCGGATGACCGCCTCGTCGCCCGTCCGCAGCCCCAGGAGGACCATGGGTTCCAGGATCAGGGTGCCCTCGCCGCCGTCGTGGCCGTTGCCGGGGAATCTCCCCATGAGCGGGAAGCGCCCCTCTCCCACGCCCCACGTGCGCATGATGAAATCTCCGAGCCGCTTCGCCGTCTCGAGGGCCTGTTCCGAGCCCAGGAGTTCGTGGCAGACCAGGAGGCCGTGGATCAGGAAATACCATTCGTAAAGCTGCATGCCCCGGACGGGCGTCCGGTTCCACGGGGCGGTCACGCCCAGGTAGCCATCGGCTTCCTGGCTCCTTGCCAGTTGGTCGACTGCCTGGAGCACCCGCTCCGCCAGCTCGTCGTCGCGGCTGATCACCGCAGCGTAGGCTGCTGCATCCAGCCACTTGCCGGCCTGCTCCCCGATCCAAAACCATTCCTGGTGCGACTTTCTCTCATAGAGGGAGATGAAGTCCTCCACGAGCGTCCAGTTCTTGAGGCGCCGCTCCTTGTTGTTATGGAACCGCTCGCCCAGAAAGCCGCCGATCCGCTCAACGGCGTGGGGAGAGATGTTGGAGAGGTGCACCACCGCTCACTCCTCAAACCTGTGAAAATCTCGCGCCTACGGCTGCGCGGCCGGTTCAGGCGGCCGGGAGACGATCACTTTCTCCTTCCAGCGGCCCGTGAGGTAGTACCCGTAGTTGCACAGGAACCCCAACGCGGCGCTGACGGTGATCGACGCCCAGGCCCCGTTCACACCCCAGCCCAGGCGATAGGCTAGGAAATACGCCAGGGGCAGCCGGACCAGCCACAGCGTGAGCAGGCTGATCACCATGGACGGGGTGGTGTCGCCCGCGCCCCGCATCACCCCGGAGACGGTGAACATCAGCGCCAGCGGGACGTAGGATAGACCTACGATGCGCAGGTAGCCGACGCCTTCTCGAAGCACCGCCGGATCCGTGGTGAAGATCCGGATGAGCAGCGTCGGGTAGAGGAACGCGACCAGCGTCACCACCGCGGTGATGCCGAAGGCCAGCTGCATGCTCCAGCGGACGATCTCCCGCACCCGATCGAGGCGGTTGGCGCCCAGGTTTTGCCCGACCAGCGCCGTCACCGCGAGGCTGATGGATTGGGCGGGCATAAAGGCGAACTGGTCCATGCGGCTGGCGACGCCGAACGCGGCGACGGTGATGGGGCCGAAGGTGTTGATGATGGACGTGAGCACGATCATGGCAAAGGAGACCACTACGGACTGCAGGCCCGCGGGGATGCCCATCCGGAACATGGTGCGGCAGAGCTTGAAATCGAGTTTCCACAGCTTCGGGTCGAAAGACAAGAGATCGGTGTGCCGTGCGAGGTACCGAATGATCAGCACCGCGCTCAGCACCTGCGCCAAGACGGTGGCGATGGCGGCGCCCCTGATTCCCAGCGGGGGAATGGGCCCGAATCCAAAGATGAACAAGGGGTCGGCGGCGATGTTGAAGATGGTGGCGTACGCCAGGTACCTGAGGCCCGTCTGGGAGTCCCCCAGGCCGCGCAGGATGGAGCTCGCGACGTTGTAAAGGAACGAGGGGACCAGGCCGGTCAAGAAGATATTGAGATACACCACGGCCTGGTCGAAAATCTCCTCCGGGGTCTGCATCAGCCGGAGGATTCTCTCGCTGAGGGCGAGCCCCAGCAGCGTCGAGACGATCCCGGCCAAGGCGATGACCAGGTGGGAGTTGGCCACGGTCTTGCGGACCATGTGGTGGTCGCCTGCGCCCCGGTACTGGGCCACCATGGTGGTGCTGGCCATGGTGAGGCCCAGCACGAGAGAGACCAGGGCGAAGATGATGGGAAAGCTCACCGAGACGGCGCCGAGGGCCTCGGCCCCGATGAAGCGGCCCACCCAGAAGCTGTCGACCATGTTGTAGAGCGCCTGTAGGAGGTTGCCCAAGAACATGGGCAGCGAAAACCACAGGATGTGACCGGGGATGCTGCCGGTGGTGAAATCCCGCATCCGGCGGGCCCCGCCGCCGGCAGGTGGTGTCGAAGTTTGTCGACTCACGGGTGACCCTCTCTCCCCACGGGTTCTGGCCTCGCGCATAACATCAACCTATCGCAAGGCGAATCCCGTGTCAATTGCAAGGGACCCGTCATACGTTGTCGTGCACGGCCCTAGGTAAGGGGGCTGCCCGCCCGGGGCGGCCCTGCAGCGCCGCGGCCCTGCATGGCCTAGGGCTCGCCCCGGGCCGCGGCCTCCAGGGCGAGCCGCATCTCCTCGGCGGAGCGGAAGCGCCGGGCTGGGCTCTTGCGGATCGCCGCGCGCACCACGGCCCAGAGGCGGCGGGGCTCCCGCCGGCGCCACAGGGCGCGGCGGCGGGCAGGTTCACGCCCGAGAAGCATGGAGCCCAGGATGAAGCCGACGCCGTAGATGTCGTAGCGGCGGTCGATGGTCCGGCGGCGGGTTTCGGGCGCTAGGTGCGCGGGGGGCTTCGGCAGGGTGCGCCGGGCCCGGGCCCTGCCCCGGGCGTTGACGCGGACCGCATGCTGGAAGTCGATGAGCTTGACGCGGGCCGACTGGAGGTCCGTCACCAGCACGTTGCCGGCGTGCAGGTCGCCGTGGACGTATCCCGAGCGGTGCAGGAGCTCCACCGCCTTCAGCAGGTTGAGCGCGATGGGGACCGCGCGGGCGGCCAGCGCCTTGGGGCGCCTTTTCAGCAGCTGCCGGATGGTGCGCCCCCGTACCCGTTCGAGGATCAGGTAGCCGACTCGCCGGCCGAAGCGCCGCCGGACCCGGCAGCGGATCAACCGGACCACGTAGGGGTTCTTCTGGTTGGCCTTGAGCGCCCGGTACTCGTGCCGCACCTCCCGCACTTTAGGGTTTCTCTTGACGATCACCCTCCGGCGCCGGGCGCGGTCGAAGGCCGTGTACACCCGCATCTTAAGCTTCTTTTTGAACCTCTTCTTGAAAAGGCGCTTGCGCCTCTTGGCCATGGCGGGTCACTCCATTCCTTCCGGATGAGAGCCCGGGCGGCAGGGGCGACCGGGCGCTGCGGCGGGACCTAGGAGCCGGGCGGAAGCCCCGGGGTGCGGCCGGGCTAGCGGCGCCGGCGGCGCTTTCGCCTCAGCGCCCGGAGGCGCCTACGCACCCGGTCGCGCCACCAGGCGTGCTTTGAACGCCATCCGTATGCGTAGAGCACTTTGGTCCGGACAAAGCGGGGCTTGGACGGGATCTTCAGCCGCAGGCTCTTGGGCAGGACGATCTTGATGCCGCGCCGCTTGGCGATGGCCAGCAGGTACTTGAGGGTAGGCCGCTGGTAGCTGTAGGACTTGGACGTGGGATCGATGCCCCAAAGGCCGATGACGTCGTATCCCTCGGAGATGGCCAGCGCGACCATGTACGACGCGGTGCTGGTGAAGCAGCGGCCAAACTCCTTTACCAGCCGCTTGACGGGAAAGGTGACGCTCTGCGGGATCTTGGGGTGCTTTTTCGCCATGTACACCGGACAGCGGAGGCGGCGCATGAAGCGCATGTACCCCTTGAAGGTCCGGCGGCGGGCTTTGCGCACCGCCAGCTGCTGCCTGAGGTCCGTGAGATGGTGGAGTTCGAACCAGCGGGAAATCCGGGGATAGCGCCACTTGCGGCTGGAAAAGCCCCAGATCTCCCAGGTGGGATCGTTGAACGGCGCCTTTCGCCGGGTCGGGCCGCCGCCCACGATGGCGACTTTCCGGGGAGCGGAGGCGGTTTGAGTCCCCTGCACCGCGAGAGCCCCCTTGCGCTGAGATTTCGACTTCTCAGCGATATCGTATTGAGGGGGCTCTCGACAGGTCCTGGGAGTTGCATCCTTTCTTAAAGGATCCTTTCAAAATGAGATCAGGATTCGAGGTTTCCCGTCAGCCCTTGATGGCGCCGGCCGCGACGCCTTGCGTGATTTGCTTGCGGAATGCGAGATAAAAGAGGATCATCGGCACCAACCCGATGACGATTCCTGCAAACTGCTTGCCGTAGTCGGTGGACAGGGCGCCCGAGAACATGAGGATGCCCACGGGAAGGCTCTTCAGCGCGGGCCTCGACACCAGGATGTTGATGAGCATAAACTCGTTCCACACGCTGTGAATGGTCAAAATGGTCAGCGTGGCCACCACGGGCTTGGCCATCGGGGCGATGATCCGCGCGAAAATGGTGAGGTAATTCGCCCCGTCGATCCGGGCGGATTCGATCACTGAATTGGGGATCGAGCGGATGTACTCGGTGCAGAGGTACACCCCCAGCGGCAGCCCGAACCCGATGTAGGGGATGAGGACGCCAAGGCGTGTGTTATATAATCCGATGGCATTGATCATGATGAAGAGCGGCACCATGATGGATTGGATCGTGAGCAGCAGCCCGATGATGAAGATTCCATAAAGATACTTGGTGGCCCGGGACGGGAGCTTGGCGAACGCGAAGCCTGCGGAGAGCGAGCCGAAGATGATGCCCGCCGTCGCCACCGCGGTGTAAAACAGGCTGTTCCCGAAGAGGACCGTGAAATTGCCCAGGCGCCAGGCGGTCACGTAGTTGACGATCACCCAGTTGCGTGGCAGGCCGAGGCGGTCCAGCTGGAACGCCTGGGTCGTCTTGAACGAATTGATGATCACCCAGTAGATGGGGTAGATGGTCAGCGCCGCAAAGACGATGAGCAGCGCGTACAAGAGGATGCGGGTGACCAGGCCGATCTCGCTCTTATTCCGCATCGTAATCACTCCTGAACCAGCGGGCCGCGAGCAAGACGATGCCGATCAGCAAGAGGCTGACGATGATCATAAACGTGGAGACCGCGTTGGCCATCGGAAAGTCCGGCGCGCCCCGGAAGGCCGTGTCGTACATGTACACGGCCAGGACCGAGGTGCGGCGGGCCGGGTTGCCCGCGGTCATGGCAAAGATCAAGTCAAAACTCTTGAGTGAGCCGGCGATCGCGTAGATGGCGGACGTGACGATGACGCCGGACATCATGGGCAGGACGACGTGGCGCACCACCTGCGCTTCGGAAGCCCCGTCGATCTTGGCGGCCTCCAGGATCTCGGGCGGGATCTTCTGCAGGTTCGCGAGGAAGATAATCATGTAAATGCCCGTGTACATCCACAGGATGACGAAGAGGACCGCGGACAGGGCCAGCCGGGGATTCAAGAAGATCATGTTCACCCAGCCCGGGTTGAAAAAGCGGCGGATGATCTCGGTGAGCGCGCCGTACGGCGAGAAGAACGCCTGCCACAGGATGGCGATGACGATGGTGGAGATGACGGAGGGCAGGTAGATCACCGTCTGGAAAAAGTCCCGGAAGCGGACCAGCTTGCGGTGAAGGGCGTAGGCGATGACAAAGCCCAGCGGGATCTGGCCGAACACCGAGATGGCCACGATCCAGAGGTTGTTCTTGAGGCTGATCCAGAAGTACTGGTCCTGGAACATGCGGGCGTAGTGCCGCAAGCCGACGAAGTTGATGGGCCGCGTGCCGCCGAAGAGCCTTCCGCCGTTGTAGTCGGTCATGCTCAGCGCGACGGAAAAGATGGCCGGATAGGCCGTGACGGCCAGGTAGATCAGCACGGGAGGCAGAGCCAGCAGGGCGTACGCCCACCGCATCTCGCGAAGGGCCAATCTCCGCTGCGCGCCCGTCGTCTTATGGCTCACTGCTGTCGCGCTTGTGGCGCCCATGGTTCATCCCTCGCAATCTCTGTCGCCCGGGGCGCGGGTGCGGCGCCCGGGCCGCCGGTGCCGCCGGTGTAGGGGGCGAGGCGGCGGAGCCGCCCCCGGC
>PKEX01000037.1 GCA_002919235.1 Clostridia bacterium
GCAGCCCCGGCCGCGGTCCAGGCCCCGCCGTCCTCCAGCCCCGCGGCAGGGGGACAGGCCGCCGCGAGCGGGGCCGCCTCCCGGCAAGGCCAGGTGGCTGCCACCGTATACCGCGTCCACGTGGGCCACTTCCGCACGCGCGACGAAGCCGTGCGGGTGGCGGACGCCCTGAAGACGGGCACCCCGGCGGTCCCCGACGCTTGGGTGCTCCGGGATGCTGCCACCGGCGAGTACCGGGTGCAGGCGGGGGCTTTCAGCAGCCTCCAGCGGGCCCGGGATTTCGCCGAGCAGCTCATCTCCATGGGCCACGACGCCTACATCGCCCAGTGACTCTCCGGCATACTCGCTTCCCAGCAGCCATACGCTTTCCCGCGGGTTTGGGGACCGCGTGGAGGGCACCGGATGTGAGAAGGTACTGGCGGCGTCGCCGCGCAGAGCGGCGGGTCCCGCTGCGCTGGACCGTCTTTTTGATGATCGCCTCGGGGATTCTGGGCTGGTGGGTGGGGCGGATGCACGCCGTCCCGGAGCGGCCGCCCATCCTGCTCCAGGTGTACCGGCACGATCTCGGCCGCGTGGTCACCATGGACTTGGAGGACTACGTGAAGGGCGTTATCGCCGCCGAGATGCCCACGACGTTTCACATCGAAGCCCTCAAAGCGCAGGCCGTGGCCGCGCGGACGCTGGCTCTGAACCTGCTCAACCAAGGCCGGCCCCTGCCCGATCATCCCGAGGCGATCATCAGCACCGACCACCGCACGCACCAGGCGTGGCGCTCGCCCGAATCGGCGCGCGAGGAGTGGGGACTCTCCTTTTACTGGCGCTGGGCCAAGATCACCCGGGCGGTCTCCGAGACGCGGGGGCTGGTGATGGTCTACGGCGATGAGATCATCTACCCGGCCTATCACGCCTCCAGCGGCGGCCGGACTGAGGACTCCGAGAACTACTGGCCGTCGTACGTGCCTTACCTGCGCAGCGTGGACGACCCGTACTCGGCCAACGACCGGTACCAGCGGACCGAGACCGTGGTTTCCAAAGCGCACCTGGCCGAAGCCGTCGCCGGTCTGGCCGGCCGGGACGCGCTGCCCGTCAGCGGGGGCGGGGCGGCAGGCGCCGCAAATCTCACGGTCCAGGTGCTCTCCCGTTTTCCCAGCGGCCGGGTGGAAAGAGTGCGGGTCGGCGAGGCGGTGGTGACCGGAAGGCAGCTCAGGGAGGCCCTGGGCCTGCGGTCCAACTGGTTCGACGTGGAGGATTTGGGCGATGCCGTCCGCTTCGTCGTGCGGGGCTACGGCCACGGCATCGGAATGTCTCAATACGGCGCCGACGCGATGGCCCGGGCAGGCTTCGGATTTGACCAGATCTTGACCCACTATTATACTGGGGTGGAGATCGTAAGTTTTTACGAATGAGCGCCCGTCTCGCCCTCGCCGTGACGGCGGGCGAAGGAGGCTGGCTGGTTTTGGTCACTCGTGAGGCAGTCCTCAAGGTGCTGGAGTCGGTTCACGACCCCGAGCTGAAGCGCAGTTTGGTCCAACTCAACATGGTGGAAGACGTCGAAGTCGAGGGCGGGCGGGTGCGCGTCACCATCGCGCTCACCACCCGCGGGTGCCCGCTCCAGGACCACATCGCGGCCGACGTAGAGCGAGCGGTGCGGGGCCTTCCCGGCGTCGAGGACGTCGAAGTGCACATGGTGGAGATGTCCAAGGAGAAGCGGGACCAGCTCTTTGGACAAACCCTCTCGGCGCCCATCGCCGCGGCCGACTCGCGGACCCGCATCATCGGCGTGGCCAGCGGCAAAGGCGGCGTGGGCAAGTCGACCGTCACCGTAAACCTGGGCGCCGCCCTGCACCGCATGGGTTTCGACGTCGCCATCCTCGACTGCGACATCTACGGCTTCAGCGTCCCCCGGATGATGGGCATCGAAGGCCGGCGTCCCGTGGTGGTGGACGGGAAGATCATCCCCATCCCGGCCCACGGCATGAAGGTGCTCTCCATGGGCAACTTCGTCGACGAGAACACGCCGGTGGTCTGGCGCGGGCCGATGCTGGGCAAGATCCTGCGGCAGTTCTTGAACGACGTGGTCTGGGGCGAGCCTGACTTCCTCCTCCTGGACCTTCCCCCCGGCACCGGCGACATGGCGCTGGACGTGGCCCAGCTCCTGCCCAAGGCGGCGCTGCTGGTGGTGACCACGCCGCAGGTGGTCGCCTCCAACGTGGCGCTCAGGGCCGCGCAGATGGCGTTCAAGACCAACCAGAAGCTGCTGGGCGTGGTCGAGAACATGTCGGCGTTCGTCTGCCCCTGCTGCGGCGAGGCGACGCCCATCTTCGGGGAAGGGGGCGGGCGCGCCGTGGCCGAGCAGCTGGGCGTGCCGCTCCTGGGCACCATCCCGCTGACGATGGAAGCCCGCACCTACGGCGACAAGGGGATTCCCGTCGCCCTGGCCGACGGGTCTCCCGCCCAGGCGGCGTACCTCGCGCTGGCCCAGCGGGTCACCGCGGAGCTGGGGGTCACCGCGGGCTAGAGCCCGGGGACGACAGCATCCAGGCAAGAGTGAACAGAGTGAACACGGGCGGCTCATGGGAGCCGCCCGTGCCGCGTTTTCACGGTCCTCCGGGTGTTTCACGAGGAGCCTCACGTGGCGAGGCCCTGCTCGATGAGCCACTTTTCGCAGTCGATGGCGGCCATGCAGCCGGAGGCCGCCGCCGTGATGGCCTGCCGGTAGAGATAATCCTGGACGTCGCCGGCGACGAAGACCCCGGGCACGCTGGTGCGGGTCCTGTCGTACGCCTTGATGTAGCCCTGCGGGTCCATTTCCAGCTGGCCCTGGAAGATCTGGGTGTTGGGCGTATGGCCGATGGCGACGAAGAGGCCGTCGCAGGGGAAGTCGCGCTCCTGGCCCGTGACCACGTCGCGCAGCCTCACGCCCGTCACTTTCCCCTCCTCCGCGCCGAGGACGTCCACGACCACGGTGTTCCAGATGAAGTCGATCTTGGGGTTGGCGAACGCCCGCTCCTGCATCACCTTGGAGGCGCGCAGCTGGTCCCGGCGGTGAACCACCGTCACCGAACTGGCAAACTTGGTGAGGAAAAGGGCCTCCTCCATGGCCGAGTCGCCCCCGCCTACCACCACCACCTTCCGGTCGCGGAAGAAGAAGCCGTCGCAGGTGGCGCAGGTGGAGACGCCCCGCCCCACCAGGGCTCTCTCGTTGGGAAGCCCCAGGAGCTTGGCGGAGGCTCCCGTGGCGACGATGAGCGAGTGGGCTTCGTACGTCTCGCCCCGCTCCGTGGTGACGCGGAACGGCCGCGAGCTGAGATCGCACGAGACGGCGTTGCCGGGGACGTACTCGGCGCCGAACCGCGCCGCTTGCTGGCGCATGTTGTTCATCAGGTCAGGTCCCATGATCCCTTCGGGAAAGCCGGGGAAGTTCTCCACCAGGGTGGTGAGGGTCAGCTGGCCGCCGGGCTCGTTCCCCTCGATGACCAGCGGCTTGAGGTTGGCGCGCGCGGCGTACAAGGCGGCGGTGAGTCCCGCCGGCCCGGAACCCAGGATGATGCAGCTGCGTACACTCACGATCAAAGGACACCTCCGGCGCGATGTTGGACCTCTCGGGAACGTATTCGCCGGCGGCACCAGCGATCCTGTGCTCCCGCCGGCGCCCTCTCCCGGCCGGTGCCGGCATAAAATATTACGAAACCGAGCGGATTACACGGAAGGACACGGGGGGTGGTATGGTGAACCATCCGTCTATAGCGCACCCTGTCACGGAAGGAGGTCGTCACCATGGCGGTCACCATCCGCATCCCTGCGCTGCTTCGCGCGCTGGTGGGCGACAAGAGCGAGGTGAGCGTCGAGAGCGGCGCGGTGGGCGAGGTCCTCGCCCGGCTGGTCTCCGAGTACCCGGACGTGAAGGACCGGCTCTACGATGAAGACGGAAACCTCAGGCGGTTTGTCAACGTTTACGTCAACGGGGAGGACATCCGCGCCCTGGACGGCGAAGCGACCCAGCTCAAGGACGGCGACGAAGTCGCTATCGTCCCCGCTATTGCCGGGGGGATCTGACCCCTTCTCGCTCCCTTGGCCGGCGGGGACGGGCCGCGGGCACGAAGGCGGCCGCACCCCGGTCCGGCCAGGGGCGCCTCCCCGGCGGCTCTGGATCGAGCGCCCCGTGCTGGACGCGATGTTCGCCGCCAGCCTGCAGGCGGCGCCGGCGGAAGCCTGCGGCCTTCTGGGCGGCCGGGACGGCGTCGCGACCAGCCACTACCCGGTGCCCAACGTGGCCCCCGAGCCCACGGAGCGGTTCGTCATGGACCCCGCCGGGCAGCGGGAGGCCTTCACGGCCATGGAGCGCCGGGGCGAAGAGCTGGTGGCCATCTACCACTCCCATCCTTCGACGGGGGCGTCGCCCTCCAAGGCGGATCTGCTTTCCGCACACTACCTGGACGCCTTCTACCTCATCGTCGGCCTGCGGCAGGGCAGGCCCTACCTGCGCGCCTTCCGCATTCACCCCCGGACCCGGGCGGCGGTGGAAGTCCGCTGGCTCGCCGTCCGCCCCCGCTGAGCGCAAAATGAGCCTTGGCCTCGGGCCCCAGCGCGCGTACACTAGTGAGTGAAACGGAGTCGACAGCCATGCCCCATGGGACAAGCCCTTCGCCGCCAAAGATCGTCTTGGCCTCCGCGTCGCCCAGGCGCCGGGCGCTCTTGAGCGACCTGGGCCTTTCGTTTGCCGTCGAGCCGGCCCGCTTTGATGAATCGCAGGTGACGGACGGGGATCCCGTCGCGCGGGTGAAAGCCCTGGCCGACGGAAAAGCCCTGGACGTGGCCGGCCGCCACCCGGACGCTTTGGTCATCGGCGCCGACACCATTGTGGTCATCGACGGCACCATTTTGGGCAAGCCCGAGGACGAAGAGGATGCCCGGCGCATGCTCAGGCTCTTGTCAGGCCGGACGCACCGGGTGTATACGGGCGTGAGCCTGCGGCACCTGGCCAGCGGCCGGCACGCCCTGGAGGTGGAAGCGACCGACGTCACCTTCGGGCCCCTCACGGACGAGCAGATCGCCCGGTACGTGGCGACGGGAGAGCCGATGGACAAGGCGGGCGCGTACGGGATCCAAGGGTACGGCGCGACGCTGGTCCGGGGCATCCACGGCTGCTACTTCAACGTCGTCGGCCTCCCGCTTTACCGGCTCGCCCGCATGCTGGCGCTCTTTGGCGTCGAAGTGTTTTAGCAATTTCGCGGGTTGAACCGTTCCAAGACAGGGAGGTTGGGCATGGCTTGTCGAATCAGTTGAACGATTTGCGGGTCCTGCCGGGCATCCGGGAGCTCCCCGCGGTGGAAAGACCCAGGGAAAGGCTGGTGCGCTTCGGCGCGGACCGCCTGGAAAACCGGGATCTCCTAGCCCTCCTGCTCGGCACCGGCACGCGCGAGCTTTCCGCGCTGGGGCTGGCCGACCGCCTGCTCGCTCTCTTCGGATCGTTCGACCGGGTCCTCGGCGCCAGCATCGAGGAGCTCACGGCCGTCCCGGGCGTGGGAATCGCCAAGGCGGCGCAGATCAAGGCGGCGTACGAGATCGGCCGCCGGCTCCAGGCGCCCAGCCGTCCCGATCTGGTGATCCGCAGCGCCTACGACGCCGTCGCGGTGGCGGCGCCCCGCATGCGGGGCCTGGAGCGCGAAGAAGTGTGGGCCCTGCTGCTTGACGTCAAGAACCGCCTCATCGGGGTGCACGTCGTCTCGGTCGGGCACCTGAGCGGCGCGCCCGTCCACCCGAGAGAGCTTTTTAAAGAGGCGGTCCGCCGCAGCGCCTTCGCGGTGATCGTGGTCCACAACCACCCGAGCGGCGATGCGACGCCCAGCGCCGACGACATCGCCCTGACGCGCCGGCTGCGGGACGCCGGCGAGCTCCTCGGCATCGCGCTGCTGGACCACATCGTGCTGGGCGACGGGACCTTTACCAGTCTCAAAGAATCCGGATACTGGTGAGCATGGGACGCCTTGCGCGCCGGCTCATAAGGGAAGGGGACACGAGATGTTTCGAGGATTCTCCCGCGACATGGGCATCGATCTTGGCACCGCCAACACCCTGGTGTTCGTCAAGGGCAAGGGAGTCATCGTCCAGGAACCGTCGGTCGTCGCGATCGACGCCGAGACCAAAGAGGTGCTGGCCGTCGGGGAAGAAGCCAAGCGCATGGTCGGGAGGACTCCGGGGAACATCATCGCGGTGCGTCCCCTCAAGGACGGGGTGATCGCCGACTTCGACGTCACCGAGCGGATGCTGCGCCACTTCATCGCCCGGGCCAGCCGGCGGCGCAGCTTCTTCCGGCCCCGGGTGGTGGTGGCGGTCCCGTCCGGCGTGACTGAGGTGGAAAAGCGGGCGGTGGTCGATGCCACCCGGGCTGCGGGGGCGAAGGACGCCCGGCTGATCGAAGAGCCCATGGCGGCCGCCATCGGCGTCGGCCTGCCGGTGCAGGAGCCCCGGGGGAACATGATTGTCGACATCGGCGGGGGCACCACGGAGGTCGCGGTCATCTCCCTGGGCGGGATCGTCTCCCACCGCTCCATCCGCATCGGCGGCGACGAGATGGACGAGGCCATCGTCCAGCACGTGCGGCGCACGTACAACCTGTTGATCGGCGAGCGGACCGCGGAGGAGATCAAGAAGACCATCGGCACGGCCATCCAAAGCGAAGGAAAGACCATGGAGGTCCGGGGCCGGGACCTGGTGACGGGGCTGCCCAAGACCGTCGAAATCTCGCAAGAAGAGATCCGGCAGGCGCTCTCCGAGCCGGTCCAGGCCATCGTCGAAGCGGTCCGCATCACGCTGGAGCGGACCCCGCCCGAGCTCGCGGCGGACATCGTCGAGAAGGGGATTTTCATGGCCGGGGGCGGCTCGCTGCTCCACGGACTGGACCGGCTCCTGGCCGAGGAGACGGGGATGCCGGTGCACGTGTCGGAGAACGCCCTGAGCGCGGTGGCGGTGGGCACCGGCATCGCCCTGGAGCACTTCGACGTGATGCAGCGGGTGCTGGTCAACCCCCGGCGCCTCAACCAGTGAGGCCTAAGAGAAGCAGGACGTGGGCGATGTGAAACCGGGCAAGTGGCACGCCCTGGCGGTGGTCGCGCTCTTCCTCGCGCTCGCGGGCTTGTCGTACGTGACGTCCGACCCCAGGGCGGCGGTGAGCCGTCCTGAGCGCTGGCTGCGGGACGCGGTGGCACCGGTGCAGGCGGCGCTTTCCGCGGCGGCGCGCTGGGTGGAGGATACGGTGGAGACAGTGGCCTCCGTCGGGCGGCTGCAGGAGGAAAACCGGGCGCTCCGGGAGGAAGTGGCCCGGCTCCAGGGCCAGTTGAGAGAGCTGGAACAGGTCCGGCGGGAAAACGAGCGGCTGCGGGAGCTGGCCGGCGTCAACCAGCGGCTCGAGCGGGAGTTCGTCGCCGCCCGGGTGATCGCCCGTTCGCACAGCCAGTGGTTCTCGGCCGTCACCATCAACCGGGGGGCGGTCGACGGCCTCCGGCCCGGCCTTCCGGTGGTGAACGCCCAAGGCGCGGTGGGCCACGTGGAGAGCGTGACGGCCCGGACTGCCCGGGTGCTGCTCCTCACGGATCTCAAGAGCGCCGTGGGCGGGATGATCAAGGATTCCGAGATGCCGGTCCTGGTGGAGGGGACAGGAGATCCGGCTGGCCGCGAGGCCCTGGTGCGGCCGCTGGTGGTGGGGCACAGGCTCGAGCCCGGGGACGAGGTGGTCACGTCCGGCCTCTCGCACATCTTTCCCAAGGGTGTGCCCATCGGCGTCATCGAAGAGGTGCGCGACGACGCGCAGGGGCTCAAGCAGCTGGCGGTCCTGCGCCCGCACGTCGATTTCACCCGGCTGGACTGGGTGACGGTGATCCTGGACGGCGAGGACGGCGAGGTGAGATGGTGGCCCGAGGACGAGGCGGAGGAGGATTCCGCGGAGCAGTGACGGCGGCGCGGGCCCGCCGGGGCCTGACGCTGCTGGCTGCCCTCCTCGCGCTGGCCGTCCAGACCAGCCTTTTCGCCGGGCTGGACCTGGGCGGGATCCGGCCCGACCTGGTCCTGGTGGTGGTGGTCGCGTACGCCCTGGCCAGCGGTGCGTGGGAAGGGGCGCTGCTGGGCCTTGCGGCCGGCTTTCTGGTCGATCTCTACGGCGGCCGCCTCATCGGAGTGGGCACCCTGGCCAAGGCGGCGGCGGGCGCGCTGGCAGGGTTTCTGGGAGAGAAAGCCTTCCGGGAGCACGCGTTGGTCCACGCCGCGGCCATCTTCGTTTCCTCGTTGGGTTCGAACGGGGTCTACCTGGTCCTGGCGCGGGCCTTCGGGCTCGATTGGCCGCTGGGGTGGGGCATCGGGCGAGTGATCCTCTCCGGGGCGCTCTACGACGCGCTGGCCGGGATCGTCCTCTACCCGCTCCTCGCCCGGGCGTACCGCGCCGGCAACCGGTTGGACGACAGGATCCTGCCGTCGGCGGAAGGCGGCTAGGGAGGGGCGCGCGGTGCCTGAGCACGAGCGGCCGGTGCTGAAAGAGCGGGCAAAGCAGTTCGCACTGGTGATCTTCGCCGTCTTCCTGGTCCTCTGGGGGCGGCTCTGGCAGCTCCAGGTGGTGCGGGGCGACAGCTTCGAGACGCTGGCCGAAGTGAACCGGGTCCGCACGGTGCCGATCCGCGCGCCCAGGGGGGCGATTTACGACGCCCGGGGCCGGGTGATCGCCGCCAACCGCCTGGCGTTCACGGTGTCGGTGGTCCCGTCGGGCCTGCAGGATCCCGACGGGTCCGTGGTGGCCCGCCTCAGCGAGCTTCTGGAGATGGAGCCTGGAGAGATCATCGACCTGGTCCGGCGGGGCGGCGAGTACCCGTACACTCCCATCCGGCTCAAGAGGGATGTGCCCATCGAAACGGCGGTGGCCATCGAGGAGGCCAGGAGCTCTCTCCCGGGCGTCTTGGTGGAAGAGGAATGGGTGAGGGAATACCCTTACGGCCCCTTGGGCGGGCACCTCATCGGCTACCTGGGCCTTGCGGATCGCAGCGACCTCCAGGCGGGCTACCGGCCCACGGATTTGGTGGGCAAAGCCGGCTTGGAGCAGGCTTTCGAGCACTTCCTGCGCGGCGCCGACGGCGAACGGCGGGTCGAGGTGAACGCCCTGAGCCGCCCCACCCGGGAGCTGGAGATCGTACCGCCTCGCCCCGGGATGGACCTCTACCTCACCCTGGACCTCGAGTTCCAGCAGGTGGTGGAAGAGGCGCTGAAGCGGGGCCTCGAGCGCATGGCCGCCCAGGCCGAGCACGGGCTGGCCGGCAAGGGGGCGGCCGTCGTCCTGGACGCCAAGACCGGGGGAATCTTGGCCTTGGCCAGCTTCCCGGCGATCGATCCCGCGCGCCTCACGGGGGAAGACCGCTCTTCTTACGTGGAGGAATTGAACCAGGATCCCATGAGCCCGTGGCTCAACCGGGCGCTGCGGGCCTTCCCGCCCGGCTCCACCTTCAAGGTGGTGACCGGCATCGCGGCGCTTGAGAGCGGCGCGATCGGCCCGGACGAGGTGTACAACGCCGTAGGCTACCACAAGTACGGCAAGCGGGACTGGACGGTGAGGAGCGGGCTGCCGCCGGCGGGGCCCATCACCATCGTGGAGGCCTTTGGGCGCTCCACCAACGACTTCTTCTGGGAAATCGCCCTCCGGCCGCAGACGGGCGGCATCGAAGGGATTGCCCGGTGGGCGCAGCGGCTGGGCCTGGGCGGGCCCACCGGCATCGAGCTGGCCGCGGCCGAAATGCACGGGCTCATCCCGACGCCCGAGTGGAAGCGGCAGGTCTACCGGCAGCCCTGGTACGAGGCGGAGACCATGGACGTCGCCATCGGCCAAGGGTTTCTCCAGGTGACGCCTCTCCAGATGGCCCGCCTTTACCTGGTGGTGGCCACCGAAGGGCTGCTGCGCCCCGTCCACCTGGTGCATCACGTGGAGGCCCCCGACGGCAGCGTGTCGGTGGACCTCCGGGGGGACCAGGGCGAACGGGTGCCGGCCAAGGCCAGCACGTGGCGGGCGTTGAAGGAGGGCCTCCGCCACGTCCTCCAGTGGCCGCGGGGGACCGCCTACTCGGCCTTCGCGGGAGCGGAGTACGATCCGGCGGGCAAGACGGGAACGGCCCAGACGGAGACGGCGGCGCACGGCTGGTTCGCCGGCTTCGCGCCGGCTCACGACCCGGAGATCGTCGTCGTGGTCTTCGCCGAGCACGGTGAAAGCGGGGTGGAGGCGGCTCGCGTCGCCCGGGAGATCATGGACTGGTACTTCGATCCCCACCGGGAGCAGCCGGGGCCCGAGAACGCCCGGAACGGGCAGGAGATCGGCATTTCAGGTTGAAAGACAGAACGACTGTGAATGCACGGATGCGCGTGGGTGGGTGACGGCGAAGGTGGCGGGGCAAGGCGCAGTGATGCTGAAGGGCAGCCGCGAGGGCGTCGCCATCGTCATCGACGAAGCGGTGAGCATCGAGACGGCCATCGCGGAGCTCCGGGCCAAGCTCCAGGAGTCGGGTGAGTTCTTTCGCGGAGCGGCCTTTCGCCTCGATGCAGGGCGCCGCCGCCTGACGGAAGAGGAGCGCGAGGCCCTTTCGCAAGCGGTGCGAGAGTTCGGCATCGAGCTCCACGTGGTGGACGATACGCCGCGAGGGGGCGGGCCCGTCGCCTTCCCGCGCCGGGAGCGCTTGCCGCAGGTCACGGCAGGGCGCGCCGCACGGGGACGGGGTGAGGAGATGGCCTCCGAAGAGCGCACGCTGTATCTGAGGAGGACCCTCCGGTCGGGTCAGCGGGTGGACTTCGACGGCAACGTGGTCATCATGGGCGATGTGAACGCCGGGGCGCAGATCACGTGCACGGGCGACATCATCGTCCTGGGAACCTTGCGCGGGCTCGCGCACGCGGGAGCCGCCGGCAACGAGGAGGCCATCGTCATGGCCTTCCGCCTGGAGCCGACGCAGCTCCGCATCGCACATTACATCTCCAGGGCGCCGGACGAGGCTGAGCCGAGGCCCGTGGGACCGGAGATCGCCCGGGTGAAGAACGACATGATCCTGATTGAGGCTTACGACCCGCGATGACGAGGAGGTCCGTCTCCGATGGCAGGTAAAGTCTTGGTTGTGACCAGCGGCAAGGGAGGCGTCGGCAAGACGACCACCACGGCCAACCTGGGCACGGGGCTCGCGCTGCTGGGAAGAAGGGTGTGCCTGGTCGACGCGGACATCGGCCTGCGCAACCTGGACGTGGTGATGGGCCTGGAAAACCGGATCGTCTACGATCTGGTGGATGTGATCGAAGGCCAGTGCAAGCTGCGGAACGCGCTGATCAAGGACAAGCGGGTGGAAAACCTCTTTCTCCTCCCGGCCGCTCAAACCCGGGAAAAGGACGCCGTCACTCCCGCGCAGATGAAAGAGCTCTGCGACACGCTCAAACAGGAGTTTGACTACGTTCTGGTGGACTCGCCCGCCGGCATCGAGCACGGTTTCCGCAACGCGATCGCCGGCGCCGACGACGCCCTCATCGTGACGACCCCCGAGGTCTCCGCCGTCCGGGACGCGGACCGGATCATCGGCATGCTGGAAGCGCACGAGATCCGTTCGCCCAAGCTCATCGTCAACCGCATCCGCCCCGACATGGTGAAGCGGGGCGACATGATGGACATCGACGACGTCATCGAGATCCTGGCCATCCAGCTGATCGGGGTGGTGCCTGACGATCAGGAAGTGATCGTGGCCACCAACAAGGGGGAGCCGGTCATCTTCGACCGCAGGACCCGCTCCGGCCAGGCGTACTACAACATCGTGCGCCGCCTGGAAGGCGAGGACGTCCCGTTCATGCAGATCGGCCCGGACGGCTTTGTCGAGCGGCTCCGCCGCCTTCTGAGCCGCGACGTGCGCCGGAGGGCTTAGACACGGCGGCCCGCACCGGACTTGCGGGCGATGGGGGGATCGTGATGCGCGACTTCTTCGGCAGGCTTTTCAGCAGGGAAGAAGGGAGCAAGAAGGCAGCCAAGGACCGCCTGCGCCTGGTGCTGGTGCACGACCGGACCAGCCTCTCGCCGCACCTGCTCGACACCCTGAAGGAAGACTTGATCCAGACCATCTCGAAGTACCTGGAGATCGACACCGAAGGCCTTGAAGTCAACATCGATCAAGAGGAGGAGACGATGGCCCTCGTCGCCAGCATCCCGATCCGCTCCGTGCGGCGGGGTGTCGTCGCGAAGGCCAACTCGTAACCCTTGGACATCGATCGCCGCTTGTTCCGCAATCTGGACGTCCCCCTGATCGCCGTCACGCTCCTTCTGGTCGTCTTCGGTCTCGTCGCCGTGTACAGCGCCACCTTTTCGCTGGATCCCGGTGATCCCTACCGGTACGTCCGCCGGCAGCTGGCCTGGGCCGCCGCCGGCGGGATGGTCGCGGCGGTCTCGCTTCTTTTCGATTACCAGCAGTGGGCCAGGGCCGCTCGCTTGATCTACCTGGCCACTCTAATCATCCTGGCCGCGGTGCCCCTGTTTGCCCCCAGCATCCAAGGCGCGCGCCGCTGGTTCGTCGTGGGACCCGTGCAGCTCCAGCCGTCGGAGTTCGCCAAGCTGGCCATCATCGTGACGCTGGCGCGGCTCCTGGCGGCCCGGGAGGAGCTGGCCCGCCCCACAGGTCTCATCGGCCCGCTGATCCACGTAGGTCTTCCCATCGGGCTCATCCTGCTGCAGCCGGATCTGGGCACGTCGCTGATCTTCATCGCGATCCTGTTCGGGATGCTCTTTGCCGCGGGGGTTCCTCTGCGCTACTTGGTGGCGCTGGGGGCAGGGGGAGCCGCGCTGTTCGCCGTCGCTGCGTACGCCTCGCTGCAGGGATGGTTCCCGCTCCTGAAAGAGTACCAGCTCCGCAGGCTCTTGGTCTTCCTCGATCCCTACAGCGACCGCACCGGCGCGGGCTGGAACGTGATCCAGTCGATGATCGCCATCGGTTCGGGCGGCTTCTTCGGCAAAGGGCTCTTTTCGGGGTCGCAGACGCAGCTCCGGTTCTTGCCGGCCCGCCACACGGACTTCATCTTCTCGGTCATCGGCGAAGAGCTGGGCTTTCTCGGCGCGTTCCTCCTGCTGGGACTCTACTTCCTCCTCATGTGGCGCTCGTTGCGGCTGATGGCCCAAGCGAAGGACACGTTCGGCGCGCTGATCATCGCCGGCGTCGTCTCGATGATCTTCGGCCACGTGCTGGTGAACGTGGGCATGACCCTGGGGATTATGCCCGTCACCGGCCTTCCCCTGCCCTTCGTCAGCGTCGGCGGGACGTCGCTGGTCACCAACCTCCTGGGCGTGGCCATGATCCTCAACGTCCACATGCGCCGCCACAAGATCCTCTTCTGAGCTGCCCCCTGAAGGCTACATAGGCCCGCCCGGCCGCCCATATATTGGGCAGAGGAAAGGGGAGAGGGGCATGGATCTCCTGCGCGCCGCAGCCAACGTCCTCTTCGCCCTGGCCTTGGCGCTCCTGGCCGCCTGGGCCGTCTTCCGGGGCTTTCCGGTTACCCCGCGGTTTGAGGAGTACCTCGCGTTCGTCGTGTCCGGCGGGAGGCACGATCTCCCGGCCGTGGCGCACCCGGCCGCGGGACCGCTGCGCTGAGCGCCTTGACGCCCGCCGGGGAGCGCTCCCGCCGGTGACCGTCGCCCGCCTCTTTGGCGTCCGCATCGTCCTCAGCGGCTGGTTTCTCCTCCTTTTCGCCTTCCTCGGCGCGGCGGGGGTGCTGGCCGAGGCGGCGCTGCTCTTCGCCGTGGCGCTCGCCCACGAGCTGGCCCACGTCGCGGCCGCGCGGCTGTGCGGCCTGGAGGTCGCGGAAGTGGAGCTGTTTCCTTTCGGCGGGGTGGCCCGCCTGGAAGGACCACTGGAGCTGGACCCCGCCGCCGAAGCCAAGGTCGCTCTCGCGGGGCCCCTGGCCAACGCCCTGGCCGCCGGGGCCTTGCTGGCGCTCAAAGGATGGGAAGCGATGCCGTCCGAGCTGGCCCGCCGTCTGCTGGAAGCCAATCTCCTCATCGGAGGGTTCAACCTGATCCCCGCCCTGCCTCTGGACGGCGGCCGGGTCTACCGGGCGTGGCTGTCGGAGCGGGCCGGGTTCTTGCGGGCGACGGAGCGCGCCGCCCGCCTGGGCCGCCGCTTCGGCCTGGCCATCGCCGCCGCCGGGCTGCTGCTGCTGGTCCTCGGGGTCACCAGCGCCAGCGTGCCGGCGGTAGGCGCGTTCCTTTTCGCTGCCGCCCGGAAGGAAGAAGAGCAGGGGCCGTACGCCTTTATGCGGTACCTGGCCCGGCGCCGGGAGGTGCTGGGCCGCCTGCCCGTCCAGGCCGTGCGGCACGTGGTAGCCTCCGAAACGGTGCCGGTCAAGGACGTGCTGGCGCGGCTTGCACCCCGGCGCTACCACATCGTCTGGGTGGTGGGGCGGGACGGGCGGCTCGCGGGCTTCGCCGGGGAGCGAGAGCTGATCGACGCCTTGTTCGCGGGCGGGATCGAGACCCCGCTGGGCGCGGTCCTGGGTCCCTCGCGACCGGGGGGCTGAAGGCGGAAGGCCCGCCCGCCGGAGGGGGGCAAGAGGCCGGAAGCCGCTTGGCATCGGCGTTTGGGATTGACAGGGACGCCGGCATATGATATGGTAAACCCATACAGGTGTTCGAAAAACGCTCCCCCGAGCATACCTCAACTGGCGGCTAGGCATACTAGATCCGGAAGACGTTGGCACATCCGGCCGGATGTGCCGAAGCTTTAGGTGCGGGGCAAGAGGCGCGGCGCGGCGGCGTGAGCGGGCGCGGCCCGGCGTCCAGGGTTTGTGCCGCGTGCTTGACGAAAGTTTTGCACGATTTTGACGGATGGTAGGCATTGCTACCGTTTTGGGTTTCGCTCCCCGAGAAGCCAGGGAAGCCCCCGCGAGCGGGCGCGGCCAGGTTTTCCAGGGAAAAGGGGAGGTGCCCGGGGTTTGGAGTGATTGGGAGTGACATTTCATGAAAAAGGAGATTGTGGTCAATGTCGGCCTGGGTGAGACGCGCGCGGCGCTCCTCGAGGACCGGCGTTTGGTCGAGTTTTACGTGGAGCGCCAAGAGGACCAGCGCGTCGTAGGAAACATTTACAAGGGCCGGGTGGAGAACGTCCTGCCCGGCATGCAGGCGGCGTTCGTCAACATCGGCCTCGAGCGGAACGCCTTTCTCTACGTCGACGACGCCCTCGCCTACAGCAAAAACGGCTCGCAGAACGGCGACGGGCACGTCCATTCCATCAAGGACATCCTCAAGGAAGGACAGCACATCATCGTACAGGTGACCAAAGAGCCCATCGGCACCAAGGGCGCCCGCGTGGTCACCAATCTCACCCTCCCTGGACGCTATTTGGTATTGATGCCCACCGTGGAATACATCGGGGTCTCCCGGAGGATCGGGTCCGAGCGGGAGCGAAACCGCCTCAAGGCCATCGCCAAGCGGATCCGGCCCAAGGGGATGGGGCTCATCGTCCGCACGGTGGCCGAGGGGAAGTCGGAAGAGGAGCTCCTGCAGGACTGCCGGTTTCTCCTGGGGCTGTGGGACCGCATCCAGCAGCGGGCCCGCAAGGCCTCCCCGCCCGCGCTGCTCTACAAGGATTACGACCTGGTCTACCGGCTGGTCCGCGACACCTTCACCCCCGACGTCGACAAGTTCGTCATCGACAGCGAAGAAGAGTACCACAAGACGCTGGAGCTGTTGGACCACCTCTCGCCGCAGCTCAAGAACCGGGTGTACCTCTATCACGAAGGCCCGCCCATTTTCGAGGCCTACGGCATCGAGCCCGACATCGAGCGGGCGCTGCAGCGCAAGGTGTGGCTGGACTGCGGCGGCTACATCGTCATCGACCACACGGAGGCGCTGATCAGCATCGACGTCAACACGGGCCGCTACACCGGCAGCACCAACCTGGCGGACACCGTGCTCCGGACCAACCTGGAGGCGGCGACGGAGATCGCCCGGCAGCTGCGGCTGCGGGACATGGGCGGCATCATCATCGTCGACTTCATCGACATGGAGTCGAAAGAGCACGAGAAGATGGTGCTGGAACGGCTGGAGCGGGAGATGCGCAAAGACAAGACCCGCACCCACATCCTCGGCTTCACCAACCTGGGCCTGGTGGAGATCACCCGCAAGAAGGTGAAGCAGGACATCGGCGACTTCCTCCACAAGACCTGCCCGATGTGCGAGGGGTCCGGCCGGATCCTCTCCGAGGCGACCGTGGCTCACCGGGTGCAGCGGCAGATCAAAAAGATGGCCCGGGAGACGGATGCCGAGGCCATCCTGGTGGCGGTGAACCCGTCGGTGGCGGCCTTGATCATCGGCGCGGGCGGGTCGGGCCTGAGGGCGCTGGAGGAGCAGACCGGAAAGAGCATTTACGTGAAGGGGAGCGCGGACTACGCCATCGACCAGGTGAACTTCTTGGCCGTCGGCACCAAGGAGGAAGTGGAGGCCAAGGCGCTGCCCGTCCGCCAGGGACAGGTCCTGGACATGGAGGTGGAGGAGCCGCACATCTCCAACCCCCGGGACGGCATCGCCCGGGTCCACGGGTACGTCATCGACATCGAAGGCGCGGGCAGCATGGTGGGGCAGAAGCTGAAAGTGGAGATCACCAAAGTGTTCCGGACCTACGCGAAGGGCAAGGTGCTTTCCAGGGCGTGACGGGCCGCCGCGGGGCGGCCCCGGGGGAAGCGGCGCTGCCGGTCCGGGCTTTGACAGGGAAGGACGGGCGTGGTACAATCTCAAAGTGGCTCTCTGCTGCCCCGCTGGCTTTTTGCTTGCGAGGGCCGGCGGCCGCTTTTGCCGCACGGGTGAGGCAGCCAATGGCGCCGCGCGCCGCGGCGCAGCCTCTCGCCGGCGAGCCTAAAGCCTGGAGGAGATTTTTCGTATGTACGCCATCGTGGAGACCGGCGGCAAGCAGTACCGGGTCGCCGAGGGCGACGTGATTACCGTCGAGCGCCTCGCGGCCCAAGAAGGCGAGGAAATCACCCTCGACCGGGTCCTGCTGGTCGCGAGCGAGGACGGGGTGAAGGTAGGAAGGCCCGTGGTGGAAGGGGCCAAGGTGAAGGCCACGGTGACCGGCCACGGCAAGCACCCCAAGATCCTGGTCTTCAAGTACAAGCCCAAGAAGAACTACCGGCGCCGCTACGGCCATCGCCAGCCGTACACCCAGCTCAAGATCACCAAGATTGAGCTCTAAAGCGGGCGAGGCGGTTGGTCAGGGTCACGCTGCACCGGCGCCGGGAAGCCGGGGATCTGGTAGGGTTTGACGCCCTGGGACACACGGGGTACGCGGAGCACGGCTCCGACATCGTCTGCGCCGCGGTGTCGGCGTTGACCACCGTCACGGTCCTCGGGCTGCAAGCCCGCCTGGGCCTCGACCCTTACGTCGAGGTGGACGAAGAGAGCGGCCGGCTGGTGTGCCGGCTCGATCCCGGTGCGGTGGACCCGGGGCGCTGGCAGAGGGCGCAGGACCTTTTGGAAACGCTGGCCCTGGGCCTTCGGGAGATCGAAAGGGATTACCGAGGCTACGTCGCCGTGGAGGAGGTCGCGAGATGATCCGCGTGAACTTGCAGCTCTTCGCGCACAAGAAGGGGATGGGCAGCACCCGCAACGGCCGGGATAGCCACTCCAAGCGTTTGGGCGTCAAGGCCCACACCGGCCAGCTGGTGACGGCGGGGAGCATCCTGGTCCGCCAGCGGGGGACCAAGTTCCATCCCGGGCGCAACGTCGGCCTGGGCAAGGACGACACGCTGTTTGCCAAGATCGACGGCTACGTCCGCTTTGAGCGCTTGGGCAAGGATCGAAAGCGCGTCAGCGTCTACCCCGAGCCGGTCCTCTCGTAAGCGGCTGAGGGCTGGGCTTTCGAACGAGCTTGCGGCGACCCGGGGCCAAGCCCCGGGTCTTTTTGCACAAGGGCGTCCGGAGGTGAGGACGGGGTGCTGATCGACCAGGCCCGGATCTTCGTCAAGGCGGGAGACGGCGGCAACGGCTGCGCCAGCTTCCGGCGGGAGAAGTACGTGCCGGCCGGCGGTCCCGACGGGGGCGACGGGGGCAAGGGCGGCGACGTGATCTTCGAGGTGGACCAGGGCCTTTCCACGCTCATCGACTTCACCCGGCGGACGCACTTCATCGCGGAGCGGGGCCAGCACGGCCAGGGCTCCAACAAGCACGGGAGAAACGGGGAAGACTTGGTGGTCCGGGTGCCGCCGGGCACCCAAGTGAAAGACGACGAGGGCAGGCTCCTCGCGGACCTGGTCGCCCCCGGCCAGCGGTGGGTGGCCGCCCGCGGGGGCCGGGGCGGGCGGGGCAACGCCCGCTTCAAGAGCCCGACCCGGCGGGCGCCTGCCTTCTTTGAAAAGGGCGAGCCGGGGGAAGAGCGGTGGCTGCGCCTGGAGCTAAAGCTCCTGGCTGACGTCGGCCTCGTGGGGTACCCCAACGCGGGAAAATCCACGTTTATCGCGGCGGTCTCGAAAGCCCGGCCCAAGATCGCCGATTACCCGTTTACCACGCTCACGCCCAACCTCGGGGTCGTCTCGCTGGGGCCCGGCGAGAGCTTCGTGGTGGCGGACATCCCCGGGCTGATCGAAGGGGCTCACCGGGGCGTCGGCCTGGGGCACGAGTTCCTGCGGCACATCGAGAGGACCCGCGTGCTCCTGTACGTCATCGACGCCTCCGGCCTGGAAGGCCGGGACCCGTGCGACGACCTGCGGGTGCTTCGCCGGGAGCTCTCCCTCTACCAGCCGGAGCTGGCCCAGCGCCCCAGCCTGGTCTTCGCCAACAAGATGGACTTGGCCGAGGCCCGGGCGCATGTGGACCGGCTCAAAGAAGTCGCGGCCGAGATGGGAGCTGCCTTTTACTCCGGGTCGGCCGCCACGGGCGAAGGGCTGCGGGACGTGCTCTATGCCCTCTGGCAGGCCCTCCAGGATGCGCCGGCGCCGCAGGCCCCGCGGGAGGGCGCCGTGGTCTTCCGCCCGGACTTCGATCGGCAGCGGCGGCGGCTCAACCTGAGGAATTTCAAAATTATCCGGGACGAAGACGGGTTTGTGGTCGAAGGGGAAGACCTGGTCCGGCTGATGGAGCGTTTGAACCTGGAAAGCGAGGCCGGGATGCGCTACTTCCAGCAGCTCTTGGGCGACATCGGGGTGTACGAGGCGCTCAGGCAGGCGGGCGCCAGCGACGGCGACACCGTGCGCGTCGGCGAGCTCGAGTTTGAGTACGTGGAGTAGCTCCCGGATCCGGCCCAGGCCGGCTCCGGGGACCCGGAAGGATCAATTCCCGCCCGCGAGAATTGCTACAGCGATTTCGACACCTCTGGGGGTCGACGTCTTGTGAGCCAACGTGCGATGCACGACGGGAACGCAGCCAAGGCGGCGTCCCCGGCCCAGACCGGCGCTGGGCCTTGGGCGCCGTACACGCGCTTATTGACCGGAGCCAAGCGGGTCGTCGTCAAGGTGGGGACGAGCACGCTCACTCACCCCGGCGGAGGCCTCAACTCGGCCCGGATGGAGGACCTGGTGCGCCAGCTGGCGGACGCGGCCGGCAGCGGGCGGGAGGTGGTGCTGGTCACCTCCGGGGCCATCGGCGCCGGCATGAGCCGGCTGGGGATGGCGCGAAAGCCCCGCTCGATCCCGGAGAAGCAGGCCGTGGCCGCAGTGGGCCAAGGGATTCTGATGCAGACCTACGAGAGTCTTTTCGCTGACTGCGGCTACGTCGTGGGCCAGCTGCTGCTCACCCGGGACGACCTGACCCACCGCAAACGCCATCTCAACTGCCGCAACACCATCGAAAGCCTCTGGCGGATGGGCGCGATCCCCATCGTGAACGAGAACGACACGGTGGCGGTGGAGGAGATCAAGTTCGGTGACAACGACACGCTGGCGGCGCTGGTGGCCGGGCTCATCGCTGCAGACCTCTTGATCATTCTTTCCGACGTGGACGGCGTGTACGACAAGAACCCCCGCCTCCACCCGTCCGCGACGCTCCTGCAGGTGGTGGAGGCGGTGACGCCGGAGCTCATGGAAGCGGCCGGCGGTCCCGGATCGCTATACGGCAGCGGCGGGATGGTCACCAAGCTGCAGGCGGCCAAGATGGCCATGGCGGGCGGTACGGCTGCAGTCATCGCCAACGGCGCCCGGCCCGGCGTCATCCGCTCCATTCTCGAAGGGGAAACCGCCGGGACGCTCTTTGTGCCCAGGCCGGAGAAGATGGCGGGCCGCAAGCGCTGGATCGCGTTTTACCTGCCGGCTCAAGGGCAGATCCGGGTGGACGCCGGCGCGCGCAAGGCGCTGGTGGAGGGGGGCAAGAGCCTCTTGGCCGCGGGGATCGTGGGCGTCTCCGGGCAGTTTGAGGAAGGCGACGTGGTGCAGGTCCTCGATGAGGACGGCCGGGAGCTGGCCCGCGGTCTGGTCAACTACGGAGCGGAGGAGCTCGCCAGGATCCAGGGCCGCAGCACGCAGGAGATTCACGAGATCCTGGGCTACAAGTACTTCGACGAGGTGATCCACCGGGACAACCTCGTCCTCTCGGTCTGAGAAGAGAAGACTGCGCCCGGAGCAGATGCTCCCGCGGCGCCGGGAGGGATCCGACATGAGCACGCAACCGATGGAGCGGGCACCGGCGGGCGCGCCGCCGGCGCAGGAGCCCGAGAGCGAGGTGCGCCGCAAGGCCAGGCTGGCCAAGGCCGCGGCCAGGCGCCTCGCGCTGCTGTCGACGGAGCGAAAGGACGCCGCGCTGCGGGCTATCGCCGCGGAGCTGGAGGCGAAGGCGGATGAGATCATCGCCGCCAACGGGAAGGACCTGGAGAACGCCCGGCAGAAGGGCGTGAGCGCCGCCCTCTTGGATCGCCTGGCGCTGACCCGTGAGCGGATCCAGGGGATCGCTGCCGGCGTGCGGGAGGTGGCCGAGCTGCCCGATCCGGTGGGCGAGACGGTGCGGGCCTGGCGGCGGCCGAACGGCCTTGAGATCAGCCAGGTGCGCGTCCCTCTGGGCGTCGTGGGAATCATCTACGAGGCCCGGCCCAACGTGACCGCGGACGCAGCGGCTCTCTGCCTCAAGTCCGGCAACGCCGCCCTGCTGAGAGGCAGCTCGGAGGCGCTCGAGTCCAATAAGGCCATCGCGGCCGCGATCCAGGACGCCCTGGAGCAGTCGGGGCTTCCCCGGGAGGCGGTGCAGCTGATCGAGGACACCGACCGCTCGGCCGCGCAGGAGATGATGCGGCTCAACGGCCTCATCGATGTCCTGATCCCCCGGGGCGGGGCCGGCTTGATCCAGGCGGTGGTGCAGAACGCCACGGTCCCGGTGATCGAGACCGGCGTGGGCAACTGCCACATCTACGTCCACGCCGACGCGGACCTGGACAAGGCGGAGGCCATCGTCATCAACGCGAAGACCCGCCGCTGCTCGGTGTGCAACGCCGTGGAGACGCTGCTGGTGGACGCAAAGGTGGCGGAGGCGTTCCTGCCCCGCATCGGGCGGGCGCTGGAGGAGGCGGGGGTCGAGATCCGGGGCTGCGAGCGGACCCGCCGGTGGATTCCCCAGGCCAAGCCCGCCGTGGAGGAGGACTGGTACGCGGAATACCTCGCCCTCATCCTGGCGGTCAAGGTGGTGGACGGCATCGACGAGGCCATCGACCACATCGAGCGGTACGGGTCGCACCACTCGGACGCGATCGTCACGGAGAACTACTCCGTGGCCCGGCGGTTCACCCGCGAGGTGGACTCCGCCGCCGTGTACGTGAACGCCTCCACGTATTTCACCGACGGCAACCAGTTTGGTTTCGGGGCGGAGATCGGCATCAGCACCCAGAAGCTGCACGCCCGCGGGCCCATGGGGCTGCCCGAGCTCACCTCCACCAAGTACGTGATCCACGGCGACGGGCAAATCCGCGTGTGAGAGGCGGTGACGGGCGGCGTGGGCAGCGCGAAGCGGGTAGGGATCATGGGCGGCACCTTCGACCCGGTTCACATAGGCCACCTCATCGCCGCGGAGAGCGCCCGCGAGGCGGCAGGCCTCGACCGGGTGGTCTTTGTCCCGGCGGGCGAGCCGCCCCACAAAGCCAAGGAGGAGCTCGCACCCGCCCGGGACCGCTACGTGATGACGCTGCTGGCCACCGTGGGCCATCCCTCCTTCTCCGTGAGCCGGATCGAGCTGGACCGGCAAGGCAAGAGCTACACGGTGGACACTCTCGAGGCACTCCACAAGGAGCTGGGCGATGCGGTGGAGCTCTACTTTATCCTGGGGTCCGACGCCATGGCCGGGCTTTCCGGGTGGCACAGGCCCCAGCGGCTGTTTGAGCTCTGCCGCTTTCTGGTGATCCGCCGGCCGGGCTGGGACCCGGCGCGGCTGCGGGAGAGCCTCGGTGGGCTGTACGACGCCCACCGGGACCGGATCCAGGTGGTGGACGTCCCGGGAGTGGACGTGTCCAGCAGCGAGATCCGGGCGCGGGTCCGGGAGGGGCGCTCCATCCGGTACCTGGTCCCCGAGATGGTGGAGCGGTACATCAGAGAGCACGGGCTGTACGGGCGGGGGCAGGGGCCCGTTCCGGCCGCCGCCGCAGGAGAGGAGACCGCACGTGCCGGCAGTTCCTTTCGACCGGGCTTGGTTTCAAAAGACGGAGAGTGACGTGCGGGCCCGGATGGACGGCCCGCGCTTTCAGCACACCCTGGGCGTGGTGGAGACCGCGGCGCAGCTGGCGCGGCGGTTCGGCGTGGACGAGGCCAAGGCCCGCGCCGCGGCGCTCCTCCACGACGTGGCCCGGGGATACAGCAGGGAACGCTTGTTGAAAGAGGCGGACGAGTTTGGTATAGTTTTGACAGAGCTCGAACGCAGGGCTTGGGTGTTGGCCCACGCTCCGGTGGGAGCGGAAGTGGCCCGGCGCGAGTTCGGCGTGGACGACCCGGAGGTCCTCGCGGCGATCCGCTATCACACCACCGGGAGGGCGGGGATGTCCAAGCTGGAGAAGGTCGTCTTCGTGGCCGATTACATCGAGCCCGGGCGCTCCCATCCCGGCGTCGGGCCCGTGCGGCGCGCGGCCGAGAGCGACTTGGACCAGGCGGTCCTTCTGGCATTGGACCAGACCATCGTCTACCAAGTGGAGCGCGGCCAGCTTATCGCGCCAGAGTCTTTAGAAGCCCGCAACGAGATCGTGATGCAACGGGTGTTGCCGAGCGCTTCGCCGGAGTGAACCGGCGGGGCCGTTCGGCGTTTTTTGTCTGAAGGCCGGGTGAGACGGTGCTTTCGCCACAGGACTTGGAGGCCAAGCGTCGAGAGCTGGAGGAGAGGCGGCGGCTGCGCCGGGAGATGCGGCGCAAGCGGCTTCTCTTCTACGCGTTCTGCGTCCTGCTGGGCCTGATCTTGATGCTGATCGCGGCCTACTGGAGCTACTATGGGGAGCTTCCCTTCGGCATCGGGCGGGGCCGGGCGGAGAGCCCTATCGTCAACGTGCTGCTCCTGGGGGTCGACTCGGGAGTCGGGCAGGGAAACCGCTCGGACACCATCATTCTCTTCAGCTTTGACAAGCGGGACGGCCACGTGAGCGCCCTGGCCATTCCCCGGGACACGCAGGTGCGCATTCCGGGGCGGCGGGGCGTCGACCGCATCAACGCCGCGCACGCCATCGGCGGTCCCGCGCTGGCGGTCCGCACCGTCGAGCAGCTCTTGGGCGTCGACATCGACTACTACGTGCGGGTGGACTTCGACGGGTTCCGGGCCATTGTGGACGCCTTGGGCGGTGTGGTCCTGGACGTGGAGCGCCGCATGTATTACGAAGACAAGGCGCAGGGGCTCAAGATCGACCTGCAGCAGGGGCTCCAGCGGCTCAACGGCGACCAGGCGCTGCAGTACGTCCGGTACCGCTCGGACGGGATGGGGGACATCAGCCTGGTGGACCCGGTAAAGGGCGAGTACGCCGGCCGGGTGGAGCGGCAGCTTAAGTTTGTCCGCGCCCTGGCCAGGCAGGCCATCTCCATCCAAGCGGTCTTGAACGCGCCGGAGCTCGTGACCCAGCTGCTTCGCACCGTCTCCACCGATATGCCTCCCGACGTGGCGGTCCGCCTGGCGCTGCTGGCCAAGCAGATGGCGGTGCAGGACGTGGAGACGGCGGTCCTGCCCGGCACCGGGGCGACGGTGGGCGGCGCCAGTTATTGGCTGGTGAACGAGGCCAAGATGAAAGAAGTGGTGAACAAGCTGGTCCTGCGCCGCAGCGACATGGTGCGGGTGCAGGTGCTGAACGGCAGCGGCATCGACGGGCAGGCCGCGAGGGCCGCCGACGTGCTGCGCCGGGAGGGCTTCGAAGTGGTGACGGTGGGCAACGCCGACCGGTTCGACTATGAAACCACCGTGGTGATCCCCCGGCCCGGCCGGACCGCCGAGGCGGAGCGGGTGGCCGGCGTCCTGGGCGGCCGGGTGCAGGGGCCGGAACCGGCGGCGGGAGGACAAAGCGGTGCGGACGTGACGGTGATCATCGGCCGGGATGCGCCGGGCAGGCGGCTCTGACGGCGACACGGCGTCAGGGCGCATGAACATCGGGAAAAGGGCGGTGTCGTGCCACTGAAACTCACGGCAGAGGAGATCGCGCTCGCCGCGGCGCGCGCAGCCAGCGACAAGCGGGGGAGCGGCATCGTCGTCCTGGACTTGCGGCAGATCAGCGTGATCACGGACTACTTCGTGATCGTGGACGCCGGCACCGAGGTGCAGGTGAGGGCCATCGCGGAAGCCATTCAGGAGGCGCTCGTGGAGCGGGGGGTCACCACCTTGCGCCGGGAAGGCTGGGAGGACGCCCGCTGGGTGCTCTTGGACTACGGCGACGCCGTGGTGCACGTCTTCCGGACCGAGGAGCGGGAGTATTACGATCTTGAGCGGCTTTGGGGCGATGCGCCCCGCCTCGTCCTGGACGAGGAGGAAACGGGACTGGTGCTTGAGGAGAGGCGCGATGGGCGCCCGTGACCGGACCGAGAGCTACCGGTGGCTGGCCGCCTATTACGACCGGCTGATGAGCCACGTCGACTACGGCGCTTGGGTATCCTACGCTCTGAAACGGTTGGAGCTGGCGCCGGCGGCGGAAGAACCGGGAGAGGGCAGGGAGCCGCCCCTCATCTTGGACCTGGCCTGCGGCACCGGCACCTTTGCCGTGGAACTGGCACGGCGGGGCTTCCGGGTGATTGGCCTGGATGCCTCAGAGGAGATGCTGGCGGTGGCCGACGCCAAGGCCCGGCAAGCGGGAGTCGACGTCTTCTTCACGTGCCAGGACCTGACCGCGTTCGAACTGGCCGAGGAGGCCGACGCCGCCGTCTGCTTCTTTGACAGCCTCAACTACCTCACCCGCGTGGAGGAGCTGGAGCAGGCGCTGGCGTGCACCGCCCGGGCGCTCCGTCCGGGGGCTCCTTTCCTGTTCGACCTCCACACGGAGGACCGGCTGCGGGAGTACGGGGCCAGCACCTTCGGTGACAGCGGCGAAGACGTGGCGTACCTCTGGGAAAGCGAGTACGACGAGGAGCGGCGCCTGTGCACCATGTACCTGACGCTGTTTGTCCGGGAGGCGGACGGGCGCTACGCGCGCTTTGACGAGGTGCACGAGCAGCGGGCGCACGCGGGGCCGGAGGTGACCCGCGCGCTGGAGCGAGCCGGTTTTCAGCTGGAAGGCGTGTTCGGGGAACTCACGGAGGAAAAGCCTCGGCCCGGCGAAGGCCGCGTGTTCTACCTGGCCCGCCGGCGCTGACGGGCGGAAAGCACAGCCATCGACAGGCTGCACCACCCATCCCAGGAGGGGAGCCGCACATGGCCGTCGCGCAGAGGACCTCGTTCTTGGAGAGCGTCAACCTGATGTTTGACCGCGCCGCCGCGCTGCTGGATGTGCCCCCCGGTCTGGCTGAGTTTATCAAGCGGGGCAACTCGGTCATCCAGGTGCGCTTTCCCGTCAAGATCCGGGGAGAGTACCGGGTGCTGACGGGGTGGCGGGCCACGCACAGCGAGCACCGGCTGCCGGCGAAGGGCGGCATCCGCTACTCGCCCCACCTGACCCAGGCCGACGTCGAAGCCATGGCCGCCCTGATGACCTACAAGTGCGCCATCGTCGACGTGCCCTTCGGGGGTTCAAAGGGCGGCCTTCGCATCGATCCCAAGGAGTACACCGAAGAGGAGCTGGAGGTCATCACCCGCCGCTTCGCCCGGGAGCTGGCGGTGAAGGGGTACATCAGCCCGGCGCTGAACGTGCCCGCGCCCGACCTGGGCACGGGGCCGCGGGAGATGGTGTGGATCGCCGACACCTACCGGACCCTGTTTCCGGATGACCTCAACGCCATCGCCTGCGTGACGGGCAAGCCGGTGACGCAAGGGGGCATCCGGGGCCGGGAGGAAGCCACCGGCCGGGGGGTGGAGTACGCCATCCGGGAGTTCTTCCGCCACCCAGAGGACGTGGAGCGCGCGGGGCTTTCCGGCGGGCTGGAAGGAAAGCGCGTCATCGTCCAGGGGTTCGGGAAAGTGGGCTACCACGTGGCGAAGTTCCTCGACGAGGAAGACGACGCCAAAGTGATCGCCATCATCGAACGGGACGGCGCCGTGGTGGACGAACGAGGGCTGAAAGTGGAGCACGTGGCCCAGTACTTCCGGGAGCACGGGACGCTGCGGGGGTATCCCGACGCCCTGTTCGTCGAGGACGGCCGGACGCTTCTGGAAGAGGAGTGCGACATCCTGATCCCGGCGGCCGTGGAAGGGCAGATCACCCTGGAGAACGCGCCGCACATCAAGGCCCGGCTGATCGTGGAGGCGGCCAACGGGCCCACCACCTACGAGGCGGACAACATCCTGCGCGAGCGGGGGATCACCATCATCCCCGACGTGTACGCCAACGCCGGCGGGGTGACCGTCTCGTACTTCGAGTGGATCAAGAACCTCTCCCATATGCGCTTCGGACGGCTCCAGCGGCGCCTCGAAGAGATGAGGGGCGAGCAGGTGATCAAGGCCATCGAAGCCGCCGTCGGCCGGCCGATCCCGGATCACCTCAAGGCGGGCCTCACCCGGGGCGCCGATGAGCTGGACCTGGTCCGCTCGGGGCTGGACGACACCATGCGCCAGGCGTACAACGAGATCCGGGAGGTCTACCTCAGCCGCAGGGACGTGCCGGACCTCAGGACCGCGGCCTACGTCCTGGCCATCGACAAGATCGCCCGCTCGTACCGGGAGACGGGCGTGTGAGGCGGCTCCCCGAACGCCGAACAAGACGGGCGTCCGAGGGGGCGCGCGGGGTTTGACACGCTGGGCGAAACGCGCTATACTAAGTCGTGAACTCAGCCGCTCGACCGCAGCGGCTGAGCCCGTGTGGGGCCGTAGCTCAGTTGGGAGAGCGCTTGAATGGCATTCAAGAGGTCGGCGGTTCGAGCCCGCTCGGCTCCACCAGAAGACCACGAAAGGGCCTGCGAAAGCAGGCCCTTTCTCTTTCCCGCATTCCGACTGGATTTTCGAGTGAACCGGCATCACCCAATCACGGCCGGCGCCCGTCTTGACGCCGGTGGAGATGGTCCGCCGCTCCAGGTCCACTGAGAGCGGGTACGCGAGCGGAACTCGCCGCTGCGAAACCCGGAGTAGATGAGGATGATCCCGGCCTAAATGTCGCCGGAGGTGGGTGTGGAGGAGAATAGGTAGGCCCCGGTGGTGAACCGGGGCCTACATTGCTTACTTCTTATTGAGATAGGCCGATGCTAATTCACGAACGGCCCTTTGCGTCGGCTTCTCCAAGATTGCCATCGCTAGCATTCTCGTGTGTTGCTTCTGAACCGGCAATGAAGGGAGTTCAATGAATCGCATTCCTCGCGGCAATGGGCGCTCCAAATTATCCCTTTTTGCCTTTATCGCCCACCATCTCTCATAATCCATTATAACGTCTCCCAATCATCCGCGCAAAGCTTGTCATCAATAGCGCCGTCTCTTTCACAATTTCCTCGCTCTGGGTAAACAGGCAAGACTGTGGCGGGTTGGTATCATCAAGAGAGTAAGAACTCCGATCACATCTTCACTATCGCCCCTAAATATGGGTACAGATAAGACCACACCCATTTGCCTGGTTACTTCCCAGTGGCTCTCCGTGATACCCCACATCTGTGGTGGATCACTACTTGCCGCTACCTCATGGTAAGTGGATCCGTGTAGATGGCTCAAGTCGGCAAGAATTGGCTTCTTGTCCTCGTAGACCCTCCCAATCACACCTTGCCCTCTGTTCCAACGCAGTTTTCGTTCCCGAGGGGAATAATTCCCTATCCAATACTTGATTCTCAGGCCGGACGACGGGATCGAGCTTGGAACCGCTATATTGCAGCGTACGTTTCTAGCTTCGATGGTCTTGCCTTTGACAATCAAGTCCCTCAACTCATGCAGGACCACTTCAATGTCGGTCCTCTTTTGCACCCATTCACTGCGGATATGGCTAGCGAAACCAGATAAGGTCATCCATGTTACACCGGTCAAATGGACGAGCTTGACCGCCACGGCTCACTCTGACGACTGGGTGCATGTGAGCAGTGGAAAGAAGAGAGAGGTTGTGTGAAAAGCCGGATGGCTGCGTGAATACGGGGAAGTGTCACGCGGTCGCAAGCCGAATACAGTCGAGCGACCGGACCCAGCTGCTCCAGGCGTCTTGGACAATCGAAAAAATGGAGACTGGTTGCGGAATCGAACCGCACAGCCGATCGTGCAAGATCGGCCCGACGGGTTTGAAGCCCGCGGCCAGCACCAGCTAGCTCAACCAGCCTCGAAGAGAAACGTCGATCACATGTGGAGGGCTTGACAGCGAGGCTTGCGCCTCGGGTACCATTGTAGCAGACGGACAAGGGACGACTCAAGCCGGCGGCGCCGCTGTCCGCCGGAGCTGCGGGCAGCGGAGTTCAAGCCTTCGCCAGGCTTTCCACACGGCGCGCCATTCGGACGCAAAGGAGTGAGACCGTGGTCGACAAGCTCATCCTGAGCGAGGAAGAGTGGAAAAAGCGGTTGACGCCCGAGGAGTACCGGGTGCTGCGGCAGGCGGGGACCGAGCCGCCGTGGACCGGCTGCTTCGTCGGCACCAAGGAGCCGGGCACGTATGTCTGCCGGGCCTGCGGCAACCCGCTGTTTAAGTCCGGCGCCAAGTTTGAGTCGGGCACCGGGTGGCCGTCGTTTACGGAGCCCATCTCGCCTGACGCCTTGACGGAGCACGAGGACCGTTCGTACGGCATGATCCGGACCGAGGTGCGCTGCGCCCGCTGCGGCAGCCACCTGGGGCACGTGTTCCCCGACGGCCCGCCGCCCACGGGCCTGCGCTACTGCATCAACTCCATCGCCATGAAGCACGTGCCCGAAGGCCAGCCCATCCCGCTGGTCACGGAGTGAAGGGCTTCCTCGGGGACGGCCAGCAGGTGGCCGCCGCACCGGCAGTCGCTGGCGCCGAAGCGGGGGACGGCCCGCAAGGCGCCCCAGCGTTCGATGAGGTAGTTGGCCAGGCGGCACTCGTCGGCCTTGGCGCCGTCCGAGAGCGTGACCGCCACCACGTCCCCGTACGGCCTGAGGTAGTCGATGTGCCACCGCTTCACCTTGTCGCGGCGGAGGTGCCTCCGGACGCGGGCCAGGCGGTTTCGCTGCGCGCTGCCCACGTAGGCGTAGACGCCTTTCTCCAGCGACACCTCGCCCAGTGCTCCTACGGGAACGCGCACGTCCCGCGGAAGCCGCAGCCAGAGGATATAGAGTCCTGAGTCGCTGCGATGTCCGGTCATCGTACCATCGATTCGCCCCGCAGGCTTCACCGCCTGCCGGGCGGTCGTCGTAGCGGAAAGGGGACCGGCGATCCGCCGGTCCCCGCTCTTCTATCTATCCGGGTGACGGGGTGCTCTCGTCCCCGTCGCGCCGCTCTGGGTCCTTTCGGCCTCCGGGTTTCAGCCGGCCCGCCTTGATCAGCGCCTGCCGCAGGAGGTACTCGATGTGCGCGTTGACGCTCCGCAGCTCGTCGGCAGCCCATTTTTCCAGCGCCGCGTGGACGGCCGGGTCGATCCGGAGCAGAAAGGCCTTCTTCTTCGCCAACGGGATCGCTCCCGGCTAGTAGATCGTCCCGGTGTTCACGATGGGCTGCGGATTCCGGTCGGCGCACAGCACCACCAGCAGGTTGCTCACCATCTGGGCTTTGCGCTCTTCGTCCAGCTCCACCACGCCCCGCTTGGCCAGGTCTTCCAGGGCCATCTCCACCATGCTGACGGCTCCTTCCACAATCTTTTGCCGCGCGGCGATGACGGCGTTGGCCTGCTGGCGCTGGAGCATCGCGCTGGCGATCTCGGGGGCGTAGGCCAGGTGGCTGATGCGGGACTCGATCACCTCGACGCCCGCCTTGCTCAAGCGCTCCTGGATCTCTTGGGTGAGCTTTTCCGAGATCTCGGCGGCGTTGGCCGAAAGGGAGAGCTGGCCCTCCTCGTGCGCGTCGTACGGGTAGTTGGTGGCGAGGCCCCGGAGCGCCGCTTCGCTCTGCACTTCCACGTACTGGGCGTAATCGTCTACTTCAAACAGGGCTTCCGCCGTGTCCACCACCCGCCAGACTACCACCGCGGCGATCTCGATGGGGTTCCCGTCCTTGTCGTTCACCTTTAGCTTCCCCGTCTCGAAGTTGCGCACGCGCACGGAGACGTTGGTCTTGGAGTAGAAGGGGTTGGCGTAGTGGAGCCCGGGCCGGCGGACCGTGCCGACGTACTTGCCGAAGAGCTGGAGCACCTTGGCCTCGTTGGGGTTGACCACGAAAAGCCCGAACCACGCGATGAGGACCACCACCAGCGCCACCGCCGAGATCACGGTGAAGACCACGGATTCGGCGAGGATGCTCTTGACCAGCCCGTAGATGAAACCGGCGGTCAGGAGCAGGAGAATGAGGAGCATGGGCAGGCCGGGCATCGTCCTCTTGTCCATCTCTTTGATCACAGCGGGACACTCCTTTCCTTATGAACCACTGCGATGTCGGAACTGCGGCCGCATGGGCTGTGATGGGCGCGGCGTGCGCTCGGCGCCGCATACGGACGCCGCTACCAATATGATATCATACTGGTATGTTTTTGCAAGCCTCTGGCCTGCCAGGACATTTGTCCCTTTTGGCTGGCCCGTTGGTGAGATACATTAGGCGAGAGCGGCGAGCATGAATAAGGAGGCGCGCACCGTGGCTCTCAAGAACGACCGGTTCTTGAAGGCCTGCCGCCGCGAACCGGTGGACCGGACCCCGGTCTGGTTCATGAGGCAGGCCGGCCGGTACCAGGCGGAGTACCGGGCGCTCAGGGAGCGGTACACGCTTCTGGAAATTTGCCGCCGGCCGGAACTCTGCGCCCGGGTGACGGCGCTTCCCGTCCGCCAGCTGGGCGTCGACGCGGCCATTCTCTTCTCCGATATCATGGTGCCTCTGGGCCCGATGGGCATCGACTACGAGCTCAAAGAGAACGTGGGCCCGGTCATCGCCAACCCCATCCGCTCGCTGGAGGACGTGGAGGCGCTGCGCCCGCTGGAGCCGGAGGCGGAGCTCCCCTACGTCTTCGACACCATCCGCCTGCTGGTCCAGGAGCTCGACGTGCCGCTCATCGGGTTCGCCGGCGGGCCGTTCACCCTGGCCAGCTACGTGATCGAGGGGAGACCTACCCGCACGTTCGTCGAAACGAAGAGCCTGATGTACCGGGCGCCTGACGTGTGGCACGCGCTGATGGAGCGCCTGACGGACGGCGTGGTGCGCCACCTTCGCGCCCAGGCCGCGGCAGGGGCTCACGCGCTGCAGGTCTTCGACAGCTGGGTGGGCGCGCTGGAGGTCAGAGATTACCAGCAGTACGTCTTGCCTTACATGCGCCGCCTGTTTGCGGAGACGGCAGATCTGGGCGTCCCTCGCATCCACTTCGGCGTCGGCGCCGGCCACCTGCTCCCCTGGATGCGGGAGGCGGGCGGGGAGGTGATCGGCGTCGACTGGCGGGTGCCGCTGGCCGACGCCTGGGAGCGGGTGGGCGACGGCGTGGCGGTTCAGGGAAACCTCGATCCGGTGTTGCTTTTGGCCCCGGACCACGTGCTGAAGGCCCGGGTCGAGGAGATCCTGGATTCGGTCCGGGGGCGGCGGGGCCACATCTTCAACCTGGGCCACGGCGTGCTGCCGGCGACGGACCCGGACAAGCTCAAGCGGGTCGTCGAATGGGTCCACCAGCGAGGAGGCGATACACGTTGAGCCTGCAGCGGATCGGCATCCTCTTGACCGCGTACGGCACTCCGGATTCGCTCGAGGACGTCGAACCGTACCTGACGCACATCCGGGAGCACTACGCCTACATCAAGGGCGACAAGCGGCCGTCGCCGGAGATGGTGCAAGACCTCCAAAACCGCTACCGGGCCGTGGGGGGCCGCTCGCCGCTCACGGAGATCACCCGGCGGCAGGCGGAGGCCCTGGAGCGCCGGCTCAACCAAGGAGCGGGCGAGGCCCGGTTCAAGGCGTTCGTCGGCATGAAGCACTGGCATCCCTTCATCCACGACACGGTGGCGGCCATCGCCCGCGAGGGGATTCAAAGGCTCGTGGGCCTCGCTCTGGCGCCGCAGTACTCCCGCATGAGCGTGGGCAGCTACAAGGAGGAAGTGGAGAAGGCGATCAAGGCCAGCGGCGCCCCCATCGAGCTCCGCTTTGTCGAGCACTGGCACGACCGCCCCGAATTCTTGGATGTCCTGGGCGAAAGGGTGCGCCGGGCCAAGCAGCGCCTGCCCGAGGATCTCCGGGACGAAGCGCCCGTCGTCTACACGGCGCACAGCCTGCCCGCCCGCATCCTGGAGTGGAATGATCCTTACCCCCGCCACCTGGAGGAGACGGCCCGGGCTGCCTCCCAGCGCGCCGGGGTGCGCACCTGGAGGGTCGCGTGGCAGAGCCAGGGGGCGACGCCCGTCCCGTGGCTCAAGCCGACGCTGGAGGAGACCCTGGTGGAGCTGGCCCGGGAGGGCGCGAAAGCGGTGGTCGTCTGCCCGGCGGGCTTTGTCGCCGATCACCTTGAAGTGCTCTACGACATCGACATCTCCGCGCAGGAACTGGCTGCGGAACACGGCCTCACCCTGGTGCGGACCGAATCGCTCAACGACGATCCGGCCTTTATCGATGCGCTGGCGGCGGTGGTCCGCGACCACCTGCAAGGAGCCGGTTGGGGATGAGAGTCGCGATCATCGGGGGCGGGATCACGGGGCTTTCCGCGGCCTACCAGCTGGCCAAGCGGTGCCGGGAGAGCGGGACCGCCGTCGAGATCGTCCTGTACGAATCGGCCGGGCGCCTGGGCGGCAAGGTGCTCACCCGGCGCGAGCCCGGCGTGATCATGGAGGGCGGGCCCGATTCGTTTCTCGTCCGCAAGCCGTGGATGAGGGAGCTCTGCGTCGAACTGGGGCTTGAAGAGAGTTTAGTCTCCTTCTACGAAGGGAGCCTGCCGACCCTGATGCGCTTTCGCGGCAAGCTCCGCACGGTCCCCCCGGGGCTCGCCGCCGGCGCGCCCAGCCGTTGGGGGGCCGTCTTCGCGTCAGACCTCCTCTCCTGGCGGGGCAAGCTCCGGCTGGCCGCGGAGCGGTTCGTCCCGCCCCGCCGGGACGGCGCAGACGAGACCATCGCCCAGTTCGCCCGGCGCCGGCTGGGCCGGGAAGCGGCGGAGCGGGCGCTCGAACCGATGCTGGCCGGGATCTACGGCGGGGAAGCCGAGCGGCTGAGCATTCTGGCGACGTTCCCGGCCTTGGCGGAGATGGAGCGGCTTTACGGAAGCCTCTGGGCGGGCGTGCGGAAGGCCCGGGCCTCCCGGACCCGGCCGCAGGGCGGGAACGGGGCCCATGCGGGCGGGCCGCCGCCGGCCTTTCAGACCCTGGTGCAGGGGCTGGACGCCGTGGTCGATGCGCTGGTGCGAAAGGCGGAAGGCGTCCGTTTCGAGCTGGGGCGGGAGGTGACCGGATGCGAACCGGTGCCAGCTGCCAGGGAGGGGGCGCCAGCAGCGCCCGGGATCCGGGAGGACGGGGCTGCCTCGCCGGGAATCGGCGGGGCGGGAGGAAAGCCGGTCCGCTATGCGCTGGCGTTCAGCGATGGCACCGCCGAGCTGTTTGACCGGATCATCGTGGCCGCTCCGGCGCCTGCGGCCGCCAAGATTTTGGCCGGGGCGGCGCCCGAAGCCGCCGCCGAGCTCCGGGCGATCCCGTACGCGTCCTCCGTCTCGGTCTACCTGGCTTTCCGGAAAGAAGAGGTGCGCCACCCGCTGCGGGGCAGCGGCTATCTTTCCGTCGCGGAGTCCCGCGACAACCCGGTGCGGGGGACGACCTGGGTCTCTTCCAAGTGGCCCCACTGTGCAGATCCGGACAAGGTGCTGGTCCGCTGCCACATGGGGAAGATCGGGGGCCTTCCGCCGATCGAGTGCGACGACGACCTGCTGATCCGGGAGGCCAGAGAGGAGCTCCGCCGCGTCCTGGGCATCGACGCGGAGCCGGTGATCACCCACGTGTTCCGCTGGCGGGAGGCGTTCCCCCAGTACCTCGTCGGCCACCTCCACCGGGTGGCGGCTATCGAGCGGGCGCTGCCACCGGGCATTTGGATGGCCGGGGCGGCCCTTCGCGGCTTGGGACTTCCCGACTGCGTCCGCCAGGGCCGCGCCGCGGCGGACCAGGTGTTTGAGACGCTGTGACTCGGCGCTGCGGCCCGGGAGGTTCCCCCTCGCAGGCGTTTTCCAGCCGGATAGGGAAAGAATGCAAGAGGGATTTGGCCGGCTGCTGCGCGGCAGAGGGAGTGAAACCCGTTATGGAGCTTGGCATTTACACGTTCGTGGAGAACACGCCCGATCCCGCCACGGGCAAGACGCTCCCGCCCGAAGTGCGGGTGCGGAACCTGATGGAAGAGGTGGTCCTCGCGGACCAGGTGGGGCTGGATGTGTTCGGCATCGGCGAGCACCACCGGCCGGATTACATATCTTCGGCTCCGGCCGTGCTCCTGGCGGCTGCCGCGGCCCGCACCGAGCGGATCCGGCTCACCAGCGCAGTGACCGTCCTGAGCTCCGACGACCCCGTCCGGGTCTTCCAGGATTTCGCCACGCTGGACCTGCTTTCGGGCGGCCGGGCGGAGATCATGGTGGGCCGGGGCTCGTTCATCGAGTCTTTCCCCTTGTTCGGTTACGACCTGGCCGACTACGACGAGCTCTTCGAAGAGCACTTGGCCTTGCTCCTCAAGGTGAGGGAGTCGGAGATCATCACGTGGTCGGGCAAGCACCGGCCGCCCATCGACGGCCGCGGCGTGTACCCGCGCCCCGTCCAAGACCCGCTCCCCATCTGGGTCGCGGTGGGCGGGACGCCCCAGTCGGCGGTGCGGGCCGGGGCTTTAGGCCTGCCGATGGCCATCGCAATCATCGGAGGGCTTCCCGAGCGGTTTAAGCCCCTGGCGGAACTGCACCGGAAGGCGGCGGAAAAGGCAGGGCACCCCATCCCCCGCCTCAGCATCAACTCCCACGGCTTCATCGCCGACACCTCGCAAAAGGCGGCCGACCTCGCCTTTCCCGCGCTGAAGTACCAGATGGACCGGATCGGCCTTGAGCGGGGCTGGCCGCCCATGACCCGGGAGCAGTACGACTTCTCCATCACCCTGCGGGGCGCCAACTTCATCGGAAGCCCGCAGCAGATCGTGGAGAAGATCCTCTTCCAGCACGAGATCTTTGGCCATGACCGGTTCCTGCTCCAGCTGACGGTGGGGACCCTGCCGCACCGGGAGGTGCTGCGGGCCATCGAGCTCTTCGGGACGGAAGTCGCCCCCGCGGTGCGGCGGGCCCTAGGCAAGGGAAAAGAAGAGAAGGCCCCGGCGGGAGACGGCGTCACCGCCGACTGAAAGGCGGCCGGAGGAGCACCCCTCCGGCCGCTTCTTGCCTGTCGGTGAAAACCCGGCTGCGGCAGCGCCCGTTACTTGGCGGCCTTGGCCGCCTCCAGCGCCGCTTCGTAGTTGGGGTGAGAGGTCACTTCGGGCACGTACTCCACGTAGGTGACGGTGTTGCTCGAGTCCACCACGAAGACGGCGCGGGCCAAGAGCCGCAGTTCCTTGATGAGGACGCCCCAGTTGGTGCCGAAGGAGGCATCGCGGTGGTCCGAGAGGACGACGACGTTGTCGATGCCGGCTGCGCCGCACCAGCGCTTTTGGGCGAAGGGGAGATCCATGCTGATGGTGTACACCTTGACGCCGTCCAATTTTGCGGCTTCCTCGTTAAAGCGGCGGACTTCCGCGTCGCACACCCCGGTATCCAGCGAAGGCACCGTGAGGAAGAGCCGGACTCCGGAGGTATCCTGCAGCGTCACCGGGTTCAGATCGTTGTCGATGACCGTGAAATCGCGGGCCTTGTCGCCCACCTTCACCTCGTCGCCCACCAGGGTGACGGGGTTGCCTCTCATCGTGACGTTGGCCATGGTGCATCCTCCTCTTGCACGTGGATTCCAGTTCCAGTCCCCGGCGGCCGCGCCAAGGACACCCAATAGTGTTCGACACAAAGGTGCAAAGACCTTGGCCCTTTGGCCTGCCTGCACGAGGAAGAGGGGGCGGGCAGGAGAAACCCTTGTGCCGGGACGCATCGGGAGGAACCTGCAGTACGGAGGGACGCCGCATGAAACCCCAGATCCCCACCTTAGACGACATCGAGGCCGCCCGGGCCCGGATCGGGCCGCACCTGGTTCCGACGCCGCTCCTGGAGTCCCGCACCCTGGGCGAGCTCTGCGGGCGGCAGGTGCTGTGCAAGTTTGAAAACCTCCAGATGACGGGATCGTTCAAGGAGCGGGGCGCGCTCAACAAGCTGCTCTGCTTGAGCGACGAAGAGAAGGCGCGGGGCGTGGTGGCGGCGTCGGCGGGCAACCACGCCCAGGGGCTGGCTTATCACGCCAGGCGGCTGGGGATCCCGGTGACCATCGTCATGCCGCTTTACACGCCGGTGGTGAAGGTGGTTCACACGCAGCAGATGGGAGCCCGGGTGATCCAGGCCGGGGACGACTTCGACCAGGCGTACGAGCTCGCCTGCGACCTGGCGGAGCGGGAAGGGCTCACCCTCGTGCATCCCTTTGACGATCCGGCCGTCATCGCCGGACAGGGGACCATCGGCCTCGAGCTTGTGGAAGCCGCGGAGTTTGACTCGGTGCTGGTGCCCGTGGGCGGGGGCGGCCTCATCTCGGGCATCGCGATCGCGCTGAAGGCGCTGCGGCCCTCCGTAAAGGTGATCGGGGTCGAGGCCGAGCTGTGCGCCAGCATGAAGGCGGCGCTGGCGGGAACGCCGTTCGCGCCCCGGGGCCGGACCATCGCCGACGGTATCGCCGTGCGCAACGTGGGACGTCTCACCGCCGCCGTCGTCCGGGAGCTGGTGGACGGCATGGTGTCGGTGAGCGAAGGGGAGATCGCCCACGGGGTCCAGCTGCTGCTGGAGATCGAAAAAACGCTGGTGGAAGGGGCGGGCGCGGTGGGCCTTGCGGCGCTGCTGCACCACGGGGCAGAGGTGCCGGGAGAGCGCAGCGTGGTCCTGTTGAGCGGCGGCAACATGGACATCACGATGCTGGCGAAGATCATCGAGCGGGGGCTGATCGCGGACGGCCGGCTCGCCCGCCTGGTAGTGCGGGTGCCCGATGTCCCCGGAGGGCTGGCGGCGGTCACGGAGTGCATCTCAAAGGAGCGGGGCAACATCCGGGACGTGGTTCACCACCGGGCCTTCAGCCAGACGCCCCTGGGCGAAGCCCTGGTGGAGTTTACCGTGGAGACCCGCTCGCACCAGCACGTGGCCCAGATCGAGGCCGCGCTGAAAGCGCAGGGCTACGAAGTGCGGCGGTTCGCACTGGTCTGACGAAGGAAGTGCATGGACTCGCTCCCCTCCCGGCGGGGGTGGCCCGGCGCCGGCACCCGGCGCTCCCGGGGCTTCAGGCGGAGCCGCGCACCACGATCTCCGTGTCGAGCACCACGCGCCTGGCCTCCAGGGGCTTGCCTTCGATGAGCCGGAGGAGCATGCGGATGGCGGTCTGCCCCATCTCCCGGATGGGCTGGCGCACGGTGGTGAGCGGCGGGCGGGTGTGCTGGGCGAGCGGAAGGTCGTCAAAGCCCATCACGGCCACGTCCTCCGGGACGGAGATCCCCGCCTCGGCCAGGGCCTGCAGGACGCCCGCCGCCATCAGGTCGTTGGAGCAGAACCAGGCGTCGGGCATGGGTTTTCCTTGCTTGATCCACTCCTTGATCAACCGGTAGCCCGTCGGCTGCTGGAAGTCGCCGCTCAGGACCAGCCCTTCGTCAAAGCCGATGCCCGCTTCCTCCAGAGCCAAGCGGTATCCCCGGAGCCGGTCGCGGGCCGACTCAATCTCCAGCGGCCCGGTGATGAAGCCGATGCGCCGGTGCCCGCGGGACACGAGATAGCCGGTGGCCTGGAGCGCCGCCCGCAGGTTGTCGACGGTGACGTGGGGAAACTTGGTCCCCTCGGAGCGGTGGTCGACGATGACCGCGTTCACGGGCGGGTCCCCACCCAGGTCCCGGAGCATCTTGTCCTCTTCGTGCCGGGGCGTGACCACCACCAGGCCGCTGTGTCTCATCTCCAGCAGCCGCTGGACGACGTTCTCCCGGGACCGGCCCCGGGTGGTGTAGAGGACCAGGTCGTACCCGCGAGAGAACGCCTCCGCCTCCACGCCCTCCAGGATGGCACAGTAGAACGGGGAGCTGACGTCGGGGACGATCAGCGCCAGGATGCGGCTGGCCGGACCGTTCTTTCCTTTCCGAGCGCGGCCGGGATCGTAGCCCAGCGCTTTGGCCGCCTCCAGCACGCGCCGGCGGGTCTCTTCGCTCACCTGGTGGTGGCCGGAGAGGGCCCTCGACGCCGTGGACGGGCTGACTCCCGCCGCTTTCGCCACCTCTCTCAAGCTGCTGCGCAAAGACCATCCCCCCGTGGGCCGTTATGGTAGAGGGCGTGTGGTGTGAGATTCCATACGCGGCGCCCTTTTCCTAGCCTGCGTTGCTGGATGCGGCCAGATGCCCCAGGACTTGCTCCAAGGTGACGGCCGTCGCCGCGGCGAACGCGCCCGCCATGGTATACTGGTTTTCCCGGGGGCAAACGAGACAGCTCTACCGGACGAGCAGGAGGAGGATGAGAGCGTTGACGCAGCGGGACAGCCAGGCCTGTGGCGCGAGGGAAAGGAAGAAGGGGCTCGAGGCTGTGGCGTGGATGGTGGTGGCAGCGGTCGCGGCGGTGCTGGCCGCCAGCGCTCCCGCCGCTCTGGCCGGTGAGCCTGGAACGCTGGTGGTGACGGGCCAGGCGGAAGTGAAGGCGGAGCCCGACATGGCCGTCTTTCGAGTCGGGGTCGACACGCGGGCGGAGACGCTGGAGGAGGCCCGGGCGGCCAACGCCGCCGCGATGAACCGGGTGCAGGAGCGGCTCCTCGCGTCGGGAGCGGAGCCGCGGGACCTCCGGACGGAAGGGTTCAGCGTGCAGCCGGAGTGGCACTACAACGAGGAGGACGGCACGCGGACCCTGGTGGGCTACCGGGTGAGCCACACGCTGGTGGTGACCGTCACCCGCCTCGACCAGCTGGGAGCGCTGCTGGACGCGGCCATGGAGGAAGGGGCCAACCGGGTTTCGGGGCCCACGTTCGGTGTCCGTGATCCCGAGGCGCTGGAGCTCGAAGCCCTGCGGGAGGCCGTTCGCCGGGCGAAGCGAAAGGCCGAGGCGTTGGCGGAGGCCGCCGGGACGTCGCTGGCCGGCGTCGCCGAAATCCGGGAGAGCGTCGTGACGCCGTACGCCGGCGGGATCCGGCTCGCGACGGCGGCGGTTGACGCCGCCGAACGGGCCGGGACCTCGATCGCTCCCGGCGAGGTGACAGTGTCGGCGACGGTGACCATCGTCTACGCGATCGACGGCGGCCCGGGCGCCGAGTGAGAAGGGGCCCGCCGCGACGGGCGGGCCAGGAACGGAACGTACCGCGGCGAACACGGATGAGGAGACGCACGGGCCGGCGAGGCGTCTTCCCCGGTTAGGAAGGCGCCTCGCCGGCGCCGGTCGACGGGGGTGGACTGTGGATGACCGAGGCAAAGCGGGGCAGAAACGGTTTGGACGTTGCCACGCTGGGCGGCGGATGCTTCTGGTGCCTGGAGGCGGTCTTCAAAGAGGTAGAAGGCGTCGAGCAAGTGGTCCCGGGCTACTCGGGCGGGCACGTGCCTCATCCCACGTACGAGCGAGTGTGCACCGGCGACACGGGGCACGCCGAGGTGGTGCAAATCACGTTCGATCCCGAAATCATCAGCTACCGGGAGCTGCTGGAGATCTTCTTTGCCATCCACGACCCCACCACGCTCAACCGCCAAGGAGCTGACGTCGGTACCCAATACCGCTCCATCATCCTGTACCATTCACCGGAGCAGCGGGAGACCGCCGTCCGGCTCATTGAGGAGCTGGACGCCTCCGGCCTCTGGGAGGATCCCATCGTCACCCAGGTGGAGCCGTTCTCCGCCTTTTATCCCGCCGAGGAGTACCATAGGGACTACTTTGCCCGCAACCCCAATCAACCGTACTGCAGCCTGGTCATCGCGCCGAAGGTGCGCTCGTTCCGGCAGAAGTTCGCCGGGCGGCTGAAAGCGTGAGTCAGCCCGAGCCGAAGATCCGCTCAACCGCCCGCTGCAGGTGAGGGCTGAGGTAGACTCTCACGAAATAGCTGGCTCCGAACGTGACCAGCGTGTATTCGAGCCACGGGCGGAAGTGCTTTTTCACGAACTCCCCGGGCTTGTTGAGCTCGCGGAAGTAGACGACGACGTGCGCGGCGGCGACGATGGCCGCCAAGGACGCGAGATGCAGGTACCACGGAAGCGAGTGTGCCATTCTCGTGTCGCACCGACCTTCGCGCCAGCCGGCGAGCAGTGCGGGCCCGCCGCTCGCCGGCTGGTTTTTTCGGATGTCATCCAAGGACGAGGCCGGAGGCCTCACGGGCGAAGGTGCGAGAGCGCCCCCTCCAGCGCTCCTTCCACCAAGCCGACGAACGCGTCGTAGACCACGTCCGCCGCCTTGATCGCGGTCTTGCCGGCCTCGGCCACGACCTTCACGGTCCTGAAGGCTCCCGAGACGGCGCCCACCACCGCCCCCGTGGCCGCCGCGGCGGCGATCCCTCCGACCGACGTATCGCCTGACGACGCCACGTAGGCCACCGCCGAACTGACGGCGCCGATGGCCGCGGACACGGCGATCCGCACCGCGTCGCCCGATACCGATTCCAGCTCCTCATCGCTCACAGGCACCGCGCCGTCCCCGAACCACGCCGCGGCGGGTGCGGGATGGGAGAGCGCCCCGGGAGCGGCCGCGGCGGCGAACGCTCCCCACGGGACAGCCAAGACCAGCACCCACGCCAGCGTCACCCTGGCAAGACGCACCCACATCACCCGGACGAACCCCTTTCGCCCCTCACGGGCAGGGCTGTACCAGTAAGTGTAAGTTCCCGGGTGCGCCGAAGCAACGACCGAATTGGCCGGAGGATCGCCCGTTTCGGCGGATGCGGAGAGGCGAAAGAGAAGCAAAATCGCGGCCGGTCTCCCGTTTTCTCCAAATTGCACCATTGTCTGTGCACGAGGTCTGTCCGCAGGCAGCGGCCCCGTAGCCCACCGCGTCCAGCCGCACAGGAAACGGCAGGTACTTTCCCGCGCGATACGGAACAATCCGGTGATGCATCCGTTCGTCCCTGCGGCCGAGAATGGGGAGGGATCGCGCACCATGAGGAGCCCCGCGCGGGTCATAGGGATCGCGGCGCTGCTGCTGGCGGCGGTCTCGTCCGGCGTCTGTGCACAGGCTTTTTTTGACGTCAGCGCACCGTCGGCCATCTTGATCGCGGCCGACACGGGACAGGTGCTCTTTGAAAAGGACGCGGACCGGCCGTTCCCGCCGGCGAGCCTGGCGAAAGTGATGACGCTGCTCGTCGCGCTGGAAGCGGTGAACGCCGGCGAGGTGAGCCTGGACGATCCGGTCCGGGCCAGCGCCCGGGCCAGCTCCGCCACGGGCTCCGTGGTCTATCTTTCGCTGGGAGAGGTGCAGCCCCTGAGGCAGCTCCTCAAAGCCGTGGCCATCGCCGGAGCGAACGACGCGGCCATCGCCGTGGCAGAGTACGTGGCGGGCAGTGAAGCCGCTTTCGTCGAACGGATGAACCGCAGGGCACGGGAGCTGGGCATGATCGGCACGGTGTTCGCCAACTCCCACGGCCTGCCTCCCGGACCGGGAGAGCGGGAGGCGGTGACCACCGCCCGGGACATGGCCGTGGCGGCCCGGGCTTTGATCTCCGCCCATCCCGAGGTGCTGGAGTGGACCAAAGTGCGGGTAGAGCCCTTCCGGCAGAGCCCGCCGTTCAACCTGTACAACACCAATGAACTGGTGGGACGGTACGAAGGACTGGACGGGCTACGGGCCGGATACCTCGAGGCGTCAGGTTGGCTTCTGATCGCCACGGCCCAGCGGGGAGAAACCCGGCTGATCTCCGTGGTGATGGGCGCCCGGGACCAGGCGGAGCGGCAAAGCGCCACGGTCACGCTCCTGGACTACGGGTTCCAGCGGTTCGTCCCGGTGACGCTGGCCGCGGAAGGGGTAGGGGAGCTCCAGATCCGGACGGGACAGCCCGAGCGGGTGCCGGTGCGCCTGGGGGAACCGCTGCGCCTCTTGGTGCCCCGGGGCGAGACCCGGGACGTGACGGCGGAGATCGTGGTGCGGGAGGGGCTCTCGCTGCCGGTGGAGGCGGGGGCCCCGGTGGGAGAGTACGTGGTCTCCATCGGCGGGCGGGAAGCGCTGCGGGTCCCGGTCTATACCGAACATGAAGTGAGGCGGGCCGGCTTTTTCGTGCGGCTTTGGCGCCAGGTAAGGGACTGGGCGGCGTCGCTCTTGGACAGGGCGAGCTGACGTCCCTCCGGCCGGCTCTATCTGGAACAGCGACACACGAGGAGGAGTGCGCCTTGGCAGGAAGCCGAGTCGAAGATCATCCGTCGTACCAAAAGCTCTTGGAGATCATGGGGACCCTCGAGGACCTGGGCGGGGCCTTGGCCTTGCTCAACTGGGACCAGAGCGTCAACATGCCCCAGGCCGCCGCGGCCGAGCGGGCTCGGCAGAGGGCGACGCTGGCCCGGTTCATCCACGAGATGGCCACCTCCGACCAGGTGTTGGGCTTGCTTCAGGAACTCGCGAGCCAGGTAGACCTCGACTCCCTGGAGGACGCTCCCAGCATGATCCGGGTGGCGCTGCGGGATGTGGAGAAGCGGCGCAAGCTCCCGGCCGAGTTCGTCGCCCGCAAGGCGGAGGCGGTGGGGATCGCCCAGACCCATTGGGAGCAGGCGAAGCAGGCCAAGGATTTTTCGCTCTTTCGGGACGATCTCAAGCGCATCGTCGAGCTGGCCATCGAAGAGGCGGAGCTCCTGGGCTACGAAGAGGACCCCTATGACGCCCTGCTGGACAACTACGAGCCCGAGACCCGTACGGCCGACGTCGAGCGGGTGTTCCGCGAGCTTCGCGACGAACTGGTCCCCATGATCCGGGCCATCGGCGAGCGGCCGCAGGTGGACGACAGTTTCCTTTACCTCGCCTACGACCGGAAGAAGCAGTGGGACTTCGGCATCGAAATGCTGAAGGCCATCGGCTTTGACCTCGAGCGAGGGCGGCAGGACTACTCGGCCCACCCGTTCACCATCGGCATCTCCGGGAGCGACGTGCGGATTACCACCTTCGCCGCGGACGACCTGAAACCCGCGCTCTTCGCGACGCTCCACGAGGGCGGGCACGGGATCCACGACCAGGGGACGCCGGCGCGCTACCGCCGGACGGTGCTGGGGGGCCCGCCGGGCCTGGGCATCTGCGAGTCGCAGTCCCGGCTGTTCGAGAACGTCATCGGCCGGTCCAAGCTCTTCTGGTCGCACCATTACCCCAGGCTGCAGGAGTACTTCCCCGAGCAGCTGGGCGGGGTGGACCTCGACCGGTTTTACAAGGCCATCAACAAGGTGGAGCCCTCGCTGATCCGGGTGGAGGCGGACGAGCTCACGTACCACCTGCACATCATCATCCGCTTTGAGCTAGAACGGGCGCTGATCCACGGCAAGCTCCGCGTGGACCAGCTGCCGGAGGCGTGGGACGCCAAGATGGAAGAGTACCTGGGCATCCGGCCGCCCGACCCGTCCCAGGGCGTCCTCCAGGACACCCACTGGGCCATCGGCGCCATCGGCTACTTCCCTACGTACAGCCTGGGTTCGCTGCTGGCCAGCCACTGGTACCAGCTGGCCGTGACCGAGCGGCCGGAGGTGGAGGAGGAGCTGGCCCAGGGCCGCTGCGACGCCTTGCGGGCCTGGCTCGAAGAGCGGGTCTACAGCTACGGCCGGAAGCTCTCCCCGCCCAAGCTGGTGGAGGCGGTGACGGGAGGCCCGATCACCCCGAGGCCGTTCCTGGAGTACGCCCGGGCGAAGTTCGGAGAGATCTACGGCTTCTGAGCGGGACGCCTTCTGGACGGCACCCGTCAAAATGTGGGAAAATAGGCGCGTCCGCCGCGGGCGGCGCGGGGGAAAGCCGCGGGTTCGCGGCCGCAAGGCGCTGGCGAGGTGAGAGGATGCAAGCAGACATCGGGCTGATCGGCCTGGCCGTGATGGGCCAGAACCTGGTCCTGAACATGGAGAGCAAAGGGTACACGGTGGCCGTGTATAACCGCACCACCAGCACCACCCAGGCCTTCGTGAGCGAGAGAGCGGCGGGAAAGGCGGTCATCCCCGCCTACACCCTCGAGGAATTCGTCCAGGCTCTCAAGCGTCCCCGGAAAGTGATGCTGATGGTGAAGGCCGGCGCGCCCGTCGACGCCGTCATCGAGCAGCTGCTGCCGCTGCTGGAGCCGGGCGACATCGTCATCGACGGGGGCAACTCCTTCTTCAAAGACACCATTCGCCGGCACGAGGCGCTGAAGGCCCGGCAGGTCCACTTCCTCGGCGTCGGAATCTCGGGCGGGGAAGAGGGCGCGCTCAAAGGGCCCAGCATCATGCCGGGGGGACCTAAAGAGGCGTGGGACGCGGTCAGCTCGATCTTTACCGCTATCTCCGCCAAGGTGAACGGCGATCCGTGCTGCGCGTACCTGGGCGGCGACGGGGTCGGGCACTTCGTCAAGATGGTGCACAACGGCATCGAGTACGGCGACATGCAGCTCATCAGCGAGGCCTACTTCCTCATGAAGGAGCTGGCCGGCATGAGCGCCGCGGAGATGAGCGAGGTGTTCGCCCGGTGGAACGAAGGCGAGCTCCAGTCGTACCTCATCGAGATCACCGCGGACATCCTGCGGCGCGTCGATCCTGAGACCGGAAAGGCCCTGGTGGACGTGATTCTCGATGAGGCGGGGCACAAGGGGACCGGGATGTGGACGTCTCAAGTCGCCCTGGAGCTCGGGGTTCCGGCGCCGACCATCACGGAAGCCGTCTACGCCCGCTACATCTCCGCCCTGAAAGCCGAGCGGACGGCGGCCGCGGCCGTCCTCCAGGCTCCCGAGACCCGGGTCTCCGTGGACCGGGAGGAATTGGTGGAACAGGTCCGGCAGGCGCTTTTCGCCGCCAAGGTCTGCTCCTACGCGCAAGGGTTCGCCATCTTGGACCGGGCGGCAGAAGAGTACGGCTGGCAGTTGGACAAGGGCGTCATCGCCTCCATTTGGCGAGGCGGATGCATCATCCGGGCGCAGTTCCTCGACTCGATCCGCGAGGCGTACGACCAGGATCCGGGGCTCAAGAACCTCCTGCTGGCCCCGTATTTTAAGGAAGTGGTCACCCGGGCGCAGGAGGGGTGGCGGCGCGTGGTGGGGCTGGCGGCGGCCGCGGGCCTGCCCGTGCCCGGTTTGAGCTCGGCTCTGGCGTACTACGACCTGTACCGTCACGCGCGGCTGCCGGCCAACCTCATCCAGGCGCAGCGCGACTACTTCGGCGCCCACACCTACCGGCGGGTCGACAAGGAAGGCGTCTTTCACACCCAATGGGTTTAGGCGCCGGGACGGGCGAAACAAAGGACCGCACGGGGTTTCCGTGCGGTCCTTTTAGGGGGGGAGGGTGTATTGGGTTGTTGCAGGAAACTTGTATGTTATCGCACCGCGCTGTGAGGCCGGGGTTTCATCGCCTCGCGGGCAGTGCGCTCGCGTTCGGCTTCACGAAGCAGTTCGCTGTAGTGGCTCTTGGCCATCAGGGTCCACGCCTGGATCATCTCTGGACCACCTCCAAGCGCGGGACTCGTCGTGTCCCACAGGGATCATCATCGTCCCTTCGCTTCCAGTATACCGCGTTTCGCGGTGGCTACAAGGTCTCAGGGCGAAGATTAACAAAACCTTAACAAAGCCGGTGAATCAGGGTGTGGATGGATCGAAGCGCCTCGCTGGCAAAGGCGAGCAAAGGCCTGAAACGGCAGGTCGTGCAGGGGATCGCCGCCGTGCTTTGCACCGTGCTGGCGGCCGTGGCCTTCCCGGCTCTCGGGTCCGGTTTGCCCGAGTCCTCGGCGCTCATCGCGCGCTACTGCGAGCCCGAGGACGGCCTCCGGCGGGGAGTGACCGAGGCGTGGTGCGCGATGGAGCTTTCCCGGATCCGGCTCCGCGGGTCCGGCGAGGACGGGCCGGAGGAAAGCGTGTCCTTGGAGGTGCTGGTCGCGGCCGACGAGCGGAGCCGGCTCGCCGGCTACCAGTGGATCGATCCTGCGCTGGCCGGATCCACGGCGACGCTCTTCCTCTTCCCGCGCCCGGTGCACGGGGCGTTTCACATGTGCAACGTGGATGCGCCCCTCTGGATCGTCTGGTACCGGGAAGACGGGAGCCCGCTGGACGTGGCGCTGATGCTCCCCGGCCAGGACGTCCCGGCGGCCCTGTGCCGCGACCTCTATGCGCCTCGCCGCCCGGAGACGTACCGGTACGCCTTGGAGATCGGCGTCGAGCTGGCGCAGCGGCTCGGCCTCGACCGGCAGCGGCTCTCCCGGCTCCGGCTGGAGCTTGAGCCGTGGATGAACGAAGCCCGCTGACACCGCGAGAGGAGGGATCGACGTGCGAAACCCAAGAGCGTGGAGATGGCTTGCGGGCGCCGCACTTTGGCTGCTCGTCGTAGGGCTCTCGCCCTGGGCCCGGGCGCAAGAGACCCTTTCGGTTCCCCGCTTTCGCTTGGAGCCGGTGGCGTCCGGCTTTGTGCAGCCGCTGTGGGTGACGTATGCCCCGGGGGATCCGGACAGCCTTTTCGTGGTGGAGAAGGTCGGGCGGATCCGGCGGGTGGCGGGCGGGCAGGTGGACCCCGAACCCTTGCTGGACCTGCGGCATGAGGTTTCGGGCGGGTACGAGCAGGGCCTTCTATCCCTCGCCTTCCATCCCCGTTTTGAAGAGAACCGCACGTTCTTCGTGTACTACACGGACCGGCAGGGGACGGTGCGGGTAGTCCGCTTCCGGGCGTTTCCCGACCGGTACGCGGCGGACCCGTCGAGCCGCACGGAGATCTTGGCCATCCCCCAGCCGGCGGCCAACCACAACGGCGGCATGATGGCCTTCGGCCCCGACGGCTATCTCTACATCGGGACCGGCGACGGCGGCCGGGCGGGCGATCCGTGGGGGAACGCTCAAAACCTTTCGAGCCTGCTGGGAAAGGTGCTCCGGATCGACGTGGACGGGGGAGAGCCGTACGCGATCCCGCCGGACAACCCCTTCGTGGGCCGCAGGGACGCCCGGCCCGAGATCTGGGCCTACGGCTTGCGCAATCCGTGGAGGTTCTCCTTCGACCGGGAGACCGGTGATCTTTACATCGCCGACGTCGGCCAGGAGAACTGGGAGGAGATCAACTATGCGCCCCGGTCGAGCACCGGGGGTGAAAACTACGGCTGGAATATCATGGAGGGCAGGCACTGCTATCCTCCGGGCTCCCGCTGCCGTCCGGACGGCCTGGTACTCCCGGTGGCCGAGTACCACCACCGGGCGGAACAGGCATGCTCGATCACCGGCGGGTACGTCTACCGGGGAAGCCGCTATCCGGAGCTTCGGGGTTGGTACTTCTTCGGCGACTATTGCTCGGGGCAGATCTACGTGATGGAGACGCCCGGCATGGCGGGAAACCGCGGCGAGCTGCGCTGGGCGCGCGCCCTGGCCACGTCGATCCGCATCTCTTCCTTCGGCGAGGACGCTGCCGGTGAGCTGTACGTCACTGACCTTCAGGGCGGCGGTGTCTACCGCATCGCCCGCTGACTCCTGCCGGGACCATCAGGCCCCGCACGAAACGGTCGAGGCGCCCAAACCGGGCGCCTCGTTCGCTCTAGGCCTGCTGCACCTCGTTGGCGGCGGGAGCGAGCCGCTGCACCCGCACCTCCGCCAGCGCCTCCCGGGAGATGGCCTTGCGCTGGCCGCCGATGGTGATAAACATGGGGCCGTTGAAGGGAGCGATCTCGTCCACGCGCACCTCGACGCCGGGCAAGATCCCCTGTTCCGTCAGGTACTGGAGCAGCTCGCTGTCCCTTTCGGGCAGGCTGATCACCCGGGCCTCGTCGCCGGGCTCCAGCACGCTCATGCTTTCCAGGAGCGGGCAGCTCACCCGGCCCTCCAGCGACGGGATGGGAAAGCCGTGCGGGCAGGTCTCCGGATCGCCCAGCACCTCGACGAGGCGCTCCTCCACGATGTCGCTGAGGGCGTGCTCCAGCTTGCACGCTTCGTCGTAAATCAGCGGCAGCGGCAGGTGGAGGATGTCGCTGAGGAGACGTTCGGCCAGCCGCATTCTCCTCACCAGCCGGCGGGCGTCGGCCGCTCCCTGTTCGGTGAGGGTGATCCCGTCGGAGCCGGTGGTGTCCACCAGGCGGTTCTGCTCCATCCGCTTGATCATCTCCGACGCGGAGGCGGGGGATACGCCCATGAACTCCGCCACCTTGGTCACCGTCACCGGGGGGGACTCCTGCCCAAGGAGGAGGATCGCCTTGAGATACATCTCAGCCTTCTCGGTCCTACCGATGTTGTGAGTTGCCACTCACGTCACCCTCCTTGAGAAGTACGGCCTCGCCCGTCTCCTGGGAGCGGCAGGCCGCGCAGCGCCCGCGGTAGATCACGTCGCGCTCTTCCACCACGAACCCCAGGTCGGATTCGAGCGCGCTCTCCGTGTCGTCGTCCAGGTCCAGGGGATGGTCGATGATCCGGCCGCAGCTCCGGCAGACGAAGTGCGCGTGAGGCGCCGGGTTGGGATCCACCCGCACGCTTCCCGTCCCCAGGGCCACCAGGCGGATCATGCCCAGCTCGGCCAGTTCGGCCAGGGTGGAGTAGACGGTCTTTAAAGAGATGGTGGGCATCTCTTCCATGGCCCGCAGGTGAAGCGCCTCCACCGTGGGGTGCTCGTGCTGGTCGTGCGCCTTCTCCACCAGCGTGCAGAGGAGCTGCCTCTGGGGCGTGATCTTCATTCCCTTGCGGCGAAACGCCGCGATGAGCTCTTCCGCCAGGACGGCCATATGGATCACCGCGTTCTGCGACGTAATCTACAATGATTGTTAACTACTATCGATTATAGATACGGTCGCTGCCGGGGTCAAGGGAAGGCGGGCGGGGAGGAGTTGGGCGGTCCGGGGCGGAAGTGAAGTGATTCACAGGTTCAAGCCAGGCAGTTCACAGGGGCCAGAGGCGGGAGGTGGGGTGCGTGGAGCAGCTCTATCCCGTGCGCCGGAGCGTCGCCGATCCCCTTTCCATCTACGACGATCTCCAGCTTCCCGGGGAGATGGAAGGCAGGCCCTTCGTCGCCGTCAACATGGTCTCCACCGTGGACGGGAAGATCACACTGAACAAGAAGGAACGGGCAGAGCCCATCGGAAGCCCCGTCGACCGGGAGCTGATGAAGCGGATCCGCTTCCATTTCGACGCGGTCCTGCGGGGCGCCGAGACGGTCCGCGCCAACCCGCACTTTCCCGGGGTGCCCGGGCCGCTGGCGGACCGCCGGGAACACGCGGGAAAGAGCCGGCAGCCCCTGGGCGTCATCGTCTCGGGCTCGCTGGACCTTCCCTTTGAATCCCCCTACTTCGAAGCCGGGCCGGCCGTCATCTTGACGACGGCCTCCTCCGACCCGGAAAAGCGGCGCCTGGCCGGCCGGTATGCCCGGGTGGAGGTGGCGGGAGAGGATGCCGTCGATCCGCGGCGGGCCCTCGACATCCTTTACCGGGAGTACGGCGTCAAGCGGCTGCTGGTGGAGGGCGGGGCAGCGCTCAACTACAGCTTTGCCCGGAGCGGCGCCCTGGACCTGCTCTTTTGGACCTTGGCTCCCAAGATCGGCGGCTTTGGGGAAGACCTGACCATGGTGTCGGGACCCGCGGTCATCCGGCCCCTGCCCAGGCTGGAGCTGGAGAGTCTCTATCTCCACCAGGACGAGCTCTACTTCTGCTGGCGCTTCGCCCGGTGACGTGCAGCCCGGCTAGCGGGACGGCTCGGCTTCGCTTTCGTCTTCGATGACGATGGAGAGCCTCAGGGGCTTGCCGGGTGCCGAGACCGAGATGAACTCTTCGGTACTCCCCTCGCGAAACAGCACCCAAGCGGCTTCCAGCGTGGAGTCCTCCCGCTCCACCGTGACGTCGCCCCTCATCAGGATCAGGCGGTCCTCCTCGCCCAGCCCGGCGAGGAAGCCCAGGACGATCTCCCGCGTCTCGCCCGGGGGCAGCGATTCGAGGAGCTCCTGAAGGAGCTGCTCCACCCGGGAGCGGCGGTCGACGATCAAGAGCTCTCCGAAGGCCTTCATCCCCTCGCTGTGGTAGAGGACTTCCCCTTCGGCCCGCAGCGTTTCGTCCTCGAACGCGATAGAAATCATTTGGATCGCGGAGACTGTGAACGCGTCTTCACCCGAACGGGAGAGAGTGGCGGGCCGGTCCTTCGTCCCGGTCGCGACGAACAGCTCCGTGCTGCTGTCGAAGCGGCCCGCGGCGCCGCTCACGGTGTACTCTTCCGATTCGGCGACAAATTCGGGCAAGATCAGGATCTGGGCGCCGTCAGCCTGCTCGACCCGCAGGGCCGGGGCGTCGATCACCACGGTCCGGGCCGCCGCGGCCGGCGCGGCCGCGACGACGGCAGCTGCCACCAGGCCGGCGGCGAGGCGAACGAGGCGAAAGGCGCGTGCCGCGAACCGGCGGGACGGGGGACAGGAGGATCGCATGGCCAAGAAGCCTCACCTCAGGGAGCGTGATATCTCGCGAAGGATGGTCGAAGACTTCGGTTCCTCCCGACCTGCCTCCTCCCCGGGGCGGTGCTCCCGCATGAGCCGTGATTTTCCAGGCGAGGCCGGCCGGGACCGGCTCCGGTCGGCGTTGGAACAGGCGCTGGCCGAGGGACGCCGCCATGTGAACAGGGGAAAGGTGGCCGCGTACATCCCGCCGCTGGCCCGGGCCGATCCGGACGCCCTGGGCGCGGCGATTGCCTTGCCCGGCGGGGAGGTGGTCGCGGCCGGCGACTGCCGGCACCCGTTCACCCTTCAGAGCGTCTCAAAGGTGTTTTCCCTTCTCTTGGCGCTGGAGCGGCTCGGTCCCGGAGCCGTCTTCTCCCGGGTGGGCATGGAGCCTACCGGCGACCCGTTCAATTCGGTCCTCCGCCTGGAACTGGCGGAGCCCCCGCGGCCCCTGAATCCTATGATCAACGCCGGCGCCGTGGCCGTCTGCGGCCTTCTCGTCGAACAGCTGGGGCCGGGGAGCTTTGGGGAGCTGGTGGAGCTGGTCCGCGCGGCGGCGCAAAGCGGCTCCGTGGACGTGGACGAGGAGGTGTACCTGGCCGAAAAGGAGACGGGCCATCGCAACCGGGCGCTGGCGTACTTCCTCAAAGACCTGGGCGTCCTGCGGGCCGGCGTCGAGGAGACGCTGGACTACTACTTCCGGCAGTGCGCCCTGCGGGTGACCTGCGTCGACCTGGCCCGCATGGGATTGTTCCTCGCGGCGCCGCCGGGAAGCCCCGCCCCGGTCTGCCGGGAGCTGATCCGGATGGTCAACGCCTTCATGGTCACCTGCGGTATGTACAACGGGTCGGGCGAATTCGCCGTGCGGGCGGGCATCCCCGCGAAAAGCGGCGTGAGCGGCGCGGTCATGGCGGTGGTCCCCGGCAGGCTGGGCGTGGGGGTGTACGGCCCGGCGCTGGAATCCAGAGGCAACAGCGTCGGAGGGGTCGAACTCCTGGTGGCGCTCAGCCGCCGGCTGGATTGGAGCGTTTTCTGAGCTTTGACGATGGCCCACGAAAGGGGACAGCGGCCCATCACCGAATACCAACGCTATCCGAGGTGATCGGCCGTGGCCTTTCAGCTCCGGCGGGCATCCGCCGTTTTTCTCGCATGCGCGGTTTTGGCCTTCGGCGGGGTCTGCGGCTGGGCCGCCGGCGGAACGCCGGACGGCGACGAACCGCTGGACCCTGCCGCGAGAGCGGAGCGGTATGCTGCCCTCTTTGAGACGGTCTGGCTCTCCGTCTACCAGCGGTACGTGGGCGCGGGAGTGGAGCGAGTGGACTGGTTCGCGGTGCGGGGCGTCTACAAACCGCGGGTCACCGGCGCCCGGGACGACGAGGAGGCCTACCGGTACCTCGAGGAGATGGTGGCCCTGCTGGAGGATCCGCTCACGTTTGTCCGCTCGCCGGCGGAGGCCGCGGCGCTGCGCTCGCCGGAGGAGGACGCCTCGCGGTACTCCGGCGTCGGGATTCTCCTGAGGCAGTTCCCTGACGGGAGCGCGGTGGTCGCAGGCGTCTTTGACCGAAGCCCTGCCGCCCGGGGCGGCGTGCGCAAAGGGGAACGCATCGTGGCGGTGGACGGTGAGCCCGCGGCGGGCAAGAGCCTGGACGAGGTGGCCGGGAAGATCCAGGGTCCCGTGGGAAGCCAGGTGGCGCTCACTCTGGCCGACCCCTGGGGCGCGGAGCGCACCGTCACCCTGCGGCGGGCCGAGATCCAGGTGCGCGCGGAGGTCGTCTCGGAGCGCCTTCCGGGCGGCATCGGCTATCTCTCCATTCCCCATTTCAACGCCGGCACGGCGGCGCAGGTCCTGAGCCACCTGCGCCGGCTGTACCGGATGAACGGGTTGATCATCGACCTGCGAGGGTTGGATCCCGGCGCCAGCCTCACCGATTTCGCCCGGATCGCGGGCTTGTTTACGGAGGAGGATTTAGGCGGCATCTTCTTATCCGGCGGCGTGTTCCCCTTGCGCCCGGACCGGGAATGGCAAGGCGGTACCGGGGCTTTCGGAGTGCCTCCGCCCACGCGGCTTGACTACTGGGAAAAACCGATTGCCATCATCGTCGACGGCAGCGTGGCGCGGTCCCAGTACGCGATGGCATTGGTGACAGGCCTCGCGGGTTCGGGAAAAGCGGTGGTGGTGGGCCGGGGCGTGGAGCCTTCCCCTCTGGTGGCGACGGGACAGTGGGTGGAGGAGCTGCCGGGGGGCGGTCTCTTGGCCATCGCCGCCAGCAAGCTGGTTTCGCTGACGGACGGCAGGGTCATCGACGGGCTGGCAGTGGACGTGGAGGTGCCGCTGGACGCGCGCTACGTCGAGGCGTGGTACCGGGGGAGCGATCTGGACGTCGAAGCGGCTCGGGAAGCGTTGGCGGCGCGCCTTGGCCGTGGACGGGCGGAATAGGACTTGTGTCCTATGGACTCCCCGGGCGAAACAGCCGTTAAGGTATAGTAGGTTAGACCGCAGGTACAAGCCGGTTTGCGGCGCAAGCCGGCGCATGGAGTGGAAGGTGGGCTATGCGAAGCTCTCGGGTCCGGGCAGCGTGCGCTGCGGCGCTGTTCCTGGGCGTCTTATCGTTCTATCCCGCCTATGCTCAAAGCCAAAGCCATGCCGGCCTCCAGCTGCTAAGCGGGGTCGGCTACCACACCAACGGCCGTACGCCTTCGGTCCTCATCGGCCTGGAATATGTCGCGACGTCGCGGGAAGGCAGCATTTTTTCAGGGATGGACGAGAAGCGGATCGCGCTTCACGTCTCCGACGTCCTCTCTTTTGACAAGACGGCGCGCACCTACACGCTAGGCGTCGAAGGGGCCTGGCATCGCCGGCAGGGCGTGTTTCAACTGGGTGCCGAAGGAAGTCTCTACTTGCGCCGCGGGGCGGCGGGATGGGCGCGGATCGCCGGGTTCGGGGCCCGGGGCGTCACCGGCCGCGTGCAGGGGAATCTCGGCCTCGACTACGTGGAGAACGCCTTCTCCACGTTCCCCTGGTTTCTCAAGGACTTGAACGGCGTGGCGCCCCGGGACGGGGACGACTCGTTCTTCCGGGCGACGGTCAGCGTCTCGGCCCTGGTCCTGCCCGCGTATAACTTGATTTGGAGCCAGGAGATCCGCTGGCGCAAGCCGGTGTCGGACCGGGGAGGCAACCTGGCCATGGCCACGGGTCCCGAGTTCTGGCTGGGCGACGGCAGGCTCGCCACCCAAGCGGGGGTTCTCCTCAAGCCCGACGGCGTCCGGCCTCTGGTTCAAGTCCGTTACGAGCTCCTGAACGGGGAGGGCCGCCGCAATTTCTACCTGGCCGCGGCCAGCGCCTCGGTCGAAGGGGACGGCCCGGTCCTCTACGGCTGGTGGGAGACGGAGAACGAGGGGATCGGCCTTGCCGCCGCCGTCCGGCTTGAGGGCACGACGGAAGGCGGCCTCAACCCCGCGGTGTATTTTTCGATTCAGCCTAAATTCTGAGGCGGGCGCCGGGGGCCGCCGCGCCCGGCCGTGACGGGCGCCGCGCCCGCTGCGTGCCGGAAAGGGGGACCGGGAATGCAGCTCTTGGCGTTGATCGGCTTCATCACCGTGCTGCTCTGGCTCTTGGAGCGCTTGCCGTGAGCGCCCGGCAGGCGTGCGGGAGACGCTGCCCCGTTCACGGCTGACGGGGCCTTTGGTGAAACCGGCGGGAACTGCAAGGAGGCCACAAGGTAACGCCGCGTTCGGCGTCGAAGGAATTGGCCGCGAAGCCCTTGCACGTCTCTATATGACAGGGGGGAAATGTGGCGATGGCGAGAAAGGTCGCACTGTGGGCCCTGGCCGTGCTGCTGGCGCTGGGCACGACCCTCACGGCCGCCGCCCAGGACGGAACGGTGGCGCGGCTTCCCGTCGATGTTCCGGGGACCAACGTCGTGTTCATGTCCGTCCGCTGGGCCCCGCCGGGCCAGACGCTGTACGACGTCCGGGCGGAGATCTGGAAGCGGCTGGTGGAAGTGCTCGCGCAGGCCGAGCGGTCGGGCGTCCCGGTCAGCGGGCAGTCGGTCTCGGTGGAGCTCCCGGAGGACGGCGATCCCCGCATCCTCGTCAACGGCATGCTGATCGTGGAGGTCGACGCGAGGCACGCGGAGCTGAACCTGACCACCCAGGAAGGACTGGCGCAGGTCTGGGCGGCCAACCTCGCGCGGGCCCTCGACCGCTGGGCCGAGATCAACAGCTTGTAAGGCGGGCCGCCGCCGGCAGGAAGAGGAGCGGTCCGCTAGGAGCGCTCGGAAACCCCGGGCGCTCTTTTCGCGTGCTATAATGGGCGGCGGAGGGAACGACATGGACGAGCGGCCGGATGCCGCTGCCCGTGACGGTGCCCCGGAGGGCGGCGCCCGGGACCCGCAGGAGACGCGGGACCTGGAAGAGCGGGTGCGGCAGCTGGTGAGCGAACTTCATCCGGTGTTGGAGGAGCTGGCCGATGATCCTCCCTCATGAGGCGGAGGCGGTCCAGAAGGTGGTGGCCGAAGCGTTCGGCGACCCCGCCGGGGTGCGGGACCCCGCCGCCCTGCGGGAGGCGTTGGCCAGGCCCTTCGCGACCCAAAACGGCATCCCGGTGTACCCCACCCACTTCGCCAAGGTGAGCGCGCTCTTCCAATCGCTGTTGGAGAAGCGTCCGTTCGCGGGGGCCAACCGGCGGACCGCGCTGGTGATCGCCGCCCTCTTGCTGGAGCAGAAGGGCTACCGGCTCAAGGCCACGGCCGGGCAGCTGAAGCCGCTCTTGGTCGGGATGGAACTGGGCTTTACCACGTGGCACCGGGTGTCCGCCTGGATCAAGGCCCACACGGAGAGGGTGACGCGGCCCCGGGGAGGGAGTAGCCATCGGGAAGGCGTGGGGGCAGGCGGCTGACGCGCGGGCGTGGTTGATGGAAGTGTTTGAGCTTCTCCTGGCGCACTTCGGACCCCGGCACTGGTGGCCGGCGAAAAGCCCGTTCGAAGTGGCGGTGGGGGCGATCCTGGTCCAATCGGTGTCGTGGGAGAACACCGCGCGCGCCGTCCGCAACCTGGAGGATGCGGGCTGTCTCGATCCGCACCGGCTGGACGCGCTCTCCGAGGAGGAGCTGGCCCGGCTCATCGTGCCCAGCCTCTACTTCCGGCAGAAGGCGAAAAAGCTGAAGGCCTTTGTCCGGGTGCTGGTGGAAGAGCACGGGGGCGACCTGGCCGGTATGCTCTCGGGCGCCACCGGCGATGTGCGGCGAAAGCTCCTTTCGATTTGGGGGATCGGTCCCGAGACGGCCGACAGCATCCTGCTGTACGCGGGCGGGCATCCGGTGTTTGTGGTCGATGCCTACACCCGCCGGATCTTTGCCCGGCTCGGCGTGTGGGACGAATCGGTCACCTACGACGAGATGCAGCGCTACTTCCACCGGCACCTGCCCGCGGACGTCCCGCTCTTCAACGAGTACCACGCGCTCCTGGTGGCTCTGGGGAGCCGCTACTGCGCCAAGACACAGCCCCGCTGCGGCGGCTGCCCCCTCGCCGCGCACTGTCTTTATGCCCGCTCCGGGCGGGGTGAAGGAGGCGAGCCCGGATGAGGATCATGGGCCTCATCGCGGCCCTGCTGGTCTTGTTTGCCGTCTTCGTCGGGATCACCAGCCTTGCGGCCTTCGGCTTTAGCGCCTGGGAGATCGTGAGCCTCTTGGCGCCCGTCGCGGCCGGAGTGGTGCTCTTTGTGGCGGGCGTCATGTACTTGGCATTGCTGTGGGTCCGCCGCCTCAATCGCGCCGCGGGGGAGCCGGGCAGGAACGGCGGCGAAGCGGGGGCCGGCGACGGGCCCTCCGGGGGCCGGGAGGATTGACCATCCCGCGGCGTCATGGTACACTAATGAATCAATCGAGGGCGTATCGCCCTGCAGGAAAGACGATGAAGGGGAAAAGTAGGCGGGGACGTCCCTTTCGAGAGAGCCGCCGGCCGGTGCGAGGCGGCAAGGGACCCGCCGCCGAAGCTCGCCCTGGAGTCGCAGGCTGAACGGGCCCCCGGGCCCCTGTAGGCCGTGCCGGCTGCCCGCCGTTATCCAAGGGCTGGACGAGGGAGCGCTCGCCCGCCGAGCGCTAATAAGAGTGGTACCGCGGAACGCACGCATTCCGTCTCTTAACGAGGCGGCTTTTCTTTTTTGTGGGGATTTTACGCGCAAAGAGGGGTGGATGGCGTGGCGCACTACGATCACAAGACGCTGGAGATGAAGTGGCAAAAGCGCTGGGAAGAGCAGGGGATTTACCGTCTTGACGCCGGCGGCGGCCGCCCCAAGTACTACTGCCTGGAGATGTTCCCTTACCCGTCGGGGCGCTGCCACATGGGCCACGTCCGCAACTACTCCATCGGAGACGTGGTGGCCCGCTTCAAACGGATGAACGGCTGGAACGTGCTCCATCCCATGGGTTGGGACGCCTTCGGCCTGCCGGCGGAGAACGCGGCCATCAAGAACAACATCCCGCCGAAAAAGTGGACGTGGGACAACATCGACGCCATGCGCCGGCAGCTCAAGCGGCTGGGTTTCGCCTACGACTGGGAGCGGGAAGTGGCCACGTGCCATCCTGACTATTACAAGTGGACCCAGTGGCTCTTTCTCCAGTTCTACAAGAAAGGACTGGCCTACAAGAAGAAGGCGGCGGTCAACTGGTGTCCTCAGTGCCAGACGGTCCTCGCCAACGAACAGGTGGTCCAGGGCGAGTGCGAGCGCTGCGGCACGCCGGTGACCAAGCGCGAGCTGGTCCAGTGGTTCTTGCGCATCACGGAGTACGCGGAGCGGCTCCTCCGCAACCTGGAAAAGCTGGAAGGCTGGCCCGAGCGGGTCAAGACCATGCAGGCCAACTGGATCGGCCGGTCGGAAGGGGTGGAGATCCGCTTCCCCGTCAAGGGGACCGGCCGGGCCCTTCCCGTGTTCACCACCCGCCCCGACACCGTCTACGGCGTCACGTACATGGTGATGGCGCCGGAGCATCCGTGGGTGGAGGAGCTTATCGCGGGCAGCCCCCGGGAGGCGGAGATCCGGGCCTTCATCGAGCGGGTGGCCCGGCAGGACGAGATCACCCGCACGGCCGAGGACCGGGAAAAGGAGGGCATCTTCACCGGCGCGTACTGCGTCAACCCCATGACCGGGGAAGAGATCCCCATCTACTTGGGAGACTACGTCCTGGCCGGCTACGGCACCGGGGCCATCATGGCGGTGCCCGCCCATGACCAGCGGGACTTCGAGTTTGCCCGCAAGTACGGCCTCCCGATCCGGGTGGTGATCCAGGGCGACCAGCCCCTGGACGGCGAGACGATGCAGGAGGCGTACACGGAGCCCGGCGTGATGGTCAACTCCGGCCCGTTCGACGGGATGCGGAGCGAGGAGGCGTGGCACGCCATCGCGGACGAGCTGGAGCGGCGGGGCATCGGGGAGCGCAAGGTGAACTACCGCCTGCGGGACTGGCTCATCTCCCGGCAGCGGTACTGGGGCGTGCCCATCCCCATCATCAACTGCCCGCAGTGCGGCCACGTCCCGGTGCCCGAAGAGGACCTTCCCGTCTTGCTGCCGGAGAACGTCAACTTCAAGCCGACCGGGCAGTCGCCCCTGGTGGACCTTGAGGAGTTCGTCAAGACCACCTGTCCCCGCTGCGGCGGCCCCGCGGAGCGGGAGACCGACACCATGGACACCTTCGTCGATTCGTCGTGGTACTTCCTGCGGTACATCGACCCGCACAACCAGGAGGCCCCGTTCGACAAGGAGCTCGCGTCGGCCTGGATGCCGGTGGACCAGTACATCGGGGGCGTGGAGCACGCCATCTTGCATTTGATGTACGCCCGCTTCTTCACCATGGTCCTTTACGACCTGGGGCTGGTGGACGTCGAAGAGCCGTTCCAAAACCTTCTCACGCAGGGGATGGTGCTCAAGGACGGCGCCAAGATGTCCAAGTCCAAGGGGAACGTGGTCGACCCCGACGAGATGGTGGAGAGGTACGGCGCCGACACCGTGCGGCTCTTCATCCTCTTTGCCGCGCCTCCCGAGCGGGACCTCGAGTGGAGCGACGCCGGCGTCGAAGGAGCGTACCGCTTCGTCAACCGGGTGTACCGCATGGTGCGGGACGCCGCGGCCTTTGTCCAGGGGGCGGGCCCCGTCCAAGGCGCCCTGGAGGGGCCTGCGGCGGAGCTCCGCCGCAAGGTGCACTCCGGCCTCAAGCGGGTGACCACGGACATCGCCGAGCGGTTCCAGTTCAACACCGCGATCAGCGCCATCATGGAGATGGTGAACGCCGTCTACGCGTACAGGGAGCTTCCCGAAGATCAGCAGGACCCGGCGGCGCTCCGGGAGGCCCTGGAGCTCATCGTCCTCGCACTGGCTCCCTTTGCGCCCCACGTCGCCGAAGAGGCGTGGGAGATGCTGGGGCACTCGTCGTCGGTGCACCTTGAGGCCTGGCCCCAGTACGATCCGGCGGCGGTGGTGGAAGCCGAGATCGAGCTGGTGGTGCAGGTGAACGGGAAGGTGCGGGACCGGGTGCGGGTGCCCCGGGACGCGGACGAGGAGACGGTGCGGCAGGCCGCCCTGGCCTCCGCCAAAGTGCAGGAGTTCTTGAACGGCAAAGAGGTAGCCCGGGTGATCGTGGTCCCCGGCCGCCTGGTGAACGTGGTCGTGCGGTAGCCGGAACACGCGGGCCGAATCGGAGCTGCGGGACCCGGGGCATGCTGGTGGAGGAGGCGTGCCCCGTGTCCTTTTTTGAGCTGCTCTGGATCTTCTTCATCGCCACGTCGCTGGCGCCGCTCCTGCAGCAGAAGCGGGTGGAAAGCCAGCGCATCCGGCTGCTCCACCGGATGCAGGAGGAGCGGCATAGCCGGGTCATCACCATGATCCACCGGCAGGAGTCGTACAGCCTGCTGGGGATGCTCTCCCGCCGCTTCATCACCATCGAGGACTCCGAGGCGGTGCTGCGGGCCATCCGCCTGACGCCGCCGGACGTCCCCATCGACCTGATCCTGCACACGCCCGGCGGGCTGGTGCTCGCGAGCGAGCAGATCGCCCGCGCCCTGGTGAAGCACCCGGCCAAGGTGACGGTGTTCGTGCCGCATTACGCCATGTCCGGGGGGACGCTGATCGCACTGGCCGCCGACGAGATCTGGATGGACGACAACGCGGTCCTGGGCCCCGTCGACCCCCAGCTGGGAGGGTATCCCGCCGCTTCGATCCTTCGAGTGGCCGAGCAGAAGGAAAAGAACAAGGTGGACGACGAGACGCTGATCCTGGCGGACATCGCCGCCAAAGCGGTGGAGCAGGTGCGGGACGTGGTGACCAGCATCCTCCGGGACAAGATGGGCGAAGAGAAGGCGAGGGAGCTGGCGCACATTCTGACCTGCGGGCGCTGGACCCACGACTATCCTCTCACGTGCGAAATGCTCCAGTCCTTTGGCCTGCCGGTGGTCTGCCGCATGCCCAAGGTGGTCTACCAGCTGATGGAGCTGTACCCGCAGGCGGGAGGGCGGCGCCCGTCGGTGCAGTACGTGCCGGTGCCCTACCGCGCGCCGGGGCCCGAGCCGGTGCGGGGGGACGACGGCGCCCTCTGATCTTTTTGCAAGGTTAGATCACGGCGGGCGGCGGCGTCCCCGAGGAGATACGCGCCCGGCAGCGAAGCCGTACCGGTGCCTCCAGCCGGCCTTCGTGGGGGGACGGAGGTGTCGGCATGGTCGCGACCTCCCCTTGTGAACGGGCGGTGCTCATCGGCGCCGTCGCGTGCCTCTTTTTCGCCTCGTGCGTAGGCCTCGCCGCCCGGATGAGACTCTCACCCGCGGCTTGGATCCGGGCGGAAGCCGCGGCCGCCCGGGAGGAGAGCGCGCCGGAGGAGCGCGCGGAGCCGGGCGGCGTTCCGGGCGACGCGGCAGGCGAGGCGCCGGCCGCTCCTTCCGCGGGGGCGCTTCCGCCGGAGGCGGCCGGCGAAGCCGCTGAGCTCGATGAAGCCGGCTTTCCGCACCGGGTCGATCTCAACTCGGCCACGTGGGACGAGCTTCTGGCCTTGCCCGGGATCGGCCCGGCCCTGGCCGCCCGCATTCTCGAGTACCGGGAGAGCCGCGGCGGTTTTCGAAGCGTCGACGAGCTCCTCAACGTCAAAGGGATCGGCAAGAGCCGGTTCAGCCGGCTTCTCCCGCTGGTGACGCTGGAGCCGCCGGCGGCGGGATCGTGAACCGGGGACCGGCGGCCGGCGTCCGGTGGTGGGCGCAGAAGCGAAGGAGCCTCTTTTGGCTGGCCGCCTCGCTGGCGGGAGCCTGGGCGGGGTGCCGTGCGAGCCTTCCTCCCTGGAGCTGGGCTCTGGCGGGGGGCGCCTGTCTTGCGGGGCTCATCGGGGGACGGCGGCGGGGTCACCGCGCCTGGTACGCCCTGCTCCTCGCCGCCTTGGCGGCATCGACCGCCCTTTCGGCGTCGCTCTCCGCGGCGGAGTACGCCTGGAGGGAACGGCACTACCCCCGGGGCGAGCGGCGGCTTCTCGAGGCCCGGATCGTCGACGTCGTCCCCCACTCGGGCGGCCGGCTCGCGCTGCTGGCGGTCGACCTCTCCTTGCCGCCTCCGCCGCCGTTTGCCGGCCCCTACTGGGTCAGGGTCGTCGGTGAGCCCCGCCGGCTGCTGGAGATGCTCGAGCTCTATCCCCCCTCCCCCGGCGGTGCCGTCACGTGGCCGGTGAGGGTGTACCCCTTTTCGCCCCGGGGAAACCCGGGCGAGTTCGACGCCCGGGAGTGGGCGATGCGCCGCGGGTATGTGGCCACGGCGTATCTCGAGGCTGCCGGAAGCGAACGCGGGGCCGGAGAAGAGGGGCCGTGCGCGCTCTCCCGTGCGGCGCTCCGCCTCTACGACGCACTGGAGATCGGCAGCCCCTGGGGCCGCCTGGCGTGGCGGTGGCGCTGCCGGCTGGCCGGGAGCGAGGCCTCCGACAGCGGCGCGATCGCCGTCGCGATGCTCCTGGGCCACAAGGACCTGATCGCTCCCGAGCTGCAGGAGGCCTTCAGCCGGGCGGGGATCAGCCATCTCCTGGCCGTCTCCGGGCTTCACATGGGCTTCGTCCTGGCGATGGCCCTGCCGTTCATCGCCCGGGTGCAGGGGCCGGCGGGGACCGCGGGCCGCTGGGCGCGCGCCCGGCGGTGGGCGGGGTTCGGCCTCCTGGGCGCGACGGTCCTGGGTTATGTCGCGTTGACCGGCGGGCCGGCCTCTGCCGCCCGGGCGGGCCTCATGGCCCTGGTGGGCTTTGGGGCGCGCCAGATGGGCCGGCCGCTGGACCCGTGGCACGCCTTGGGCGTGGCGGGGACGGCCCTTCTGGCTTACCAGCCCCTGTTCGCGCTGGACCTCGGGTTTCAGATGTCCTTTCTCGCCGTAGGCGGGATCTTGTGGGCACTGGGAGCGGGAAGAGCGCGGCCGGGGGAAGCGAGGATGGGCGCGCCGGGCCCCCAGGGGACGGCGGCTCTGCCGCGGCGGCCGGGGGGCGCCGGGGGAATCGCCGGGCGGGCGGCCCGCGCGGCCGCCGCCGGCATCAGGGTGAGCGCCGGCGCACAGCTGGCCACCGCGCCGCTGGTCGCCGCGGCGTTTTCGGAAGTCTCCTGGATCGCCCCGCTGGTCAACCTGGCCGCGGTGCCGCTGGGGGGCGCGGCGGTGATGTTCCTCGCGGCGGGCGCCCTTCTGGGCGAGCTCTCGCCGGGGCCGGGAGACGGGCTGATCGCCGTGGGCCGCCGGGCGGTGGACCTCCTGGTGGCGCTGGCGCGGCAGGTTCCCCCGTGGGGCGCAGCGGAGACGCCCATGCCCTCTGCCGCCGCCGCGGCCGGCTGGTACCTGCTGTGGTTCGGCGTCACGGCGCTGGGCCGCTGGAGCCGCCACCCGGCGCCCGCCGGCCTGGTGCGGCTGGCCAAGCGGGCGGCGCTGGCAGGCGCCGTCCTGGCGGCGGGCACACTCCTTTGGCCGGCGGTGAAAGGCCTTCTGGGCGTCGCCGAAGTGTGGGTGTTGGACGTGGGGCAAGGCGACGCCGTGCTGGTCCGGAGCGGCTGGGGCCGGGCGGTGATCATCGACGGCGGCGGCGTTCCGGGCGCCGCGGCCTCAGGCGGGTTCGACGTGGGGGACCGCCGGGTGGTGCCGGCCCTCAAGCGCCTCGGGGTGCGGCGGCTGGAGGCGGTGCTCAACACGCATCCCCACGAGGATCACGTGCACGGCCTCGCGGCAGTGATCGCCCAGCGGGAGGTGAACGGCGTCTTTGCCGCCGAGATCGAGGGGAGCGGTGCGGCCTACCGCATGTTTCTCCAGGCCGCGGCGGCGAAGGGGCTCCCCGTGCAGCCGCTGAAGGCCGGGATGGAGCTGGTGCTGGAGCCCGGCCTGAGCCTTGTGGTGCTGGCCGCAGGGGACTTCGACGGAGCGAGCGGCGGGCGCCGGCCGTCCGTCAACGACCGCTCGGCGGTGCTCCTCCTGCGGCACCGGGCCGGCAGCGCGCTCTTTCCGGGCGACATCGAAGAACGGGGCCAGAGGCGGCTCCTGGCGCAGGAGGCGGGCCGGGGCGAACTCGCCCTCTCCGGCGTGGACGTGCTGCTGGTGCCCCATCACGGCGACAGGGTGACCGCGTTCACGGGCCTGCTCCCGGCGGCAAGACCCAAGATCGCGGTGATCTCCGTGGGCCCCAACCGCTACGGCCATCCCGCGCGAGAGGTGCTGGAGCATCTGGAGTCCCTGGGCGCCCGGGTGTGGCGGACCGACCGCCACGGAGCGGTCAAGATCCAGTTCTGGCCGTGGGGCCTTTGGGTCCGGTCCGTGCGCTGAGCCGCCGGCCGGGCCCTGAGCGGCCCGGAGGAGCGGGAGGCGGCGGCGGCGAAGGAGCACGGCGGTGGATGGGTGATGGAGATCAGCCGGTTGAAGGCGGAGCTCAATCAAGGGCATGTGTCCGGCACCTACTTGATCACCGGCGGCGATGCGCTGCGGCGTGAGGAGGCGGTGCGGGTCCTGGAGGAGGCGCTTTGTCCCGACGAAGCCCTGCGCCAGTGGTGCCTCGTCAAGGTGGACGCCGAGGAGTCCAGCGGAGACCAGGTGCTGGACCTGGTCTCCACTCCGCCCATCCTCGGTGAGCGGCGGGTCGTGGTGGTGAAAGGGGCGGACCGGCTTTCGGGGGATGAGGCCCTCCTGGCCCACGTGAGCGATCCTCCCGGGTTTTCCACGCTGGTGCTGGTCGCGGAGAGCTACGACCGCCGGCGCAAGCTGTTTCAGGAGATCCAGCGGCGCGGCCGGGTGCTCGCCTACGAAGCGCCCGCCGGAGAGCGGGACCGGATGCAGCGGCTGGAGGAGATGGCGAGGGGATTCGGGCTTTCCCTGGACCGGGCCGCGCTCTCCGCCTTGCTGAACCGGGTGGGGGGAGATCTTCCCCGGGCTGAGCAAGAGCTGGCCAAGCTGGCGGCGTACGTCGCCGCCGGCCAGCCGGTGGGAGAGGACGCCGTGGCGGCCGTGGTCGCCGACGGCCCCCCGGAGCTGGACCAGTGGGCGGTGTTCCAGTACGTCGACGCCCTGACCGAAGGGCGAAGCGCCGCCGCCCTGGAGCACCTGGCCCTGCTGCTCGAGGCAGGGGAGCACCCCCTGAGGGTGCTAGGAATGATCGCCCGGCAGTTTCGCTTGCTCCTGGCCGGGCTGGCATGGCAGGGCCAGCGGCCCGAGGTGCTGGCCCGGACGCTGGCGCTCAAGTCGACGTATCCTGCCAAGAAGGCACTGGCGCAAGCTAGGGGCTGGACGCTGGAGCAAGCGGCGTCGGCCCTCGAGGCCTGCGCCCAGTGTGACGCCCAACTCAAACGGGGAGCCGACGGGCGCCTGGCCCTGGAGCTGCTCACGGTGAAGCTGGCGGCGATCCGGCGGGCGCCGGCATAAACCGGAATAAAAAAGAGCCGCGGGCTTCCGCTGCGGCTCTCAACGCTCCTCTCAAAATGCCCCTCTGAACGACACCGCTTTCAGGAGGGGGCCCGACGCAGGCGGTCCGGCTACGCCAGGCTTGCCAGCTTGGTGGCCATCCGGGACTTCTTGCGGGCGGCCAGGTTCTTGTGGACGACGCCCTTGGCGGCAGCCTTGTCCAGCGCGCTGGCGGCGGCGCGGTAGCGCTCGACGGCCAACTCCTTCTCGCCGCTCTGTACTGCCTGCTCAAACTTCTTGACCAGAGTCCGGACCCGGGATTTGATGGACCGGTTGTAGAGGCGGCGAGCCTGGGACGAGCGGACCCGCTTCGCGGCCGACCTGGTGTTTGGCATGCTCCTTCTCACCTCCTGAAAGACAGGCTGTATTGTACCACGGCATCCGGTTTTTTTCAAGGGACGCCCCTGCGCCGCCGGACCGTCTTTTCACTTGTTAACCTTATGTTAAAGGTGACCGGGATCGGTTGATTCTTGACACGGATGCGATATACTGAAATCGGGACAGGAAATGAAACAGCCGGGACAAAAATCGTCCCGGAGGATCCCGTCCCGGAAATCTGCATCCGCAAGGAGGAATGAAGCGATGATCATCTGCAAGGACTGCGGCAAGCGCAACCTCGGCAACCTGTACTGCGAGCGCTGCGGCGGCGACCTGTATGCCAGGAACCGGCGGCCTGAACGGACCCGCGAAGGGATCTTCGATCGACCCCTGGTGCTCCGGTAACCGGCCATGCCATCGTCGTCGCATGCAAGCCTGCCTGGTTGTGGCAACGGGTCGAGCACGCACGCAGCCGACAAGGGGAAACGACGATAAAGGGACCGTCCCGGCGTGAAGCGGTGAGCGGTCCCTTTGTCGTCTTTTCCCCGGTTCCATCTCCCTTTCCCGCCTCCTTGCCCGCGTTTCGCCATCCTCGCTGCGTCGTCCTGTTCCCGTGCACTGCTCCTTCCTAAAGCCCGTCTTCCGCCCGGGATAGCGCTTCGCCCTCTGGGGATGCTAGATGCAGCCGGCACGACGAGGAGGGCGACAGGTGCCATCATTTGTCGAACTCAAAGGATTGCGGCTCTCCCGCCTTCGCCCGGAGAGCCTTGAACCGGGCTCTCTCGAACAGGACGGCTTTTTCGCGGAGCACGGGGTCCGTACGGACCTCGCGTTCGAGGCCCACCAGGTGGTCCGGCAGGCGGGAGTCGAGCAGGTCCCGGGCGTCTCGACGGAGACGGAGGAGCACGGGTTTGGAACCATCACCCGCATCCACGTGGAGGATGAGGCCGGAGCCGCCGTCATCGGGAAGGCGAAGGGGCGCTACATCACCATTCAAGCCCCGGGGCTCCGGCGCAAGGACCGCGCCCAGGAGCGCCAGGTCAGCGAGGCCCTGGCGAAAGAGCTGGAATCGCTCTTGCGCGCGTGGGGGATCGGGCCGGAGCAGCTGGTCCTGGTGGTCGGGCTGGGCAACTGGAACGCCACTCCCGACAACGTCGGGCCCCTCACGGTCTCAAAGCTCTTGGTCACCCGGCATCTCTACGAGTACCGGGCGCTGGAGGAGGAAGTGTTGGGCCGGATGAGGCCGGTGGCGGCGCTGTCGCCGGGCGTGCTGGGCCTCACCGGGATCGAGACCGCCGAAATCGTGCACGCCGTGGTCGAGAAGGTGCGACCCGCCGCGGTGCTCTGCGTCGACGCGTTGGCCTCCATGAGCGTGGAGCGGCTCGGCACCACGCTGCAGCTCTCCGACGCCGGGATCCGGCCCGGGTCGGGCGTGGGCAACACCCGGAGGAGCTTGAGTTATGAAACCCTGGGCGTTCCGGTCTTTGCCCTCGGAGTGCCGACGGTCATCTACGCCACTACCATCGTCTCCGAGGCCGTGGACGCGCTGTGGGAAAGAGTCACCCAGCCCGCGGCGGCTTTTGGGCCGCCGGGACCTGCGCCGGGGAGCGGAGCGCTCCTCGATCCCAGCCGGATCGTCGTCACGGCGAAGGACCCGGCGCCGGCCGCTTCCGCCCCGGCAGCCGCGCCCGGGACCGCAAGCCTTCCCCGCTTGGACCCGCACAGCCGCCGCCAGCTGATCCAGGAGGTGCTGGGCCCGTCCATGGGCTCGCTGGTGGTGACGCCCAAGGAGATCGACGTGCTGGTCGACACCCTCTCCGATGTCCTGGCGGACGGGCTCAACGAGGCGCTCCATCCGGGCATCAGCGCCGCCGAAGCGGCGGCCATCCGCTAGCGCCGCCCGCTAATAGGGCTGCTTCACCATGGCCCGCAGGCCGTCGACGCCGGCGGCGATCTCCCGGGCCAGGGCCTCGGGGTCGGCGCCGTCCCAGAGCTTGACGAACTGCGGAGCCAGGACCGTCTCGATGGCCTTCTCCTGCACGTTGGCAAAGGCGTCGGCCAGGGGAGGGGCCACGGCAAGGCGCGCCCACTCCACCAAGAGGTCCAGCTCCTTGCGGGGAAGCCCGGCCTCCGCTCGCCAGCCGTCCCACGCGGACGGGTGCGCGGGGACGGCGAAGAGGCGGGCCGCCTCCCAGGGACCCATCCGGCGGCTCAGGTGTTCCGCCAGGGCCATGGCCGCCCGGGTGTGGTCGTCCCCTCGGTACTCCTGCTGGCGGAAGACGGCGTAACCGGAGACCACGGCAGGGTGCCGGCCGGGGCCGCGGCCGGTCGAGAGCGACGGCGGGGGAACGGCCAGGGCCAGGTGGCCGGGTTCCTCCTCCTCGCCCTGCCCCGAGCCGGTGACGCCTCCCCGGGTCAAGAGGTGCCGGAGGAGCCACGGGTTGACGGGGGCGACCACCGCCGCCCGCCGGGTCCAAAACCAGGCCAGGCGGCTGCGGGCCATCCGGTCGGGGTCGCTGTCCACCAGTCCCCTGCGGATCAGCTCCCGGAAGAACTCGAGCCCCCGGGCCAGCTCCTCGACGCTCCAGGCGCGGGTCCCGTCGTCGCCGATGAGGTTCTTCCCCGTGGTGGCCACCATGAGCTCCACGAAAGCGCTGGGGTCGAAGGGGTTGAGCGCCAGGCCGTACGCCCCGGACCCGGTCTTGACGGCCGCCACCGCGGCGGCGAACTCCTCCCCCGACCAGCGGGGCCTGGCCCGGGCCAGCTCCGGTGAGAGGTCTTCCCGGGCCACCCACACCCGGGGCTGCACCCAGCGGGGCCATGCCCAAAGCCCGTCGGCGTCGCTGAGCGCCCGGACGGCGCTGGGCAAGAGGTCGTCCCTGGCCTCTTTGCTCAGGTAGGGCCCCACCGGCACCTGCCACTGGGCGTCGACCTTGCGGGCGCCCAGCGGCATGCCGTAGACGTCCGGGGGCGTCCCCTTGGCCAGCGCTTCTCTCAGCCGGGCGTGACCCTCCTGCCAGGGAAGCACCTCCAGCGTGACCTCGATGTTGGGCCAGGCGCGCCGGAACTCGGCGATGGCTTCCTCCAGCGCTTTCCGGTGGGCGCCCGCGTCCCAGGGGAGGGGGACTTCGTGCTCCCAGACCACCAGGTGATACCCCCGGCGGGGATCGATCTCGGCCCGCGGGTCGATCCTGCGGTCTCCCACGGGAACGAGGCGGTGGTAGTAGCGATACGCCTGGTAACCTCCCACGGCCAGGAGGACGGCGGCGACGGCGGCCGCCAGCCGGCGGAAGATGGATGCCACGGGACTCACCTGCCGCTTTCCATGTGGGCTCTCGCCCTCATTTGAGGCCGAGGACGTAGTAGACGTCCTCGTAGACGACGCCGTCGACGGGAAGGCCGTAGAGCCGCTGCAGCTCCTTCACCGCCGCAGCGCTGTTGGGGCCGAAGCGGCCGTCGGCGCCTTGCGCGTCGAAGCCCAGCTCCTGAAGGCGAAGCTGGACGAGGACCACGTCCCGGCCGGTCGCGCCTTGGACGATCTGCCGGTCGAAGGAGACGCCGGGGAGGTCGCCGATGATCTTCACCCGGGTGCCGGTGGGAACCCACTCGTACAGCTCCTCGACGTCGCGGTTGAACATGCGGATGCAGCCGGCGCTGGCCCGGGTGCCGATGGACCAGGGCTTGTTGGTGCCGTGGATGCCGTAGATGCCCCAGGGGACGTTCAGTCCCATCCAGCGGGTGCCGAAGCCACCGCCCCAGTTGCGGGCCTTATGGACGATCTTCCATTCGCCCACCGGCGACAGGGTGAACTGGTTGGGCCGGCCGACCGCCACCGGATAGGTCTTGTACGGCTCGCCGTTTACGTAGAGGGTCAGCTGCAGCTTGTGAGTGTCGACGACGATCATCATCTCGCCTTCCGGCTTCTCCCGGGGCGGGCTCGCCGCGGGCAAGGTCAGGTCGGGTCCCAGGGCGGCCCAGGTGGCGGGCCCCACGACGCCGTCGGGCTCCAGCCCCGCGGCGGCTTGGAAGCGGCGCACCGCCGCCTCGGTCTCGGGGCCGTACACGCCGTCGATCGCGGGAGGTCCAAATCCCAGGGTCTTGAGGCGCTCCTGGAGCTCCACCACGTCGATCCCGGTCAGGGGCGGCGTGTGCAGGGAGAGCGCCCGCTCCGGCCCGCAGCCCGCAGCCGGATCCGTCTGGGCCGGGACGGTCTCGGCCCGGACGGGCGCGCGGCAGAGAAGGGACAGCAGGACGGCCACCACCGCCCCGATCCGGACCCAAGGCCAAAGACGAGACATGACTGGCGATCACTCCTGCGTGCTGTGGTCTCTCCGTCACGGTACGCGTATGGCTTGGGCGGGCCTGTTATGACAGGCCCGGACAAACCTTCATACCGGGAGGACGGCCCCCATATACATGGCCCGTGAGGGGGCGGTCCATCGATGGGTTTCAGAGCGCACCCGGCGGCACACCGGGACGGTTCCAGCTTCACCCGGTCTTGGGCGCGGACGAGCCTGGTCTCCGCAGTGCGGGCCGCCGCCGTCCTGGTCTTGCTGGTGCTCTTGGCCGCCTCCGGATGGTGGATCGGGGCGGGGATGACGTCGGGCGTCCTCTGGGAGCAGCTGGGCGCGGGGTGGCACCTGGCGGCCGCCGCCTGGCGGCGGGCTGCGGCCCGCGCGGCGACCGTGGACGGGGAGACGGCAAAGAGGCTGGTCCAGAGTGTCCTGCCGGCGGCGAAAGCAGGAGAGGACGGGGTAGGGGACGGAGAGAGACCGCTCTTGGCCTGGGTCCGGGCGGCGACGGGATATGACTTCACCTCGCCCCGCAGCTTCCTGGAGGCAGAGGTCGCGGGCCGCAGGTCTCCGGTCCGGCTCAACGCGGGCGCTTTCGGGCAGGCATTCCGGGCCGCCCCGGGCCGCGAGAGCCGGCGAGAAGGGGAAAGCGGGAGCGGCACCGCGGGCGGCGGCGCCGGCGGGGACGGCCGGCCCGAGGCGGGCCCCGCGGCGCTGGCCCGGAGCACGGAGGCGCCTTCGGCCGAAGTCCTTTCCCGGCAGGAAAGAGAGCCGGTGCCCGCCCGGTTGGCGCCGGTCCTCGCCATGGACTGGGGAAACGAGCCCCGGGTCCTCATCGTCCACAGCCATACGTCCGAGTCGTACGTCACCGTGCCGCCCGACCCCCGGGCCGATGCCCGCAACCACGTCTACAACGATTCCGACACCGGGATTACCCGTGTCGGCCGGGCATTGGCGGAAAAGCTCCGGAACGTGTACGGCATCGGCGTCATCCACTCGACCCGGGTGCACAACTGGCCCCATCACTGGGAGGCTTACGTCAATTCCCGGGAGACGGTCAAGGAGTACCTCGAGGCGTACCCGTCCATCCAGATCGTGTTGGACGTGCACCGCCAGGGGATCGAAAACGCGGTGTGGGCCACGGCGGTGAGCGGGGTGCAAGCGGTGAGCGTCGAGGTGATCTACACCACCTCGCAGGAGTTCCCGTACGCTTCCCACCCCAACTGGAGGTGGAACGCGGCCTTTGCCGAGGTGCTGGCCCGGGCCATGGAAGAGCTTCACCCGGGGCTGCTCCACCGGGTGACGGCGGTGCGGGACCGCCGCTACAACCAGGACTTGCACCCCCATATGGTCCTCCTCGAGGTGGGCAACTACCTCGACCGGGAGGAACACGCCCTGGCGGCGGCCGAGCTCTTGGCGGACGCGGTGGCTTTGGCCCTGTACGAGGTGGACCGGGGAACCGTGGAGGCGCTGGCGGCCCCCCGCGCGGTGACCCCGCCTCAGCCCCCGAGGCCCGCGCCTTCCTCCCCGCCCCCGCGCCGCTGAGAAGGCCGGCGCCGGCGGGAGAGCGTCTCGAGGACCAGCCGCAGTTCGGGGGCCCTCAGCATCCAGGCGGCGAGGCCGTACACCGCGACGCCGGTCGCGATGCAGAGGAGCACGTGCCAAAGGTCGCCCGCGGGCAGCGTCTGGAACCAGGCGGCCGTCGCCCCGGCCGTCCAGTGGACGGCGGCGCCCATCACCAGGGAGGCCAGCGCGGCGACCAGGAGCGAGCGGGCGATGCGGGTGCCGTCGATCCTGCCGATCTTCTTGCGGAGGATCAAGAGGTAGCTGAAGAGGTTCACGATGACGGTGATGGAAGAAGCCAGGGCCAGGCCGCCGTGGCCCAAGGGCGTAAAGCGGATGAAGAACAGCGAGAGCAGGGTGTTGAGCACCAGGGCCGTCGCGCTCACCCGCACCAGGGTGCGGGTCTCCTGCATCGCGTAATACACCTGCGTCAGCACCTGCACGCCCGCTTGCGCCCACACGCCCACGGTGAAATAGAGGAGGGCGTGGGCCGCCATCCGGGTGTCGGCGGCATCGAACGCGCCCGTCTCGAACAGGAGGCGGACCACGGGGGTGCGCAGCACGGCCAGGCCCACGGCGGAGGGGATCATGATGAAGAAGACGGTGCGGATCCCCTGGGAGAACATCTCCCGCAGGGCGGCCCGCTCCCCCCGGGCCGCCAGGCCTGATAGGCTGGGCAGGATCACCATGCCGATCCCCATGGCGAAGACCCCCAAGGGGAGCTGGACGATGGTCTGGGCCACTCTCAGGGCCGTGGGGCTTCCCTCCGCCAGGCCCGACGCCAGGTTCGAACTGATGATGAAGTTCACCTGATAGATGGACAGGCTCACCACGGCCGGGCCCATCAGCCGGAGCACCTGGCGGAAACCCGGGTGGAACAGGTCGATCGCAAGGCTCCTTCCCCGGCTTTTCCGCAGGACGAAGGGGAGCTGCAGGGAGAAGTTGGCGAAGGCGCCGGCTACGGTGCCGTAGGCCATCCCCACCACGCCCAGCCGCCGGCCCAAGAGGTATGTCGAGGCGATGATCGCCGCGTTGTAGAGGATCGGTCCCCACATAGGCGGGACGAAGTTCTTGTACGAGCGGTGGATGCCCATCCCCGCGCCGGCCAGGGCGGTGAAAAAGACGGCGGGGAACATGAGCCGCATCAACCGGACCAGGAGGGCCCGCTCTTCGCCCCGGTAGCTGTAGGCCACCAAGGGGCTGAGCTGGGGTGCGAACAGGACGCCCAGGACCACCATGAGCGCGAGCAGCGCGACGACGACGCTGAAAAACGTGGCGGCCACCCGCCAGCCTTCGTCCTCCTCTCCCCGGGCCAGGTACCCGGTGAAGACGGGGATGAACGCGGCGTTGAGCCCGCCGGCGATCAGGAGGAAATACATCAGGTCCGGGATGTTGAAAGCGAGGCGAAAGATGTCGGTCTCGATGCTGAGGCCGAAGACGTCGGCGATGGCCCGCTCGCGCACGTACCCCAAGAGCCGGCTCGCGAGGATGAGGAGCATCACCATGCCGGCGTCTCGCGCCATCCTTCCTCCGCTGCTCACGTCGGACGCCTCCACCCGGGGCCGCTGGCCGCCCCGCGCTCACCCCGCAACGCTTCTCCCGAAGGCCCGGCCGTTCCTACCTCAAGGGGCGCCGGATCCCCGCTCCGCTTTCGCCCCATCCTGTCCAATGCTATAATGAAATCTGTCTCTAGGTGCATCTCGTCTTGGAGGCAGCCGCCCTTGGACCGTTCGAGGATCCGCAACTTCTGTATTATCGCCCACATCGACCACGGCAAGTCCACCCTGGCGGACCGGCTGCTGGAGCTCACGGGGACCGTCTCGCCCCGGGAGATGACCTCCCAGCTCCTCGACCAGATGGAGCTGGAACGGGAGCGGGGCATCACCATCAAGCTCACCGCGGTCCGCCTCGCGTACACGCCGCCGGGGGAGAGCGAGCCCTACGTCCTGAACCTGATCGACACCCCGGGCCACGTGGACTTTTCCTATGAAGTTTCCCGGAGCCTGGCGGCGTGCGAAGGCGCGCTGCTGGTGGTGGACGCGTCCCAGGGCATTGAGGCGCAGACCCTGGCCAACCTTTATCTTGCGCTGGAGCACGACCTCGAGATCATCCCGGTGATCAACAAGATCGACCTGCCCAGCGCCGATCCGGAGGGCGTCAAGCGGCAGCTGGAGGAGATCGGGCTGGATCCCTCCGAGGCCATCCTCGCGAGCGCCAAGACGGGCTACGGCTGCGACCGCATCCTCCAAGCCGTCGTCGAAAGGATTCCGCCTCCCGGAGGCGATCCGGGCGCGCCGCTGCGGGCGCTGATTTTCGACTCTCACTTTGACCCGTACAAGGGTGCGGTGGCCTACGTCCGGGTGGTGGACGGCACCGTGCGGGTGGGCAGCAAGATCAAGATGATGTCCACCGGCGCCACCTATGAAGTGACGGAGCTGGGGGTGTTCCGGCCTCACATGGTGCCCGCCTCCGAGCTGGGCCCGGGAGAGGTGGGCTGCGTCATCGCCCAGATGAAGAACATTAAGGACACCCGGGTCGGCGACACCATCACCGACGCCGAGCGGCCGGCGGACCGGCCCCTGCCGGGCTACCGCAAGGCGGTGCCCATGGTGTTCTGCGGTCTGTATCCCGTCGACAGCGACCAGTATCCCGACCTGCGGGACGCCCTGGAAAAGCTCCAGCTCAACGACGCCAGCCTGGTCTTCGAGCCGGAAACGTCGACGGCCCTGGGCTTCGGTTTTCGCTGCGGCTTTCTAGGGCTTCTTCACATGGAGATCGTCCAAGAGCGGCTGGAGCGGGAGTTCGGCCTCAACCTGATCACCACCGCGCCCAGCGTCGTCTACCGGGTGACCCGGACCGACGGGAGCGTCCAGTTGATCGACAACCCGTCCAAGTACCCTGAGCCCTCGGTGATTCGCCAGGTGGAGGAGCCGTACGTCCGCGCGAGCATCCTGGTGCCCGAGGAATTCGTCGGGGCCGTGATGGAGCTCTGCCAAGACAAGCGCGGCGAGTTCAAGAACATGGAGTACTTGACGCCGCAGCGGGTGCGCATCGAGTACGATCTTCCCCTGGCCGAGATCCTTCTGGACTTCTTCGACAAGCTGAAGTCGCGGACCAAGGGGTACGCCTCCCTGGATTACGAGCCGATAGGGCACCGGGCCACCGACTTGGTCAAGATGGACATCCTGCTCAACGGCGAGCCGGTGGACGCCTTGTCGTGCATCGTCTACCGGGATAAAGCGTACGAGCGGGGCCGTCAGCTCACCGAACGGCTCAAAGAAGTGATCCCGCGCCAGCTCTTTGAGGTGCCCATCCAGGCGGCCATCGGCAACAAGGTGATCGCCCGGGAGACGGTGAAGGCCCTGCGCAAGGACGTCTTGGCCAAGTGCTACGGCGGCGACGTGACCCGCAAGCGCAAGCTGCTGGAGAAGCAGAAAGAGGGCAAGAAGCGCATGAAGCAGCTGGGCAAGGTGGAGGTGCCCCAAGAGGCGTTCATGGCGGTGCTCTCCATTGACTGAGCGGCGCGGCGTCTACGTGCACGTCCCCTTCTGCGTGCGCAAGTGCTACTACTGCGACTTCAATTCCTACTCGCTGGACCGGGCGGCCGTCGAAGCCTACCTCGAGGGGATCGAGCGGGAGATCCGCCTCTACGAGCGGATCGTGGCGTCCGAAGTGGGAGCGGCTTTCGACTCGCTTTACATCGGCGGCGGCACGCCCACTTGCCTTTCGGGCAAGGACCTTGCCGGGCTGGTCCGCCGGCTCCTCTCGGCCTTCCCGTTCAAACCCGGGGCCGAAGTCACCTGCGAGGCCAACCCGGGAAGCTCCAACGCCGACAAGTTCGCTGCCATCCGCGCCGCGGGCGTGAACCGGCTGAGCCTGGGCGTGCAGAGCCTGGACGACGCCTTGCTTCTGCTCCTGGGCCGGCAGCACACGGCGGAGGACGTGTACGAGAGCTATCGCGCGGCGCGGCAAGGGGGGTTCGACAACGTGAACCTCGACTTGATGTTCGCCCTTCCCGGCCAGACCGCCCGGCAGTGGGAAGAGAGCCTTGCCGCCGCGGTGGCACTCCGGCCGGAGCACCTCTCTTGTTACAGCTTGATCATCGAAGAGGGCACGCCCTTCGGGGACGCGCACCAGAGGGGCCGGCTCAGCCTGCCGGACGAGGACGAGGAGGCGTCCATGTACCAGCAGGCCATCGACACCCTGGTCCAGGCGGGGTACGAGCACTACGAGATCTCCAACTTCGCCCTCCCCGGCAAGCGGAGCGTGCACAACCTCATCTACTGGGAGAACGGGGAGTGGCTCGGGCTCGGGCCCGGGGCGCACGGATACTGGAACGGCCGGCGCTACGCCAACGTGCGCGGGCCGGCGGAGTGGGCCGCCCGGCTGGAGCGGGGCGAACTCCCCTACGAGTGGACCCGCGAGGTGGGGCGGGACGAGGCGATGGACGACACCATGATCTTCGGGCTCCGCCTGCTGGAGGGCGTCTCGGTGCCCTCCTTTGCCCGCCGGTTCGGCGCCGATCCGCGCGAGGTATACCGGGAAGGCGTCCAGCGGCTCACCGCGCTGGGCCTCTTGGAGGCGGGCCCTGACCGGATCCGGCTCACCCGGAAAGGGCTTCCGGTGGCCAACCGGGTCTTCGTGGAATTCTTGAGGGCGTGATCCGCGGCGCCCCGGAAAGAGGCTTCCCATGCCGTTTTCCAGCAGGCCTTCCGCTTGACAACGGGCCGAGGCGGATGGTATTTTTGTGGTGAACGGTTAGCACTCTTTCCCGGTGAGTGCTAACCGCTGCCCCGTCGCCAAATCGCCCCAAGTGTGGTGAGCCCGGGTTGATGGATCCAAGAAAGATGAGGATCCTGCAGGCGGTGACGGACGACTACATCAGCACGGCCGAGCCGGTGGGATCGCGCACCATCGCCAGGAAGTACGGGCTGGGCGTGAGTCCGGCCACCATCCGCAACGAGATGTCCGATCTTGAGGAGCTCGGCTACCTGGAGCAGCCTCATACTTCGGCCGGCAGGGTCCCCTCGGACAAAGGGTATCGCTTTTACGTGGACGTCCTGATGGATCCGGTGGAGCTCTCTCCCGCCGAGCGGGAGCATCTCCGGGAGGAGCTCTTGAGCAAACAGCGGGCGATGGAGCACACCATCCACCGGGCCGCTCGCCTGCTCTCCGCGCTGACGCACTACGCGGCCGTGGTGGTGGCGCCGCGCCCTGCGGAGACGGCGGTCCGGGGCCTGCATCTCACGCCGCTGGACGAGTGTCACGTCCTGGCGGTGCTGGTGACGGAGCCCGGGTTCGTGGAGAACCATGTGATCGAGCTTCCGGCGCCCATGAGCGACGAGGAGCTGGACCGGCTGGCGGCCAGGCTCAACGAGTTCCTGCGGGGCAAGACGCTGCGGCAGGTGACGCGCGGCTTTCTTTCGCGCCTCAGGGAGGAGATCGACTCCCGTTCGGTGTACGATGAGACCGTCGAGCTGCTCATGAACAGCCTCGGTTCCGGGAGCGAGGAGAGGGTCTACCTGGAAGGGGCTCTCAACCTTTTCGAGCAGCCGGAGTTCCGCGACGTGGAGCGGGCCAAGCCGGTCCTGGGCTTCCTGGAGCAGGAGGAGGCCGTCGCCTCGATGCTGTCGGGGCTGTGCAGCCGCGCCGGGACCCGGGTGGTCATCGGGCAAGAGCACAGCCGGGCCGAGATGAAGGAGTGCAGCATGGTGACGGCCGCGTACCGGATCGGCGACTCGGTGGTCGGTGCCGTGGGTGTGGTGGGACCGACCCGGATGGACTACGCCCGGGCCGTCTCGGTGGTGGAAGCCCTGGCCGAGTCGCTCAGCGAGGCGTTGAGCCACGTCCCTCGCCGCCCGGCGTAAGGCCGGGCCGGCGGCGCCGCGCGTACCAGGTCGATAACGGGCGGCCGCGTGCGCCGTAGGCCACGCGGTTCTTCATGTTTCAGAGCGGCGAAGGATCTCCCCCCGGCCTTCGGGTGGGGGGTTCTTTTGTGAACGGTCGTCGCCGGCATGGGCCGGCGGCCGTGGACCAACGGTAGCTGCCGGGAGGTTTGAGTGCAGTGACGTTCGAGCACGAACCGGAGAAGGAGACGCCTACGGACCAGGAGCCAGGCGGCGCGCCCGGCGCTGGCGGCGACGGCCCCCGAGCCCGCGGGGAAGGCGAAAAGCCGGAGGGAGCCGCCGACGCCCCGGCCGGCGGCGAGGAGGCGGCGGAGGCGGGCGCCCAAGGGGAGCCTTCCGTCACCGAGCTCAAGGCGCGGCTGGCGGAGGAACAGGCGGCCAGAGAGGCCGCCCAGCGCGAGCGGGAGGAGCTTTACGACCGGCTGCTCAGGCTGCAGGCGGAGTTTGACAACTATCGCAAGCGGACCCGCCGCGAGCTGGAGGAGAGCAAGGCCAAGGGCGCCGAGGAGCTGGTGGTGCAGCTTCTTCCCGTCATCGACAACCTGGAGCGGGCCATCCAAGCCGCCGAAGCCGGGGCGGCCAGCGGCATGGTCGAAGGCGTAAAGATGATTCACAAGCAGTTTCTCTCGGTCCTGGAAGGGATCGGCGTCGTCCCCATCGCCGCCGTAGGTGCGCCCTTCGATCCCGCGCTGCACGAGGCGGTGGCGTACGAGGAGTCGGACGCCTACCCCGACGGGGTTGTGATGGAAGAGATCGTCAAAGGATACGCTCTTGGCGGCAGGGCGCTCCGGCCCAGCGTCGTGAAAGTGGCCCGGGGCGGCGGCCAGCAAGGAGGAGAAGAGTAAGATGAGCAAAGTGATCGGCATCGATCTCGGAACGACCAACTCCGTGGTCGCGGTGATGGAAGGCGGCGAGCCGGTGGTGATCCCCAACGCGGAAGGCTCCCGCACCACGCCTTCCGTGGTCGCGCTCTCCAAGGACGGGGAGTGGCTCGTCGGCCAGATCGCCAAGCGGCAGGCCATCACCAACCCGGACCGCACCGTGGTCTCCATCAAGCGGAAGATGGGGACCGACTACAAGGTGGAACTGGGCGGCAAGCACTACACCCCCCAGGAGATTTCCGCCAAGATCCTGCAGAAGCTGAAGGCGGACGCCGAGGCGTATCTGGGCACCACCGTCACCAAGGCGGTGATCACTGTTCCCGCTTACTTCACGGACGCCCAGCGCCAGGCCACCAAAGACGCCGGCCGCATCGCAGGCCTGGAGGTGCTGCGGATCATCAACGAGCCGACGGCGGCCAGCCTGGCCTACGGTCTCGACAAGGAGGACGACCAGACCATCCTCGTCTTTGACCTGGGCGGCGGCACCTTCGACGTCAGCATCCTGGAGCTGGGCGACGGCGTCTTCGAGGTGAAGGCGACCAGCGGCAACAACCACCTGGGCGGCGACGACTTCGACCAGCGGATCGTCGACTACCTGGTGGCCGAATTCAAGAAGGAGCACGGCATCGACCTTTCCAAGGACCGCACCGCGATGCAGCGGCTGCGGGACGCGGCGGAAAAGGCCAAGATCGAGCTGTCGGGTGTGCTCAACACCAACATCAACCTTCCCTTCATTTCGCAGGGGCCCGACGGGCCGCTGCACTTGGATATCGACCTGTCCAGGGCCAAGTTCAACGAGCTCACGGCGGACCTGGTGGAGGCCACCATGGGCCCCACCAAGCAGGCGCTGGAGGACGCGGGGCTCACTCCCGAGCAGATCGACAAGGTGATCCTGGTGGGCGGCTCCACCCGGATTCCGGCGGTCCAGGAAGCCATCAAGCGGCTCTTGGGCAAGGAGCCCTCCAAGAGCGTGAACCCGGACGAAGTGGTCGCGGTGGGCGCCGCGATCCAGGCGGCGGTCTTAGCCGGCGAGGTGAAGGACATCGTCCTCCTGGACGTCACGCCCCTTTCCCTGGGCATTGAGACCCTGGGCGGCGTCTTCACCAAGCTGATCGAGCGGAACACCACCATTCCCACCAGCAAGAAGCAGATCTTCACCACGGCGGCGGACAACCAGACCGCGGTGGAGATCCACGTCCTCCAGGGCGAGCGGCCGATGGCGGCGGACAACATCACCCTGGGCCGCTTCCAGCTGACCGGCATCCCGCCGGCGCCCCGCGGCGTGCCGCAGATCGAAGTCACCTTTGACATCGACGTCAACGGCATCGTCAAGGTGTCCGCGAAGGATCTGGGCACCGGCAAGGAGCAGGCCATCACCATCACGGGCAACAGCGGGCTGTCGGAAGAGGACATCCAGCGGATGATCCGGGAGGCCGAAGCCCACGCGGAAGAGGACAAGAAGCGCAAGGAGGCGGCCGAGGCCCGCAACGAGGCGGACAGCCTGGTCTACACCGTCGAGAAGACCCTCAAGGACCTGGGGGACAAGATGACGGACGACCAGAAGCGGCGGGTGGAGGAGGCCAAGGACGCGCTCAAGAAGGCGCTGGAGGGCCAGGACACGGCTGAGATCAAGGCCAAGACCGAAGCCCTCAACAAGGTGCTTCACGAGGTCTCCACCGCCATTTACCAGCAGCAGGCGCAGAGCGCCGGAGCCCAGGGAAGCGGCGGCCAGTCCGGCGGGGAGAAGAAGGGCGGCGACAACGTCGTCGACGCCGATTACACTGTGTCCGACGAGTCGTAAGGCGCGGGGCGCGGGCGTGAGCGGCCGCTCAGCCGGTGCGCCGCGGAGATTAGGGGTGTAGCGGGTGGCGAAGCGAGACTACTACGAGGTGCTCGGCGTCTCCAGGGACGCCTCCGAGGAAGAAATCAAAAAGGCGTACCGCCGCCTCGCCCGGAAGTACCACCCGGACGTCAACAAGGACGACCCCGAGGCGGAGGCCAAGTTCAAGGAGATCAGCGAGGCGTACCGGATCCTTTCCGACCCTCAAACCCGGGCGCAGTACGATCGCTTCGGACACGCCGCCTTCGACGGGGCGCAGGGGGCCGGCCCCGGACCCGGCCAAGGGGGATTCGATCCCTTCGGCGGCTTCGGGGGCTTCGGCGGTTTCGGCGATTTCGACGACATCTTCGACATGTTTTTCGGCGGCGGGACGCAGCGCCGCCGAAGCAGCGGTCCCAAACCGGGGGCGGATCTCCGCTACGACCTGGAGCTCAGCTTTGAAGAGGCCGCGTTCGGCCTGGAGACCGAGATCGAAGTGCCCCGGACGGAGCGGTGCGGGCGCTGCCAAGGGCGGGGGGCGGAGCCGGGCACCCTGATCCGCGACTGCCCGCAGTGCGGCGGCAGGGGCGAGATCCGGGACGTGCGGCAGACGCCCTTCGGCCGCTTCGTGAACGTGCATCCCTGCCCGCGCTGCCGCGGCGAGGGAAAGGTGATCGACGAGCCGTGCCGGGAGTGCCGGGGCGCCGGCGTCGTCACCCGGCGGCGCAAGATCAAGGTGAAGGTGCCCGCCGGCGTCGACACGGGCTTTCGGCTCCGGCTGGCGGGCGAAGGGGAGGCGGGCGAACGGGGCGGGCCTCCGGGCGACCTGTACGTGTTCATCACCGTCCGCCCCCACGAGTTCTTCCAGCGGAAGGGGACGGACGTCTACTGCGAGGTGCCCATCAGCTTCGCCCAGGCCGCCCTGGGCGACGAAATCGAGGTGCCTACCCTGAACGGGAAGGTGAAGCTCAAGGTGCCCGAAGGGACCCAGACGGGCACCCAGTTCCGGCTCCGGGGGCACGGCGTGCCCGACCCGCGCGGGTACGGCCGGGGCGACCAGTACGTGACGGTGCGGGTGGTGACCCCCACCCGGCTGACGCCCAGGCAAAAGGAGCTGCTGCGGGAGTTCGCCCGGGCAGGAGGGGACGAAGCTCCCGACGGGAAAGGATTTTTCGGGCGCATGAAGGACGCGTTGAAGGGTCACGCGTGACGGCGGGCCGCCCGGCGGCCCTGCGGAAAGAGGCGGGCACATGGATTGGATCGAGGTGCGGGTGACGGTGTCGGCCGAGGCCAGCGAGGCCGTGGCCCACCTGTTGATCGAAGAAGGAGCCGGCGGCGTCGTGGAGGAAGCCCCGGCGACGCTGGCCGCATACTTTCCGGACCAAGGCGATGTCGAGGCTCGCCTCGACCGGATCCGCCGGTCGGTGGCGGGCCTTTCCCGATTTGGCCTGGATCCCGGCCCGGCCCGGGTGGAGTGGCGCCGGGTCGCCGAGGAATCCTGGGCCGATGCCTGGAAGGAGCACTTCCACCCTCTGAAGGTGGGACGGCGAATCGTCGTCCGTCCCACGTGGCGGGAGTATCGCCCGGCCGAGGGCGAAGTGGTCATCGACCTCGATCCCGGCATGGCCTTCGGCACCGGGTCGCACCCCACCACCGCCTTGTGCCTGCGGGCGCTGGAGGACCGGGTGACGCCCGGCTGCGTGGTCTACGACGTGGGGACGGGCTCGGGAATCCTGGCCATCGCCGCGGTGAAGCTGGGGGCAAGCCGGGTAGAGGCGTGCGACGTCGACCCGGTGGCCGTGCGCGTGGCCCAGGCCAATGCGGCGCAAAACGGCGTAGGCGCTCGGGTCCGGATCACGCGGGGCGACTGGACGAGCCTGCCGCCCGGCGAGGCGGACCTGGTGGTGGCCAACATCATCGCCGACGTGGTGATCGAGCTGGCAGCCGGCGTCCACCGGCTGGGCCGGCCGGGCGCTCTCTTCATCGCCTCCGGGGTCATCGCCCACCGGGTGGACGACGTGGTGGGGGCGTTCCGCGAGGCCGGGCTTTCGGCGATCGAGATCGAGCGGGAGGGCGAGTGGGCGGCCATCATCGCCCGGCTGCGGGGGGCGGCGACGTGAGCGAGGCGCCCCGCTTTTTCGCCGGGACGGTGCAGCGGGCGGGCCCGGGCTTCGTCGCGTGGCTCCCCGAGGACGAGGCGCACCACGCGGCGCGGGTGCTGCGGCTGAGACCGGGTGATGCCGCCATCGTGCTGGACGATTCGGGCTATGAGCACGTGGGTGCCGTCGCCGCCGTCGAACTGAGCCGAGGGCGGGTCTCGGTGCGGGTCGAAGGGAGCGTGGTGCGGCCGGCGGCCGGTGAGCCACGGGTGGCGGTCACCCTCATCCAGGCTCTCCCCAAGGGAGACAAGATGGACACCATCGTTCAAAAAGGGACGGAGACGGGAGTGGCGCGCTTTGTGCCCGCCCGCTCCGAGCGGGTCGTGGTGGAGTACACCGGCGCCAAAGCGGAGCAGCGAAGAGCCCGCTGGCAGAAGATCGCGAACGAGGCGGCCAAACAGGCGCGCCGGGGCCGCCGGCCGGTGGTGGAACCCGTGGCGGAGCTCTTGGACGCGGTGGCGGCTCGTCGCGGGGAGGAGGTGCTCGTCCTCTGGGAGCAGGCGGAGACGCCGCTCAAGAGCGTCCTCCGGGAGCTCGGATCCCGCGGCAGCCGGCGGGTAGCGCTGGTGGTGGGGGCGGAAGGCGGCTTCAGTCCCCGGGAGGCGGCGGAGATGGAGCGGCTGGGAGGCCGCCTGGTCTCCCTGGGCCCCCGGATCCTGAGGACCGAGACGGCGGGGCCCGTGGCCTGTGCGCTTGTCCTGTACGAGCTGGATGGGGGCGAGGCCGCGCCGTGAACGGCTCGCTCCCGCCGCCCGGCGGGCCGGGGCCGCTCCGGCGCCCGCCGGAGCCGCAAGACGCCCGGGCAACCTGAGGGAAAAGAAAGGAGGACGGCGGCGTGGACCAGCCTGTGCGCATCGGGGTCATCTCGGACACCCATATCCCCCAGCGGGCCAAGACGATCCCTCCCATCGTGTACCAGCTCTTTTCCGGGGTGGCGCTGATCCTCCATGCGGGCGATCTCACCACCGACGACGTCATCGTCCAGCTGGAAGCCATCGCCCCCGTCTACGCGGTCCACGGCAACGTCGACCCTCCGGATCTGGTCCGCAGGCTGCCGAAGAAGAGGGAGATTCACGTCGGCGGGGTCCGGATCGGGCTGATCCACGGCGACGGGCCCGGAAGGTCCACGCCCGAGCGGGCGCTGGCCGCCTTCCCCGGCGCGGACTGCGTGGTCTTCGGCCACTCGCACATCCCGGTGTGCCGCCGGGAAGGCAAGACGCTTTTGTTCAACCCCGGTTCGGCTACCGACAAGCGGCGGGAGGAGCGCTGCTCGGTGGGGATCCTCACGGTGGCGGGCGGGGTGGTCGACGGGGAGATCATCCGGTTTTGACGGGTCTTAGGAGGGGCTAGGTTGGACGCTGCCGTGCGGATCTTCGCCATCGGCGACCTCCATCTCCCGGGCGGGCAGGAAAAGCCCATGGACATCTTCGGGGGACGGTGGGCCGATCATCCCCGGCGCATCGCGGCGAACTGGCGGGAGCGGGTGGGGCCCGGCGACGTGGTGCTGGTCCCGGGGGACCTCTCGTGGGCGATGACGCTGGAGGAGGCCGCGGAGGATCTGGCCTACCTGGGCGAGCTGCCGGGCGAGACCGTGTTGATCCGGGGAAACCACGACTACTGGTGGAGCGCCATCGGCAAGGTGCGCAAAGCGCTGCCCCCGGGGGTGCGGGCCATCCAAAACGATTACGTCGCGGTGGACGGGGTCGCGGTCTGCGGCGCGCGGGGATGGGTGCTCCCCGGGTCCGAAGGCTTTTCGGAGCACGATGAAAAGGTGTACCGCCGCGAGGTGGAGCGGCTGAGGCTCTCCTTGGAGTCGGCGGTGAAGGCGGGACTCGCGCCGGCCATCGTGATGATGCACTACCCGCCGGCGCCCAAAAGCCAGGCGCCGACGGGATTTACCCAGCTGCTGGAGGCGTATGGAGTCAAGCTTTGCGTCTACGGGCACCTGCACGGCGACGCCCAGCACGGAGCGCTGAAAGGCTGGGTCCGGGGCGTCTACTACCGCCTGGTGGCGTGCGACGCCGTAGGGTTCGCTCCCGTCCTGGTGGCGCAGGTGGAAGGCGGAGACGTCCAGGTGGTTGAGCCTGCGTGAGAGGCGTCAGCCGGGCAAGAAGGGATGGGGCAGTCCGTCGTCGTCGCACTTGAGCCGGAGCTGCTCCCTGCGGCCGTCGACCATGAAGATGACGTGCTCCGCGATGTTGCTCGCGTGGTCGGCGACCCGTTCGAGGTAGCGGGCGACGAAGAGCAGGTAGAGGGCTTGTCCGGCCCGGTAGGCGTCGCCCCCGTCGGTGATGAAGCCCAGCAGTTCTTCGAAGAGCTCACGGTAGAGGGCGTCGACCCCTTTGTCCGCCTCGCACACCTTTCGCGCCAGCTCTACGTCGCGCCGGACCATGGCGTCGAGGCTGTGGCGCACCATTTCCTGGGCCTTTTCCGCCATCCTCGGGATGTCGATGAGCGGCTTGATCAGGGGATCTTCGCCGATGGCCAGCGTCACTTCGCTGATGTTGATGGCGTGGTCGGCGATGCGGCCCAGATCGGTCGCGGCTTCGATCACCGTGGTGAGCACTCTGAGGTCGCGGCTGACGGGAGCGGTCCGGGCGATGAGGCCCAGAGCCCGCTGGTGAATCTCCAGCTTCCTTTGATAGATGTCGAACCGCCCGTCGATCACTTCCCGGGCGATGGTGAGGTTCTGCCCGGTGAGCGACTGGACCGCCATGTGGATGGCCCGCTCGGCCTTGCTGCCCAAGGTGAGGAGATCGTGGTAGAGGCTTTCCAGGGCCATGCCGGCGCTGCTGCCGGTGGCGGCCGCCAGGGTGTCCTGGGCTTCCTGGGGCGGGGAGACGGCGACGTGATCCGCCGCGCCGTCGGCCAGCACCTTCCCGCCGGAGAGGACGATGAGGCGCTTGGCCGTAGGCGCCACCCGGCGGAAAGCCCGGGAGACCCAGAAGACGGGGATCTCTTCACCGATGGCGGTGATCACCTGCCGGAAGCGGTCGGCCTCGTCCGGATCGAGATCCACGGTGGCGTCGTCGATGAGGAGGTAGGGAGCCCGCCGCACCAAGGCGCGACAGGCGAGGAGCATCCGCCGCTCGGCTTCCGTGAGCTCGGAGACGGGGTGGGAAAGGCGGCCTTGAAACTCCTCCCACAGGCCCGAGATCCGCAGCGCGTCGTTCACCCGCCGCTCGACTTCGGTTCCCACGGGACCGGGGTGCGTGAGGACTCGAAGGAGGGTGCCCCGAAGCGGTGGGGCGCCGGGACCCAAGGGGGGTTCCACCCGCTCCTTCGGCAGGGGTCCGCCCGCCACCTGGAGGGTGCCCGATGCCGTGACGCCCCGGGGGAGCCGTCCTGCCAGCGCGGCCAGCAGGAGGCTCTTGCCCGCGCCCTGGGGTCCGACGATGCCGACGACTCCTGGTTCCGTCACCGCCAGCGACAGCGAGAGCAGCGTCCGCTGGCGGGCATCCTGCAGGGTATACTGGTCAAAAGCGATCATCGATGACGCGGACAAACGTATCGCCTCCGCGAAACTACCCTTCCCATTCGGGGAGCGGGGTTTCTTCAGGGTGCAGCGGGAGCGTGATGATAAACCGGCTGCCCTTGCCGAGACGGCTCTCCACCCGGACGGAGCCCTGGTGCCGCTGGACGATGTGCCGCACGATGGCGAGCCCCAGGCCGGTGCCGCCTTCCGCCCGGGAGCGGGCCTTGTCGACGCGATAGAAGCGCTCGAAAATGCGGGGCACGTGCTCCGACGGGATTCCGGGACCATCGTCGGCTACCGAGATCTCGATGTAGTCTGCGGCCACCTTGCGAGCCTCTACCCAGACGTGGCCGCCGCTGGGCGTATACTTGATGGCGTTGTCTAACAGGTTCATCAGCGCCTGCCCGAACATGTCGCGGTCGACCGGAACGGCGGGCAGGCCCGGGGGAATCCGGATCTCCGGGACGATGGCCTTCTTGTCGGCTTGCGGGCGAAGCCGTTCGACGACGTCGGAGACCAACTCCAAAAGATCGACGTCCTGGCGGGCCAGGGGCGCGGTGTCCGACTCGAGCCGCGAGAGGTCCAGCAGGTCCCCGATGAGTGCTTCGAGCCGGTCGGCCTCGTCCTTGACGATCCGCAGAAAGCGCCGCTTCGTCTCCTCGGGCAGTTCATCTTCGAGGAGCGTTTCGACAAACCCTTTTATCGACGTGATGGGCGTCCGCAGTTCGTGGGAGACGTTGGCGACGAACTCGCTTCGGACTTTTTCGAGATATCGCAGGCGGGTGACGTCGAAGAGGAGCACCGCGGCGCCCAGCAGCGGTCCGTCGCCGTGGGCGAAAATGGGCTCGATGCGCACCCGGTAGCGGGCCGGGCGGGTGGTGGCGATGACGTCGACGTCCAGCGCGGCGCCGGTCCCCTGTTTCAGGGTGACCATGAGGGCTTCTTCGATCTGGTGGTCCCGCAGCACCTGGAGGAACGGCCGGCCCACCGCCTCCTCCTCGGCGATCTGCAGCGCTTTCACGGCCGAGCGGTTGATGCGGCGGACCTTGCCCGAAGCGTCGACCAGGATGGCCGGGCCGTAGAGGGCCTGGAAGACCGCGCGCAGCGCTTCCTCCGACTCCATCCCTCGCCAGAGCGCCTGGACCAGGTGGTCGTGGCGGCGAGCCAGGGCGGCCGCGACGCCGTCGAAGCCCCGGCCGGCCACGGTGAGGATCGGGCGGACGAAGGCGGGATCTCCCACCCGTGAGGCCGCCTCCCCCAGGCGGGCCAGGGCGTCCGCCTCGGCGAGGCTTCGAAGCCGCGAGGCGGCGAGGGCCAGAGCGACGAGGGCCAACCCTACGGCGATCCCCGGCCACGCACCTCGCGCGAGGCTCGAGCCCAGCAGCGCGGCGCCGGCGAGAGCGGCCAGCGGCGCCGCCCACGGCATGTCCACGGCGCGGCGGACCCCGGGGTTCACCGGGCTTCCCCTCGGGAAGGCGCGCCGCCGGGCTCGCCGGGTTCCGCGGGCACGTCATCCTTGAACCGGTAGCCCACGCCGTGCACCGTCTCAATGTACGTGGGATGCTGCGGGTCGTCGCCGATCTTTTGCCGGAGCCGCCGGATGTGGACGTCCAAGGTGCGCGTGCCGCCGGCGAACTGGTAGCCCCACACCTCTTCCAGCAGGGTGTCGCGGGAGACAGGCTGGCCCCGGCGGGCCATCAACAGCGCGAGAAGATCGAATTCCTTGGGCGTCAGCTCGATCTCCCGGCCACCCACCACGAGCCGCCGGCGCTTGAGGTCCAGGTGGAGCTCGCCGGCGATGAGGTTGTCGGCCCCTTCCTCGTAGTGGGAGCGGCGCAGGACGGCCCGGATGCGGGCCACCAGCTCCTTGGGGCTGAAAGGCTTGGTGACGTAGTCGTCGGCGCCCAGTTCAAAGCCGCGTACCCGGTCGTCCTCCTGGCCTTTGGCCGTCAGAATAATGATAGGCACGTCGGAAGCTTGCCGCACGCGCCGGCACACCTCGAAACCGTCGAGGCCGGGCAGCATCAAGTCGAGGAGGAGCAGGTCCGGGTGGTTGGCGTTGAAGATGGCCAGGGCCTCGCGCCCGTCCGCCGCCGTCAGCACCTGCATCCCCTCGCGGGTCAAGTGGTACGTGATGAGCTCGGAGATGGCCGGGTCGTCCTCGATCACCAAGATCCTGGGGGCCATGGCGGCACGACTCCCTTCGAGACACGTTCCCGCTACCGACGCAGATTCTGCGCCTGCCCGCCGGGCTCCTACCCGAGGGGCCCCTGCCGTTTCCCGGCGGTTGACCCGGCGGCGAGGCCGGAGGTAAACTGGACGGTGCCGGTGGCATCGCATTCGGGAGGAGCGGATCCGTGGCGTACACTCTCCAGCGGGAAATCGAGACCCGCGACGCGTCCCCGGGCGGGCCGGAGCGCGGCCCGGAAGGGGTGCGCCGGGTCGCGTTCACGACCTTGGGCTGCAAGGTAAACTTCCACGACACCGAGGGCGTGGCCTCCCTCTTCCGGCGTCGCGGGTACCAGGTGGTCGATTTCGACGAGACCGCGGACGTGTACGTGATCAACACCTGCAGCGTCACCGATCAGGCGGCGAAGAAGTCCAGGCAGGTGATCCGCCGGGCCATCAGCAGGAATCCCCGGGCCGTGGTGGTCGCGATGGGGTGCTACGTACAGTACGCGCCCGACGAGGTCTCCGCCATCCCCGGCGTCGACGTGGTGGTGGGCTCCCACCGGCGCGCGGAGCTGGTGGACATGGTGGAGGAGGTCTTTAGGACCCGCCGGCCGGTTCGTGCCGTCGAAAAGATCTTTAAGGTCCGGGAGTTCGAGGAGCTGCCGGCGCTGGACTTCGAAGGCCGCACCCGCGCCGTGGTGAAGATCCAGGACGGCTGCAACGAGTTCTGCTCGTTTTGCCAGATCCCGTGGGCCCGCGGCCGGAGCCGCAGCCGCCGGCCCGAGCGGGTGGAGGAGCTGGTGTGGCGCTTGGCCGAGCAGGGCTTTAAAGAAGTGGTGCTCACCGGCGTGCACCTGGGGGACTACGGCGACGACCTGGATCCTCCCGTCTCGCTGGCCCGGATCCTCCAGCGGATTCACGAGATCCCCGGGATCGAGCGGATCCGCCTGAGTTCCATCTACCCCAACGAGATCGACGACCAGCTCTTCGAGGCCGTGACCGGCCTTCCCAAGATCTGCCGCCACCTGCACATCCCGGCCCAGTCGGGCGACGACGACATCCTTCTCCTCATGCGTCGGCGGCACAGCGTCGATCAGTTCCGGCGGATGGTGGAGCGCCTGCGCCGGGCGCAGCCGGAGATGGCCATCACCACCGACGTCATCGTGGGCTTTCCCGGAGAGACGGAGGAGCGCTTTGCCAATACCTATGCGTTCTGCCGGGAGATGGAATTCAGCAAGATCCACGTCTTCCCGTACTCGGCCCGGTCCGGCACGGCGGCGGTGCGCCTCCCCGGCCACGTGGACAAAGAAGAGAAGCACCGCAGGGCCCGGCGGTTGATCGCCCTCTCGGACGAGCTGGCCTACGCCTATCACCGGCGGATGGTGGGCCGGCGCTGGCGGGTGCTGGTGGAGCGCTCCGGCGAGCCTCTCTTGCGGGGCCTGACCGACACGTACGTGCGGGTGCACTTCGAACCGGGGCGCGCACCCGTCCGGGAAGGCGACTTGGTCGATGTAGAGGTGGAGCGGGCCGGGCACGACGGGGTGTACGGGCGCGTCCCGGCCGGAACCCGGGAAGGAGTCCCGCCGGGGCCTGGCGAAGTCTGACACGCACCGGGAGGCGGAGCGGATGTCCCAGAGTGATTGCCTTTTCTGCCGCATCGTCGCAGGAGAAATCCCCAGCGAGAAGGTGTACGAAGACGACCTGGTCACGGCCTTCAAGGACATCAACCCTGCGGCGCCGGTCCACGTCCTCGTAGTGCCGAAGAAGCACATCACCAGCCTCGCCCACGTGGAGGAGGAGGATCGAGCGCTCCTCGGACACGTGGTGCTCACGTTGAGCAGGATCGCCGCTTCCCAGGGGCTCGACGGCCGGGGCTACCGGCTGGTCGTCAACACGGGCGACGAAGGCGGGCAGACGGTAGGGCACATCCACTTTCACCTTTTGGGCGGAAGGCGCATGGGTTGGCCCCCCGGTTGATCCCCGCCGGCCGGCCCGGGATCACGCTGAGAGGGGGGAGACCTTCCCGTGGCACAGGTCAGAGTCGAAAAAGGCGAGTCCCTCGAACGCGCCCTGCGCCGGTTCAACCAGTCGCTTCGCAAGGCGGGTGTGCTTTCCGAGGTCAAGAAGCGTGCGCACTATGAGAAGCCCAGCGTCCGCCGGAAAAAGAAATCCAGCGCGGCGCGCAAGCGCCATCGTTAAACGGAGCGGACACCGGCAGAGCCGGTCATCGAGGCGGGGTGTTCCCCGCCTTTTTTGCGGCGCGCCCATGGTAAAATATGGCTTGGGAGGTGCGGCGTGTGAAGCCGTGGCGGCTCGGCCTGCGGCGGATCCTGGCAGGCGTGGCGCTGGGCGCCGTCCTCGCAGGGGGCGCAGGTCTTTCCGCGCCTTCGAGCGGGACCGCCCCCGGGGAGGCGCCGGTGTGGGTGATCCCGGTCCACGGCACCATCGACCTGGGCCTTGCGGTCTACGTGGAGCGGGAAGCGGCCAAGGCCTTGGAGGCCGGCGCGCAGCTGATCCTGATCGAGCTCAACACCTTCGGCGGGCGGGTCGACGCGGCCACCGAGATCCGCGACACCCTGCTGCGCAGCCCCATCCCGGCGGCGGCCTTCATCGGGGAGCGGGCCTGGTCCGCGGGGGCCCTGATCGCCCTGGCGGCGGACTGGATCTACATGGCGCCCGGCTCGAGCATCGGCGCGGCGCAGCCGGTGCCCGCCGACGAAAAGACCGTGTCGGCGCTGCGGGCCGAGTTTGAGGCGACCGCCGAACGGACGGGGCGGGATCCGCGCATCGCCGCGGCGATGGTGGACGCGAGCGTCGCCATCGACGGGTTGGTGGCGGAGGGACAGATCCTCACGCTCACCGCAGTTCGGGCGGTTGAGGTGGGCTACGCAGACGGCATCGCCTCCAGCCGGGAGGAGGTCTTGGCGGCCCTGGGTTTCGCTGGCCGCCAGACGGTGGTGGCCCGGCTCTCGTGGGCTGAAAGGGCGGCGCGCTTTTTGAGCGAGCCCACGGTGAGCCAGCTGCTCTTGACGTTAGGGTTCTTGGGGCTCATCGCGGAGGCCACGTCGCCGGGGCTGGGCGTTCCGGGCGCCGTGGGCGTCATCTCCCTGCTTCTGTTTTACGGTTCCCGGATGATCGCAGGCCTGGTGGGCTGGGAGGCCGCGCTGCTTCTCCTCGCGGGCCTCGTCCTCCTCGCGCTGGAGATCTTTGTGATTCCGGGCTTCGGGGTGGCGGGTCTCGCCGGGATCGGCGCCACCCTGGCCAGTCTCGTCATCTCCTTTGGAGGAGTGGAAGAAGCGCTGCGCTCCGTGGGCATTTCCCTGGCCCTGACGCTGGCCGGGGCCGTGGTGATCTGGCGCTACGGCCGCCGGCGGGGGCTGTGGCGCCGGGTGGTGCTCGAGACCCGCTTGGCGGGGAAAGACCGCACGGTGGATGAGGGCCCGCGGCCGGCTGTGGGCCAGCAGGGCGTGGCGCTGACGGCGCTCCGCCCGTCGGGCATCGTGGAGATCGAAGGCGAGCGGGTCGACGCTCTGTCCGAGGGAGGATACATCGCGGCGGGAACGCCCGTCGAAGTGAGAGCGGTCGAAGGACGGCGGGTCGTGGTGCGGGAGATCAAAGGAGGTTGACGGCATGGTGATCGAGCTTTCCATTGTGCTGCTGGTCCTGGTCGCCTTTCTCGTTGTCGTGCTCAGCTTCGTCCCCGTCGGGCTGTGGATCTCGGCGGTGGCCGCCGGCGTTCGGGTGAGCATCGTGACGCTCATCGGCATGCGGCTGCGGCGGGTGCCGCCGGCCCAGATCATCCTGCCGCTCATCAAGGCGGAGAAAGCGGGCCTGGACGTCTCCATCGACAAGCTGGAAGCGCACTACTTGGCCGGCGGCAACGTCGACCGGGTGGTGGACGCGCTCATCGCCGCCCACCGGGCCCAGATCAACCTCACCTTCGAGCGGGCCGCGGCCATCGACCTCGCCGGGCGGGACGTGCTGGAGGCCGTGCAGATGAGCGTGAACCCCAAGGTGATCGAAACCCCGGTGATCTCCGCGGTGGCCAAAGACGGGATCGAACTGAAGGTCAAGGCCCGGGTGACGGTGCGGGCCAACATCGACCGCCTGGTGGGCGGCGCCGGGGAACCCACGGTCATCGCCCGGGTCGGGGAAGGCATCGTCACCACGGTGGGTTCTTCGGACAGCCACAAGGACGTGCTGGAGAATCCCGACAAGATCTCCGCGACCGTCCTGGCCAAAGGCCTCGACGCGGGAACGGCGTTCGAGATTCTCTCCATCGACATCGCCGACGTGGACGTGGGCCGCAACATCGGGGCGCAGCTCCAGATGGACCAAGCCGAGGCGGACAAGAACATCGCCCAGGCCAAGGCGGCCGAAAGGCAGTTCGCCGCCCAGGCGCGCGAGCAGGAGATGCGGGCGCAGGTGGAAGAGATGCGGGCCCGGGTGGTGGAGGCCGAAGCGGAGGTGCCCAAGGCCATTGCCCAGGCCCTGCGGGAAGGCCGCATCGGCGCCCTCGACTACTTCATGCTCCGGAACCTGATGGCAGACACGGAGATGCGGGAGTCGGTGGCCCGGGAGGGTAAGCAAGACGAGGAAGAGCCCGGCAAGACGGGCGGCGGGTCGTGATGGACGAGCTCATCGCCACGCTTTTCGGCATTTACTTTGTGCTGGCGGTGCTCTCGGCCGTCATCCAGCGCCTGCGGGGCGGGCCCGGCCGGAGCCTGCCGCCGGCGGCAGGACCTCTGGAGGAAGCGACGGCGACCTGGCCGTCCCCGGAGCCGCCGGCGCGGCCGGAGCGGCGGGAGCCTCTGCCGCTGGAGCGCCCCCAGCCGCAGCCGGCGGAGCGCGGGGAAACGCCCGGACCGGAAACGCTTCGTCCCCCTGCGGCGGAGCCTCCGGACCGGCGCTGGCAGGATCTTCCGTCTCCCGCAGCGCCCCGCCGCGAGGCGCCGGGCCAGCGGCACCGCCGGGCCATGCGGCTGAGCGCCCGCTCGCTCCGGGAGGCGGTGATCGTCTCCGAACTGCTGGCCCCGCCCCGGGCCCTGCGCCCGTACACGCCCTTTCCGCAGCGCCGGGCTGGAAAGTGACGGGGTACTCCGTGCGCTCGCCCTCGCATAGGTTTTGACAGAGCGCAGCTCGAGGGTGGGAGAGCGCATGGCGAGAGGTTCGCCGCCCGCGCGCGCCGCGAGGCTCCTGGGCAGGCTCGCCGGTTCCATGGAAATGCCGCGCGATGTCATGCTGGACGCGCCCCGGGTGACCGTGATCGGCGCGCTGCAGGCCTACGTCGAAAACCACAAGGGAATTTTGGAGTACACCCCCTCGCGGGTGCGGGTCCGCACCCGGGACGGGCTGGTCACCGTCACCGGCAGCCGGCTGAAGATCGGACGGCTGTTCCGGGAGGAACTGGTCATCGACGGGCGGGTCGACCGGGTCGAGCTGGAACCGGCCGAGGCGCCGGGAAGCGGGGAGCCCCGGTCGTGATCGAACATCTGTGGCGTTTTCTCCAGGGCTACGTGGTGCTCAAGATCCGGGGGGCGAGCCTGGAGCGCTTCCTCAACCGGGCGGCCCGGGCCGGCGTGGGCCTTTGGGACGTGGAGCGGCTCAGTTCCGGCATGTTGGTGGCCCGCATCCCGGCCGGGAGCTTTCGCACCGTCCGCGCGTTGAGCCGGGCCCAGGGCTGGCGGATCTCCATCGCCGAGAAGGTGGGCCTGCCCTTCTGGGCCGCGGCCCTGGCCCGGCGGAAAGGCCTGGCGCTCGGCGCGCTGCTAGCTCTTGCGGCGCTCTACGTCGCGTCGGGCCACGTCTGGTTCGTCGAGGTGCAAGGAGACGAAGGGATCCCCGCCGCGCGCGTGCGGGAGGTGGCCGCCGCCGCGGGGCTTCGCCCCGGCGTGCGGCGGGACGGAGTGGTCCGCGAGGAGATTCAAAAAGCCCTGCTGCTGGAGTTTGACGAGCTCTCCTGGGCCTCGGTGCACGTCCGCGGGACCCGGGCTGTCATCGAGGCCAGGCTCCGCAGCGGCCTCGATCCTGTGCCCCGCCCGGGCGATCTGGTCGCAGCCCGGGACGGCATCGTGGAGCAGGTGATGGCCACCCGTGGGCACCCGCGGGTCAAGAAGGGAGACACCGTCCGGAGAGGCGACGTGTTGATCAGCGGGTTTATCCCTCCCGGCGAACCGCTGCACCGGGAGCTCTTGGACGCCGGCCAGCCTCCTTACGTGCGGGCCGAAGGCATCGTGACCGCTCGGGTCTGGTACGAGGGGAAAGCGTCGGTCCCGCTGCTCCAGCGCCGCGAAGCGCCGACGGGCGCCCGGGCCTGGGGCATCGAGATCGAGCTGGGCCGGGCGCGGGTTCGCTTGGGCGGGCCTCCCCGGTCGTACCAGGCGCACCGGCAGGCGCGGCGCAGCTGGCGCGGGACCCTGGGCTCTTGGACCGCAGGCGTCCACTGGATCACCTACGAAGAGGTGGAACTGGAGCTGGTGGAACTGCCCGCGGCCCTCGCCGAGGAGCAGGCTCGCGCCGCCGCCGCGGCCCAGCTGGAAGCGGAGATGCCCCCCGGCGTGTCGCCGGTGGAAGGACCGTACGAGACGGTGGAGATCACGCTGGAGGATGGAACGCCGGCCGTGGTGGTGACGGTGCGGGCGGAGGCGATCGCCGACATCGCGACGTTCAGGGAAATACAGTTTTGACGGGTGTTTCAGCTTGTCACACTCAGAGGTTTCTGGTATAGTCTGCACATAGCGAGGCTCCGTGCGACCCGCTCCTTACCGTGCCGTGCAGCCCGATGGGGAGGAGACAAGGGCGGAGGCGATGGACGAGCTTTGAGCAGTGCGGTGATCAAGGCACAGTTCGTCATTGAGAACAACACGTCGGCCGTGGGGCTTTTCGGCAGGCGCGACGAGCACCTGCGCATCATCGAAGAGGCGTGCCAGGTGCAGATCGTCGCCCGGGGGACGGAGCTGACCGTCACGGGGAGCAAGCCGTCGGTGGACAGGGCCTTGGCCGTCTTGGACGACCTGCTCAAGCTGACCAAGACCCAGCCGTTCCTGACGCCTCACGACGTGCGCGCCTGTTTGGAGCTGCACCAGAGCGGCAACGGCGAAGGGTTCGACGCGCTCCACGACGACGTGGTGCAGGTGACGGCCAGGGGCAAGCGGATCGTCCCGCGCACCTTGGGCCAGAAGCGCTATGTGGACGCCATCCGGGAGAACGGGATCGTCTTCGGCATCGGCCCGGCCGGCACGGGTAAGACCTATTTGGCCATGGCCATGGCCACGGCGGCCTTGAAGCGTCGCGAGGTCAGCCGCCTGATCCTCACCCGCCCGGCAGTGGAGGCCGGTGAGAGCCTGGGCTTCCTCCCCGGCGACCTCCAGGAGAAAGTCGACCCGTACCTGCGCCCGCTGTACGACGCCCTCTACGACATCCTGGGCGTCGATGTCTTCCAGCGGTACATGGAGCGCGGGGTGATCGAAGTCGCGCCGCTGGCGTACATGAGGGGGCGGACGCTGGACGACGCGTTCATCATCCTGGACGAGGCCCAGAACACCACGCCGGAGCAGATGAAGATGTTTCTCACCCGCATGGGATTCGGCTCGAAGATGGTGGTGACCGGGGACATCACCCAGATCGACCTGCCCGAAGGAAAGATGAGCGGCCTCAAGGACGTCCAGGAAGTCCTGAAAGGCGTGCCGGGCATCGCCTTCGTCTACCTGTCCGACCGGGACGTGATCCGGCACGAGCTGGTGCAGCGGATCATCCAGGCGTACGAACAGCACGAGGCGAAGGCCGCCCGCTCGGAGCCCAAAGGCGGCGGGCGACACCCGGCTGCCGGCGGCGAGGGGGAGAGCGGACCGGGACCAGGGGACGCGCCCGGCCGCGGGGCCGCCGTCGAGGTGACTGAGGGATGAAGCGACTGCAAGCCGCCCGGACGAACCTGGGGCGGTGGGCGATAGAGACGTTCAAAAAGACCGGGGTCCGCCAGTGGCTCTTGGCGGCTCTGGTTTTTCTTGCGCTTGGGGGCATTCTCCTGGCCAACGTGGTGACGGACCGCATCGACCTTGCGGTCGGCCAGGTCTCCCCCAAGGACATCCAGGCGCCTCAGCGAGTGATCAACCGCTACCAGACGGAGCTCCTGCGGGCCGCCGCGGCCGATCGGGCCGTCAACCTGGCGGTGCAGGACGACGCCAACTACGTGATCAACCAGGCGGTGGCGGTCCAGGCCCGGGAGCGGGTGGCGGCGGTCTTCAACGTGCTGGTGGAACGGGCGCCGGCTCCGGCCCTCTCCGATGCGGCGGGAGACGGCCGCGAGGCTCCCCCGCGCGCGCCGGAGCTGGACGAGCGGTACATCCAGCAAGTGGCGGGGCAGGTGCGGTCCACCTCCCGGCTGGACGTGCCGGCGCCGCTGGTGGCGTCGGGGCTGGCCATGGGTGCCGAGAGGCTCCGGGAGCTTTCGCAGCTGGCGACGGCCCTGGTGGTCGAGGTCCTGGAAAACCAGCGGATCACCGAGGAAAACGTGCAGGAGGTCCGGTTGAGCCTGGAGGAGAGGCTGGGGGCCATCGCCCGCGCCGCGGGCACCGGCGAGCTGGAACCGGGCGAGGCCGAGCTCATCTTGGGCGTGGTCGGTCCGGTGATCCAGCCGAACCTCGTCCTCGACCTGCAAAAGGTGAACCGGATCAAAGAAGAGGCCATGCGCGAGGTGCAGCCGGTGTACGTGGAGCGGGGGCAGATGATCGTCCGCCGCTTCGACCCGGTCACCGAAGAACACGTGCAGATTCTCCAGGACCTGGGGCTCCTCAAGGAGACGTCCAACTTCTGGTCGGCGGCGGGGCTCCTCCTCCTGCTGGCCGTGATGATGGCCCTCTTCGGCGTCTATCTTTACGAGCAAAAGCCGGAGTTCCTCGCCAACGAGCGGCACTTGGCCCTCCTGGGGCTTATCTTGATCCTGGTGACGGGGATTGCCAAGGTGCTGGGGATGATCCCGTGGGAAGGGGCGGGCTACCTCGCGCCCGTCGCGCTGGCGACGATGCTCATCGCCATCCTGCTGGACGCCCACATCGCCCTGATGACCGCGGCGTTTCTCGCGGTGATCGTGGGCATGGCGGCCGGGCAGGAACTGAAATTCTCCTTCGTGGCCCTGGCCAACGGGCTGGCCGGGGTGCTCAGCGTCCGCAAGGTGAGCGACCGCTCGGACCTTACCCGGGCGGGGTTCGTGGTCGGGGCAGTGACGTTCATCACCATGCTGGCGCTGGGCCTTTTCCGCGCCGAGCGGTTCCTGGTCACCTACTCGTTCCTCGGCCTGGTGAACGGCCTGGCATCGGCCATCGGGACCATCGGCCTCTTTCCCTACTTGGAGTCCGCTTTCGGCATCACGTCCCAGCTCAGGCTCCTTGAGCTCTCCAACCCGAACCAGCCTCTCCTTCGCAAGCTCTTGATGGAGGCGCCGGGGACGTACCACCACAGCATGATCGTGGGGAACCTGGCCGAAGCGGCGGCGGAAGCGGTGGGCGGGGACAGCCTCCTCACCCGGGTGGGCGCGATGTACCACGACATCGGCAAGACCAAGCGGCCCTACTTCTTCATTGAAAATCAATACGGCGGCGAGAATCCCCATGACAAGCTGGCGCCTACGTTGAGCACTTTGATCGTCACCAGCCACGTCAAGGACGGGGTGGAGCTGGCCAAACAGCACCGCCTGCCGGAAGTGGTGATCGACTTCATCCGCCAGCACCACGGCACCACCTTGGTGAAGTACTTCTACCAGAAAGCCAAGGAGATGGGGCGGGAGGACGACTGCGACGAGAAGGACTTCCGCTATCCCGGTCCCAAGCCCCAGTCGAAGGAGGCGGCCATCGTCTTGCTGGCCGACAGCGTGGAAGCGGCCGCCCGCACCCTGAGCCGCCCGACGCCGGGCCGCATCGAAGGGCTGGTGCGAAAGATCGTCAAGGACCACCTGGCCGACGGCCAGCTGGACGAGAGCGACATCACCCTGCGGGACCTGGACAAGATCTGCGACGCGTTCGTCCGGGTGCTGACCGGGATCTACCACAAGAGGATCGAGTACCCGGAGACGGTGATCAGCGAAATGGAGGCGAAGCAAGCGTAACGTGAGCATCGAAGTGGATGTGGAAATCCGGTGCGAACTGGATCCCACGGGTGCGGCGGAGATCCGCGGGCTTCTTTCCGCCGCTTGCCGGCGGGCCCTGGAATGCGAAGGGTGGTCCGACGCCGAGGTGAGCATCGTGCTCACCACGGACGAGGAGATCCGCGAGCTCAACCGGACGTACCGGGGGATCGACAGCCCCACCGACGTCCTTTCGTTTCCGCTGCTAGAGCCGGACGCGGCGGGCGAGCCCATCGACCCGGAGCGCGGAGCGCACGGCGCGCCGGCGCCCGGCGAGCCGGTGGCCTTGGGGGACATCGTCATTTCGCTGCCGCGCGCCGTGGCGCAGGCCGAAGAGTACGGGCACGGGCTGCGGCGGGAGCTCGCGTTCCTGACGGTCCACGGCACGCTTCACCTCCTCGGCTACGACCACGTGACGCCGGAGATGGAGAAGGCCATGCGGGCCAGGGAAGAGGAGGTCCTGGCCTCTTTGGACCTGCGGAGGGTGTGATCCCTGAGCCAGCGGAGCTTTATCCAGAGGTTCAACGACGCCCTGGAGGGCATCATCGACGCGGTGCGGACCCAGACTACCATGCGGGCGCACCTGCTCATCGCGATCCTGGTGCTCTTGGCCGCGACCGTGCTGGGCGTCAGCCGGGTGGAGCTGGGAATCGTGGTCCTCACCATCGCCCTGGTGATGGTGGCGGAGATGGTGAACACGGCGCTGGAGGCGGTCGTCGACCTCATCACGGAGGAGTACCGGCCCCTGGCCCGCACGGCGAAGCACGTGGCCGCCGGCGCCGTGCTGCTGGCCGCGGCGGCCTCGGTGGTCGTGGGGTACCTGGTGTTCTTCTACCGGGTCGCCGCGGTGGTCCACGGCTCGCTGGGCAGGGCCGTCGCGGCGCCGCCCATGGTCACCCTGGCCGCACTGGTGGCGGTCACCGTGCTGGTGGTGCTGATCAAGGCGGGCGTCACGCCCTTTCGCATTCAAGGGGGCTTTCCCAGCTTCCACGCGGCGGTGGCGTTCGCCCTGGCAACCGCCATCTACCTCATGGGCGGGAGCCCCGCGGTGACGCTCCTGGCGCTGGGCCTTGCGGTCCTGGTGGGCCAGGCCAGGGTCGAAGGCGGGATTCACTCGTGGTACGAAGTGATGGCCGGGGCGGCCCTGGGCACGCTGGTCACCGTCGCGGTGTTCCAGGCGCTGGCCTCGTGACGGCCGGAGAAAGGAGACTGGGCCGGGCGTGAACGCGGAGTGGCGGCGGCTGGTCGAAGCGGCGAAAGAGGCCCGGGAGCGGGCGTACGCGCCGTACTCCCGCTTCAAAGTGGGCGCGGCGCTGCTGGGCGCGAGCGGCCGGATCTACACCGGCTGCAACGTGGAGAACGCGTCGTACGGCGCCACCTGGTGCGCCGAGCGGACGGCGGTCGGCGCCGCGATCGCCGGCGGCGAGCGGAGCTTCACGGCCATCGCGGTGGTGGCGGACACGGGAGGGCCGTGTGCGCCCTGCGGCATCTGCCGGCAGGTGCTGGCCGAATTCGGCCAGGAGATCGCGGTGATCATGGCCAATCTCCGCGGCGATGTCGAGGTGAGACGGGTGCGCGAGCTCTTGCCTTTCGGATTTGGGAAGGAGGCGCTCGCGCCGGAGGGAGTTTCCGAACGGGATGCCGACGGGTAAAGGCAGCGAGGAAAAGGCTTTTCACTCGGGGTTCTGCGCGGTGGTGGGCCGGCCCAACGTGGGCAAGTCCACGTTTCTCAACCGCGTCATCGGGCAGAAGGTGACCATTGTCTCCGACAAGCCGCAGACCACCCGCAACAAGATCCAGTGCGTGTGGACTACGGAGAACGCTCAGATCATCTTTCTGGATACGCCGGGCATCCACAAGCCCTACGACCGGCTGGGCGAGTGGATGGTGGAGAAGGCCCTGGAAGCGCTGGACGAGGTGGACGCGGTCCTGTTCATGGTGGACGGAGAGGCCGGGCCCGGACGGGGCGACCGGGAGGTGGCCGCCATCCTGGCGCGGGTCTCGTCCCCGGTGCTGCTGGTCGTCAACAAGATGGACCTGGTGCGGCGGGGCGAGCGGGAGCTGGCGGTAGAACGCTTTTCGGAGCTGGGTTCCTACGCGGGCATGTTTCCCATTTCGGCCGCGACGGGCGAGGGGATGGCGGAGCTGCTCGAAGCGCTCATCCAGCGGCTGCCCGAGGGGCCCAAGTACTATCCGGACGACTGGATCAGCGATCATCCGGAGCAGTTCGTCGTCGCTGAGCTGATCCGGGAGAAGGCGCTGATGTTCACCCGGGAAGAGGTGCCGTACGCCATCGCCGTGGCCGTGGAAGGGATGGCCAAGCGGCCGGACCGGGACCTCATCGACATTTCAGCGACCATCTACGTTGAGCGGGAGTCGCAGAAGGGGATCGTCATCGGCAAAGGCGGCTCCCGGCTCAAAGAGATCGGCACTCTGGCCCGCCAGGAGATCGAGGCGCTCTTGGGAAGCCCTGTTAACCTTAAGCTCTGGGTCAAGGTGAATCCGGACTGGCGGGACAAGGAGCGGGCGCTGCGCGCGCTGGGGTACTCGTGAACGTCTCCGATTTCGACTACGAGCTGCCCGAGTCCGCGATCGCACAGGCGCCGGTGGAGCCCCGGGACGCGTCGCGCCTTCTGGTCCTCCACCGCGGGCGGGGCACGTTGGAGCACCGGACCTTTCGCGACCTGCCGGAGTACCTGCGGCCCGGCGACGTGCTGGTGATCAACGACAGCCGGGTGATCCCGGCCCGGCTCTTCGGCGAGAAGGAGGGGACCGGGGGCAGCGTCGAGCTGCTCCTCCTCGAGCGGCGGGGGCTGGACACCTGGGAGGCGCTGGTGCGGCCGGGCCGGCGGGTCCGCCCGGGCGCCCGGCTGGTGTTCGGCGGGGGGCTCTTGCGCGCCGAAGTGAAAGACGTGACGCCCGCGGGCGGCCGCATCGTCTCGTTCTTCTATGAAGGGGTGTTCGAAGACCTCCTGCGCCGCCTGGGAGAGATGCCGCTCCCCCCTTACATCAAGGAACGGCTGGACGATCCCGAGCGCTACCAGACGGTCTACGCCCGGGAGGAGGGCTCCAAGGCCGCGCCTACGGCGGGCCTGCACTTCACCCCGGAGCTCCTGGAGACCATCCGCAGCCAGGGGATCGTCATCGCCCCGCTCACGCTTCACGTGGGCCTCGGCACGTTCCGCCCGGTCTCCACCGAGACCGTGGAGGCCCACACCATGCACGCCGAGTTCTACCGCCTGCCGGAGGCCACGGCGGACGCGGTGAACCGGGCCAGGGCCCGGGGCGGGCGGGTCGTGGCGGTGGGGACCACCGCGGTGCGCACGCTGGAGAGCGCGGCCGGCGAGGACGGCCGGGTCCGGGCAGGGGAGGGGTGGACCGACATCTTCATCTATCCGGGTTACCGCTTCCGCGTCGTCGACGCCCTGGTGACCAACTTCCACCTGCCCCGCTCCACTCTCCTGATGCTGGTCTGCGCCTTCGCCGGCCGCGAGAGGGTGCTCTCCGCCTACAAGACGGCCGTCGAAGCGGGGTACCGGTTCTACAGCTTCGGCGACGCCATGTTGATCCTCTGACGCGGGCCGGCGCCGGTCCCGCCCGGCCCGCGCCAAGAGAAGGGGAATGGACGTGGACGCATTCCGGTTTGAAGTGCTCAAAGAGGACGAGCGGACCGCAGCTAGGCTCGGGCGGCTCACCACGCCCCACGGGACGGTATCCACGCCGGTCTTTATGCCCGTGGGCACCCAGGGCACCGTCAAGGGGATGACCCCCGAGGAGCTGGAGGAGCTGGGCGCGGAGATCATTCTCAGCAACACGTACCACTTGTACCTGCGGCCCGGGCCCGACGTGGTCCGGGAGGCCGGCGGGCTGCACCGGTTCACCGGCTGGCGGCGGCCGATCCTGACCGACAGCGGCGGCTTTCAGGTCTTCAGCCTCGCGGCGCTGCGGCGCATCGAACGCCACGGCGTCTGGTTCCGCTCGCACCTGGACGGCTCGTCCCACTTCATCGGGCCCCGCGAGTCCATCGCCATTCAAGAGGCGCTGGGTTCAGACATCGCGATGGCTTTTGACGAATGCCCGCCGTATCCCGCCGACCGGGCGTACGTGGAGGAGGCGGTCCAGCGGACCCTGGCGTGGGCCAAGGAGTGCCTTGCGGCCAAGACCCGGGAGGACCAGGTGCTCTTTGGGATCGTCCAAGGGGGCGTCTACAAGGACCTCAGGCAGCAGTGCGCCGAAGAGCTGGTGGCCCTCGATTTCCCCGGTTACGGCATCGGGGGCCTGAGCGTGGGAGAGCCGAAGGAGCTCATGCTAGAGACCCTGGAGTGGACCACGCCCCTCCTGCCCCGGGACAAGCCCCGCTACCTCATGGGGGTGGGGACGCCCGAAGACCTGCTGGAGGGGATAGCCCGGGGCGTCGACATGTTCGACTGCGTCATGCCCACCCGCATCGCCCGGCACGGGACCATCTTCACCCGCACCGGCACCGTGACGGTCCGCAACGCCACCTACGCCCGGGACTTCTCCCCTCTGGACCCCGAGTGCGACTGCTACGCCTGCCGGCGGTTCACCCGGGCCTACGTCCGCCACCTGTTGAAAGCCGGGGAGATCCTGGGCATGCGGCTCACGACGTACCACAATCTCGCGTTCCTCATCCGGCTGGTGAAGGAGGCGCGGGAGCGCCTCGTCGCCGGGGATTTCCACGCCTGGAAAGAGGCGACGCTCAGGAGGCTCAGAGGACAGGAGTGACGTCGGGGGCCGTCGAAACCCGGTATTTGTTTGCGGCCTGGAAAGGGCTTCCGGGCCGGTAAAGGAGGAATCGCTGTGACGTTCTTGCAAGCCGAAGGGGCGGTCGTCTCCCCCTGGGCATCGTTTATCCCGTTCATCGTCGTGCTGGTGGTGTTCTACTTTGTCCTCATCCGTCCCCAGCAGCAGCAGCAAAAGAGGCGGCAGGAGATGCTTTCCCAGCTCAAGAAGGGGGACAAGGTGGTCACCATCGGCGGGATCCACGGCGAGATCACCGCGGTGTACGACGACGAGGTGCAGCTGCGCATCGCCGACAAGGTGGAGATCCGCCTCTCCCGCTCGGGCGTGGGCCGGGTCAAGGGCAAGGAATGACGGCGCACCATGAAGGTGACGCTGGCCGAGGTCAAGGCGCATCCCCTCATCGACGCCTACGTCCGCAAGGCCGATGAACACCTGGCGGCCATAGGCTTTACCGAGCACGGGTACCGCCACGTGGAGCTGGTGGCCCGGGTGGCGAAAGAGCTCCTGCTCAAACTGGGCTATCCCGAGAGGGAGGCGGAGCTGGCGGAGATCGCCGGGTACACCCACGACATCGGCAACGCGGTCAACCGGAACGCGCACGAGATCGCGGGGGCGGTGCTGCTCACGTCTCTCCTGGCGGACCTCGGCATGGACCCGGACGAGGTGGCCGTTGTGGCGGGCGCCGTGGGAAACCACGGGGAAGAGACGGGGAGCCCCGTCAACCACGTGGCGGCCGCCCTGATCCTCGCGGACAAGTCGGACGTGCACCGCACCCGGGTGCGAAACCCCGACGCTGCCACCTTCGACATCCACGACCGGGTGAACTACGCGGCGGTCCGCTCGTTCTTGAACGTGGAGCCAGCGGGCCGCACCATCACGCTGGAGCTCACCATTGAGACCGAGATCTGCCCCGTCATGGAGTACTTTGAGATCTTTCTCACGCGGATGCTCATGTGCCGCCGGGCAGCGGAGTTTTTGGGCTGCACGTTTCACCTGAACATCAACGGGGCCGCGCTGCTCTAGCCGGCTCCGGCTTTCCGGGACGCGGGCGGACGGGCCCGCCGGACGGGTGACGGGAAAGGGGAGTCATGGAGTTGCGACGCGGTAAGGGATGGAGATTGCTGGCGATCCTGCTGGTGGCCGCCGCCGCCGTGGCCGTGCTGTACACGACGCCGATCCGCTGGGGCCTCGACCTCCAGGGCGGCGTCCAGGTGGTCCTGGAGGCCCAGGACGTGCAGGGCGTCCAGGTGACTGAAAGCCTCATCGACCGGGCCCAGGCAGTGATCGAGCGGCGCGTCAACGGGCTCGGCGTCGCCGAGCCGGTCATCCAGCGCCAGGGAGACCGGCGCATCATCGTGGAGCTTCCCGGGGTGCACGACCACGAGCAGGCCATCCAGGTCATCGGCAAGACGGCGCTGCTGGAGTTCAAGGACCCGGCGGGCAACACGGTGTTCACCGGTTCCGAGCTGAGGAGCGCCACCCTCACCACCGACGAGTACGGCCGGCCGGCCGTCAGCATCGAGCTGTCCCGGGAAGGCGCGGCCCGCTTCGCCGAGCTGACCGCCCGGTACCTGCACACCAGCCCGCTGCCCATCGTGCTGGACGGCGAGGTGCTGGTGGCTCCGGTGCCGCAGAGCGTCATCAACGACGGGCGCGCGGTCATCACGGGCAACTTCACGCTGGAAGAAGCCCGCAACCTCGCGATCCTCCTCCAGTCGGGCGCCCTGCCGGTGCCGCTGGAAGTGATGGAGGTGCGCAACGTCGGGCCGGTGCTCGGGCGGGAGTCGGTGCAAAAGAGCCTGGTCGCGGGCATCGTGGGCGTCGCCCTCATCGCGGCGTACATGGTCCTCTATTACCGTCTTCCGGGCGGCGTGGCCGACGTGGCCCTGGCCCTGTACGTGGTGGTCCTCCTGGGGCTCCTGGTGGGCCTGCGGGCCACCCTGACGCTGCCGGGGCTGGCCGGCTTCGTTCTCTCCCTGGGGATGGCGGTGGACGCCAACGTGATCATCTTCGAGCGGGTGAGGGAAGAGCTGCGGGCCGGAAAGCGCCTGCGGGCGGCGATGGACGCCGGGTGGAAGCGGGCCTTCGTCGCCATCTTCGACGCGAACGTCACCACGCTGATCTCCGCCGTGATCTTGATGTACTTCGGCACCGGGCCGGTCCGGGGCTTTGCGGTGACGCTGTCCTTGGGAATCCTCGTCAGCATGTTCACTGCCGTCGTGGTGACCCGCACGCTCCTGGCGCTGCTGGTCGACCGTGATCCCGACCGCTTCGCCCGGTACTTCGGCGTGAAGGAGGTCGCGGCCCGATGAACTACGTGGCAGCGCGCAAGGTGAGCTTCGCGGTCTCCGCGGCGCTGGTCCTCATCTCTATCCTCCTGCTCATTTTCAAGGGGCTCAACCTGGGGATCGACTTTCGCGGCGGGACGCTCCTGGAGCGGGGCCTTCCCCTCGGGACCACGGCGGCCCAGGTACAGGAGGCGCTGGCCTCGCTGGACGGGTTCGACCTGGGCTCCAGCTACGTCCAGCCCGTGGACGAAGCGGTGGAAGGGCAGACGGTGGTGCTGATCCGCACGCGCGCCGCGGCGGAGACGTCCGCCGTGGAAGCGGTGGACCGGGCGCTGGAGGAGGCGTTCGGCGAGGTGACCGTGCGGCGTACTGAAGTGGTAGGCCCGGTGATCGGGCGGGAGCTGGTGCGCAAGGCGGTCTACGCCGTGGTCCTGGCTTCCTTAGGGATCTTGGTCTACATGTCGATCCGGTTCGAGCTTCGCTTTGGGATCGCGGCCATCCTGGCGCTGCTCCAGGACGTCTTCATCGTCCTGGGGGTGCTGGCCCTCTCGGGGCAAGAGCTGAACACGCCGTTCATCGCCGCGATGCTGACGGTGGTGGGTTACTCCATCAACAACACCATCGTGGTGTTTGACCGCATCCGCGAAAACCTCCAGCTCCGCCGGGCAAGGTCCCTGGACGAGCTGGTGAACGCCAGCGTCGGCCAGACGCTGATGCGGCAGATCAACACCAGTTTGACCACGTTTTTCGCCGCGGGCGCTTTGTACTTCCTGGGCGGCAGCACCATCCGGGACTTCACCCTCCCCCTGGTGGCCGGAATCCTGGCAGGCACCTATTCGTCGATCTTCTTGGCGGGACCGCTCTGGTTCGTCTTGACGCAGCGGGTCCCGGGGAGAGCGGCCAAAACGGCTTAGCCCGGCCATCCGGGGGACTTCCGGGCGGCGGGACGACAGGAGGTGGCTCGAGTGCGCGGGTTTTGGCTCAACCGCCGCATCCAGCACTACCGGCGCTACCGGCAGATCGCGGAGAGCCTGATCCGCCACGGCTTCGGCTACCTCGTGGAACAGCTGGAGCTGAGCCCGGTGATCCCGGCGCCCCGGCGGATCTTCTGGCGCCGCCGGGCGGAAGAGGCGCTCTCCTTGGGCGCCCGCGTGCGCCTGATGCTGGAGTCCTTGGGCCCCACCTTCGTAAAGCTGGGCCAGCTCCTTTCGACCCGCAGCGACATCCTTCCCCCTGAGGTCGTCGACGAGCTCAAGCGGCTCCAGGACGACGTGCCGCCTTTTCCGGTGGACGAGGCCATCGCGGTGATCGAGCAGGAGACCGGGCGGCCTCTTTCCGAGTCCTTCATCGCCTTTGACCGGCAGCCTCTGGCGGCGGCTTCCATCGCCCAGGTTCACCGGGCGGTCCTGCCCGGCGGCGAGCAGGTGGTGGTGAAGGTGCGCCGGCCCGGCATCGAGCAGGTCATTGAGACCGACGTGGAGATCCTCTTCGGCTTGGCGCACCTGGTGGCCGAGCGCCTGCGGCCCGATCTTTTCGACCCGGTGGAGATCGTCCAGGAGTTCGCCCGGGGCGTCCGGCGGGAGCTGGACTTCACCATTGAGGGCAGCCACGCCCGCCGGTTCGGGGAGAACTTCAAAGGGTACCCGGGGATCAAGATCCCCAAGGTGCACTGGGAGTTTACGACGCCCCGCCTCTTGGTGCTGGAGTACATCGAAGGCGTGAAGGTGGACCGCCTGGACGCCCTGGAGGCCATGGGGGTGGACCGCAGGGAGTTGGCCCGCCGCGGGGCGGAGGCCTTTCTCAAGCAGGTGATGCTGGACGGGTATTTTCACGGAGACCCACATCCCGGCAACCTCCTGGTCCTGCCCGACGGGACCCTGGCGCTGTTGGACTTCGGCATCGTGGGCCGGCTGGACGATGCGGCCATGGCCCAGCTGGCCGAGATGTACCTCGGGGTCGTCCGGGGAGACGTGGACCGGATCATCAAAGCCATGGGGCGGGCGGGAGCGCTCGCGCCGGGCAGCGACCTCCTCGCGTTGAGAGAAGACCTGAAGGACCTCCTCGAGCGCTACTACGGCAAGGCGCTGGGCGACGTCTCGCTCGCCCGCTTTCTCAGCGAAGGGCTGGCGGTGGCCCGCCGCCACGGGGTGAAATTCCCGCCCGACCTGCTCCTTTTGGCCCGGGCCTTCATGACCATGGAAGGCGTGGGCAAGCTCCTGGATCCCCGCTTTGACGTGCTCCAGGTGGCAGAGCCCTTTGCCCAGCAGCTGGTCCGCGCCCGGCTGGACCCGGAGCGGCTGGCGAGGCGGGCGGCAGGGGCTCTCGCGGATTACGCCGAGCTCCTGGCCCGGCTGCCCGTGGCGGTGGATCGGGCGTTGGACCGGCTGAACCGGGGAGAGCTGGAGGTGAACTTCCGCCACCGGGGGCTCGACCGGCTCATTCACCGGATCGACATCGTGAGCAACCGCATCGCCTTCTCCGTGATCATCGGCGCCCTGATCGTCGGCTCGTCGCTGATCATCCAGGCGCAGCGAGGGCCGCTCGTCTTCGACATGCCGGTCCTCGGAGCGCTGGGCTACGTGATCGCCGGCATCTTCGGCATCGGCCTGATCCTTTCCATCTGGCGTTCGGGCCGCCTCTGAAAGAGGTGAGGACCGCGTCCGGCTCGAATACCGCAGTGAGGGGGCGATGGCCATGCAGCTTCTCCTGGTCGCGGCCTTGGCGTTTGCCACCGTCGTCGCAGTCTTCGCTTTGCAAAATGCCCAGATGGTGCCCATCCGCTTTTTCGGCTGGGAGCGGGAGACCTCCGTCGCGGTGATTTCGCTGGTGGCCGCGGCGTTGGGAGCGGCCTGCGCGCTGCTGGCCGGCCTCGTGCGGCAGCTGGGCGCCGGCCTCAAGAACCGCCAGCTCCGCCTGGAGGTGGGGCGGCTCCAGCGGGAACTCGAAGAGGAGCGCAGTGCCAAGGAGGCCCTGGTCAACGAGCTGGAACAGGCCAAGGCGGCGCTCGCGGCGGTGCAGGCGGCCATGGCCTCCCCGGCGCCGGAGGGAGGGCGCGAAGAGGCGGAGGAGGCCCCCGGGGGCCGCGCCTTCGCGCCGGACCAGGCGTAGGCGCCGCCCGCTCAACATACTCCTTGGATGAAGGATCACTCGGATCTCATGGATGACGCTGCGTTGGATGCTTCCTTGTCGTACCTGGGACAGCGCTGGCACGAGCGCCCGCTCAGGGGCGACCCGCGCCTTCTCGCCGAAGGAGGCTGCGATCCCCGGATCGCGAGGCTGCTCGCGCGCCGGGGCTTTTCCGCGCCGGAGGAGGTCGCAGCCTTTCTCGATGCCGGTTTGCACCGGCTCCACCCGCCCCGTTCGCTCAAAGGTGTGGAGACCGCTGCCCTGAGGATACGCGAGGCAGTGGCGCGCGGGGAGACCATCGGCGTCTACGGCGACTACGACGTGGACGGGCAGACCAGCACGGCCCTGCTGGCCTTGGTCCTGGGCAGGCTGGGCGCCCGGGTGGTGACGTACATCCCGCACCGGACCAAAGAGGGGTACGGGGTGAACCGCCGGGCCCTCGAGTGGCTGAAAGAGCAGGGGTGCACGCTGGTGGTCACGGTGGACTGCGGCATCACCAGCGTGGACGAGGCCCGGTGGGCGGCCCAGAACGGGCTGGACCTCATCATCACGGACCACCACCAGCCGCAGGAGGCGCTCCCCGACGCGCTGGCCATCGTCAATCCTCACCTGGATCCGGCCTACCCGTTTCCCCACCTGGCGGGGTGCGGCGTCGCCTTCAAGCTGGCGGAGGCGGTGTCGGAGGAGTTCACGGGCGGCCGGGAGCTGGCCCACGAATACGTCGAGCTGGCCGCCCTGGGCACCGTGGCGGACGTGGTGCCGCTCTTGGGCGAAAACCGCGCGCTGGTCAAAGCCGGCCTCGAACGGATCAACGGGAAGGGAGCGATCCCGGGGATCCAGGCCCTGCGGGCAGTGGCCGGCGTCCACGGCCCGGTGACGGCGGGCCACATCGCGTTTGTCCTCGCACCCCGGCTCAACGCCGTGGGCAGGGTGGCCGATGCGCGAATCGGCCTCAAGCTCTTGCTCGCACCGACGTACGACGATGCCCTGCCTTACGCTCGCAAGCTGGAAGAGGAGAACGCCCTCCGGCGCCGGCTGGAAGAAGAGGTGCTGGAGCAAGCCCACGGGGCGGTGCGCCGCCGGCACGATCCGGATGCCGACTTCGGCCTGGTGGTGGACGGCCCCGGCTGGCATCCGGGGGTGATCGGCATCGTCGCCTCCCGGCTGGTGGAGGCGTACTACCGTCCCACCGTGGTGCTTTCGGTGGACGGGGACGAAGCGCGGGGGTCGGCCCGGAGCATTCCGGGCTTTGACCTCTTCGCCGCGCTGTCGGAGTGCGCGGACCTCTTCACCGCCTTCGGCGGCCACGAAGCAGCGGCCGGCCTCTCGCTTCCGGTCTCGCGCATCGAGGAGTTTCGCGAGCGCTTCCGGTCGGTGACCAAGGCGCGGCTGACCGCGGACGACTTGATCCCGGTGCTGGTGTACGATGGCGATGTGGGAGCCGGCGACCTCGACCTGGAGTTCATCGAGGCGCTGGAGAAGCTCGAGCCCTTCGGCGTGGGCAATCCCGCGCCGGTGCTGGTCCTGCGGGACTGCCGGGTGGAGGCGGGCGCGGTGGGCAAGGACAAGGCTCATCTGAAGCTGGCGGTGAGCGACGCCGCCCGCGGCCGTACGCTGGAGGGGATCGGGTTTCACCTGGCCTCGCAGGTGCTGCCGCACCTTTCCCGCCGGGCCCTGGTGGACATCGCCTTCGTCCCCGCCGTCAACGAGTGGAACGGGGAGCGCCGGCCCGAGCTGCGGATCCGGGACGTGCGGAAGGCCACGACGCTGGCCAGCCCTGCAGCCCGGGCGCTCTGGACGTTGGAAGAAGAGATCGCCGCCGCGGGCGAGTCGCCGGCCTTGTCTACGGCGGTGGCCGGCCGGACAGCGGGGAGCGGCGCGCCGCCCGCCCTCGACGAGGTGCGGCGGACCCTGCGGGAGCGGGAGGTGGTCGATGCCCGCGGCGCCGCTCTCGGACCGCTGGTGGAGGAGCTGCTGGCCGGCGGGCACTCGGTCCTGGCCTTCCCCGCGGGACCTGGATTGAGCCTGGACCTGGCCCGCCGCTTGGCGGAGCATTCGCCCCGGGTGCGGGAGAGGACTTTCCTGTGGTCGGTAGCGCTTTCCCCGTCCCTGCGGGAGCTGGTCTGCGCGGCCGCGGAGGCGCCGCCCTGGGTGGCCGTGGTGGGCTCCTGGGAGGAGCTGGAACCCGGCGGCCACGCCTTCTGGCACTCCGTGGTGGAGCGCGCCCGGCCGGTGATCCTCCTCTGTCACGTGCCCGCTGCCCCCCGCACGGGCCTGATCGGCCTTTACCGGCTGGCCCGGCTGGCGCCCCGGGCCCCGCTGTACCTGGCGTGGAGTGGGGAGGAAGGCCGCGCGCTGAGCGAGGCCCTCAAGCGCATCTACCCCGACCGGGAGGCGCTGAGCCGGGTTTACGTGGCTCTGAGAGAGGTCGCAAGAGGTTCGGGCCGGGCGGAGCCGGGGGCGGTCCTCGAGCGGCTGGGCGCCCGCTGGCCCCGGCTGGAGCTGGGCGACGCTTTGGCCGAGGCCGTGGCCATCTTCGAGGAGACGGGCCTGGTCCAGGCCGCGGGAGGAGGCTGGACGCTGGTGGAAACCCGGTCCAAAGTGGACTTAACCCGGTCGCTCCGGTATAATGAAAGTATCGCGATCCGCGAGCATTACCTGGCCTTTGTCGAGGAGATGGCCTCGCTTCCGCCGGAGCGCGCCGTGGATCGCCTGATCGAAAGGGGAGCTCCGTGGTGGCCGCAGCCGACCTCAAAGCGTTGATCCGCGAGATCCCCGATTTTCCCAAGCCGGGAATCGGGTTTAAGGATATCACCACCGTGCTGAAGGACGCCGGCGCGTTCCGGCAGACGGTCCAGCTGATGGCAGATCCCTTCCGGGACGACAAGGTCGACGCCGTGGTGGGCGTCGAATCGCGAGGGTTCATCCTCGGCGCTCCCATCGCCTACGAGCTGGGGTGCGGGTTCGTGCTGGTGCGCAAGGCGGGCAAGCTCCCGTCGGACACCATCAGCACCACGTACCAGCTGGAGTACGGCACGGACACGCTGGAAATCCACACCGACGCGATCTCCCCGGGACAGCGGGTGCTGATCGTCGACGACCTGCTCGCGACGGGCGGCACCATCTCCGCCGCCGCCGACTTGGTCCGCAAGCTCTCGGGCGAGATCGTCGGCTTCAGCTTCTTCGTGGAGCTCAAGTTCTTGAAAGGCAGAGAGCGGCTGAAGGGATACCGGGTGCATTCCCTGGTCGTCTACGATTCGGAATGACGCGCTCGCCCACGGGGGGCCGGCCTCAGAGCGGGGGGCGTCAGCGGTGAGTCTCAGCGTCCTCATCGACAAGATCAAAGCGTACAAGGAAGACGCCGACTTCCAGCTGATCGAAAAGGCGTACCACTTCGCGCGGCGGGCCCACGAGGGACAGTTCCGAGACTCGGGCGACGTCTACTTCCGGCACCCCTACGAAGTTGCCAAGATCCTGGCCGACCTGGAGCTGGACGTGACCACCATCGCGGCCGGGCTCCTGCACGACGTCCTCGAAGACACCGAGGTCACCCGCGAGCAGCTGGAGGAGGAGTTCGGCCCCGAGATCGTCCACCTGGTGGACGGGGTGACCAAGCTCTCCAAGATCCCCTTCCAGACCAAAGAAGAGCACCAGGCGCAGTCGCTGCGCAAGATGTTCCTGGCCATGGCGGAGGACCTGCGGGTGGTCCTCATCAAGCTGGCCGACCGCCTTCACAACATGCGCACGCTCCGCCATCTCCCGCGCGAGCGCCAGCTGAAGGTGGCCAAGGAGACGCTGGAGATCTACACGCCCTTGGCGCACCGGCTGGGAATGTGGAGCCTGAAATGGGAGATGGAGGATCTGGCTCTCCGCTACCTGGATCCCGAAGGCTATTACGACCTGGTCCGCCGGATCGCCAAGAAGCGCCAAGAGCGCGAAGGCGAGCTGGAGGAGATCATGAAGGCGCTGCGGGAGCGCCTGAACGAGGTGGGCATCCCCGCGGAGATCCAGGGCCGTCCCAAGCACTTCTACTCCATCTACCAAAAGATGAAGCGGCAGGGCAAGGACCTGTCGGAGATCTACGACCTGGTGGCGGTCAGGGTCATCGTCGATTCGATCAAGGACTGCTACGGCGTGCTGGGCCTGGTCCACACCATGTGGAAGCCCATCCCCGGCCGCTTCAAGGACTACATCGCCATGCCCAAGTCCAATATGTACCAGTCGCTGCACACCACGGTGATCGGCCCCCGGGGCGAGCCGGTGGAGATCCAGATCCGCACGTGGGAGATGCACCGGATCGCGGAGAAGGGCATCGCGGCCCACTGGCTCTACAAAGAAGGCGGCAAGTCGGGCGACTTCGAGGAGAAGGTGGCCTGGCTCCGGCAGGTGATGGAGTGGCTCAAGGAGATGAGGGATCCCCAGGAGTTCATGGAGACCCTCAAGATCGATCTGTTCGAAGACGAGGTCTTCGTCTTCACGCCCAAGGGCGACGTGAAGTCGCTTCCTGCGGGAGCCACCCCGGTGGACTTCGCCTTCGCCGTGCACACCGACATCGGCCTTCACTGCGCCGGGGCCAAGGTGAACGGGCGGCTGGTGCCGCTGGATTACCGCCTTTCCAACGGCGAGTTCGTCGAGATCCTCACGTCGAAAAACGCGACGCCCAGCAAGGACTGGCTCAAGTTCGTCAAGACCTCCCGCGCCCGCAGCAAGATCCGCTCGTGGCTCAAGGAGCAGGAGCGGGAGGACATCGTCGAACGGGGCCGGCAGATGCTGGAGAAGGAGCTGAAGCGCCTGGGCATCGAGGTGAAGGAGACGCTGAAGCCCGACCGCATGGCGGAGGTGCTCAAGCGCTACGGCTACGGCGCCGTGGACGACCTCTACGCGGCCGTGGGCTACGGTAAGACCTCGGTCAACCAGGTCCTGGACAAGCTCTTGGGCCGGGAGGAGCTGGAGGCCCGCAAGGCCTCCGCCAAGAAGCCCGCCGGCCAGAAGAAGAAGGCCAGTTCGGCCCGGGGCGTGCTGGTGAAGGGAATGGACGACATGCTGGTCCGCTTCTCCAAGTGCTGCAGCCCCGTGCCCGGCGACGCGATCGTCGGCTACATCACCCGGGGGCGGGGCGTGTCGATCCACCGGGTGGACTGCCCCAACGTGGCCGCCTTGTCCGGCTTTGAAGAGCGCAAGATCGAAGTGGAGTGGCAGGCCGGGGAGACGGGCACGTTCCCGGTGGAGATCGAGGTGGAGGCGGTGGACCGGGTCAACCTCCTCTCCAACATCATGAGCACCATCTCCGAGGGGCGGACCAACATCGAGTCGGTGAACGCTCGCACCACCAAGAACAAGATGGCCATCATCAACCTGGTGGTGGACATCCAGGACATCGAGCACATGGAGAGCGTCATGAACCGGATCAAGCAAGTGAGCGGGGTCCTCGCGGTCACCCGCGCCCATCCTACGTAAAGCGCCCGCCGGGATCCCTTCCCGCCGACGAGCAAGAGATCGAGGTGAACGGAGATTGCGAGCAGTTGTGCAGCGGGTGAGCCGCGCCCACGTGGAAGTGGACGGTGAAATCGCCGGCGCCATCGGCCGGGGCCTCTTGGTCCTCTTGGGCGTGGCGGTGGACGATACGGAGGACGACGCGCACTACGTGGCCGAAAAGGTGGCGCACCTTCGCATCTTTCCCGACGAGAGCGGCAAGATGAACCGTTCGGTGCTGGAGGCCGGCGGCGAGGTGCTGGCCGTCTCCCAGTTCACCCTCTACGGGGATACGAGGAGAGGAAGGCGGCCCAGCTTCACCCGCTCCGCGCCCGCGGAGGCGGCGCTACCCCTCTACCGCCGGTTCGTCGAGGCGCTGCGGGCGACGGGGCTCACCGTGCGGGAAGGGGTTTTCGGCGCGATGATGGCGGTCTCGCTGGTGAACGACGGCCCCGTGACCCTGATCGTCGACAGCCGGCCAGATTGACACTGTTTTCGCTCATCGGGTAAAATGAAGCGAGGCCCTCAGGGGCGCAGAGGGTGTGGGTGCCCTCTTTTTTGTTGTGGAGTGTGAACTTTCGGCTTGCAGGAAGCAAGTGCCGCTGCGCGCGGCCTCTTTTCGAGGCCGCGTCTTTTGAATGGGCTCGCCCCGAGGCGAGCCCCACGCTCGCCGCACCGCAGGGACGGGGTGGACGGGCCGCCTTTGTGGCGTGAGAATCGTCGGGGGGAGCGATGGTCTCTTGTTCTTCGACTGGCTGCGCAAACAAATGAAAGCCATCATCATCGTCGTCGCGGTCGCGTTCGCCTTGACCCTCCTTTACGTGGGCGGGGATTTCCTCACCGGGCAGATGGGCGCCGTCCCGGCGGTGGCCGAGGTGAACGGGACCCCCATTTCCGCCTTGGAGCTGGACCGGGCGTACGTCAGCCTCGCGAGCTTCGCGGCCCAGCTGGGCCAGCCGGTCACCCGGGCCCAGGAGATCTCCCTGCGGTACACGGCCCTGGAGGAGCTGGTGAACCAGCGCCTCATGCTTGAAGCGGCCCGGCGGGAGCGCATCCAGGTGGACAGCCGCCGGGTCAACGAGGAGTTCAACGCGATCAAGGAGCAGTTCGGCGAGAACTTCAACGCGGTCCTGCGCCAGCAGGGCCTCAACCAGGCCTCGCTCCGGGAGCTCATCCGGGAGAGCCTTCTCATCGAGGAAGTACGGGCGCAAAAGTCCCGGGTGACGGTGACCGACCAGGAAGTGCGGGAGGCCTTCGACCGGGAACGGGAGCAGGTGGAAGTCCGCCACATCCTCATCGACCCGTACAGCGCGGAGTTGGGCGGGGACTGGGACGCGGCGCGGGCCAAGGCGGAAGAGCTCAAGGCCCGGATCGAGGCGGGTGAGGACTTCGCCGCCTTGGCCGCGGCCCATTCGGCCGATCCCGGCACCCGGGATGCCGGCGGCAGCCTGGGCTACATCCGCCGGTCCGACCCGTACGTGAAGGAGTTTCTCGACGCGGCGTTCGCCTTGGAGGTGGGCCAGGTCAGCGAGCCTGTCCGCAGCGTCTTCGGCTATCACCTCATCCAGGTGACCGACCGCCGCTTTGAGGAGCCGGAGGTGCCTTTCGAAGAAGCGGCGCCCGCGTACCGGGCCCGCCTGGAGCAGGAGCGAGCCCAGGAGCAGTTCGCCGCCTGGCTGGCCGGCGAGCGGGAAGGGGCCCAGGTGGTGATTCACGATCCGGCGCTCAGGGCGTACCAGCTGGCGCAGGCGGGCCGCCTCGACCAGGCCATTGCCGCCTACCGGGAGGCCATCGAGCTGAACCCGTACGACGGTTACCTCTATTATCAATTGGCCCAGCTGCTGGAAGAGGTGGGCGCCGGCGACGAGGCGCTCGCGGCCTACGCCGAGGCTGCCGAGGTCCAGGTGGCCGACGCCTTCCTCTGGTACGTTCTGGGCGCGGCGTACCAGGAGCGGGGAGCGTACGAGGAGGCCAAGGAGGCGTACGTCAAGGCTTCGGAGCTGTCGCCCACCAACCTCCAGCTCCACCAGGTGCTGGCCGAGGAGTTCCGGACCATGGGCTTCGAAGACCTGGCCCAGGCGGAGCAGGCCAAGGTCGACGAGATCCAGCAGCGGCTGGTGGAGGAGTTCATCCGCCAGCAGGAGGCGCTCCGGCGCCAGCAGGAGCTGGAGCGGCAGATTGAAGAGGCGCTCCGCAAGGAGAACGGGGAGGCCGGCGGCACCGGCGAGCCCGGCGGCGCCCCGGGCGAGGAGTAGGCCGGAGGGGAGATCGCGGCATGGAGGCGAGAGCGCCTCGAGGCACCAGCGACATCCTGCCGGGCGAGGCCCGGCTTTGGCAAGAGATCGAAGCGACGGTGCGGGATGTGATGCGGGTCTACGGGTATGGCGAGATCCGCACGCCCGTCTTTGAGTATACCGAGCTCTTTGCGCGCGGCGTGGGCGAGACCACGGACATCGTGGAAAAACAGATGTACACCTTCGAGGACCGGGGCGGGCGGAGCTTGACGCTCCGCCCCGAGGGGACCGCGCCGGTGGTGCGGGCCTTCGTGCAGCACCGGCTGCACGGCGAAGGGCTGCCGCAGAAGCTCTGGTACTGCCAGCCCATGTTCCGCTACGAGCGGCCGCAGGCCGGCAGGGCCCGGCAGTTCCACCAGTTCGGCGCCGAGGCCATCGGCAGCCTCGATCCGGCGCTGGACGTGGAGATGATCGCGATTCCCATCGAGGTTTACAAGAGGCTGGGGATCCGCGGGTTTGAGGTGCTGGTGAACAGCATCGGCTGCCCAGTCTGCCGTCCGGCCTACCGGGAGCGGCTCAAGGCCTACCTGGCCCAGCGGATCGACCGGCTCTGCCCGACCTGCCGCGCCCGTTTCGAGCGGAATCCCCTGCGGGTGCTGGACTGCAAAGAGGAGGGCTGCCGCGAGGCCACGGCCGGCGCGCCCGCGGCCTGGGATTACCTGTGCGACGAATGCGGGTTGCACTTTGAGAGCGTGCAGCGCGTGCTGGCGGTGCTGGGGATCGCCTACCGCCTCGACGGGCGGCTGGTGCGGGGGCTCGACTACTACACCAAGACCGTGTTCGAGATCGTCACCGACGGGCTGGGAGCCCAAGGGACCCTGGCCGCGGGCGGGCGGTACGACGGGCTCGCCGCGGAGCTGGGCGGCGGCGATTACCCGGCCGTCGGCTTCGCCGGGGGGATGGAGCGGGCGGTCCTCGCCCTCAAGGCCGCAGGCCGGGAAGAGGGGAAAGCCCAGGGACGGCCGGACGTGTTCGTGGTCCGCCTCGGCGAGCGGGCTTGGAACGAGGGGATCGCGCTGGCGCAGCGCCTCAGAGAGCATGGGGTCGCCGCGCAGATCGAATACGCAGCCGAACTCGGCAAAGCGCGTTCGATGAAGGCGCAGATGAAGGTGGCAGGCCGGTCGGGAGCCCGGCTGGCCGTCATCGCGGGCGACGACGAGCTCTCCCGCGGGACGGTGGCCTTGCGGCGGATGGACGACGGGACGCAGTGGGAGGTTCCCGTGGAGCGCTTGGTCGACGCGGTAAAGGAGCAACTGGGAGGTGGAGGAAGGCTCGCGTGAGGCGGGCCTTCGCGCCATGGCGGAAACGATGAAGACGCACGCTTGCGGAGCGCTCCGCACGAAGGACGTGGGCCTTACGGTCCGGCTGGCGGGGTGGGTTCAGCGCCGGAGGGACCACGGCGGGCTGATCTTTGTCGACTTGCGGGACCGCGAGGGGATCGTCCAGGTGGTCATCAACCCCGAAACCGTGGGCCCGGAGCAGTTCAAGGTGGCGGAGAGCCTGCGGAACGAGTACGTCGTCACCGTTCTCGGGGAGGTGGTGCGCCGCCTGCCGGGGATGGAGAACCCCAACCTGGCCACCGGGGAGATCGAAGTGGTGGCCAAGGAGCTGGAGATCCTCAACACGTCGGCGCCGCCGCCGTTCCCCATCGATGCCCGGGTGGACGTCGACGAAAGCCTCCGGCTGCGCTATCGCTACCTGGATCTGCGCCGGCCGGAGCTCCAGCGAAACCTCGCCCTGCGCCACCGGGTGGCGCAGACCATCCGGAAGGTCCTGGACGAAATGGGCTTTTACGAGATCGAAACGCCCATGCTCACCCGGAGCACCCCGGAGGGTGCCCGGGACTACCTGGTGCCCAGCCGGGTGCATCCCGGCTCGTTCTACGCCCTGCCCCAGTCGCCGCAGCTCTTCAAGCAGATTTTGATGGTCGCCGGCTACGAGCGCTACTTTCAGATCGCCCGGTGCTTCCGGGACGAGGACCTGCGGGCCGACCGGCAGCCTGAGTTCACCCAGTTGGACCTGGAGATGTCCTTCGTCGACGAGGAGGACGTCATGGCCGTCATCGAGGAGGTGGTGGCCCGGGTCTTCCGGGAGGCGAAGGGCGTCGACGTGCCTCGCCCCTTCCCGCGCCTTACGTACGACGAGGCCGTAAACCGCTACGGCAGCGACAAGCCGGATCTCCGCTACGGGCTGCCGCTGGTGGACGTCTCTGACGTCGTGAAAGGCTCGGGCTTTCGGGTCTTCTCCGCCGCGGTGGAGGCGGGCGGCGTCGTCAAAGGGATCAACGCCGGGCAGGGGAGCGGCGGCTGGCCCCGGCGGGAGATCGACCAGCTGGGCGAGGCCGCCCAGCGGGAAGGGGCCAAGGGCCTCGCGTGGATCGTCTACGGCCGCGGGGAACCCCGCTCGCCCATCGCCAAGTTCCTGACGCCCGAAGAGCTGGAGGCCGTCGGCCGGGCCATGGAGGCGAAGGAGGGGGACCTGCTCCTGTTCGTGGCCGACCGGCGGGAAGTGGCCAACGAGGTGCTGGGACGGCTCCGCCGGCTTCTCGCCGCCAAGCTGGGACTGGTCGACCCCGAGGCGTACGCCTTCTGCTGGGTGGTGGACTGGCCTCTCCTGGAGTGGGACGAGGAGCGCCGGCGCTACGTCGCCATGCACCATCCCTTCACGTCGCCCAAGCCGGAAGACCTGGACCGGCTCGAATCGGATCCGGCTTCGGTGCGGGCCCGCGCCTACGACCTGGTGCTCAACGGGTATGAGCTGGGCGGGGGCAGCATCCGGATCCACCGGCGGGACGTGCAGGAGCGCCTTTTCCGGGCCCTGGGGATCGGCGCCGAAGAGGCGCAGGAGAAGTTCGGCTTTCTCCTGGAGGCCTTCTCCTACGGGGCACCCCCCCACGGGGGGATCGCCCTGGGCCTTGACCGCCTGGTGATGCTCCTTGCAGGCGGCGATTCCCTGCGGGACGTCATCGCGTTCCCCAAGACGCAGCGGGCCCAGTGCCTGATGACCGACGCGCCCGCGCCCGTAGAGCCGGCGCAGCTCAGGGAGCTGAGCCTCAGGGTGGATCCGGAGGCAGCTGCTGCCGTTCGCCGGCCGTAGCAAAGGCCGGAAGGAATGGGCCCGTCCGGGTCTTGATCCTCCCGGCGGGGGCGTGGTATGATCGCGGTGCGGAAAAAGTGAAGACGCTTCCCCTGCTGTGTGCGTGGTGAAGCTGGCCATTGTTATGAGCCAACACCCCAACACGAGGGAGCCCGGACTCTGCTTCCCGATGCACATGCCCCCCGCTTGAGGGGGACGTCGCTGACGGACAGGAGGGCACCCACCTGCGAGAGAGCAGGTTCATTAACGGGCCAGCACCAGCGGCATGGCGGGGTTTTCTTTTTGCCGGGAGGTGGCGGGCGTGGACCTCTTTGAAGCGGCGAGGCGGGAGGAGGCGCTCTCCAAGGCGCCCTTGGCGGCGCGCATGCGCCCCCGCACCTTGGACGAGTTTGTCGGGCAGGAACCGGTGGTGGGCCCCGGATCGCTCCTGCGGCGGATGGCCGAGTCCGGGCGGCTCACCTCTTTGATCCTCTACGGTCCTCCCGGGACCGGCAAGACCACCCTGGCCCGCATCCTGGCGGAGGCCGCCTCAGCCCACTTCGAAACAGTGAACGCCGTGACGGCGGGAGTGGCCGAGATCCGCAAGGCCATCCAGGAGGCGAAGGAGCGAGCGACGCTCTACGGTCAGGGGACCGTGGTCTTCATCGACGAGATCCACCGCTTCAACAAGGCGCAGCAGGACGCGCTCCTCCCGGCGGTGGAAGACGGCACCATCGTCCTCATCGGGGCGACGACGGAAAACCCCTACTTTGAAGTGAACGCTCCTCTCCTCTCCCGGGCGCGGGTGGTTCGGCTCGAACCGCTGAAAGACCACGAGATCGCCCAGTTGATCCGGCGGGCCCTCGCCGACGAACAGCGGGGGCTGGGCGGGTGGCGGCTCTCCATCCACCCGGACGCCGAGGCGCACCTGATCCGGGTGGCCAGCGGCGACGCCCGGGTCGCGCTGAACACCCTGGAGCTGGCCGCCCTGGGGGCCAGGGAACGGGAGGACCGCACCGTCACCGTCGAGCTGGTGGAAGAGGCGGCGCAGCGCAGGTTTCTCCGGTACGACAAGGCCGGGGACAACCACTACGACACGATCTCGGCCTTCATCAAGAGCATGAGGGGATCCGACCCGGACGCCACCCTCTATTGGCTGGCCCGGATGCTGGAAAGCGGTGAGGACCCCCGCTTCATCGCCCGGCGGATCCTGATCCACGCGAGCGAGGACGTGGGCAACGCGGACCCGCAGGCCCTGGTGGTGGCTGCCGCGGCGGCGTACGCGGTGCACTGGGTCGGGCTTCCCGAAGCGGAACTGGCGCTGGCCCAGGCCGCGCTCTACATCGCCACCGCCCCCAAGAGCAACGCGGTCATCGCGGCCCTGGCCCGGGCCAAAGAGGCGGTGCGGTCGGGACGGGGCGGGGAGGTGCCGCCTCACCTCCGCGACGCCCACTACCGCGGCGCGGCGGAGCTGGGCCACGGGAAAGGCTACCTTTACCCCCACGATTTTCCCGGGGGCTTTGTACCCCAGCAGTACCTGCCGGACGGGCTTGAAGGGGCCCGCTTCTACGAGCCGGCGGGGTACGGCTACGAGCGGGTGATCCTGGAGCGCCTGGAAAAGTGGCGCGGCCAGCAGCAGCGTTGACACGGCTCCTCCCTCGTGCTAAGATGGGCGCGAAATCTCGATTGATTTACTCGGGATTCGGCGGTCCGCCGCACGGGCGGCCGCGCTGCGGCGCGGCCGGTCCGGCCCGAGGCAGGAAGGAGCCGAGCCATGCGCATTTCGTCACGAGGCGAGTACGGCGTGCGGGCCATGTTCGACCTGGCCCAGCGCTACGGGGAGGGACCGATCCCGCTGAAGCTCATCGCCGAGCGACAGGAGATCTCCGAGCACTATTTGGAGCAGCTCATGGGCGCGCTCCGCAAAGCCGAGCTGGTGGTGTCGGTCCGCGGCGCGCAAGGGGGCTACGAGCTCTCCCGCCCGCCGGCCTCCATCACCCTGGGGGACGTGATCCGGGCCCTGGAGGGTCCGGTGCTCACGGTGCACGGCACCGAGGGAGAAAAAGAGGTAGAGATCCCCGCCGACGCCGTGGAGCGGCTGATCCTGGCGGACGTCTGGAAGCGGCTGGCCGAGCGGGTCAACGAAGCGCTGGACTCCGTCACCTTGGCCGACCTGTGTGACGAGGCGGCCCGGCGGCGAGCCCGGGACGATTCCTTTATGTATCATATCTGACGCGGTGAACCGGATTGGAGACGGCCAGGATTTACCTGGATCACGCCGCGACCACGCCCCTGGACCCGGACGCGTTGCAGGCGATGCTCCCCTTTCTGCACGGCGGCTTTGGCAATCCCTCCTCGATCTACCAGAGGGGGCGGGAGGCCCGCAGGGCGCTGGACGAGGCCCGGGACACCGTCGCGGCCGCCATCGGCGCCCGCTCTCCCCGGGAGATCATCTTTACCAGCGGGGGAGCGGAAGCGGACAACCTGGCGCTCAAGGGTGCGGCATGGGCCCTGCGGGACCGGGGAAGACACATCGTCACTTCGGCCATCGAGCACCACGCGGTGCTGCGGGCCGCCCGCTTCCTGGAAAAGCACGGGTTTGAGGTGACGTACGTCCCGCCGGACGAGGAGGGTATCGTCCAGGTCGACGCCGTGGCCGGGGCGCTGCGGGACGACACGATCCTGATCTCGGTGATGCACGCCAACAACGAGCTGGGCACGGTGCAGCCGGTGCGGGAGATCGCCGCCCTGGCCCGGGAGCGGGAGATCCTGTTTCACACCGACGCGGTGCAGACCGTAGGCCAGATCCCCGTGTCGGTGGAAGAGATCGGCTGCGACATGCTTTCGCTTTCGGCGCACAAGTTCTACGGCCCCAAAGGTGTGGGCGCGCTCTACGTGCGGCGGGGCGTGCACCTTGAGCCTCTGATCCACGGGGGCGGGCAGGAGCAGGAGCGGCGGGCCGGCACGGAAAACGTGGCGGGCATCGTGGGCATGGCCAGAGCCCTGGAGAACAGCTGCCGCACCATGCAGGCGCGCGCCGCGCGGGTGAAGGAGCTGCGGGACCGGCTCGAAAAAGGGCTCCTCGAAAGGGTTCCCGGAGCCCGGCGCAACGGCCATCCCCACCTGCGGCTTCCGGGACACCTCAACATCGCCTTTGAAGGGGTGGACGGCGAGTCGCTCCTGCTCAACCTGGACATGCGCGGGATCGAGGCGTCTACCGGCTCGGCTTGCGCCTCCGGCTCCATCGAGCCCTCCCACGTGCTCCTCGCCATGGGGCAGTCCCGGGAGGAGGCGCTGAGTGCCATCCGGTTTTCGCTGGGCGCGAGCAATACTCTAGACGAAGTGGACCGCGTCCTCGACGTGGTGCCGCCGCTGGTGGAGAGGCTGCGGCGGCGGTGAAGGGCGCGGGAGAAAGGACGTGACGAAAGATGGCGCGAGGAACCAAGGGCCGGGTGATGGTGGCGATGAGCGGCGGCGTGGACAGCTCCGTGGCCGCCGCCCTGCTCCTCGAAGAAGGCTATGCGTGCATCGGGGTCACCATGCAGCTCTGGCCGGAGGACCTGCCGCGCGAGCACGAGAGCGGCTGCTGCTCCATCTCGGCGGTGGAAGACGCGCGCCGCGTCGCCAACAAGCTGGGCATTCCCTACTACGTGCTCAACTTCGCCGACATCTTCGTGGAGGAAGTGATCGACCGCTTCGCCGACGAGTACCTGCGGGGCCGCACGCCCAACCCGTGCATCGTCTGCAATGAAAAGGTGAAGTTCGGCGCCTTCCTTGAAAAGGCGCTGGAGCTTGAGTGCGACTACGTGGCGACCGGGCACTACGCCATCGTGGAGCGGGACGAGGCCAGCGGCCGCTACCTCCTGAAGCGGGGGAGAGACCGGCAAAAGGACCAGAGCTACACGCTGTACGGGCTCACCCAGGAGCAGCTCTCCCGGACCCTCTTCCCGTTGGGACCCTACCTTAAAGAAGAAACCCGCCGGATCGCCCGGGAACTGGGGCTCATCACTGCCGCCAAGCCCGACAGCCAGGAGATCTGTTTCGTGCCGGAAGGGGACTACCGGGCGTTCATGGAGCGGTACCGGCCGGAGAGCAAGCGGCCCGGGCCCATCGTCGACCTGCAAGGGAACGTCTTGGGCCAGCACCAGGGCATTGCGTTCTACACCGTGGGCCAGCGAAAGGGCCTGGGCATCCCTCATCCCACGCCGCTCTACGTGGTGGCCATCGACGAAGTGAACAACGCCCTGGTGGTGGGCCCCCGGGAGGCGGTGGAGGGATGGTCGCTCCTGGCCGATCCGGTGAACTTCATCGCCGTCCCGCAGCTTGACGGTGCGCGGCGGGTCACGTGCAAGATCCGCTACCGGGTGCAGGACGCGCCCGCCACCATTGAGCCGGCGCCGGAGGGCGGGGTCATCACTCGCTTCGACGAGCCGCAGGCGGCCATCACTCCCGGGCAGTCGGTGGTCTGGTACGACGGCGACGTGGTGGTGGGCGGCGGCATCATCCAGAAGGATCTCAAGCTCGACGGGATTTCCTTCCCTGCGCCGGGAGCCGCCGCAGGCCAGCCTCTCCTTTCGCGCTAGAGCGGCCCGGAGGCGGGCAGACTAACCCCGCGCGAAGGAGGGGGGTCGCCCGTGCCTTTGGGAAGAGAGCTCATCGGCATCCCCGTCCGCGCCGCCGGCCTTCGCGAACCCCTGGGCGAAGTGGTCGACCTCTGCTTCGACCGCCGGGGGCGGCTGAGGGCCCTGGCGGTGCTCCCCCGCACCGGGTTCTTCCGCAAGGAACGGCCAATCCCCATCCAGCGCTTCCTTCAGGTGAACGGCGAAGGTGCCGTGCTGGCCTCCCGCGACGACATGGCGAGGGCAGAGGACGGCTGCGAGAGACTGGTGCGCCTGCGCACGGGCGAGCGGGCTTTGCGGGGCCTCTTGCTGTTCGGACCAGACGGCCGCGAGCTGGGATGGCTGGGCGATGTGGCCCTGGAGCCCGGGACGCTGGAAATTTGGGGCTTTGAAGTCTCAGGCGGCGCGCTGATGGACCTTCTGGACGGGCGGTCCATCGTAGGCGCCCAAGGCGCCCGGGCGGTGGAAGGCGGCCTCGCGCTGACGGATCTTCCCCACATGAACCTTGAGCCGGAAGGTGAAGCTAACCCTTGAGGAGTTGATCCACTCATGCTGCGAAGCCGCTTGTTTTGGGGCATTGCCGGCGCGCTGCTCGCGATGGCGGTCGCCGCCCGCCGGAGAACCTGGAGGAGAACGGCCGGGATGGAGCGGGCCGTAAGCAGCCTGCGATCGCTGGCCGAAGCGGGCATCGCCGCGGCCGGCTCCACGATTCGCGCCGCGCTGCGGCGCTGACGGGCGAAGGAGCGCCTCCCGTCCACGATGTCGCGGCGCGGCAAGATCCTGATCCTTGCGGGTTTTGCGCTGCTCATCGGGCTCTTCCTCTACCGGGTGCGGGAGGCGCTCACCCCGTTTTTTCTGGCCCTCGCCGTCGCCTATCTGGGCTACCCGCTGGTGAAAGCGCTGGAACGGCGGGAGGTCCCCCGGGTGGTCGCGATCCTGCTCATGTACGCGATGTTCGCCGCCGCGGCCGTCCTGCTGGTCTACGCCGTGCTCCCCAGCCTCGAGCGGGAACTCCAGCTCATGATGGAGCTCTTGCCGGGACAGATGCGGCGGCTTGAAGCGCTCTTCCGGGACGTGCTGCGGGGCGTGCGCCGGATCCCGCTGCCCAGCGGCCTTGAGGCGCTGGCCGGCCTCGCCGTCCAGAGGGTGGAAGCCCTGCTGCACGGGGTGGCGGCCCGGGCGGCGGAGGCTCTGGTCGCCGCCTTCTCCCACTTGTTCAACCTGATCCTGGCGCCGTTCCTGGCGTACTACATCCTTCGGGACCTGGACGACCTGGCCAAGACCGCCGTCTCGTGGCTGCCCGCGGGCGCCCGCCGGGACGTGCTGGAGCTGGCTTCCCGCGTCCACCGGGCGGTGGGCGGTTTCGTGCGGGGCCAGCTCATCGTCTCCCTGGCGGTAGGCCTCCTGATCGCCCTGGGCCTTTCGCTCCTAGGGGTGCGGTACGCCCTGATCCTGGGCCTCCTCGCCGGTCTCTTCGACATCATCCCGTACTTCGGTCCGATCCTCGGCGCCGTGCCGGCCGTCGCCTTCGCGCTGCTGCGTTCGCCGCTGACGGCCCTGTGGACGCTGCTTCTCTTCGTCGCGGTGCAACAGCTGGAGGGGAGCTTGCTCAGCCCCAAGGTGGTGGGAGAGCAGGTGGGCTTGCACCCGCTGACGGTGATCTTCTCGGTCCTTGCCGGCGGCGAGCTCTTGGGGGTGGCCGGAATGCTGCTGGCGGTGCCTTTCGCAGCCGCCGTGAAGGTGACGGCGGGCTTCGTCGGCGAAAAGCTCATGGGGGAGAGCGGGTGAAAAGGCCAGCGCGGTGGGTTTGATTGACAAAGGATAACCCCTCTTGTAACATTAACAGTGCATTTCGCGAGGAGGCGACCGGCGTGAGGCAGATGAGCGCCAACCAGCTGCGGCAGGCTTTTCTCAATTTTTTCGCTGAAAAGGGTCACCGGATTCTGCCCGGCGCGTCGCTGGTGCCGGCGAAGGATCCCACGCTCCTTTTGACCAGCGCCGGCATGGTCCCCTTCAAACCGTACTTTTTGGGCCTTGAGACGCCTGAGCACCGGCGGGTGACCACGTGCCAGAGGTGCCTGCGCACGGGAGACATCGACCACGTGGGCAAGACCGACCGGCACCACACGTTCTTTGAAATGCTGGGCAACTTCTCGTTCGGCGACTATTTCAAGCGAGAAGCCATCACCTGGGCCTGGGAGTTCGTCACCGAACGCCTGGAGCTGGAGAAGGACCGGCTTTGGGTTTCGATTTATATTGAAGACGACGAGGCTTTCGACATCTGGCACCGTGAAGTGGGCCTGCCCGAAGAGCGCATCGTCCGCCTCGGAAAGAAGGATAACTTCTGGGAGATCGGCGTCGGGCCGTGCGGCCCGTGCTCGGAAATCTACTACGACCGGGGCGAAGCGTTCGGCTGCGGCGAACCGGACTGCCGGCCCGCGTGCGACCGCTGCGAGCGGTACCTCGAGATTTGGAACCTGGTGTTCATCCAGTACCATCAAGACGAAAAAGGCCAGCTCACCCCGCTCAAGAGCAAGGGTATCGACACCGGAATGGGCCTTGAGCGGACGGCCTCGCTCCTGCAAGGCGTGGCCAGCAACTTCGAGATCGACATTATCCGCCCCGTCGTCGATCACATCGCCTCCGTCGCAGGGATTCCTTACAAGAGCGATCCTGACGCCGACGTCAGCATGCGGGTGATCACCGACCACATGCGGGGCGTCACGTTCATGATCTTCGACGGCATCCTTCCCGGGAACGAGGGGCGAGGCTATGTGCTGCGCCGGCTGCTCCGGCGCTCCGTGCGCCACGCCAAGCTCCTCGGCATCGAGGGCAGCTTCCTGGCGGGAGTGGCGGACCGGGTGATCGACGTGATGCGGGACGCCTATCCCGAGCTGGAGGGGGCGCGGGAGTACATCCGCCGGGTGGTGGCACAGGAGGAGGCCCGCTTTCACGAGACCCTCGATCAAGGGATGGAGATCCTCGAGCGCCTGGCGGCGGAGGTCTCCCGCTCCGGCGGGACGGTGCTGCCCGGCGAAGACGCTTTCCGCCTCTACGATACCTACGGGTTTCCGCTGGAGCTCACCGAAGAGATCCTGGCGGCGCGCGGCCTGACGCTGGACCGGGCAGGCTTTGAACGGGCCATGGAAGCGCAGCGGCAGAGGGCCCGGGCCGCCCGGGGCGAGATGGGTTACCTGGGAGACAAAGGCCAGGTGGCCTATCACGAGCTGGACCTGGAAGTGGTGGAGACGCCGTTCCTGGGTTATGAGACGCTGGAGGCCGACGGCCGCGTGGTGGCCCTCATCGCCCGGGGCGAAAAGGTGGGCCGGGTGGAAGAGGGCGAGGCCGTCGAAGTGATCCTCGACCGGACGCCGTTCTATCCCGAAGGCGGCGGCCAGGTGGCCGACACGGGGGTAATCGTCTCCGACGGCGGCCGCATGGTGGTGGAGAGCGTGATGCGGGTCGCCGGGGGGCTGATCGTCCACCGCGGCCGGGTGGTCTCCGGTGTCCTCCGGGTGGGCGACGAGATCCGGGCCCAGGTGGACGCCGAGACGCGCCTTGCGACGGCGCGCAACCACACCGCGACGCACCTCCTGCACAAGGCGCTCCAGGAGGTGCTGGGAGAGCACGCGAAGCAGGCGGGTTCGCTGGTTGCGCCCGACCGCCTGCGCTTCGACTTCACCCACTTCAAGCCGCTGACCCGGGACGAATTGGCCGAGATCGAGCGGCGGGTGAACGCCGCGATCCTGGAAGACCTGCCGGTGACCACGATCATCACCTCGCTGGCCGAGGCGCAGGCCATGGGGGCGATGGCCCTTTTCGGCGAGAAGTACGGCGAGCGGGTGCGGGTGGTGAAGATCGGCGAGTGGAGCATCGAGCTCTGCGGGGGCACCCACGTCTCGTCCAGCGCCAGCCTGGGGATGTTCAAGGTGGTCGAGGAGACGGGCGTCGCCGCGGGCGTGCGGCGGGTCGAGGCGGTGACCGGCAAGGGAGCGCTCCAGTTTGTGCGGGCGCAGGAGGAGACGCTGGCCGACGCCTCCCGCAAGCTCCAGGTGGCCCCGGAGCAGCTGCCGCAGCAGATTGACAAGCTCCTGGGCACCGTGAAGGAGCTCGAGCGGGAGGTGAACCGGCTGAAGGCCCGGCTTGCCGGGGCGTTCGTCGATTCCCTGGTGTCCCGGGCGCAGGACGCCGGAGGCGTCAAGGTGGTGGCGGAGAGCGTCGACGGCCTCGACCGGGAGGGGCTGCGGGCGCTCGGCGACCGCCTCAAGGAGGCGCTGGGACCGGCCGTGATCGTCCTCGGCTCGGCCACCGGCGGCTCGGTGCAGATGGTGGCCATGGCCACCCCGGACGCGGTCGCCCGGGGGATCGACGCCCGCTCGGTGATCCGCAAGGCGGCGGCCGTGGTGGGCGGCGGCGGGGGCGGCAGCGAGCAGATGGCGCAGGCCGGCGGGAAAGACCCGTCCCGGCTGGGAGAAGCCCTGGCGGAGGCCAGGGCGGAGATCCTGGAACGGCTCCAGAGCCAGGAGGCGCGCCAGGTTTGATCGCCGAGGGGGTGACGAAGTGGACACACCCCAAAGCGATGCCACGATGCACTTCCGTTACGACCGGGGGGCGGTGGATGCCGGCCGGGTCTTGCTCCACGTGTACCGGGCGCTGAAGGAAAAGGGGTACGATCCTGTAAGCCAGTTGGTGGGCTATCTCCTCTCCGGCGATCCGACGTACATCACGAGCCACGCAGGGGCCCGCAGCCTGATTCGCTCCGTGGACCGGGACATCCTCCTGGAGGAGCTGGTCAGGGCCTACGTGGCCGGGGCGGCCGGCGGCGAAGGCCGGTGAACCCCGGTTTCGGAAGTCCAGCAAGAGGGGCGCATGGCTCCTCTTTCTTTTTCGGCGGAGCGTTCCGGAAAGACGGGAGGGGGCGCCGTGGAAAAGAGGCTCTTGGGCCTGGACGTCGGCAGCCGCACCATCGGGGTGGCGGTCAGCGACCCGCTGGGGATCACGGCCCAGGGCGTCGGGGTGTGGCGGCGGAAAGGCCGGGAAAAGGACCTGGCCTACCTCAAAGAGGTGTGTGAGGCATACGATGTGGGAAAGATCGTCGTCGGGCTGCCCCTTCGCACCGACAGCCGCAAGGGCCCGGAGGCCGAAGAGGTAGAGCGCTTTGCCCGCGAGATCGAAGCGGCCACGGGAAAGCCGGTGGTCCTTTGGGACGAGCGGTTCACCACCCGCATCGCCCAGCGGGCACTGATCGAGGCGGGCCTGCGGCGAGAACGCCGGCGCGAGCTGGTAGACATGACGGCGGCCGTCTTGATCCTGCAAGGGTACATGGAGAGGAGCGAAACGCATGACAGAGCGCGAAGAGATGATCCTGGTGGATGAAGAGGGCGTCGAGCACCGGTTTTACTTGCACAGCATCCTGGAGGTGGACGGCCGCGACTACGCGCTCCTCGAGCCTGTGGACGGCGACGGGAGCCTGACGGTCCTGCGCATCGAAGGGGACGTGGAGACGGGGAATCTGGTCACGCTCGACGACGACGAGTGGGAGCGGGTGGCCGAAGCGCTGGAAGAGGAAGACTACGTGGTCCTTGACGACGAAGAGGACGATCTCGACGCGTTTGACGACGAGGACGACGACGTCGAGGACGACGAAGACGACGAAGAGGAGGAGCTCGACATCTAGCCGGGGCACGTTTCGCCCCGGGCCGGCATAGCATGTGGGAGGCTGCGCTCGCCGTACACCACGCCGGCCCGGAGGTGGAGGGTGCCCATGATGTCGCTCCTGGCAGCGGCGCTGTCGCTCTTTAAGGGAGTCAGCGTCCTCGTATCCTATGTCACCAACCACAGCGTCTTCCCGACGCCGCTCTCTCCCGAGCAGGAAGCCGATCTGTTGAAGCAGATGGCCGAGGGGAGCGAAGAGGCGCGCAACACGTTGATCGAGAGGAACCTGCGCCTCGTCGCGCACATCGTCAAGAAGTTCGACAACACGGGCGAAGAGGTCGACGATCTGATCTCCATCGGGACCATCGGGCTCATCAAGGCCATCAACACCTTCGACCCGGAGAAGAAGACGCGGCTGGCGACGTACGCGGCGCGCTGCATCGAAAACGAGATCCTCATGCACCTGCGCTCCACCAAGAAGCTGCGGAGCGAGGTGCTGCTGCACGATCCCATCGGCGCCGACAAAGAGGGGAACGAGATCACGCTCATGGATATCCTCGCCTCGGACCAGGACGTGGAGGAGCGGGTGGAGCTCAACGTGGAGCAGCAGAAAATGTACCAGGGGATGCAGGCGCTGACCCGCCGGGAGAAGAAGGTGCTGGAGCTGCGGTACGGCCTCTGGGGCGGGATCCGCAGGACCCAGCGGGAGATCTCCCGGGCGCTGGGCATCTCCCGCAGCTACGTCTCGCGCATCGAAAAGCGGGCGCTGCACAAGCTGCAGCGGGAGCTGGCGCCCGAAGGGGCCAAGTGAGGCCTGTGGTATAATCTTGTGGTAGAATAGGGCTACATGCCGGAAAGGGCGGGAGGGGAAGGGCTTGATCGACCTGTTTTGCCCGGACCAGTGCGTCGGATCCGTGGTCGACATCGACCTCGACGCCCTGTGGCGGCGAGGGATCCGGGCGCTCATCCTGGACGTGGACAACACCCTCTTGGCATGGGAGGCCGAGGAGATTCCGGCCGGCGTCAAGGCGTGGGTGGACCGCGCCCGGGAGATGGGCTTTCGGATGTGCATCGCCTCCAATGGGACCCGGAGCCGGGTGATGCGCATCGCGGAGCACCTGGGCGTCCCCGCGATCCCCAAGGCGGTCAAGCCCAGAAAGCGCCCGTTCCGCCGGGCCCTGGAAATGCTGGGCGTCACGCCCGAAGTGACCGCGGTCGTCGGCGACCAGCTGTTCACGGACGTGCTGGGCGGCAACCGCATGGAGCTCTACACCATCCTGATCAACCCCGTGAGCCGGCAAGAGCTGCGCACCACCAAGATCGTCCGCAAGGTGGAGAAGAAGGTCCTGACGCGGCTCTACCGCAAGGGATTGATCGACGAGGACGAGCTGGCCCTGCGGGGAATCGAGCGTTGATCCTCACCTGAGCCGGAGGTTTAGGTCTTGACCGACGACATCTGTGAAGGCTGCGGAGTTCCCTTGCAATCGGAGCGCCCCGACGCGCCCGGGTACGTGCCGGCGCACGTCCTCAGCCGGGGCGAGCCTGTGGTCTGCCAGCGGTGCTTCCGCATCACCAATTACGGCAAAGAGGAGACGGTGGTCAAGGTCGACGAGGAGGACGCCTGGAGCACGGTTCTCGACGTGATCGACCGCGTCGACGCGGTGATCATGATCGTCGACATCGTCGACTTTGAAGGGACGTACCTCACCCGCCTGGCCCAGTATCCCCGCCGGCTCCTGGTGGCCGTCAACAAAGTGGACCTCCTGCCCTCCAAGACGCCTCCCGAAGAGGTCGCCGCGTGGGTGAAGGACCGGCTCGCGGCGGACGGCATCGAGGCCTGCGGCGTCTTTCCGGTGAGCGCCCGGGACGGCTTCGGCACCCGCCAGCTGCTGGACGGGGCCAAGCGGCACGCCGGCCGGGGAGGCCGGGTGGGGCTGGTGGGCGCCACCAACGTCGGCAAGTCGACGCTCCTTTCCCGCTGGCTAAAGCCTACGGGGGAGCCGGGCCCCACCGTCTCGCGCATTCCCGGGACCACTCTGGGGGCCATCCCCAAGCAGCTGGCACCCGAGGGCATCGAGATCGTGGACACGCCGGGGCTCACGCCGGGGCAGCGGGTGACGGATCACGTCTGCCGCGCCTGCGCCCAGCGGTTGGTCCCCGACCGTCCCCTCTCCAGCAAGCTGCTGAAGCTGGCGGCGGGCCAGTCCGCGGTGATCGGCGGCATCGCGGCGTTTACCCCCCTGGAGAGCGACGAGCGGATCGTGCTGCTCTTCGCCGCGAGCGAAGTGCCCATCCACCGGGTGAAGGAGGTCCGGGTCGACCGCTGGCTGCGGGGAGAGCCCATCCCCGGCCAGACGGTCTTGTGCGAGGCGTGCCGCGCGGCCATCGCCAAGGTGGGGTGGGAGGAGATCGTGGTCGAAGTGGGCGAGATGGAGGACGTGGCCGTCCACGGGCTGGGCTGGCTTTCGCCGCGCCGGTCCGGCCTGAAGGTGCGGGCCCTGGTGCCGGCGGGCACCATGCTCTCCGTCCGGCCCCGCCTGATCGGCCCCAAGACCCCCGCGGCTCTGAGAGCCTAAGCCCCGGCCTGGGGCCAATATCTTGCATAAGAGCCTTCCGGTGGGACGTATACTGCCGGTGTACACCGCATCACGGGAGGTCCCCCGGATGGCTCGTTTCGTCGCCGTACCTCTCACGCTGGAACGCCGGCCGTTTCGGGACGGCCCCTACGGGATCGTCGACGAGATCCGCCGCGCCGTGGAGCGGACCAAGCGCGCTCACCCCGGCCTGGCTCACTGCCGCCTGGCGGACGTCGCCTTGAAGAAGCGGGGCGACCGGGTGCAGGTGACGCTGTACTTCGCCCCGTGACGGACCCGCAGGAAGATCCGGCATTCCGCCCTTCTCTCCCGGTTTCCCGCAGACCCGCGGTTCTTTTTTCGCGTTTTCCCGTTTTGAAAGCCCCTTTCTCCCATCCCCTTCCTGTCCCGCGCTTTCCGGCTCTCGCCTTCATGGAGGAGGGCTCCTCTCTGGTAGCGAAAGGTAAGCCGTTACACGACGTGCAGGGAGGAGACCCCATGCTGCGGTATCTCACTGCCGGCGAGTCCCACGGCAGGGCGCTGGTGGCCATCGTCGAAGGGGTGCCGGCCGGCTTGTACCTTACCCGGGAGCACATCGACCGGGATCTGGCACGCCGCCAGAGCGGCTATGGCCGCGGTCGGCGGATGCAGATCGAGCAGGATCGCGTGGAGATCCTCTCGGGAGTGCGGTTCGGGTACACCCTGGGCAGCCCCATCGCGCTGGTGGTGGAAAACCGGGATTGGAAGAACTGGGCCGACCGGATGACGCCCGAACCTGTCGACGGCCAGGGCGGCGGCCGCATCCCTCAAGGGGAGCGGGTGACCCGGCCCCGCCCCGGGCATGCGGACCTGGTGGGCGCACTGAAGTACGGCCACCAGGACCTGCGCAACGTCCTGGAGCGGGCCAGCGCCCGGGAGACCACCATGCGGGTGGCGGTGGGAGCCGTGGCCAAGCGCCTGCTGGACGAGTTCGGCATCGCGGTACGGGGCCATGTGCTCCGCGTCGGGACGGTGACGGCCGACGTCGCAGGGCTGGGCTACGACGAGCTCTTCCAGCGGGCCGAGCAGTCCGAAATGCGCTGCGCCGACCCGGAGGCGACGGAGGCCATGAAGGCCCTGGTGGACCAGGCCAGGCAGGCCGGCGACAGCCTGGGCGGCGTCTTCGAGGTGGTGGTGACGGGCGTCCCGCCGGGGCTGGGCAGCTACGTGCATTGGGACCGCAAGCTGGACGGGCGCCTGGCCCGGGCCCTCATGAGCATCCAAGCCGTCAAGGGCGTCGAAGTGGGCTTGGGATTCGGTACGGCGGAGCGCTTCGGCTCGCAGGTGCACGACGAGATCGCCTACCGGCCCTATCCCGGGACGCCCCCGGGCCCGGGGGACTTTCAAGGACCCGACAGGCCCGGGTTCTACAGGAAGACCAACCGGGCAGGCGGTTTCGAGGGCGGGATGACCACCGGCGAGGCCATCGTGGTCCGGGCGGCGCTCAAACCCATCTCCACCCTTTACAAGCCGCTGGGCTCCGTAGACTTCTACACCAAGGAGCCGTTCCAGGCCAGCATCGAGCGGTCCGACACCTGCGCGGTGCCGGCCGCGGCGGTCATCGGCGAAGCGGTGGTGGCTATCGAGATCGCCTCGGCCTTCCTGGAGAAGTTCGGCGGCGACTCCCTCAACGAGGTCCGCCGCAACTACCTGGGCTACGTGCAGGCGCTCCGGGAGGTATGATCCCTGGTGAACCTGGCGCTGGTGGGCTTTATGGGCAGCGGCAAGTCCACCGTGGGCCGGGCCGCCGCCCAAAGGCTGGAACTGGCTTTCGTGGACAGCGACGCCGCCGTCGAGGCCCGGGCCGGGATGCCCATCCCGGACATCTTCGCCCGCCGGGGAGAAGAAGGGTTTCGCCGGCTGGAACGGGAGACGCTGCTCGCCCTGTGCGACGAGCAGGGCCTGCTCATCGCGACGGGGGGCGGGGCGTTTATGCAGGATGACGTGCGCCGAAAGCTCCTGGAGACCAGCCTGGTGGTGTACCTGGAGGCGCCCTTTGACGTGCTGTGGGAGAGGATCCACGGCGATCCTCACCGCCCGCTCCTGGCCGGGGAGGGCGCGTACCAGCGGGCGCGCGCCCTGTTCGAGCGGCGCCGGCCCGTCTACGAACAGGCCCACCGCCGCGTCGACGCGGCCAAGAGCCCCGGCCAGGTGGTGGAGGAGCTGGTGGAGGTGTACCATGCCTGGCGAGAGCGAAGCGCTCAGCCTCGCCGTTGATCTGGGCGAGCGCAGCTACGAGGTGGTGATCGGCGCCGGCCTCCTGGGGGAGCTGGGCCCGCGCTGCCGGCGGCTGGGGCTGGGCCCCAAGGCGCTGGTCATCACCAACGAGACGGTGGGCCCGCTCTACGGCGAGACGGTGGTGCAAAGCTTGAGAGAGGCGGGCTTCGAGGTGCATTACACGGCCATCCCCGACGGCGAAGCCTACAAGAGCCTGGAGACGGCGGCCGCCCTCTACGGCGCCTGCATCGACGCCAGGCTCGACCGGCGCTCGTGGCTCGTGGCCCTGGGCGGGGGCGTCGTGGGCGACATAGCCGGCTTTGTGGCCGCGACCTATATGAGGGGGATCGATTTCGTCCAGGTGCCCACCACGCTCCTGGCCCAGGTGGATTCGAGCGTCGGGGGGAAGACGGGCGTCAACCACCCCCGGGGCAAGAACCTGATCGGCGCGTTTCACCAGCCGCGGCTGGTGGTCGCCGACGTGGCGACCCTGGCTACCCTGGGCGCCCGGGAGTACCGGGCGGGCCTGGCGGAGGTGGTGAAAGCCGGCTTGATACGGGATGCAGCATTTTTTGCCTTTCTGGAGGAGAACCGGCGGGCGCTCTTGGACCGGGAGCCGGCCGCCGTGAGCGAAGCCGTGCGGCGGTCGGTGGCCATCAAGGCGGCCGTCGTCCAGGCCGACGAGCGGGAGGCAGGAGAGCGGGCCATCCTGAACTTCGGCCATACGGTGGGCCACGCCCTCGAGGCCGCCACAGGCTACGGCCGGTGGCTGCATGGCGAGGCCGTGGCCATCGGGATGGCGGTCGAGGCCCGGCTTTCAGTCAGCCTCGGCCTCCTCGAAGAAGAAGCGCTTGCGCGGATCGAGGCGCTTCTTGAGGGCCTGGGCCTGCCGGCGAGCCCGGAACCGGTGCCCTACAGCGCCGTCCGCCGGGCGATGGACCTGGACAAGAAAGCGGTGGGCGGCACGCTCCGCTTCGCGCTGCTGGACGGGATCGGTTCCGCCCGGCTGGTGGCCGGGGTGAGCGAAGACGCGCTGGCCGCGGCGTACGCAGGGCAGCGGCCCGTGGGAACACTCTGAACGGGGAGGGGCGGCGCATGCCTCGCATCTTGGTGATCCACGGCCCCAACCTCAACATGCTGGGCCGGCGGGAGCCTGAAGTGTACGGCCGTACGACGCTGGCCGAGATCGACGAGGGCATCCGGGCCAAGGCCCGGGAGCTGGGAGTGGCCGTCGAATGCGTCCAGTCCAATCACGAGGGCGTGATCCTGGACCGCATCGCCGAGGCCCCCGGAACCTATGACGGCATCGTGATCAACCCGGCGGCCTGGACCCACACCAGTGTGGCGCTGCGGGACGCGATCAAGGGCTGCGGGCTTCCCGCCGTGGAGGTGCATCTCTCGAACATCTACGCCCGGGAACCGCTGCGGCACACCTCGCTGATCGCACCCGTCTGCATCGGCCAGGTGTCGGGCTTTGGCCCCGACAGCTACCTCCTGGCTTTGGAGGGGCTCTGCCGCTACTTGTCAAAGAGAGAGTGACGCACGCCGATACGGAGGTGCCCGGTGTGAACCAGCGGATCGAACGGCTGCGGCAGCGGTTTGAGGGCGAAGTCGACGCGTTCATCACGTCGCACCCGGCCAACCGCCGCTACCTTACGGGATTTACCGGCTCCGCAGGGACGGTGGTGGTGGGGCGGGATAGGGCTTTCCTGCTGGTGGACTTCAGGTACGTGGAACAGGCGAAAGCCCAGGCCCAGGGCGTCGAGATCGTGCACTTCGACGACCTTCACCGGAGCCTGGCCCAACTGCTCTCGGAGGTGAAAGCCCGGCGGGTCGCTTTCGAGGCCGCCCACGTGACGGTCGCGGGCGAGCGCAAGCTCCGGGAGGCCGTTCCCGATGTGGCGTGGGAACCCGCGGAGAACTGGGTGGAGGAGCTGCGGGCCGTCAAAGAGCCGCGGGAGATCGAGGCGATCCAAGCGGCGGTAGACCTGGCCGACAGGGCCTTCTCCTACATCGTGGAGCGGCTGCGGGGGCGGACGGAGCGAGAGATCGCTTTGGACCTCGAGTTTTTCATGCGCCGGGAAGGGGCGTCCAAGCTGGCTTTCGACACCATCGTGGCCTCCGGTCCCAACGGGGCGCTGCCCCACGCGGTGCCCACCGACCGGGTGGTGACCGAGGGGGACCTGGTCACGCTGGATTTCGGGGCCGTGGTGGACGGGTACTGTTCGGACATCACCCGCACGGTGGCGGTGGGAAAGGCGGACGGGCGCCAGCGGGAGATCTACCAGCTGGTGCTGGAAGCGCAGCGGACCGGCGTCGCGGCGGTCCGCCCCGGCCGGACGGGGCGGGAGGTGGACGCGGAGGCCCGCGAGGTGATCGCCCGGGCGGGGCACGGAGAGCACTTCGGCCACGGGCTGGGCCACGGGGTCGGCTTGGAAGTCCACGAGCGGCCGCCCGTCCTTTCCAAGTTGGGTGAAGAGGTCCTCCAAGAGGGGATGGTGACCAGCGTTGAACCGGGCGTCTACATCCCCGGCTGGGGCGGGGTGCGCATCGAGGACCTGGTCGTCGTCACGGGCGACGGCTGCCGCACGCTCACCCGCTCTCCGAAAGATCTGATTGAGGTGTAAGGAGGCTGCGAGCTTGATCTCGGTGAACGACCTTCGGACAGGGATTACCATCGAAGTGGACGGGGAGCTTTACACCGTCGTCGAATTCTTGCACGTCAAGCCGGGGAAGGGCGCCGCGTTCGTCCGGACCAAGCTGAAGAACCTGGAAACGGGGGCCGTCTTCGAGCGGAACTTCCGGGCCGGCGAACGGGTGAACCGGGCCCACATCGAGACCAAGGAGATGCAGTACCTCTACAGCTCGGGCGACGAGTACTTCTTCATGGACACCTCCACGTACGAGCAGATCTCGCTCAGCCGCGATCTCTTGGGCGACGCGGTCTTTTTCCTCAAGGACAACATGATGATCCACGTGCAGTTCCACAAGGAAAGGGCCATCGGCGTGGAGCTTCCCACCTTCGTCGAGCTGGAAGTGACCCACACCGAGCCCGGCTTCAAGGGCGATACGGCCACGGGCGCCACCAAGCCGGCCACCCTGGAGACCGGGCTGGTGGTGCAGGTGCCGCTCTTCGTCGAACAGGGCGACAAGGTCCGCATCGACACCCGCACCAAGGAGTACCTGTCGCGGGTGTGATCCGCGCGCTGCATACCCCCTGGTGCGGGCGGGCAAGTTTTTAGAGCGGAAGCTGCGCACGAGGGGAGCGCGTGGAGATGGAAGTGAAAGAGCGCATCGCCTACCTGCGGGGCCTCATCGAGGGAGCCGACACCATCCCGGCGGGAGCGGCGGCCAGGACGGTGTGGGACCACCTGCTCACGGTCTGCGACGAGCTGGCCGACGGCCTGTCGGAGCTGGAGGCGGCCCAAGGGGACCTCGCCGCCTACGTCGAGGCCATCGACTCGGACCTCTACGACCTCGAGGAAGAGGTGTACGGCGAGGAGCTTTTTGACGACGAGGACGAGGAGCTGGACGACCCTGTCGTCCGGACGGAGTGTCCTCGCTGCGGTGAAGAGGTCTATTTCGACGAAGAGCTCCTGTACGACGACGGCGACGTCGAGATCTCGTGCCCTGAGTGCGGGGAAGTCCTCTACCGCGGCCGCACCAACGGCCGCGGCGTCGAGGACGAAGATCGCCTGGCGTCGCTGCCGGAAAGCCAGGAGTGAGCCAGCCATCGGGCGCAGCGGCCCGCGTGACGGAAGCGGGCCGCTGCTCGCGTCGAAAGGGGACATCCATTCATATTCCCCCGGGCTTGGACATACGGTGTAGCGGAGGCGAAGCCCGTGGAGAAGACGATGTCCCTTCACCCTCTCCAGATCCTGCTGCTGGAAAAGATCCCCCCCAGGCTGAGACATCTGCTGCTGCCCGTCTTTGAAGCCGCGGGCGACCGCGTGCAAGAGATCAGAATCTGCCAGGACAAGCCGATCCTGGTGCAGACCGCCGCGGGCGAGCTGTACGTGTCGCCCGCGGGCCCCACCGACCGGCTGGAGGAGGCGGTGATCGCCGACGCCGGCACGGTCAAGGAGCTTCTCGACGCCGTGACGTCCTCATCCGTATATGCCCTGCAAGACGCCATGAAGGAAGGGTACGTCCCGCTTCCCGGAGGCCACCGGGTAGGGCTGTGCGGGGAGGCCCGGACGGAAGGGGGCCGGGTGGCGGGGTTTCGCCATGTCACCGGCTTCAACATCCGGCTGAACCGGGACCTGTCCGGGGTGGCGCGGCCCGTCCTCCGCCGGCTGGTCCGCCCGGACGGCGGGATCTGGTCGACCCTGGTGGTCTCGCCTCCCGGGGCGGGCAAGACGACGCTCCTTCGCGATCTCATCCGGACGCTGAGCCGCGGCGCGCCCGAGTACGGGCTCAAGCCCCAGCGGGTCGGCGTCGCCGACGAGCGGGGGGAGCTGGCGGGCGCCTTCCGGGGCGTGGCCCAGAACGACCTCGGGCCCCGGGCGGACGTGATCGACCGCTGCCCCAAGCGGTTTGCCCTGGCGATGCTGGTGCGGACGATGAGCCCCGACGTGGTGGTCACCGACGAAATCGGCCACCCCGAAGACGCGGAGGCCGCCCTGGACGCGGTGACGGCCGGCGTGGCGCTGGTCTGCTCGGCCCACGGCGCCACCCTGGCCGACGTGAAGCGCCGCCCGTCGCTCCGGCCCCTCCTGGAGCACGAGGTGTTCCAGCGGGTGGTGGTGCTGAGCAAGAGAGAAGGTCCGGGCACGGTGGAGCGGGTGGTGCCGTGCGGGGGAGCGGCGTGAAACTCCTGGGGGCCCTCCTGGTCATCGGCGGCGCCGCCGCTTTAGGGCATCTCGAAGCCGTCCGGCGGGAGAAGCGGGCGAGAGAGCTGGCCGCCGTCATCACCGCCCTGGAGCTTCTGGAAAGCCACGTGGTCTACGGGCAGGTGCTGCTGGCCGACGCGCTGCGGCGGGTGGGCGAGGCGCAACCCGGAGCCGGCTGGGCGTTTCTCCGGGCGGCGGAGCGCCTGGAGGAGGGATGGCCCGCCTCCCGGGCTCTGAGGGAGTCTTTTTCGGCGTGGGCGGCGCGGTCGGCTCTCCTGGAGAGCGACCTCGCGCCGTTGGTCCACCTGGCTCCGGTCCTCGGCCTGTCGGAGGGGGGCGATCAGGCCCGGCACCTCCGCTGGGCCAGGAGCCAGCTGGAGGTGAAGCTGGCCGGCGCCCGGCAGCGGCTGCCGGAAGTGGCCCGCCTCTGCAGGGCCCTGGGCGTGTGCGGCGGCCTGATCCTGGCCCTGCTGCTGTACTAGGCGGGGCGCGGGGCGCCGGAGCGCCGGCCCCTGCGGCAACAACTCCGAAGGAGGGCCCTTGGTGGACGTCTCCGTGATCTACCAGATCGCCGGCCTTGGGATCATCATCGCCATCCTCAACATCTTTCTCTCGCAGGCCGGCCGGGGTGAGCAGGCGCAGATGCTGAGCCTCGCCGGCGTGATCATCGTCCTGGTGTGGCTGATCCGGATGATCGCCGCCTTTTTTAACGACGTGGAGGCCGTCTTCCAGCTCTGGCAGTGACGGGGGTGGGGCAGTGAACGGGATCGCGGCTGTGGTCGCCGCCGCCGTGGCCATCAGCATCTTCTTGGTCTTCCTGCGGCGGGAAATGGCGCCCATCGGCGCCCAGGTGGCCCTGGCCTTCGTCGTGGTCGCCCTGGCTTCGCTGGTCGGCCCGCTGCGGCAGCTCCTCGACGCCTTCTGGGAGCTGGCCCGGGAGGCGGGAGCCCGCACGCTGTACGTCTCCGTGGTGCTCAAGGCCATCGGCATCGCCTACGTCGCCTCCATCGGCTCCGCGCTCTGCAAAGACGCGGGGGAGGACGCGGTGGCGGCCGTGGTGGAGCTGGCCGGGAAGGTTTCCATCTTGATCCTGGCCCTGCCGGTGGTGGCGGCCATCCTCAACGTGCTGGTCCAGCTCTTGCCCAGTTGAGATCGGAAGGGGCGGTGGCAGTGCGGCTTCTCGGGGTCACTTCAGCGCTGGTGTGGACATGGCTCCTCTTCGCGGGGACTGGCGCGGCCGCCGCACCCGGGCCCGGCCTGGCCGAGACGTTTTCGCCGGAGTCGCTTATCGAGCGCCAGCTCGAAGAGCTCTCTCTTGACTCGGTCCGGCAGATCGTCACCGGTCTCGACGCCGAGGTGAAGGACCATCTGCCCGAGCTGGACCTGCGCCGGATCATCTTCGAAGGGGACGGCGTCGACGCGGGCCGGCTGGCCCGGGCGCTGGCCGGGGCGTTCTGGCGCGAGGTGAGGCTCAACATCGCCCTGCTGGGCCAGCTGGTCCTCTTGGGGGTGCTCTGCGCGCTCCTCCGCGCCGC
>PKEX01000033.1 GCA_002919235.1 Clostridia bacterium
CTCTGACGTAGACGTTGAAGGAGTTCCATGGAAGACCTCACCTTCGGAGTACGATGAGTACTCGTCCCGCCCAGGACGGTGAGGTCTTCTCCCAACGTCTGACGCAAAAGAGATAGCAATGACGGTCTCTGTGAAGACTTCTGCAAAAGGGATAAAGATGAGTCGTTCCTGATGCCACTCCTCCACATACCTAGCCCCTGATTACCCGCCCACCCCCACCTCATCCAGCACCGTCACACCACGCGGCTCAACGAGACACCGGTACGCGTACGCCTCCACTCCTTTGGCGCGCGCTTCCTTCAGGGCCTCCGCAAACTCCGGGTCTGCTTTTGCATGCGGTGCGAAGGCATACGCGTCGTCCCGCTGGATAAACCAGACCACGGCGGCCCGGTAGCCCATTTCGACTGCCTCAGCGAGCTCCCGCAGGTGCCTGGCCCCGCGGGCTGTCGGCGCATCGGGAAAGAGCGCCACGCCCTGTTCCACCAAGTTACATGACTTCGTTTCCACCAAGAAGAGCAGCTTGCTCAGGTCACCGCCCGGACCGCCGCGCTCATCGCCCTTGGATCCGCCGGCTTCAAAGCCGCGCTTTTCAAGCGTCCCCCGCCGTTGGCTGCACTTTCGGGACGGCGATTGCCCCTCCACCCCCACCGACGCCGTCGACACCCCGCCGTCCTCGCCGGGCCTTTCTGGAGCCAGCAAGAAATCCACGCGCCCTTGAGCCCAGGAGACTTCCTTCTTCTGCACTTTATATCCCCGGAACGGCGGCAGCGCTCCAACCTCTACACAGCGCGCAAAGAGGCGATTGGGCATGTGGGCATCGACGGAGACCCAGCGTCCCTCGTACTCCACCAAAAGGAGCGCGCCCACGGTGGCCCGATCGCCTCTTCCCCACAGGTGAGCCAGGCCGAGAGTGCCCGGCTGCAGCAGTTCGGTCATCCTGCCGGAGTTGGGCAGGTGCAGCTTGAACGTTCCATCCAAACGCGCCGTGGACCCGGAAGGCGGAGTCGCCTCCGGGTCCCACCGGACTTCCACGGCAAAGCGGTTTAGCCGCCGGACCACACGCACCGGCTGCAAGTCGGCTGGAAAAGGCACAAAGGCCCGGCTGGAGTTCACGTCTTAGAAACCGCTCCCAAACGGCTGCACGGCCAGTCGAACTCTCGACCGGCCTCAAGCAGCAGCTACTCCATCTTGTGCCCGTAGTGCTTCTCGATGGCTTCGACGGAGTCGCCGTCGATCACGTAAAGCGCCTGGGGCGAATGGAGCTGGATCACCCGGTTCTCGAAATCAAACGTCGTATCGCCGAGGTGAATCTCATAGCGGTCGCCGGCGTCGGTGGTGATCACCAGCTCGCCCCACTGCTCCAGTTCCTTCTTCACCGCTTCCATCTTCATGATGGCACTACCTCCTTGTCCAGCCAAGTCTGCCGCCTAGCCAAAGGACAATTCTAGTAAATCACATCTCCTTGCAAATTCCCAGGGGCGTCCTTCCTCTCTTCGCCAGGACGGTTATACTATGGATGAAAAGGAGTGGAAACCATGTCCCTACGCGCAGCCAAAGTCGCCGCCGTCACCGGCGCCAACCGCGGGCTGGGTCGCGCCATCGCCATAGAGTTCGCCCGGGCCGGTTATGCCGTGGTGGTCGGCACGCGCTCCCTCGGCAACGCCGCGGACACGCTGGCGGAAGTCGAGCGGCTCGGCGGCGACGCCGTCGCCGTCGAATGTGACGTCACCGATTTTGCACAGGTGGAGCGGTTCGTCGCTGCCGCCCATGACACGTACGGGCGCCTCGACGTGCTGGTCAACAACGCTGCGATTATTGAACCCATGACCCTCCTGGCCGAGTCGGACCCCGCCGAATGGGAGCTCTCCATCAAGACCAACCTGCTCGGCGTCTACTACGGCTGCCGGGCCGCCGTTCCCCGGTTCGAAAAGGCAGGCGGCGGCGTCATCGTCAATATTTCATCCGGCGCCGCGCACCGGCCCATCCTCCGGTGGAGCGCCTACTGCGCCGGCAAGGCGGGAGCGGCCATGATCACCCGCAGCGTGGCTTTGGAGACCCAGGGCACGGGAATCCGGGTCTACGGCTTCCAGCCGGCGGTGGTCGCCACCGACATGCAACGCAAAATCCGGAGCCGCAGGGTGAACGAGATCAGCGACCTCCCTGCCGACCAGCTCCTCGACCCGCACGTTCCGGCCCGAGTGGTCGTCCGCCTTTGCGAGCTGGCGCCGGAAGACCTCAACGGCCAGGACCTCACGATCCGCGATCAGGAACTGCTCCGCCGCCTGGGGTTGGACGAACTCTTGGAGCAGATTCCACCCCGAGCGTAGCATCGGGCAAGAGTGGGGTTTCGTATCTCAACCGGGACCTGAACCGTCGCCGCGCTGCTGCTCTAACCGGCGCATCAGAGTTTCGATTTCCTCAGGTGTCAACAGCTCATTCGGGCGCACGTCCGTCGTCTCGACCAACCGCACCCTGAGCTCCCGCGTGGTGAGCCATTCTTGTCCGGGTTCCATCGTCGTCTCAGGGTGAGGATAGACGTCCCCCGGTCCGACCGGTTCAGCAATTTCATAAAGGTATCCCGGCAGGCGGCCGGAGTGCTTGATCGTTCGGCGCCCGTGATCATCGATGTCCTGCACCACCAGCGACGGCTTGTGCGAAAACACCCGGGCCAGCTCGGGATCCTGGGTGATGGTACTCCCGGGGCGCAGGTGTGTCAGCCGAACCGGACTCCCATGATACCACGGCTTGGCGTGATCCCAGTCCACTGCTGTTCCTCCAATCGCAACATTGCGGCAGCCATCTTCGCGGCCCTGCGGCGGCACGAAGAGCTCCGGCACCGGACTGCCTCCTTTAGGAGATACGGATATGCGGATATGAGAATATCCGACTCGAATTTCGTTGTCAAAGGCGTGCTTACCGCGCGGCGCGATACCGTGAGCCGCGGCGGGCTGGAAGCTCTTCACTGCACAAGGGGGGCGGTCTGCTTGAGTCGTACTCTTGATTTACCGAGCTTAAGCAGGAGGCGTTCTTGGATGACCCGGAGTGAGCTGGCCCGCCTGATCGACCACACGCTGCTGAAGCCCGACGCGACGGAGCAGGACATCCGGCGCCTGTGCCAGGAGGCCGCGGAGTACGGATTCGCGTCGGTCTGCGTGCACCCGGTGTTTGTTCCCCTGGCCGCGGCGATTCTTTCGGGAACGGAAATCAGAGTGGGCACGGTGGTGGGCTTTCCGCTGGGAGCCAATTTTCCTGAAGCGAAAGCGTACGAAGCCCGGCTCGCTGTGGAGCGGGGCGCGGTGGAAATCGATATGGTGATGAACATCGGCGCGCTGAAAGGGGGCGATCACCGCCGCGTGGTCGAGGATATCCGGGCCGTGGTCGAGAGCGCGGGCGAGGGAGCGCGGGTGAAAGTGATCCTCGAGACGGGCCTGCTCACGGACGAGGAGAAGGTGGCTGCCTGCGAGCTGTCCCGGGAGGCCGGCGCCCACTTCGTCAAGACGTCGACGGGCTTCGGCTACGGCGGCGCGACCGAGCACGACGTCGCCCTCATGCGGCGGACAGTGGGCGACGCCATGGGGGTCAAGGCTGCGGGCGGCATCCGGGACGCCGCCACCGCTTTGCGGCTGGTGGCAGCCGGCGCCACCCGCATCGGGTGCAGTGCCAGCGTGGCGGTGGTCCAGGGCTTGGCGGACTAACCGGACGCGTCTACGATGATGCCGGCCGGCGCCGCGGCTTTCAGCGCCTGGACGCACTGGGCGGTGGGGGCGTGTCACGGGCAGTTCCCTCCTTCCCCTGGATGGCCCATCGTCGCATGGGTGCTCCTTGCGACCTGGGCGGCCGGGAGCCCGGGGCGGCCGCGGCACCGCCCGCTCAAACGCCCCGGACGTCCGCAAGGTAGCGGCCCACGTGGTACACCGTATCCACCCAGATCTCGTCTTCGCGTTTTTTGAGGTAGCGGGCCAGTCCGTCCAGCGCCTCCGTGGCGACACTGGAGTGGTCTCCGCCGATGCCGTGAAAGCAGAAGACTCCCCAGCGACCCCCTTCCATAGTGGACTGCATCATCTCGATCATCTCTCTTGCGGTGACGCCCACTACCAGCCAGGACTGTACCCTATGCAGGTCGCAGGTGCGGGGGTCGTTGTCGGCGTTACCGACGCTCCGGGCCGTCACGAACCGCCGGGCCACCGACGGCACGTACGAGCGCTGCTCCGGCCCGTCGCCGACGAAGCTCTGCCCGCAAGGATAGGCGAAGCTCATGGGCCCGGCACCGGGAATCAACGTTTGGATCCGCTCAGTGGCTGCATCGATATCGGCTTCGATGTCTGCCAGGGTCCAGTCTTCCAGGGCGTGCTTCGGCGGGGTGTAGGGATGCCGCTGGCTGCAGGGATGAGAGATGGTGTGATTGCCGATTTCATGGCCGCGCTGGTGCACCTGCCGCCAGCGGTGGACAGACCGATTCGAAGTCCGGATCTCCCCGGCTCTCGCCATGGTGCTGGCACTGCCGCTGGTCGACCTGGCCGCCAGGTTCCCCGGCATCGATCCGTGGCTGGCCCAGCTGCCTTCCCGCGTCGGGCGGGCGGCCAGAGCGGACATCCGGCTGCTGTGCGTCCCCTTGTCCGGGGTCATGTCGTACCTTTTGGAAAGCCCCGGCGACGAGGAAAGCATCCAGCCGGCGCTGGACACCCTGGAGTCGGCGCCGCCCGAGGAGGTGCTCGCTCGGGTGCTGGAGCGCCTGGCCGTCGAGACGGAGGACGCCGCTCCCGAGACGCTTCGCCGGTGGATCCAGAGCGAGCCGGAGCGGATCGCGGCCATCATTTCGAAGATGGAGCGGCCGAGCTCCGAGGACCCGTTCGCCATCGACGTGGAGCGGGTGCTTACGCTTCTCCGGCGGCCGGCGGAGCTCAAGTCCATGGTGACGCTGCGGTTCCGCCAGCTGTGGTACGACCATTTCGGCCCCCGGTGGCAGCAGGCCCTGCCCCTCTGCCGCAGCCTCGCAGAGCAGGCGCGCCGCCATTTCTACCTGGACGATCCCGAGCGAGTGCTCGAAGCGGTCGCCGGCCGGAGCGGGCGAGAGCACCTGGCCCCCGTCCTGCACAAGCGCATCGTCTTCGTTCCCGTCCCGTTTATCGGGCCGTACATCTCGATGGCCGCCGGCCCTGACCTCCCGGTCTCTTACGTGGGCTTCGGCGTCGTAAAGGGAGCCCGCGCCAACGGAGAAGCCGCCCGGCGGGACCTCTTGGCCGCCCTCAAGGCCCTGGCCGACGACGCCCGGCTCCACGCGCTGGCGTACATCCGCGACCGCGGCCAAGCGCGCGCCGCGGACTTGATGCAGCAGTTCGGCTGGAGCCAGCCCGCGACCTCAAGGCACCTGCGGGCCCTGGAGTCCATCGGGCTGCTGCAATCCCAGCGCGTCGACGGCGTCAAGAGATACACCCTCGACCGGGACCGAGCCCGGGCCATCGCCCGGAGCCTGGAACACTTCCTCACGCAGCGCTGAATCCCGAAAACAGCTTAGGAGGACGTGGTCACGCGTGGAGTCTCTATCCCATCCACAGATGCCCGTGGCACAATCGGTCGAAAGGCAAACTCACGAGAGCCGCGGCCCTGAGCCGCCCGCCGCCGGCGGGTGATGATGGTGGCCGACATCGTGCGGGCCGCCGGCTCTGCCGTGCTCGCGTGGGGGATCATCCATGGGGCGCTCGAGATGTCGGTCTTGTTGGTGGTCGCCACCGTCGCCGCCACCTGCCGGGTGTTTCACCGCCCCGCCCTCCAGGCATCCATCGTGCAGCTGGTTCCCGAATCGGGCCTGAACCGGGCCAACTCCCTCTTTCAACTGGCGGACGCGGCGGCAAACCTGATCGCCCCGGCCGCCGCCGGCGTGATCGTGGCGTGGCTGGGCGAAGGAGCGGTGGTGGCCATCTCGGCGGCGACGTCCGTGTTTGCGGCGCTGACGCTCCTCATGGCCCGGATCCCGGAGCTTCCCCGCCACGCGGGGGACGCGGCCGTAGAAGCCACATCCAGCGCATCCCGGGGAGGGTTGGTGTCGGCGAGGTAGCGCCGTGGGAAGCTAAGAAATGGGCTCCGGACCACGCGGTGGCCCGCGGCGGTCCGGAGCCCTGTTCATTGACACACCGGGAATGCATTGCGCGGCAGGACCTGCGTCTCAAACCGCTCCCGGGGCGCAGGCCGTCCCCGGCCGGTCAATTCGAGCCGGATCGCGATCAGGCCCCCGTCGCAGGACACGCCGAAGTCTGTCACCGATCCGAGGTAAACTTGCGGAGCGCCGCCGTCCAGGGAACGGGTGACGACGCCGTCCTGCTCCATCCAGCGGTACACCACAGTCGCTTCGTCCAATGTGAGGGAAAGCCCCTTTCCCCCCGCCAGGACGACCACTTCCTCCGCCTGCCGGACGCCCCCGTACCGCGTCCCACCCGAGGAGAAGCCTTCCCGGATCTCCTCCATCGCCCTCAGGCCTTCCATCCGCAGGTCGTACTCGGTGGTGAGCCTGTGCTGGACCGCAAAGATATCCTTAGAGAACGCTGCGGCAGCCAGTGCGATGACGCCGATCAACGCGGTGGCGACCAAGAGCTCCATCAAAGTGAATCCGGGGGACATCCCGGGACGGGGCTCCACGCTCGCACCTCCCGCCAGCCGAGAAGCTCCATGGGACCGTCGTAGCGGCGACCAATACCCAGGTGGAACGTCTTCATGCGCTCTTCGACGGCTTCGAAATAGCGTCGAAACCGTTCCTCCCCGTACCAGTCGGGAATGTAGATGTTTGACGCAATGATGGAACCGTGAACTTCGGCGCCTCCCAAGTTTGTGCCGTTGTAAATGCGCGTCGGCGCATAGATGCCGCCATGCAGCTTGCCACTGCCCGACATGACGATGGGTCTATCGCTGTATCTTGGATCCGTGTCGAATAGAAATACCACGTCAGGTGGATAGGCGCCGGCGAATGCTCCGCCCGAAATGTCCAATCCCCCGCGAACGTAGAAGACGTTCCAGGGAGCATCGGGTTCGCCTGTGCCGGCGATCATGCCGCTTCCACTAATTGTCACGTCTCCATCAATATAAGCAGTCACTCCATCTTCAAATACGAGGAAGTCTCCATGACCGTTTATCTTCAGGTCACCGTTGATCCACAGACTGGAACCCCCGGCAAGTCTTATAGCTCCACTTCCGCCGATGGCAGCGTCACTGCCGGAATGCAACATCGCGTTCACAAACTGCGCAGTCCCGGCTCCCCCAATTGCTAATGTATCGCGCACATAAACCGTGACGTTTTCAAATGTGGCAACGGAACTTCCACCCACGTCGAATTTCCCGCCGACGAAGAGGGTCACGTTCTTGAATGACGCAGTACCCTGGCTGATCACGAAGTCGCCATCGACGTAAATCGTGCTGTCGCTGACGGTGAGAGACCAATTCCCTCCGAGACTAAACCGCCCGAAGCGAACATTCGATCCGGCAATCTTTGCGCCGGTGCTATCCCAGTCAAGGGTATATTCCCCTGGCCATAAACACGTCTCGTGATCGATGTCCCTCGTTCTCGTTGCCGCGTTCGCGCATCGCCTCGAATAGCTGGGGAAGGTGCCGGGTGACGCGGTTGACCGGTCCCACGACTCCCAACTGATGGGAAACCATTGGTAATCCTTTTCGATCGCCGTCCGAATCCAGTGAGTGTGAAACAGCGGTACCGTTTCAAATTCCGGAAAGCGGATGTCCAGCGCCGTACGATACACCTGCGTCCGGTTGCCCCGCCGCTGGTACCCCGTGACAGCGACGGTGAACACATCGTTCGCTTGAGGGACGACCTCCAGAGCGCAAAATCCGCCTGTCTCCGTAAAGGCGTGCTCCGTGACCAGCGTCGCAAGGCTTTCCTGGGGCCTTGAGGGGTTGAAACGGCCCTCGCGCAGCCAGGCGAGGGCGTAGTGGATTCCCGACTCGGCGTAGTCGAAGGCGGCGACGCGGTCGAGCTGGGTAAGTGACAGCCGCAGCGAAGACGGGGCCAGCCGCAGAAGCGCACCGGCCACGACGGCCAGCACGCCCAGGAGGGCGATGACGGCAAACAGCGCCCATCCGCCCTGCGCGGTGCGGTCCTCTCGGAGCTGGGGCGGGCCCTGCCTCTCACACGCCTGTCCCGAATCCATCTCCCGGCGCCGCAGCAGGCGGCGGAACACGACCCTCACCGGCATTGCCGCACCTCCCCGCGAACCCGATCCCACTGCTCCGCAGTGAGGATGAAGCGGTGGACGATCGGAGAGACTCCCTCACCTCGCTGGACGCTCGCCTCGACCACCGGAGCCCGATCCTTGAGCGCAGGATCCGGGTAAGCCGGGTCGTCATCAACGATCCGGAACTCCACGGCGTAACTGCCGGACACGGTGTGCCGGTACGTCCTGCCGCCCTGGAGCTGGTCCAGCAGCTCGCAGCTGTTGGCTCTCGCCCACTCGACGGCCGCTTGGAGCGCCTGCGCCTGGTGGGCCCGCTCGCGACTGAGACGCAGCGCGAGCGGGCCTTGGGGACCGCCGACGAGGTAGTAGATCGCCGCGGCGCTCATGAGGAGGATCGCCAAGGCGACCAGGACTTCAACTACGGTAAACCCCGCTTCCCGGCGCGAGTCTAGTACCGCCATCCGAGCCGAATGCCCCCGCTCAACCCTGCCCGGCGCCCGGGAACGTCGAAGGTCGAAGCGTCGCCGAACACATGCCCGTAGGAGGCGAAGAGCTCGACGCCGATCTTTGGACTGGCCTGCTCAAAGTTGGCCAGGATGCCGGCGGAGAGGTCGAGCACGAATCGTCCTCTCTCTCCGGGCGCTTGCAGGCGCTCCAGGACCACGCCGGCCCAGGGCCTCGTGCCGTAGGAATCCAGCGGCCGTCCGAAGTAGCGCCGGCCGATCCCCAGGCCCCAGGTGACCTGGTTCTTCTCGTCGACGTGGGCGTAGAGCCGGGTCAAGGTCCCGTAACTCTCCTTGGCATTTTCAAGCTGCACATCGACGACCGAGTTCAGCGCCCGGACAAGGTCCACGAAAGCCCGGGACTCAACGGTTCCGGCCTTTTCGCCGCCGAGCGCAGAGCCGGCACGGCCGGCCGCCGTCGCCTCCCCGGGCAACGCGTCAACCGCAGTCTCGGTCTGCACGCTTCTCTGTGCCGCGCCGGAGAACTCCTCGCTGGCGCCTCCCGTCGCGGCCCTTTGCTCTGGTTCAACGATGTGCGGGATGAGGAAGATCACCATCTCGCTCTGGCTGCCTTCGGTTTTTTCCCTGCCGAAGAGGCCGCCCACCAGGGGAAGCTCGCCCAAGAACGGCAAGCTCTCCTCTTCCGCCTGCTGGCTCTCCTCCACCAAGCCGCCGATCACCAGAGGCTGCCCGTCTCGCACACGGACGCGGGTCCGCACTTCCCGGGTGCGCAGCTCGGGCAGGCCGGCGCTGGTCCGCCGCGTGACACTGCTGACTTCCGTGAAGATGTCAAGCGTGATGTAATCGTCCCGGTCCACCGACGGGATCAGCTCCAGGCGGATTCCGGCCTCGATGAATTCCACCGACTGGCTGACCTGCCCATCGCTGTCCCGCGACTCCACCACGATGGGAATCCGCTCCCCGATGAGGATATCTGCGGCGTGATCCTCCACCGCCGCGAGCCGGGGGCTTGCCAGCAGTTTGGTCTTGCCCTCACGCTCCAGGGCATCAAGGGCTGCGATGAGCTCTGCGGGATCCCAGTTCAGCGTGACGGTGGCGGCGGTCCCGCTGCCGCGCAAGGTGGGGAGCTGCCAAACCACTCCGAGCTCCCGCAGGGCTTCGGAACGGATCTCTTCAAGCCGCGCCTCGACGATCACCTGCCGCCTGGGCTGGTCCAGCTCCTCGAGGAGCTCCAAGACGCTTTCCACCGTGCCGGAAGGGGCGTCGATGATGACCTGCCGCCACGCTTCGTCCGCCCGGATCTGAGCCTCCGGGTACATCGCCGCCAGCACCTCCGCGGCCCGCGCGGGATTCACGTGGTCGAGCCGCCGCACGGCGATCCGCCGCAGATTGGGCTCTTCGGTCCGGCCGGAGCGGACCGTCAGGACGTTACCCACCAGCTGGTAGTCCAGCCCCGCGGCGGCCGCCACCTGGGCCAACGCGTCCTCATAGGGCATGCCGTCCAGCCGGGCAGTGATGGTCTCCGAAAGCTCCCCGTCGATCACCAGGTTCCATCCGGCCAGAGCGGAGAGCTCCCACAGCACCGTCTCCACCGGCTCCCGCCGGTAGCTCAGAGAGACTCCCTGCGGCCGGTCGTATTCCGCCAGGAATTCAAGGGCCGACTCCACGTCCCGGCTCGGCCCCTGCAGGATCAGCGCGCCTGCCTGGGCGTCCGCAACCGCGGCGATCCTTGGGTAGAGCGCGGCGACCAGCTCCCGGGCTCGCTCTAGCGGCGCATGCTGGAGGGCGTGCACCACCAGCCGGCCCCGGTCCACCGCTGCCGCCGGCGCTTCGCCCGCCGTCACCACCAGGGTGTTGCCCCGGAGCTCGTACTGGAGCCCGGCCACCGCCATGATCAGATCCAGCGCTTCTTCCAGGTCGACCTGGCGGAGGGACACGGTGATGCGCCCGCTGACGGCCGGATCGATCAGCACGTTGAGCCCCGCCATGGCCGCCACGCTTTGCACCACCTGGACGACGGGCGCGTCGTCAAACTCCATGTCAATGGCCGCGCGGCCGGATAACGCCTGGGCGAAGGCCGCTCCTCCAAGGGCGCTCACGGCGAAGCAGGCGGCGAGCGCCAGCAAGAGCAGGCTCGTCGCAAAAGGCCGGAGCCCGCCGGTGTGAAGCAGACGAAAATTCTTCGTGTTCAGCGCGGTTCTCTTGACGCTCACGCCTCATTCGCCCCCTCCAATGGCAAGTTCCAGGAGTCGCCCCGTCGCGGTGCGAAGCACCACCCGGTCGCCCAGGATCTGTTCCACGGTGATCCCGTCGAGGGTCGTCCCCTCGCGCACCACGTGGCTTCGCCGGTCTAGCGAGAGCACCGCCAGCCTGTCGTCTTCCTTGACCACGATCCCGTCCACCCTCAGCCGGGGCAGATCGTAGCCGGCGAGCAGCCGTTCCACCTCGTCGAGACGGGCCCCGCTGCCCCGGACCACCAGGGTTCCCGCAGCCTCGTCGGCCCAGATGTCCTCCGGGGGCAAGAGCATCGCCGCCAGCGCGCGGGCCTGCTGCGTCGTGATATAGCGGAGCGGGATGATCCGCACCTCCTTGGTCACCACGGGAGGTGCAGGAACGGCTACGGCGGGCCCGGTTCCCGCGTCCGGCGCCGCTTTAGCAGCCGGCATGTCCCGCTCGTCCACGATCACGATGGTATTGCCGTCGATGCGGTACCTAAAGCCTGCCTGCCGGGCCACGAGGTCCAGCGCTTCACGCACGCTGGCGCCTCGCAGGAACAGCGTGAGCTTTGCCTGCGTCTCGGGGACGGCGATCAAGTTGTAGCCCCCCGCCCGCGCCAGGGCGCTCAAGACCGTCCTTACGTCCGCGTCGACGAAGTCCAGTTCCAGCGGGGGCGGCACGTCCCGCTCCTTCAGGAACGCCTCCGCCGCCCGGATCTGCGCCGCGTCGCCCCGGATCAACACGCCCCGGCCCACCCGGTCCGCCCGGACCACCGCCGGCTGGACCACCATTTCCAGCGCCGGGACCACCGCCTCCGGGTCGATGTGCCGCAGCGGGATAAACGCGGTCCTCACTTCTTGAAACTGGTCCGCCAGCCGCTCCCTGGGAGCGACGACCAGGGTGTTCCCCACGAACGTGTAACCGTAGCCGCTGCTCTTCACCACCAAGTCCACGGCCTGCCTCGGGTCCATGCCCTGCAGGTAGAAGGTGACGGAGCCGCGCACTGCCGGGTCGGTGACCACGTTGAACCCGCCCACATCCCCCAGCACCCGCAGCACGTCCCGGATGTCGGCCTCTTTGAAATCGAGGTCGACTGCGGCTGCCGACACGGGCGCCGCCAGGAGGAAAGCCAGAAGGACGAGCCCCGTCCTGACAAGCCCGCGGGCCTTCTTTTCACGCAGGTGTTGCATCCGGCTCCACCCTCTGCTCATCTCGTCTCACTCCCTATCGAGAGCCTTGCATCCAGCCCGCCCACCCGGATCACCGCCGCGCCGCGTTCGATACGGACCAGCGTCACGCCGGAGGCGCTCTCGCCCGGCCGCAGCGCGCGGCTCTCGCCGTTGATGGAGAGCACGGCCATGTCCGTCCCTCCTCGCTGGACCAACCCGGTCAGCATCACATGAGGTGACGGCAGGCCCGCCGCGCGGGCTAGGCTCCAAAGCTCGGGCGGCGGCAAAAACGGGCTGACCTGCGCGGGGCCGGCTCTAGTGATCACCCCGGCGGGGGCTCCCCCGCGCCAGCCCGGCGCTCCTTCGGGCCGCTGAGCCACGACGGCGAGCGCCGTTTCGGCGAAGAGATGCACTTCGGCGGGGTTCACCGTCGGTTCCGCCTCAAACCGCCGGAAGGAGAGAGTCGGCACCGTCCCTTCCAGGGCCGTCACAAAGCGCAGCGCCGAAGCGAAATCTCCTACAAATCTGAACGTGACGCGGACTTCGCCCTCGGTCCCGTTCCAGCTGGGAGGCGCGTAGTCGATCCACGTCACCTGGCCTCCGGAGGACCGCCCCAGCGTCTCCAGCCGGCCCACCACCACCGGCACATCGGTCCGCTCGGGGACCACGGCGTAAAGCTCTCGCACCTGCTCTTCCAGGACGACGGCGGCCTCCCGCTCCTCTGCGATCTGCTGCAGCACTGCCGGGAGCGTTTCGACGGCCCGGACCTGCCGCTCAAGCTCCGCCCGGGTGGCCGAGGCGTCGAGGTACACCTGGACGTTGTAATACGTCCCCCAGCCGACCACCACCAGGTAGTGCAGCGCCACCACCGCTGTCCAGACCCGGCGCCGGAACGACAAGGGTTTGGCTCGCCACCAGCGCACCACGGGGCCCAACGGACCGCGCCCGGGCTCCTCCGGCTCCGGCGAAAAGCCTCTCCGTTCCTCGGGAGCGGGCACCGGCTCATGGCCCAACACCAGCATCACCGCGCGCCCCCTTTCAGCTGCAGGCGGATCACCAGCGCGCGCAGGTACGGATCCTCGTCCCCGATCCGGTCCAGGGCCACCAGCTCCACGTCTTCCACGTCGTCCAGCTCACGGAGGGAACGAAGCAGGCGCGACACAGACGAAACGTTGGCGGTATACCCTTGGAGCACCACCTGCTCTCCCGGCGCCAGCGCGAGCCGCTCGAGCCACACGTCCCGGGGAAGGATCCGGGCCACCGTCTCCAGCCGGGAGGAGACGGCCGCCGAACCCGCGGCCAGCGCCTCGAGGCGGTTCTTCTCCTGCTCCAGCTGTGCGTTGTGCTGGCGAACGTCCCGGAGCTCCCGCTGGGCCGCCTGGAGCTGGATGATCCGGGGCTGGAGGGCGTCCAGTTCCCGGCGGTAGAGCCCCGCCGCCCGGGCGTTGAACACCGTCACCAAGATCAGGAGCGCCGTAAATCCCCATGCGCCGATGGCCGCGACGCGGAGCCAGTCCACCCCGCCCCGGCCCTTGCCCCGCTCCTCGGGGGGAATCAGGTTGATGCGGATCAAAGCTCGGCCAACCCCCTTTGCGCCAGGCCGGCGGCCACCGCATACCGCGGCGCTTCCTCCGGTTCAAACGACCGGCCCCCAGGACCAGTGAGCGGCTGAGCCGCCACGGCCGGCAGCCCCACTTCCGCGCCGATCAGCCGCGCCAGGCGGTCGATGCGGTTTCCCGCTCCGCTCACCACCAGCCGCGGCACCAGCTCCGCCACGTCGTGGCCCCGCACCTCCACCCGGTGAAACTCCAGAGTCTGCGTGACCACGCTGACCACTTCCCGCGCCGCCCTCGCCGCGTACTCCGACAGGACGGGCTCGCCCGCGCCGCCGTCCGGATCCGCCCCCAGCTCCTCCAGGAGCGCCCCGGCCGCCACCGGGACCTTCCGGCTGAGCTGGTAGACGCCGTCCCGCACCACCAGCACGTGGACGAACTCCGGCCCCACGTGCACGTAGCCCACCCCGCCCTCGCCCGGAACCGCCCACGGCAGCGAGAGCGCAAAGGCGTCCATGATTTCGGGGTGAATGCGCTCGGCCCGCAGGGCACCGAGGTAGTCGTAAACCAGCTTCCCCGGGGCGGACACCACCAGAAGCTCTTGCCGGCCGTTTTCGTTCTGGAGCACCTGGAAGTCGAAGAGGATTTCCTCCTCCGATTCCACCGGAAAGCGAACCTGCTGCTTGAGCTCCCACTGGATCGCCTGCCGCAACTCGGCTTCGGGCATGGGCGGCATGTAGAGCCGCCGCACGTCGATGTGCTCGCTGGCGATGGAAAGGCACACGTTGGCCCGGTCCGCCCTGGCCTCCCGCAGCGCCTCTTTCACCGCCGCCCCGAGGGCCCCGGGATCCGCCACGCCCGTGCGCGTCACGGCGCCCGGCGGGAGCACCACCGTCGCGAAGCCCGCCAGCATCGGGCCCCGCCGTCCCTGCCGCAGCGCCACCACGGTGACGGCCTTTTGATGGATCTCCACACCCACAGCTGCGCGTGCCACGCGCCGCGCCCCCTTACCGGATGACGTTGGCCATGTTGAACATGGGAACGAACACCGAGAGCACGATCAGAAAGATGACCCCGCCCAAGAGCACCAGGATGAGCGGCTCGATGATGGAGGTCAGCGTCTTCACCGACTGCTCCACCTCCAGCTCGTAAAAGCCGGCCGCCTGGTCCAGCATGGCGTCCAGCTCTCCCGTCTCCTCCCCCACGCGGATCATCTCCACCAGCATGGGCGGGAACACTTTCGCCTCCCGGCGCAGCGGCTCGCTGATGCCGCTCCCCCGCTGAACGCCGGCCCGGGCCGCCGCCAGGTCCGCGGCCACCGCCGCATTTCCCACGATCTTTTCGCAGCTCTGGAGCGACCGGACCATAGGGAAGCCGCTGACGAAGAGGAGGCTGAGGGTCCGGGCGAACCGGGCGAAGATCACCTTGCTGACGAGCTCTCCCACCACCGGGAGCCGCAGGATCCACGCATCCCGCAGGCGCCGCCCGGCAGGCGTGCGAAAGTAGTAGCGCGAAGCCGCGGCAGCGGCGACCGCCGAAAGCAGGAACCAGACGATGTTCCGGACGATGAAGTCCCGAACGGCCAGGATGGCCCCGCTCACTGCGGGCAGCTCGACGCCGAAATCCGCAAAAATCCCGGCAAACGTGGGAAGCACGTAGAACATCACGAAAAGGGTGACGGCAAACCCGAAGAGGATGATGACGGTGGGATACGCCATCGCCTGCTTGATGTCGCCCCTCAGCTTGGCGTCGCGCTGGTAGAAGTCGGCCAGACGGTTCAGCACCTCCGGCAAGTGGCCGGACGACTCGCCCACTTCCACCATGTCGAGAAAGAGGCCGGGAAAGATGCGGTCGTGCTTGCGCAGGCTTTCCGTGAGGCTGCTGCCGCCGCTGACGTCGCGCCGCGTCTCCTCCAGCGCCTCTTTCAAGGCCGCGTGGCGCTGCTGGGAGGCGAGCAGCTGGAGGCTGGTGACCAGCGGGATGCCGGTCTCCACCATGACGGCCAGCTGGCGGCAGAGGACGGACAGGTCTCTGGGACCCGGTTTTCGCCTGCGGGAAAACTGCAAGAGAGATTGCTTGGGACGGGCGGGCCGCACCGTGGAAGGAAAGTAGCCCCGGACCCGAAGCCGTGAGGCCACCTCGTCCGGCCGCTCGGCCTCCATCGTTCCCGAGACCAGCTTGCCGGTATGGTCCCAAGCTTTGTATTCGAAAAGCTCAGCCATCTCCACACCCCCATGGCCGCCGCAGCAGCCATCCCCCGGAAACCGCGTGACAAAGGCCGGCACATCTAGCTCTCGAAGGGGCGAGCACTTTTCTGAGAACGCTCGTACCTTCGAAAGCTCTCTGACATTCTTTGGCAAACGTTTGCGAAATCCCTACGAACGGCGGCGCAGTTCGTACTCTTCGCTGGAGATCAGCCCGCGGTGAAACAGCTCCCGCAGCGAGGCGTCCATGGTCTGCATCCCCGAGCGGGCCGCGGTTTCGATCACCGAGTCGATCTGGTGCGTCTTCCCCTCCCGGATCAAGTTGCGGATGGCCGGCGTCGTGATCATCACCTCGACGGCCAGCACCCGTCCCTTGCCGTCGGCCCGGGGCACCAGCTGCTGCGAGATCACGGCCTGGAGCACCCCGGCCAGCTGCAGCCGCACCTGAGACTGCTGGTGAGGCGGGAACGAATCGATGATGCGGTCGACCGTCCCGGCCGCGCTCCGGGTGTGCAGCGTGGAGAGGACCAGGTGCCCGGTCTCGGCAGCTCGGATGGCCACCTCCATCGTCTCGGTGTCCCGCATCTCGCCCACCAGGATCACGTCGGGGTCTTCCCGCAGCGCCGCCCGCAGGCCCGCGGCGAAGCTGTGGGTGTCCCCGCCCACCTCCCGCTGGTTGACGATGCTCCGCTTGTGGCGGTGGAGGTACTCGATGGGGTCCTCCAAGGTGATGACCACCGCCGAGCGGTTGTTGTTGATCCAGTCGATCATCGCCGCCAGCGTGGTGGACTTGCCGTTCCCCGCCGGCCCCGTCACCAGGACCAGGCCGTCCCGCAGGGCGCTGATCTGCTTCAGAATCGGAGGCAGGCCCAGTTCTTCGAAACTCGGGATCTCGTTGGCGATGGCCCGGATCGCCACCGCGGGCGTCCCCCGCTGCCGGAATACGTTGATCCGGAACCGGCCGAGGCCTTCGATGCCAAACGAAAAGTCGATTTCCCCGGCGGCCAGGAACTCCCGCCACTGGTCGGGCGACATCAGCGCCTGAAGGACCGCCTCAATCGCCTCGGGCGTCATCTTGGGCTGGTCCGGTATCGGCTGAATGTTCCCGTGCACCCGCACCGTCGGAGCGACTCCCGCCGAGAGGTGCAAGTCGGATGCTCCGGCGTCAACGACGTATTTCAAGAGGCTTTTCGCGTCCATGGCCCGTACCCCGTGTCCATCCAGAACAGCGCTGCTGCCGCTGCGCCGTCATCAATCCATTGTCCGGCGGCTAGTTCTCGTCCACGGTCCCGTAGACCGTCCGCATCACTTCCCGCACCGACGTCTCGCCCGCCAGCACCCGCCGGATCCCGCTCTGCCGCAGGCTCACCATGCCGTTGGCCGCCGCGGCCGCGGCGATCTCATCCTCCGGCGCGCCGCACTGGATCAACCCGCGGATGGTCTTGTCCACGACCAAGACCTCTTCAATCGCCAGCCGGCCGTGGTAACCCGTATTCCGGCAGGCGGGGCAGCCGACGGGCTCATACAGGACGGCGTCCTCCGCGGCCGGTCCCAAGAACCGGCGCTCGAGCGGATCCAGTTCGGCCACCGGCCGCCGGCAGCGCACGCACAGCTTGCGGACGAGCCGCTGGGCGATGATCCCGATCACCGTACCGGCCACCAGGTAGCGCTCGACGCCCATGTCCGTCAAGCGCCCCAGCGTCGCGACGGCGCTGTTGGTGTGCAGCGTGCTCAAGACCAGGTGGCCCGTGAGCGCCGCCCGCACCGCGATCTCGGCCGTCTCCTCGTCCCGCATCTCGCCCACCATGATGATGTCCGGGTCCTGGCGCAGGACTGAGCGGAGCGCGCTGGCAAAGGTGACGCCCGTTCCCCGGGGGCTCACCTCTACCTGGTTGATCCCTTCCATTCGAACCTCGACCGGATCTTCGATGGTGATGATGTTCACGTCGGGCGTGTTCAGCGCGCGCAGGAACGCATACAGCGTCGTCGTCTTTCCGCTCCCGGTGGGCCCGGTGACGAGGATCATCCCCTGGTGCCGGGCGAGCATCGCCCGGATGGCACTGGCACTCTCCGGCTGGAAGCCCAGAGCCTCGATGTCCATGACTTCGCTCTGGAGCGGCAGGAGACGGAGGACCACTTTTTCGCCGTATATGGTAGGCAGCGTCGACACCCGCACGTCCACGGGCGTATCGCCAAACGCCACCCGGGTCCGGCCGTCCTGCGGCGTCCGGCGGTTGGTGATGTCCAGGTTGGCCATCACCTTGATCCGCGAGACGACGCCCCCCGCCAGCCGCTTGGGCAGCTCCATCGCCTGCTGCAGCGCGCCGTCGACACGAAAGCGAACGATGGTCTCGTCTTGCCGCGGTTCGATGTGCACGTCCGACGCCCGCGCCTCGACGGCCTGCTCCAGGATGAGGTTCACCATCCGGACGCTGGGCGCGTCGCCGATCTCGTCCTCCGGCGCTTGAACCTCCTGGCGCTCCTCGTCCTCGCCGTACTGCTCGATGATGTCGCGCGCCCGGCCCGGCACGCCCATGAGGCGCTGGTACGCCCGGCGGATCTCGCCCGGAGTCGCCACCAGGGGGCGGATCTCAAGACCGGTCAAGGCCCGGACGTCGTCCAGCGCGTGGATGTTGTATGGATCCGCCATGGCGAGGTACAAGGCCCCGTCTGCCAGCTTGACGGGAAACACGAAGTGGCGCCGGATCACTTCGGGCGGGACCAGGGAGAGCAGCTGGCCTGAGTGGTCGACCTCTTCCAACCGGAGTCGGGGCAGTCCGGTCTCCTCAGCCAAAGCCGCGGCCACTTCATCTTCGGTCACGTAGCCGAGATCCACCAGGATCTCGCCGATCCGCTCATTCCTGCTCTTTTGGAGCCGGAGAGCCTCCTCCACCTGGTCGCGGCTGACCAGCCCGGCTTCGACCAAGAGGTCTCCCAGGCGCTTGCGCGCCCTTGCGGCCATTCGCTGCTCTCCCCTGTCTTTAGCTAACAACTTCCTCGCTGGGCGTAGCTGCTGGCCTTATCACGGCGTTTCGGGGCAACCTTGGTCCTTGTTCTGACCGGAAGGTACCAGTTCATTTCCGAACGGTACCCAGACGCAGGCCATCGGGGCATTGTTTTGAGGATCAACGGTCAATGCTCTGACCTTCGCACCGTCGCTCCACGGATCATTATCGAGATACTGGTCATTCATCAACGTCTCGATGTCTTTTGGCCATTCATGATTTTCCAGCTGGTATAGTTGTGCTGCCGTGTTCAGATCGCGCCAGTAGACGTCCGCCTGAGCCCTGGCTGCCCGCCGCTGGACCGCGTTATACCCGGTGAATCCAATGGCCGCGAGCACGCCGATAATGGCCATGACCAGCATCAGCTCGACTAGCGTGAACCCCCGGTCATCCCGACGAGTTACGCGGATCAGCTGGTTCAGCTGACGCAGCATCGTCGATACTCCTCCTCACGCGTTTTTGCAATGTGTCGTATCGCCTTCTCCCTGTGTCACGGCAAGCCCCGACCCTGCCGCGGCATTTCCCCGTGAATTTTGATAACCGCATGTTTTGGCACTTTTCAAGGGACAGAGAGGCGACACTTTACTTTTAATTGGACGGAAGCCAGCAGATTCCTTCTCATAATTTTCCAGGCGGCAGACGCAGGCCGGAAGGGCGTAAGACGGGAGTGGTGGTTCTATGGTGGTTCCCACCTGGGCGTGACGTCAAGTGGGTCACGAAAACGGGAAGGCATCCAGCAGAGCGCTGCGCCTTACAACCCAGACGACCAGCGCTCCCGCGGCCAGAAAGGGACCGAACGGAAGACGCGAACGCCGCGAGACTTTCCCTGCGGCCATCAACGCAAGGCCGATCGCCGCACCGATGACACTTCCTGTCAGCAGCGCAGCGACCGCCCCTCCCGGCCCGAGATACACCCCGATGGCGGCCAGGAACTTCGCGTCGCCCAGGCCCATGCCTCCTTTGGAAAGCCAGCGAATGAGCGCGATGACCCCGAAACCGCCGGCGGCCCCGGCAACGGCGCTGGCCGGAGCCGTCCCGGTGACTCCCAAGAAGGCGAAGACGAATCCGAGGGCCCCGGCCGCCAAGTTGAGACGGTCCGGAAGGAGCATGTGTTCCAAGTCGATGACGCTCATCAAAACGAGGAAGCAGAAAAAGACAGCCGAAGCGACAAACTCGCCCACGCTCGCGCTGGCGAAATACATCGCCGTGATCCCGGCCGCCGTCACCAGCTCGATCAGCGGGTACCGGAGCGAGATCCGGCCGCCGCAGTGGCGGCACCTGCCGCGGCTCAGCACGTAACTCACCACCGGGATCAAGTCGCGCGCTTCCAGCGGGAAGCGGCAACTCGGGCATGCCGAACCTGGCATCACGAGGGAAAGGCCCCGGGGAATTCGCCACGAAGCCGCGCCGATGAAGCTCCCCACCGCCAGGCCGGTTGCGAAAAGCAAGAAAAGGATCCACCCATTGGCCGCCACGCCGTCCTTGCCGCTCCCCTCATCCCCAGCGCCAGAGGGCCGCACCCCACAAGAGCCCCCCGGCGAAGGCCGTGAACATCACGTAGTCGCCCTTCTCCAGCCCTTCCTGGTGGTACCACTTGTGCAGCGCCAGCGGGATGGTCGCCGCGGACGTGTTCCCGTACTCGGCGATGCAGTTGGCCACCCGGCCGGACGGGATGCCCAGCCGCTCCGCAAGCGCGTCCATGATGCGGAGATTCGCCTGGTGCGGCACGATCACCCGCAGGTCGCCCGCGGACAGGCCTTGGCGGTCGAGCAGGGTGTTGACGGCGTCGGCCATCCCCTGCACCGCCACCTTAAACACCGCCCTTCCGTCCTGGTGGATGTACGGCTTGGGATCGGCGCCCAGCTGTTCCAAAACCTTGGCAGGGCTCGACCGGTGCGGGCAGTAGACAAGGCCCGCCTTTTCGCCGTCGGCTGCGAGGGTGAAGTCGACCAGTCCCACGCTCTCGTCCTCCACCCGGGAAAGCACTGCTGCCCCGGCGCCGTCGCCGAAGAGAATGCAGGTGGCGCGGTCCGTGTAGTCGACGATGCGGGTCAGGGTGTCGGCGCCGATCACCAGGACATGCCGGTACGCGCCGCTTTGGACGAACTGGGCGCCGAGGACCAGGGCGTTCAAGAATCCCGAACACACCGCATTAATGTCCAAAGTCGCGGCCCGCTTCGCTCCGAGATTCGCCTGCACGAGACATGCGGTGGGCGGAAAGGTGAGGTCGGGCGTGGTGGTGGCCAGGATGATAAAGCCAATCTCCTCCGGAGAAAGGCCCGCGTGCTGCAGCGCCTCCCGGGCGGCCCGGGTGGCCAGATGGCTTGTCCCTTCCCCGGGAGCGGCGACCCGCCGCTCCCGAATGCCGGTGCGGGTGACGATCCACTCGTCGCTGGTCTCCACCATCTGGGACAGGTCGTGGTTGGTGAGCCGGCGCTCGGGCACATAAGCCCCCAGGCCGGTGACGGCGACGCCGTAAGGCATGCGGGCTCCTCCTCGATCCAAGGGAAATTAGTATCTGGTACTAATACTAGATATATGATGCACCAGAAACGACATCCTGTAAACCCTGCCTGAGCGCGGCCCCACTTGCGGGCGTCCCTTCGATAAGCAGGACTTTTTGCAACAATAGCCAACTTCCGCTCTATACTGCGCGCCAAGTTGGTCGAGGGCGTTCACGGGAGCAAGCGCGTTGGACCGGCGGCGGTCCGCTCCAACGGCGGGATGGGGGTGACGTGATGGACGCCCGGATGATGATCTGCCCTACGTGCGGTGCCCGGTTTGAGGCCGGTACCTCCTACTGTCCCCACGACGGGACCAAGCTCGAGCCCCTTCCCCAGCCGGCTCATCCGGATGAGGGCCAGGCCGAGTGGCGAGTCCAGCCCCGGGTCGGAGAGCTCCTGTCGAGAGGCTGGGAACTGCTGAAGGCGGATGCCGGCAAATACTTCCTCATCTACCTTGCGCTCGGCATTCCCACGATCATTCCCGGCATCGATTCGCTGTGGACAGTCGTATCCTTGATCTTCCCCTTCTACGCCGGAGGGTACGTGATCATGCTGCGGAGGGCCCGCGGCCTAGAGCCGCGGCTTGAGGATTACGGCCGCATCTTCTCGCTGGCCGGCACGCTGGTGCTGGTGCACTGCGTGAGCCTCGCGCTCTCCACGGTCGGCCTCATCCTGCTGGTCGTCCCGGGAATTTACCTGCTGGTGTCATACAGCATCGCGATCCCCCTCGCGCTGGACAGGGGAATCGGGTTTTGGCAGGCCCTCGAGACGAGCCGCCGGGTGATCACGCGCCGGTGGTTCACCGTTTTCGGTGCCATACTGGCGACGGCGCTGCTCGCGGGCGTGGGCGCCTACGCCGCCGGGTCCGTCCTCGGCCTCATCGCCGGGAGAGGCGCGGCAGCCTTGGGCGGCCTCATCGATGCCCTGTTCATTGGACCGGCCAGCGCCGCGGTGGTCGTCTCGATCTACGAGGCGGCGCTGGGAGTCAAAGGCGAGGGCGTGGCCCGCTAGGAGCCGGAGCTCAAGGGCACACTGCAGCGGGCGCGTCCCCTTCACCATTTTCGGAGTGACGGCCGCCCCGCTCACACCACTCAGTAGATCAAGAGCGGCGTCTTTCCCAGGAACTCCGGCGACTTGGCCTGCTTGAGGATGAAGTCGGCCACGTCCGCCCGGGAGATCGTGCCGCCCCGCACCCCCTCAAGGTCCACCAGCGCCCGGTAGCGGCCGGTGCGCGGCCCATTGGTCAACAGGCCCGGGCGCACGATGATCCACCGCGCCACCCGGCGCCGGATGATCTCCTCCTGGCGGTCTTTGTCGGCGTAGATCCTCCGCACCACCAGCGGCAGCACCAGGCGGTCGTAAAAGAAGCCGCCGTGCCCCTTGCTGTCCCCGGCGCCGACGCCCGTTACGGCGATGAGCAGCTGCTGCGGCTTGAGGGCGCGCGCCAGGTTCTCCGCGGCCCGGGAGAACAGGGTGACCTTCTTGAAGACGTTCTTGGTGCCAAGGCAGTCGCAGACGACGTCCTGCCCTTCGACGACTCTCGCCACGGCGTCCGGGTCCAGAGCATCGCCGGTTTCGATGCGCAGCCGCTCGTGCCGGACAGCCAGCCGTCCCGGATTGCGCACCAGGACGGTGACGTGGTGCCCGTCCTCGAGCGCCGCTTTCACCACCTCAAGGCCGATGCCCCGGGTCGCACCGATCACTGCGATGTTCAACGAGCTTTCCTCCTTCCGCCTTCGGCGGGAGCCGGGGCTCCTCAAGGCGCATCCCCCCGTCACGCTGGCTTTCGCGACTTCCCGCGCCGTCCATCTCTGTTTCGAGCTACGTTCCGAATTGTATGTCCTGCTGCGTTCTGCGTCCCCCGCGACGCTCGCTTCTCGCTTCGCGCTGGCGCCGGGCTCCTCTTCACCCCGCCGGTTCCTCCGCCGGCGAAGCCGCTTCCGCGGCGGCGAGACGCTCGAGCGCCTTCTCCACGAAGTGGCATGCAGCCCAATGCCCCGGCGCGTGTTCCACCAGCGGCGGCGTTTCCGTCCGGCAGCGATCGCTGGCCAGCGGGCAACGGGGATGCAGCCGGCAGCCGCTGGGCGGGTTGGCGGGGTTGGGGATCTCCCCGGCCAGCCCGGTGTAGATCCGCTTCTGCCTCGGGTCGGTAGAGAGCACGGCCTCCATCAGCGCCTGGGTATACGGGTGATGCGGCCGGTGCACCAGGGCGTCGGACGCTCCCTGCTCCACGATCTTGCCGAGATACATCACGGCGATCCGGTCGCAGAAGTGCCGCGCCAAAGAGAGGTCGTGCGTGATAAAGAGGAGCGACAACCCCCGCTCCCGCACCAGGCGCTGCAGGATCTTGAGGATCCCGCCCCGGATCGAGACGTCCAGCATGGAGACAGGTTCGTCCGCCACGATGAAATCCGGCTCCAGCACCAGGGCCCGGGCGATGGCCACGCGCTGGCGCTGGCCGCCCGAAAGCTCCCGGGGATACCGGTGCATAAACTCCTCCACCGGCGTGAGCTCCACGTCGGCCAGAGCCCGCGCCACCCGCTCTTCCATCTCCTCGTGGCTTTTCGCCAACCCTTGAATGCGCAACGGCTCCGCCACGATGCGGAAGACGTCGAGGTTGGGGTTCATCGAATCGTAGGGATCTTGAAAGACGATCTGCATCCGCCGGCGCAGGCGCCGCATCTCTTCCCGGGACAGCTTGGTAATGTCCTGGCCGTCGAAGATGATCTCGCCCGACGTGGGCTCCTCAAGGCGCAGCAGCACCCGGCCGGTCGTGGTCTTGCCGCAGCCGGACTCGCCCACGAGGCCCAAGATCTCGCCCCGGCGCACGAAAAAGCTGACCCCGTCCACCGCCCGCACCGCGGGCCGCTCGCCCCGGACGATTTCCCTGATCGACCGGCGCAAGGGAAAGTGCTTCACCAGGTCGCGCACTTCGAGCAGTACATCCGGTTGAGACGCCGTCATGCGAACTTCACCTCGGCCACTTCGCCGCTCTTGGACACGTAATGGCAGGCGACCCGGTGGCCCGGAGCGCCCTTCTCCTCCAGCACGGGCTCTTCCGCCGCGCAGCGGGCGTCGGCCAGCGGGCAGCGGGGGTGGAACCGGCACCCGCTGGGCGGCGAAAGCAAGTTAGGCGGCGTCCCGGGAATCGAGACGATCGGCGCCCTCTCCGCCCGGATGTCAGGAAATGCTTGCGTCAGCCCTTGCGTGTACGGGTGCTTCGGGTTGACCAGCACCTCTTCCACCGGCCCGTACTCTACGATCTTGCCGGCGTACATCACCGCCACGTCGTCGCAGGTCTGCGCCACCACCGACAAGTCGTGGCTGACCAGGATCATGGAAAGCCCCAGGCGCTGCCTCAGGTCCGAGATGGCCTTCAGCACCTGCGCCTGCACCATCACGTCCAGCGCCGTGGTGGGCTCGTCCGCGATGACCACCTCCGGGTTGCACGCCAGAGCCATGGCGATGACCGCCCGTTGCTTCATGCCGCCGCTGAACTCGTGCGGGTAGTGGCTGTAGCGGGCCGGGTTGATCCCCACCATCTCCAGCAGCTTCTTAGCCCGCTCCACCGCCTCTTCCTTGGTCGCCTTCTCGTGGGCCAGGATCGCTTCGGCGATCTGGCTGCCCACGGTGAGCACCGGGTTGAGGGCGTTCATGGCCCCTTGAAAGACCATGGCCAGCCGCTTCCAGCGGACGCCCTTGCGAAAGGCCTCTTCCTCCATGGCCATCAGTTCGTCGCTGCCCAGGCGCACCGAGCCGCCCACCACCCGCCCGTTGGACGGCAAGAGGCGCAGCAGCGTCAGCCCCAGGCTGGACTTGCCGCAGCCCGACTCGCCTACCACCCCGAGGGCGCGCCCCGCCTCCAGGGTAAAGCTGATATCGTCGACAGCCCGCACCTGACCGTTGCGGGTGTGGTAGTACATCTTGAGGTTTTCCACAACCAACTGCGCCACAGCGCCCACCTGCCCCTTTCCCAGCTCGCGCCGCCAGCCGCCCCGCTGGCGCCCGTGCGGCTTACCGCTCTTGGTTTCTGCGGTTGAGGATGTCGTCGAGCGTGTTGCCGATAAACACAAAGGCCATCGCCAGGATGGTCAGGGCGAGGCCGGGCGGCAGGATCCACCACCACGCCAGCTCGCCGAAGGCGCCAAAGCTCTTGGCGTTCTGCAGCATGCGGCCCCACGTCGGCACCCTCGGGTCGCCGAATCCGAGGAAGCTCAGGGTCGCTTCGCTGACGATGGCTCCCGGCACCAGCAGCACCAGCGAGGCGAAGACCAGCCCGAGCACGTTCGGGAGGATGTGGGCCCGCATGATGTAACCGGGCGTAGCCCCGGCGGCGCGCGCCGCTTCGACGAAGGTCCGCTCCCGCAGGGTGAGCGTCTGCGACCGCACCAAGCGGGCGACGCTCATCCACGAGAACAGCGCGATGAGAATGATCAGGTTCCAAAGGCTCTTGCCCAGCACCGCCACGAAGACGATCAAGATGGGCAGGAACGGGATGGAGATCAGCACGTCGACGACCCTCATGAGCACCTCGTCGACCCAGCGGCCCAGGTACCCGCTGACGATCCCCACCACCGTCCCCACCACCACGGCGATGACGGCCACCACGAAGCCGATCAGCAGCGACGTGCGGGTGCCGTAAAGGAATTGGGCCCACAGGTCCGCTCCCAGGTGATCGGCGCCGAGCACGCCGTGGAGCTTGCCGGGGATGCGGAAGCGGCTCTCACCCAGCGTAAAGAGAGCCTCTCCTCCCTCGCCGGCGTTCGCCGTCAGCTCCAAGACTACCCGGTACTCGCCCTGCGTGTTGATGAGCTCTGCGGCCAGGTTCGCCAGCGGGCGAAAGCCGAGCCGCATCTTGAGCTGCATGTCGCGGGAGTCGACCCGCTGGGTGGTCCACCGCACTTGGTTGCGCAGGGACCGGGACGTCCACAGATCGTAGGCCCGCCCGTCCGCCGTTTCAAAGCGGATGACGGCCTGTCCGGTGGCGCCGCCCTCGCCGGTGAAGGCGTACGGCACCTGGAGGATAAAGGTATCCGGCGGATTCGAGCGGTACTCGAACGCGTGCTCCAAGACGAGCCGCGCCGGCCCGGGACCTGTGGTACGCACCTCCATCACCCGCTGGCCATCCCGCTCGCCCCACTCCACCACCATGTTGTCAGCCGTCCGGATGTCCCATTCTTCCAGGAGGAACCGGTCGACGGTGACGGGGTCCATGCGGTAAGCCGGAAAGTACGACATCCAGGCCGGCCGGGCCATCCCGTCCGCCAGGAACTGATCCTGCAAGGGATCGTACGGCGTCAGCCAGGGAGCCGCCAGGCCCAGGAACAAGAACACGAGAAAGATGCCAAGCCCCAACATCCCCCGGGGAGAACGCCGGTACTCCTGCCAGACCTCCCGGAGAGTCCCGGGGCGGCGGCCGTTGTTCTTGCGAGCGATGGGCGCCGGGCCGGCGGCGGGCGTCTCCCGGGGCGTGGATGAAAGCGAATGGCTCACGGCACTCACCTCAGTCGGATGCGCGGGTCGACCAGGCCGTACACCAGGTCGGCCAGGAGATTACAAATAAGCACGGCCAAGGCAATGACAAAGAAGGACGCTTGAACCACCGGATAATCCTGCTGCAGGGTAGCGTCGATCAGGTACCGCCCGATTCCGTACAGCGAAAAGATGGACTCGGTGATCACTGCGCCCGTAATCAGGCCCGGAAGCGAGAGGAAGATCAACGTCACGATGGGCGGGAGCACGCTCCGGAAAGCGTGGCGGTAGAGCACTTCCCGCTTCGTCAGCCCTTTTGCCCGGGCGGTGAGCACGTAGTCCTGCCCCAGGGCGCCCACCACGTTGTTGCGGGTGTACAGGTACCAGGACCCGTACCCGCTCAGGCTGACGGCGGTCACCGGCAGCACCAGGTGGTAGATCCGGTCGATCACCGTCGGCCAAAACCCTGTCGGAGGGGGAACGCTCATCGTCCCGCGGATCGGAAAGATCGGCCAGAAGTACCCAAAGGTGAGCAGAAGCAAGAGGCCGATGAAGAAGCTGGGCATCGCATTCAGGAAGAGGGAGACGCCGGTGACGCCCGTCTCAAGGCGGCTGCCCTGGCGCGTGGCCATGGCGATCCCCAGCACCACCCCGACCACCACGTTGATCACGAACGAGGTGCCGAGCAGCATGAGCGTATTGGGCAGCCTGGCCAAGAGCTCTCCCAGCACCGGCTGGCGTGTGGTAAAGGACCGGCCGAAGTCGAAGGTGATCATGCTTTTCAAGTAGAGGAGATACTGCGTCCAAAGAGGCTTGTCCAGGCCGTACCTCTCGCGCAGGAGCTGCCGCACTTCCGGCGTGAAGTCCGGGCTCAGAATGAGTGAGACCGGATCCCCGGGCATGACCCGGAAGATGACGAAATTCAACGTCATGATGACGAACAGTGTGAGCAGCGCATAGCCCACCCGGCGCCAAAAGTACGCGCCCGTCATACCACCACGACCTTTCCCCTGTCACCCGTCGACCGGGCCCATCCCATGCCGCACCGCGACGGCGATCGATCCACCGTGCTGCCTGCCGCAGCACGCATGGCCTGTTGCAGTATGAATTCCTTGGTCTATTGCACGAAAGGCAGGTCCATGCGATGGACCTGCCTCCCTGCAGGGACAAAACGTACAGCGGCAGGTTGCCGCGCCTCTTACCCGTCTAGATTCGCAAGCAGGTTGCCGCGCTCCTTCCCCGCCGGGAAGGCCGCGGCAACCTGCAAGCTAACGTATTCGTCTGGCGTTACCGGTCGAGCCCGGCCCAGAAGTCCTCGTAGCGCTCCACCCGGACGTACTCGCCGGGGACGTACTCCTTGAAGACGAACGGGCCAGTCCCGATCATCTTCGTGAGCCCGGGCACCGTCGGATGCGGCTCCTTCCAAGGCTCGAACTCGTCGAACTTCTCGACGCCTTCCCAGATGTGCTTGGCCAGGAAGCCGGCGACGTTGTAGGTGTGCCAATAGCTCACGTTGTCGAAGTACACCGTGATGGTGTAGTCATCGTGCACTTCGGCGTGGCTGTAGTTGTCCCAAGCCGCCTTGTACTTGGGCACCTGCTGCTCCTTCAGGTAGTCCATGGTGAACTTGATGTCATGGGCCGTGAAGGGCACGCCGTCGTGCCAGGTGATGTCCTTGCGCAGGTAGTAGGTGACCTTGGTGCCCTCGTTGCCCTCGGGCGTGGTCCAGGTCCCCACCTCCCAGCGCTCCGCCTCCCAAGGCATGTCCTCGTTGTTCTCAGGCTCCGGAGCGATGAGGCCGGGGCCGTAGACCAAGCCGAAGATGCGGGCGTCGTACGCCGAGGTGCCCACCAGGATGTTCAGGTTCCCTGGCTCCTGCTCCAGCACCCAGCGGATGGTGCCGCCCCGCTCCTGGTTGACCAGGCGGATGTTCAGCGGCGTCCAGATGCTGTCCTGGGCATTGCTGGCCGCGCCGAAGCCCAGGTGCGGCACGTACCCGGTGACGATGTCGGAGCGGAACGCGTCCATGTACGGCCGCGAGTAGAGCGGGATGTAGGGCAGGAGCTCGGAGAGCATGGCCTGCGCCTCGTAGGCCGCCTCGAAGGCGTCCTCGTAGGTGCGCGGCGTCCAGACCTTTTCGGCCAGCGCGTCGTACTCGGGGTCACGCAGACCCGGGGTGTTGTCGCCGCCGTCCACGTCGAAGTTGGAGTGGAACAGCGTATAGAGGTGCGTCGGGAACCGGCCCAGGCTCCAGGCCAGGGCGTACATGTCGAAGTTGCGGCCGCCGTCCACCTCGTTGCTGATGCGGTCGACGATCACGTTGAAGTCCAGCGGTTCAGCCTTGATCGGAAGCCCGATGGACTGCGCCGCCTCGGCGACCATCATGCCGAGCATGGCCGAGGTGGCCGCCACTTCCATGGTGGGCGTCATAATGGTCATCTCACGCATCCGCTCGCCCGTGTTGGGGTCAATGCGGACGCCGTCCGGCCCCATCACGTACCCGGCCTCGTCCAGAATCTGCTTGGCCAGCTCCGGATCGTACGGATACGTGTCGACGTCGGGGTTATAGAACGGCGACGCTGGGGGCACGAACTCCGCCAGCGGCAGCATGTAGCCCTGGAAGAGCGAGAGGATGATCTCCTCGCGGTCGATCACGTGTGCCAGAGCCTGGCGGACCACCGGGTCGGAGAGCGGCGGGCGCCGCATGTTGATCCCGAGGTAGAACATGTGGTAGCCCGGGCTGACCGTGATGTCCACGTTGGGCTCCGCCTCAAGGCGCTGGATGTGCGCAGGCTGGGCCAAGCCCGGGAGCACGTGGATGTCCCCCCGCAGCAGGGCGATGATCTGCGCCTCTTGGTCCATAATGATGGGCAAGATGATCTCGTCAACGTGCGGCCCCCTGGTGCCCCACTCGACGCCCTGCGCCAGCGCGCTGCCGCTCACCAGGAGCGCCAGGAGGATGACAAATGTCAGTATCCGACGCAAAACTACCAACCTCCTATCCACATAAAAGGGATGGACCACGCGGTTTCAATCCAGCTTTAGCTGGGACTTACGCCGACGACCTCGCTCTTACCACTCCTCCCCCCACAGGCACGAAGTAACACCGGTTACACACGAAGGTGGACCCGCGCGGGAACATCCGCTCGCGGGAACATCCGCTTATGGGACCTTTTCTTTCTCCCCCCTCCATTCGATTCCTGTCGCGTCTAACGAGAATCACGCGTGTATACAGCACAAATGCCATAAGTTTCCAGGAAATAGCCCTTGAGCACTAATTTAAGTCATGCCAATTGTGAATTGCCGGTGATGTCGGTTCCGACCGGGACGTCGTGTCCCATCCAGACGTGGGCTCGAAGGGCGCTGGTGCCACCGGGTTTTTCGGCGCCACCCCGCGGTGCGCGGGACCATCTTGCCAAGTTTGATCTTCCTTGTGAAAGTGACCACGATCGCTCCTCTGCCCGGATTTGTGTGACCGCCGGGGTTCGCTCGCCCAAGAGTGGGCGCGTGTCCCTGTCCAGCTGCCCAATTTTGGGCATCGTCTGGCTTTCCCTTCTTTCATGATCTTCACGGGAGAACGCGCGTCCGGCGTTCTCCAAGCTCCAGGCGCTGTCCCCCGACCCCCTATTTAGTGAAAGCACCCACGACCCCGAACCTGCCCAAAGGCGGGCGCGTGCCGTCGCTTCGCTGCCCATTGGTGGGCATCAAGGTGCCGCCTCGTGCCCACTTCTGGGCAGGCCCGCGAAAACGGCGGCACCGCGGAAGAATTCACTGCCCCCGGAAAAATTCGTCCCATATCATATAAAACCGATTGACAAAGTACACATTTCCGTGTATCGTAACCCGTAAGTCACGGCGTCGCCCGTCTGGAACAAGCCCGCCGGCGTCACGGTGCGGCATACGGGGTCGCTCAGCACATCACATCTGAAGGTCACCTCAAAGCCGAGATCGTGACGCTGGCCGCAGCAGGGTTAGAGAGCAGCAACCCGCAGGGGAAAATTTGGCCGAAGGTTTCACACGCACCACGTGCTTTTCGAATCGATCGAGTCACGACGCACCCCGAATCCTTGCACCATCGCACCATCGCACCTTCCCCCACCGACGCAACACCCGCACACGGTCTCCCGTCGCCGCACTGGGTAGCGCTTCACCACTCAACGCCTCAACGGCCGAAGTCCCCGCTCGCGGCGAGCCCGTCCTGACCCGGCGCCGGCGCCATCACTCCATCACCAAATCAAAAGGAGGCAGTGTCGATGAGTAGCCGCGTGTTGATTCCGGCGAACCCGAAGCTTTTGCGACTGGCGGGACTCGTGCTCTGTGTGGGGGTGCTCATCGCCTGCTCGGCGATGGCGTGGGCGCAAGGGTACGCGAATCCCCACCTCCTGGTGGAGCCGGCCTGGCTTGCAGAGCACCTGGACGATCCCAACATCCGCATCGTCGACGTGCGGGGCGACGCCCTCTACCTGAGGGGCCACATTCCGGGTGCCGTCTCGCTCGACGGGACCCAGGCGATCAACGACCCCAACTCTGAGATCGCCGGGCACTTGCTCGGCCCCGAAGAGTTTGAAAAGGTCATCCGCGGCCTGGGCATCAACGACGACACCATCGTGGTGGTCTACGACCAGTCGAGTTCGAACGCGGCCGCCCGGCTGTTCTACGCCCTCGAATACTACGGCCACAAGGACAAAGTGCGCATCCTCAACGGCGGGCTCGCCGCCTGGACCGCCGAGGAGCGCCCGCTGGAGTCGGGCCGGCGCGACGTGGCTCCCGGCAGCTTCACCGCCCGGCCCAACCCTGAGCTCCAGGCGGACGCGGAGTACGTGAAAGCGCAGATCGGAAAAGAAGGCGTCGTCATCCTGGACGTGCGGTCCGAAGGGGAGTACCTGGGCACGGACGTGCGCGCCGCACAGGGCGGCCACATCCCCGGCGCGACGCACCTAGAGTGGACCGTGGCCGTGGAGGACGGCTCGGTGCAGAGGTTCAAGCCCGCCGAGGAGCTCTGGCAGATCTTCGGCGCCGCAGGCGTCTCTCCCGACGCCGAGATCATCCCCTACTGCCAGACCAACGTCCGCGCGTCGCACACGTACTTCGTCCTGCGTTTGCTGGGCTTTGAGAAGATCCGCCCCTACGAGGCTTCGTGGGCCGAGTGGGGCAACCGCGACGACGTGCCCATCGTGGCGGGAAGGGAGATCTAAAGAAGGGAGATCTAAAGAAGGATGAGCCTCAACCACACTTCCAGCATCTCCGGCGCGCCCGCTGCGGCCCATCCATCCGGCATTCCCCACAGCCCTACCGTCCCTGGCGTTCCTGGCGCCCCGCTCTCCTTTGGGGAGCGAGCGCGCCAGTTCCACCGCCGCGTGTTCGTCGATTACTGGCCGTACTGGGCGGCCTGCCTGGCGGCGGCGGTGCTCAACATCGTGCTCCTCGCCTACTGGGGCAGCGCCTGGGGCGTCACCGGCGAGCTCACCCGCTGGGGCGGGCATATCGTCACCGCTCTCGGGATCGACGCCAAGAGCTGGCCGTACTTTCAGGAAATCGGCCTTGAGGGGAGCCCGCTCCAGCGCACGTCCGGCTACCTCACCATCGGCATGCTGGGCGGCGCGCTGGTGGGCGCCCTGGTTTCGGGCAACTTCCGCATCCGCATGCCCCAGCAGCGGCGCCGCCTGGTCCAGGGCTTTGTCGGCGGGCTGCTTTCGGGCTTCGGCGCCCGCCTCGCCATGGGCTGCAACCTAGGTTCGTTCTTTAGCGCCATCCCCCAGTTCTCGCTGCACGGCTGGCTCTTCATGCTCGGGCTCTTCCCCGGAACGTACCTCGGCGTGAAGCTGGCCGTCCACCCGTGGGTGATGGGCCCCGCCACCCGGCGCCCCGCCGCCGGACGCCGCCGGGCCGCCCCCAGCACCCGCTGGCAGCCCTACGCCGGCGCGGCGGTGGCCGCCTTCATCGGCCTGGGCGCGTGGAAGGCCTCCCTGGTCGAACCCGCCTTCGGCGTGCTGCTGCTCTTTGGCACCGGTTTCGGGTTCATCATTCAAAGGGGCCGGATCTGCTTCACGGCGGCCTTCCGGGAGATGTGGATCACCCGCCAAGGGGAGCTGGCCCGGGCGCTGGCGCTGGGCATGGCCGTCTCCACGCTGGGCTTTGCCGCGCTGATCTCCCGCGGGATCGGCGGCAACATGCAGGTGGCGAGCCTGGGTGTCCTCGTGGGCGGGATCCTCTTCGGCATCGGGATCGTGCTGGCCGGCGGCTGCGAGAGCGGCTGGATGTACCGTTCGATGGAAGGGTACGTGCAGCTCTGGATGGCCGGGCTCGGCACCATCACCGGGGCGACGCTGCTGGCCTGGGCGTGGCACGGCCTCGGCCTCTACGACCTCCTGGTGGCCGGCTGGCCCGCCATCAACCTGGTGGACGCCTGGGGCTGGCCGGGAGCCATCTTTGGCACGCTGGCCCTGCTGGCCGCGTGGTATGCGCTGGTCACCTGGTGGGAGAGCCTGCCCAGCCGCCCGGCTTCCACGCCGGCGCACGCGCCGGGCCCGGCCCGGAAGGCACCGGCCTTCGCGGGCGGTGCGCCGCAGCCGGCCCCGCGGCAGCGCATCCCGTGACGGAGCTCGCTGCAGGTTCATTTCTTGATAAGAACTTGATGAAAGGTGTGAGCGTGCGATGACCCAGCCCATCCAACCCGACCGTGTCCTCGACCTGTGCGGCGAGTGCTGCCCGTACCCGCCCATCCTGACCATGCAGGAGATCCAGCAGATGAAGCCGGGCGAGGTCCTCGAGGTGATCGTGGACCATCCCCCGTCCGTCACCACGGTGCCCACCGTCGTCACGATGGAGGGCCACGAGGTGCTGGGCGAGCCGGTGCGCCAGGGGGCCGAGTTCCACATTTTCATCCGGGTGAAGGCGACGGGATCGGCTCCGGCGGCGGAGGCGGCCGGGCAGTGAGCTCCGGCCCGCCGGGGCGGCCGCGGAGGCCGGTGACACCCGGCGACGCCCCGAGACAGCCATACCCCACCGCTCTCCCGGCGCGGCACGGCGCCGGAGCCGAGCGAGGTGAACCGCGTTGATGAACCAGGTGTTGATCCAAGGAAAAGACCGCTGGGTGCTGGCGTTCGTCGTGGTCCTCGTGGGCGTCATGATCGCCGCCATCGCCCAGACCATCGCCGCCGGCCGGGAAGGGATCGTCCGCCGGGACGCCTGGACGGAGACCGCCCAAGGGCTGGTCCAAGCGCTGCTGGCGGGCGAGGAGGTCCAGGTGGTCGACGCCCGTTCCGCGGCGGCTTACGAAGGAGGCCACGTGCGGGGGGCGCTCTCCCTTCCCGCCGCCTCCCTGGTCGACGAGGCGTTCGGTGCGGCGCGGCTCTGGCCCGAGATCATCGCCGCGGTCGCCCAGGCCGGCGTCGATCCGGAGCGGCCCACCGTGGTCTACGCCGCCGATCCCAAGGACGCCGCGTACGTCGTGTGGGCGCTGCGGGCCGCGGGGCTCGCCGACGTCAAGCTCCTGGCCGGCGGCGTGATGGCGCTGCTCGAAGCGGGAGCACCCGTGGAAACGGGGCCTGCGGACGCCCGGCCGCGCTCCGTGGACGACTACCCGGGCCGCCAGGCGCCCGCCAAGGAGATCGCCGTCGACCTGGCTGGGCTCTACGGGGGCCGGGGCAACCCGGTGCAGCTGGTCGATACCCGGGCTGCGGCGGCGGAGGCCATCCACCTCGCGGGCGCGGCGACGCACGTCGTCGAAGGAAACGCCCTGGTGCACGGGGACGGGGTGAAACGCTCGCGCCTGGCGGTGAACAAAGCCCTGAGGCCGCTGGGCAGCGAGACGGCGGTGGTTTACGGCGACGACGTGCGGGACGCGGCGCTGGTGTGGTGGGGCCTGGCGAGCGAGGGCAAGAAGGCCCAGCTCTTCATGGACGGCTTTGCGCTCTGGCAGGCCAGCGGCCTGCCCACCCAAGCGGTAGACCGGGCCCCGGCCGCGGCGCAGCCCTCGGGGATGCGGGTCGGTGGCGGCTGCGGTTAAGGCCCGCCCGGAGGACGGCGGCTCTCGCTCCGGATCAGAGGGGTTCGCCGCGGTCGAAGTTGAGCTTGGGCGGGTAGGCCAAGTCGACGCCGGGCTTGACCTCGTGGACGAAGGGGTACCCCGGCTCGCCGCCCATGTCGAAGGTGAAGGCGATCAGGGCGGTGTGCTTGAGCCAGAAACCCACCGCGCTGGCCCGGTTTTCCTCCGTGTACGCCCCGTGCCAGTAGACGTAGCCGGGCGGTCGGGGCTCGCCGAGCCAGGCCAGGGGCACGTCCCCCGTCAAGAGCTGGAGAACCACTCCCTCCTGCTCCGGCTGGGGGACCTGCCCCTCCGGGATGGGCAGGCGGACCAGGTAACCCTCGACGGCGTACAGGAGCCGGCCGTCGGCCACGCCGCTGGCGTGGACCTTGTCGGTGTTGTAGTGGAGGCCGCAGATGCGGCCCTCCTCCGGGTCCAGCCAGCGCCAGTAGTGGCCGTGGATGCCGCCGAAACGAAGGAGTTCCCCTTCATAAGTAAAGGCAACGATGCGCTGCCAGCCTTCCGGCGGCGTGCGGGGATCGAACGGGGGAGCGGAGCGAGCCCACTGCTCACACGATTCCTGCGCGCCGGCGCCGAGGCCGGCCAAGAGGCCGGCGGGGGTTGCTCCCAAGCCGGCGGCCGCCGCGCAGAGCGCTGCCAGCGCAGCCGCCGCGGCAGCGATCCAAACCCACGTCTTATTGACCCTTCGCCGCATTCGCCGTCCACCTCACCGCTCCGGAGCTCCCGTCAAAGGAGGTTGAGCCCGATGCTGGAGAGCACGCCCTCCCTGGCACTCGCCTGGGGCGCAGGGGTTCTCACCTTCCTGTCGCCGTGCGTGCTGCCCCTCGTCCCGAGCTATTTGGCGCTCATCGGCGCCGCGGGCGCCGGAACCGAGGCCCGGGATCTCCGGGTATCCCGATTTAATATCGTAAGATTACTCCACGCCGTCCCATTTGTCCTTGGCTTCAGCGTGGTCTTTCTCGCGCTGGGCTGGTCCGCCGGCTGGGTGGGCGAGGCGCTGCTGCGTCACAGGGTGGTCTGGCAGCGGGCCGGCGCCGTCGTGGTGGCCGTGCTGGCGCTCACCGTGTTCTTTCCTGACCGCTTCCCGTGGCTGATGGTCGACCGGCGGCTGCGGCCTCGCCGGGTCGGGGCCACGGCGTTCGGGGCATTTCTCACCGGCCTCGGCTTCGCCGCCGGCTGGACGCCGTGCATCGGGCCGGTCCTGGGTTCAATTCTCATCCTCTCGAGCACCGACCCTGGCCGCTCCACGCTCCTCCTCGGCGCCTACGCGGCCGGCGTGGCCCTGCCGTTCCTCCTCAGCGCCGCCTACGCGCCCAGCCTGGGCCGGGCCAAGCAGGTTGCCCGCTGGCTCCGGCCGGCCAGCGGCTGGCTGCTGGTGGCCACCGCGCTGCTCCTGTGGTTTGACGGCCTGGCGCCGCTGCTCTCGTGGGTCATCGCCCGCACCGGCTTCACCGGGTGGTAACGCGGGACGCGCCGTCCGCCGGCCCGAAAGCGAAAACCGAGAAGGCGCGAACGGACACGAAATTGTTTAAGAAAGGCGTGATCGTGATGGCGCGGCTCTCCCTGCGCCGCCGGCCCAATATCCTCCTGAAAGGCAGTTTTACCGTCCTGCTTCACACCGCTCTGCTGGCTACCGCGGTCGCCGTCGCGGGGCTTTCGCCCTCGATCCCCGCCCACGCCGCAGCCTCCGGGCTCCCGGAGGCGCCCGATTTCTCCCTCGTAGAGCTGCTTGACGGCGGGGAGATCGACGTCTTCACCCTGAGCGAACACACCGGGCGCCCGGTGGTGCTCTACTTCTGGACCACCTACTGCCCCTACTGCGCCGTCGATCTCCCTCGCCTGCTCCAGGCCTTTCCGGAGCTGGGCAAGGACCCCGATGGGCCCCTCTTTCTCGCCGTCGACGTGGGCGAGCGCGAAGCCGTCGTGCGGGCCCACCTGGAACACAAGGGTTACGACATGCGGGTGCTCCTGGACCGGGAGCGGGAGGTGGCCTTCATGTACCGGGCCATCGGCACGCCCACCTACGTCTGGATCACCGCCGACCGGCGCATCGCCCGCCAGCACCTAGGGCCGCTGGCGCCCGAACTCTTTGCGCAGTACCTGCGGGAAATCGTGCCCGATGAGGCAGCGCCCGGGACCGCCAGCGGCCCTCCAGCGGAGCCCCGCGGCTGACCCACCGCAGCGGGCCGGTGCGAGCGCCGACTTCGCTAGTTCCACTGCTGGCGGATGCGCTTGGCCTGGCGCACGTACTTGTCGACGGCCAGCCCGGCCAAGGCCCCTTGCGCCGCGGCGATCACCGCCTGCCGCGCCTCGCTGCAGACGACGTCGCCCACGGCGTAGACGCCGGGCTGGCTCGTGGAATGATCCCGGGGATCCACCTCGATGCAGCCGTCCTCGTTCAGCTTGACGCTGGCGTCGACGAAGCTGGTCATGGGCCGGTTCCCTTTCAGGTAGACGAAGACCCCCGAGACAGGCAGCCTCTCCGTTTCGCCGCCCACGTCCAGCTCGACCCCGGTCACCGTCCGCTCTCCCACGATCCGCACCGGCCGGGCGCTCTCCATGAGGCGGACGTTGGCAAACTCCGCCACCCGGGCCGCCTGCTCTTCGGTGAGCCTGCCGCGGGGGATCAGGTAGATGGTCCGGGCGAACCGGGCGATGACGGCCAGTTCATCCGGCATGGCCTCGCTGTTTCCGATGACCGCCACCTCTTTGTCCTGGAAGAACGCCGCGTCGCACGGGGCGCAGTAGCTGACGCCTTTGCCCAGGAACTCCGCCTCGCCGGGAATCGAAGCCTTGCGGCCCAGAGCCCCGGAGGCGATGATCACCGTGCGGGCCTTGTAGACGCCGGTGGAGGCAAAGACCAGCTTGGGGTCGCTGGCCAGGTCCGTCGAAAGCACCTGGGCCTGGACGATCTCCGCGCCGAAGCTCTCCGCCTGCCGGCGGAAGCGCTCGAGGAGCTCGGCGCCGGAGAGCTCCTCCGGGACGCCGGGGTAGTTGACGATGAGCGAGGTGGCGGCGAGCGCCCCCGCTCGCGGGTTCATGTCCAGCACCACGGTGCGGAGCTTGGCCCGGGCCGCGTACAGGGCGGCGGAGAGCCCCGCCGGGCCCCCGCCGATGATCACCGTGTCGTAGACGTCGTCGCGTTGAGCGCGCGCCTCGGTACTCAGTGACAGTTCCAGCGCCATGGCCCTTACCTCGCTACTGCCGAGAGAAGCTTGGCTTCCTCGTCGTTGAGCTTGCCGGCGGCCTTGAGGACGTAGAGCATCGCGTACCGCTCGGGCATCGCGCCCTCCATGTGCGTCTCCTCGTTGATGACGGTCCGCGGCACGCCGAACACCCCGTACCGCTGGGCCAGCTCGGGGAACTCCTGGGCCTCCACCATGTCGGCCTGGACGTAGTCGCTCTCGATGGCCAGCTTATGCGCAAACCGCACCGCCGACGGGCAGTAGGGGCACGTGGGCGTCACGAAGACCTGGATGTGAACGGGCGTGTCGATGCGGGCCAGCTGCTCCAGCGTCTCTTCGGAGAGATCCGTCTTCCCCTTGGAGACGTCGATGATGTCCTCGAGCAGCGTGCTGAATTCGTAGCCCGCGGGGATGCCGTAGTAGCGGACGCCGTAGTCCTTGGTGCCCACCACGGCAATGGCCGGGATGCGGGCGATCTGGTACTCTTCCACTTTCTCCTTTTCCGTGTGGAAGTTGACCACTTCAACGGAGACCTTGTCGGAGAGCTCGGCCAGCTCCTGCGTGAGCTTCACCGTCTGCTCGCAGTACATGCAGTCCGGCTGTCCAGGGAGCTTGAGGCTGCCCTGGGTGAACACCACCAGGCGAACCGGGTTCTCCAGCTCCTCAAACATCTCCCGGATAACGGCGCGGTCCTTTTCACTGATCAGCATCTCTCGCACATCCTTTCCGCAAGACCGTGAAGTAAGCCAAGTGTCACCCTTACCTTACTCCACGGGCGGCGGTGAAGGATGTACGGTTTCATACATTCGCGGGAGGGTAACGGCCGGGCCAAGAGCGAAGGCCGCGCCGGGCGTGCTGGTGCGGGGGATGCGGGATCCGCGCCTCGCCGGGCGCGGTCAAAACGCCTCGATCTGCTCCTCGAGCCGGCGGGGATAGACGCGCATGGGGCCCGAGCGCCGGTAGGCGATGGCGCCGCTCTTGCGGAACTGCGCGAGGAGGCTGGTCACCTGCTCGCGGGTGGTGCCGATGCGCCGCGCCATCTCTTCGTGGGTGGGGTACTCCTCGCAGAGAAGGCTGCCGTCGGGCTGCGGGACGCCCTGCTGCGCCAGGCGCAGGAGGAGCAGGCCGAGGCGGGTGCGCACGTTGGCGAAAGCCAGCTCCGCCACCTGCTCTTCCAGCGCGCTGATGCGGTGGCAAAAGAGCTGGAGCATGGCCAAGGCGCCGTCGCGGCCCGAGACCAATTGGATGATCTCCTCGACCCCCAGCCGGACGATCTCTGCGTCCTCCATGACCACGGCGCGCTCGTTGCGCTCCCGCCGCTGGCAGAGGCAGAACTGGCCAAAGAGCTCCCCGGGGCCCCAGACGCCGGTCACCAGCTCTTTCCCTTCGGATGAGAGGACGCTGGTCCGCACGACTCCGGCGTTCACGAGGTACAGGTGATCGACGATATCGCCGTAGTCGTATACGACCGCCCCCGCCGCCAGCCGCTCCGGGCGGCCGAACTTGGGCAGGTGCTGCCTGCCGGCGCGGATCACGTCCATGAACGCAGTGCACTGCCGGTGCGTGGTAAAGACCAGCTCGTGCCGGGCCATGCGCTGCCCTCCTTCTCCGGATGGACCCTGAGTGCGGCGTGCGGCGCAGCCAGTGCGCGACGAGGCTCCATCGCCAGAGTTGGACGGCGCGGGCCCGGGTCCCTCTTCGGACGGCCGCAAGAGCGGCACCGCCCGGCAGGAAAGCCGCCGTCTTGAACAAAAAGAAGGTGTTCCGGGTCCGGCAGAGAAAGCAGACTCTTCAGATGATGACAACGCGGTCCGTTCTGGACACTCGACAAGGGGAACCGGGCGTGGACCAATGTAAAATCTGGGACTCGATCGGCCAGCTGCGAGCGAAGCTCTTCGGGGCCATCGAGTCTTACCGTTCCTTCCGCCATCCGCACGTGATCGAGGCCTCCGTCCGCCTTGACGAGCACCTCAACCTGTGCCGTCGCTGCTCCCATTTCCCCTGTTCGCTGGTGAAGGAGCAGCAGTCGATGTAAGAAAGGCGGCGCTTCCCCCGCCGGGAAGCGCCGCCATCCATTCAACCGCTGGCCTTTTCGCCGGTCGTCAGCCGGAACCGTGCCACCAGCTGGCTCAGCTCCTCTGCCACTTCCATGAGCCTCGACGACGCGCCCCGCACCTGGGCCACGTGGTGGTTCACCTGCTCCGCGGAGGCCACCACTTCTTCAGCCGAGGCCGCGGTCTCCGCGGCGATCGACGAGATCTCGTTCATCGCGTCGGTCACCTGGACGCTGGCGGCGGACATTTCCTCCGTAGCGGCGGTGTTCTCTTCGATAATGCTGGCAACTTCCGTGGCCCGCTGGACGATTTCATCCGTATCCTCCGCCACCCGCTCCGCGGCGCCGGCGATCCTGCGGGCGCTCTCGCTGCTCTTGGCCACGCTCCTGACGATCTGGTCGAGGGCCTCCCCCACCTGGCCCGCCAGTTTCGACCCGGCCTCGGCCTCCTGCGTGCTGCTTTCGACGGCGCCCACCACCTCTTGGATCCCCGCTTGGATGGTCTCGATCAGTTCGCTGATTTGGCGGGCGGACTGGGACGAACTCTCGGCCAGCTTGCGCACCTCGTCCGCGACCACGGCGAAGCCCCGCCCGTGCTCGCCGGCCCGGGCCGCTTCGATCGCGGCGTTGAGCGCCAGCAGGTTGGTCTGCTCGGCGATGCTGCTGATCAAGGCGACGATCTCGCCGATGCGCTGCGAATGCCGCCCCAGTTCGTGCACCCGGGAAGCGACTTCCTCGATGCGCTCCCGCATGCGCTCGATGCCCTCGACGGCGGCGCGCACCGCCTCGCCGCCGGCCTGCGCCGTCTTGACGTCTTCTTCGGAGTCCTTCGCCACTTCGACTGCCGCTGCGGAGACTTCATCCATGGCCTCCGCCATCCGCTGGATCAGGGCATTGATCTCCTGCACCTGCTGCGCCTGGCTCTGAGCCCCGCTGGCGATTTGGTCGATCGCCTTCCGCAGGTGCTGCGCGGAGACCGCAGTCTCATTGGAGTTGGAAGCCTGCTGGTTTGCGCCTTCGGCCACGTGGTTGATGGCCGCGACGATCTGCGACGTGGCGCTGGCCGACTCCTCGGCCATGGCCGCCAGCTGCCGGCCGTTCTCCATCAGCTCCGCGCTGGCCCGGCCGATGGCCGCCATCATGGAGCGCAGGCTCTCCACCATCCGGTTGAACGCCCTGGCCATGTCCCCGATTTCGTCCCGCGAGCGGACGTTCAGGGTCTCCACGGTCAAGTCGCCGTCCGCCAGGCGGTCGGCCGCGCCGGCCACCATCCGCGCCGGCCGCGAGATGCTCCAGGTCACCACGATGGCCGAAAAGCCGCCCAGGAGGAGCGCGACGGCGGTGAAGACGATCATCACTCTCCGGGATTGGGCAGCCACGGCTTCCGCTTGGAGCTGCAGCTCCTCCCTGCGCCGAGCCTGATACGCGATGAGCTCGTCGACTGCCTGGAGGAGCTGGCTCCTCGTGGCGTCGAGCCCGGCCACGTACTCCAGGTACTCGGCTTCATCCATCCGGCTGCGAAGATCGAACAGAGCCCCTGCGCCGCGGACGTATTCGGCTTGCAAGGTTTGGACGCGATCGATCAGATCAAGGGCTGTCTGGGAGACCGAATGAGAGCGAAGGCTTTCCAGCGCCTGAACCGCGGCCTGGTCCGCGGCGTCAAAGCGAGAGCGAAAACTGGGTTCCCCAGTCGAAAGAAATACGGCCAATGAAAAGGACGAGGTCATCACGTGAGTTGCCACTTCCTGGCTGAGACGGACGTTGTTTGCGATGCGTACGACCTGGCCTTCAAAGATCCCGACAACCCGGTTCAGCCCGCTCAGGCCAGACAAGAGCACGCCTCCGAGCAAGATCAACACGAGCCCGAATGCTGCAGTCATCTTGGCGCCAACACTGACGCGCACGTTGCCGCTCCCTCCACGTCCTTGTGTACTCGGAGTTCAAGTCCGATGTTGTGCTGCTTCCCTACCATGGACGCGTGCACTTCGCGAGCTCCGCCGTGCTCGAAAAGCCCTATGAAGTTGTCGTGATGACCGCGACCTTGAGGAGCCTCACCACCGCAGCCGGTCGATGGTTTCTACCATAAGTCATCGGCACGTACCGCCCCCGGGTTGACCGCCGGTTTGACCCGGCGCCTCCGATCCTGGTACAATGACCTTGTACTCGAGGCAGCAGGAGACTGGACTGGAAGGAGGGATCGGCTCCTCTTCCCCAAAGCCGCGCGGGAGTGGCCGCGCGGGTCATGCAACGGACCGCAGCATGAATAACGCCCTCAGAATGTAGAGTGCCGCTAGGCCGAATCTCGACTCTAGAGAGCGGGGGAACCAACGCCCAACGATGGGCACCGGGGTGAATCCTGCGCCGTCCGGCCCCCGGGCGGTGCGGGTAGGGAGCGCTCTTTCCGCCCGAACCCGTCAGCTAACCTCGTAGGCCTTAAGCGAGAGAGGACAACGCCGCATCGCGCGCTATCTCCTTTCTCCCTTCTTGTTCGACGGCTGTCTGGTGAACGAAGCGTGTGGTTTCGAGGGTAACGGCGTCTTTTCGTGTGTCCTTGCGGTGCATCCCGGTCTTTCGCGACGGAAGCCGGGACCGATCGTGTTCGTCCTACTGCCCCCGCCGGCTCGAGCGGTCATGGAGCCAGGCGCCCGGCTCGAGCCTTTGAGCGGCGTCTGCGTGCCGTGTTCCGGCCGTGCGCGGCGGTCTCAACCGACGGTGTGCTGCGGTCTCGCCCGATTCTCAGACGGACGGGGGGATGACGATGATTCGCTTCGAGGAAGTTCATAAGAGCTACGGCGGCGTCCACGCCTTGCGCGGCGTCGACATCGAGGTGCGCGAAGGCGAGTTTACGGTTCTCATCGGTCCCAGCGGCTGCGGGAAAACCACCGCGCTGAAGATGGTGAACCGGCTCATCACGCCCACCAAGGGGCGAGTCCTGGTGGGCGGCAAGGACGTGGCGCAACTCGACGCGGTCCAGCTGCGCCGGGATATCGGCTACGTCATCCAGGAGACGGGCCTCTTCCCCCACATGACCATCGCGGAGAACATCGCGCTGGTCCCGCGCCTTAAGAAGTGGCCGAAATCCCGCCGCGACCAGCGGGTCGACGAGCTGCTGCACCTGGTGGGCCTGGACCCCGATGAGTACCGCCACCGCTATCCTCGCCACCTGTCGGGGGGCCAGAGGCAGCGGGTGGGCGTGGCCCGGGCGCTGGCCGCCGATCCGCCGATCATCTTGATGGACGAGCCCTTCGGCGCCACCGACCCCATCACCCGCAAGCAGCTCCAGCGGGAGCTGGTCCGCATCAAGCAGCAGGTGAAGAAGACGATCCTCTTCGTCACCCACGACATTTCGGAAGCCTTTGTCCTGGCGGATTCCATCTGCCTGCTCCGGTCCGGCCGGGTGGTCCAGCACGACACTCCCGAAGGCTTGATCCGCCGGCCTGCGGAACCGTTCGTCACCGAGTTCATCGGCGACGAGGCCCTCCTGCACGAGCTGGAATACCTGAGGGCCGGAGAGGTCGGCGAGTCGCGCATCGTCACCCTGCCTGACACCAGCTCCGTCCAGCAGGCGCTGCAGGCCTTCTCAAACAGCGGGATCAAGGCCGTCTGCCTCGTGGACGAGAACGGCCGGCTCACCGGCGTCATCACCCGGCGCGACCTCGCCGTCGCCGGGTTGGACCACGCCGGCGGCACCGGCCCGAGCAGCGGCAAGGCGGCCCGGGCCTTGAACAACGGCGCTCTCGAGAGGCCTGCCCGGGAACTGGCGACCCTGGATCCTCCTCACATCCGCCATGACGAACTGGTGCGGGAGAGTTTCCCCCGCCTCATCCACCCGGGCCGGGACAATGCCGACGCCGGCGACTACCTGGTGGTCGTCGACGGAAACCGGCGGCCCCGGGGGCTCATCGGGTACGAGGATCTCGTCCGGCTCATCGCCCGGCTGTCCAAGGGGGCGCCGGAGGGCGGGTTCTCGCCCAGCTCTGCGGATGGCCAGGCGCATCCTGCCCGCCGCACCGCCGGGCCGGGTGACGGAGCATCGTTTGAGGTCACGGCGGGGGGGAGCCAAAGGGATGCCCGCTCCGCTCTAAAGGAGGAGCGCAGCGCATGAGCTACCTGCTGGACAACTGGAACCAGGTCGCCGCGCTCGCCGGCCAGCACCTGGTGATCGTCCTGGTGGCCATGGGCCTGTCGACGGCTTTCGGCGTGCCCCTCGGCATCCTGGCCGCCCGGATCAAGAGCCTCGGCCCGTGGATTTTGGGCACGTTCGGCATCTTTTACCTGATCCCGAGCCTGGCGCTGTTTGCCATCCTGGTCCCCTTCACCGGGCTGGGGCTTGAGCCCGCCATCATCGGCCTGGTGCTCTACTCGCAGCTGCCCATCGTGCGCAACACGGCGACGGGCCTGCTCAACGTCGACCCGGCGCTGATCGAAGCCGCCCGCGGCATGGGCATGACCCGGGCGCAGCGGCTGTTCATGGTGGAGCTCCCGGTGGCGCTGCCGGCTATCGTGGCGGGACTCCGGGTCGCGGCGGTGATGTCCGTGGGCGTGGCCACCATCGCGGCGTACGTGGGGGCGGGCGGCCTCGGAAACCTGATTCTCAGGGGCATGCAGCTGCTCTACCCGGAGATGGTGGTGGCCGGAGCCCTGCCTGCCGCGGTGATGGCCGTCGCCGTCGACTTGGCCTTCGTGGCCTTAGAGCGGCTGGCCCGCCGGCGCGTGGCCGCGGGCGGGCGCGAGGGGGCGGCGCCGCAGGCCGAAAACCTGGCCGCCGTGTGACGGCGCGCCGCGGCTGGTCGCGGAAAGCTGCGGAAAGGAGGTAGCCCCTGGTGGCGCGCTTTTGGGAGCATTTCCTGCTTTACCGGGACGAAGTGCTCTGGCTCACGCAAGAGCACATCGTGATGACCTTGACCGCCCTTGGACTGGCGTTTGTCATCGCCGTACCGCTGGGAATCCTCGCGAGCCGCTCCAAGGCGCTGCAGTATCCCATCCTCTGGCTGGCGGGCCTGGGGCAGACCGTCCCGAGCCTTGCCCTTCTGGGCCTGCTCATGCCGCTGCTCGGGATCGGATACCCCCTGGCCATCGCCGCCCTGACGGTGCGGGCGCTGCTTCCGATCCTCATGAACACCACCACGGGGATCATGAACGTGAGCGACGCCGTCATCGAGTCGGCGAAGGGGATGGGCATGACCCGCGCCGAGATCCTCTGGATGGTGGAACTGCCTTTGGCGGCGCCGCTCATCGCCGCCGGGGTCCGGACGGCCGCCGTGCAGTGCGTCAGTATTGCCACGCTGGCCGCGTTCGTGGGTGCCGGCGGCCTGGGCGACCTGATCTTCCAGGGGATCCTGGAGGTCTCCACCACCAAGCTCCTGCTGGGCGTCATTCCCGCCGCCGTGCTGGCGCTGGGCGCCGAGTTCCTGCTGGGCAGAGTCGAGTGGTGGATCACCCCCCGCGGCCTGCGGGAGGCCTAATCCATTTCTCTTAAGGAGGCGATACCCGTGTTCGCACGCACCCGACGCTTGGAGATGAAGATGAGGCTGATCCTCCTCACCGCAGTGATCGGCCTGGTTTTGGCCGTCCCGTTCCAGGCTTCGGCCCAGGAGCGCACGTTGGTCGTGGGCGGCAAGAACTTCACCGAGCAGTACATCCTGGCCCACATGATCGCGGAGCTGCTCAAGGCGCACGGCTATCCGGCCGAAGCCAAGCCGGGCCTCGCCTCGGGCGACGTGATCCTCAGCGCGCTGCGCCGCGGCGACATCGACATGTACGTGGAGTACTCGGGCACCGCCTGGACGGGCTTTCTCAAGCAGCCCACGGAGGTGGGCATCGATGCCGACTGGGTCTATGAGCAGACGGCCAAGGGGATGAAGGAGCAGTTCGGCCTCGACTACCTGCCGACCCTCGGCTTCAGCAACGCCTACGTCTTCGCCGTGCCCCGCGCCTTCGCCGAGGAGCACGGGCTCGAAAAGATCTCCGACCTGATCCCCCTGGCCGGCCGGCTCACCCTCGGCGGCACCCTGGCCTTCATGGGAGACCGGCCCGACGGGATCCGGGGTGCCGAGGCGGTGTACGGCTTCAAGTTCCGGCGCAACCGGGCCATGGACCACGCCCTTCTCTTTCAGGCCCTGCAGCTGCGGCAGGTGGACGTGATCGTCCCCTTCTCGACGGACGGGCAGATCGCGGCCCTTGACCTGGTGGTGTTGGAGGATGACCGGGGCGTCTTCCCGCCGTACCACGCGGGCATCCTGGTGCGGGAGGACGTGCTGGAGGAGAATCCCGGGCTGCGGGAGATCCTCGAAAAGCTCTCCGGGCGCATCGACGAGCGCACCATGGCGGAGCTCAACTACGAGGTGGACGGCAAGCGCCGCGACGAGCGAGAGGTGGCCTTGGAGTTCCTCAAGGAGCAGGGTCTGATCGACTGATCCGGCCGGCTGTCCCGGCGGAGAGCAACCGTCCTTTCGCCGTCCCACACGGCGTGCGAGGCCCAGGGGATTTCCGGGGGTCTCGCACGCCTTTCCTTTGCCCTCCGCCTCCCTTGGATTCGGCGGAAAAAAATGACCCTTGAATATTTAGTCGTTGCAGGACGACGCGCACCCGATGGTGTACTTTCACGTGTTGACGCCGGAACCTCCGGTGTCGTATCCCTCGCGCGATCGCCGTGCGATCGCCGCTCGAAAGGAGCCCACTATGACAGACCAAGCCCCTCACACCATCCCTTCCCGGCAGCGCCGCGTCGTCATCATGGGAGCTGCCGGCAGAGACTTCCACAACTTCAACGTCGTCTACCGCGGCAATCCCAACTACCGGGTGGTCGCCTTCACGGCGACGCAGATCCCGGACATCGAAGGCAGGGTGTACCCCGCTTCGCTGGCGGGACCGGACTACCCGGACGGGATCCCCATCGTGAGCGAGGCCGAGCTTCCTGACCTGATCCGTCGGGAGCACGTCGACGAAGTGGTCTTCGCCTACAGCGACGTCTCCCACCAGTACGTGATGAACCGCGCCTCGCTCGCCATGGCCTGCGGCGCCGACTTCCGGCTGCTCGGCCCGGACAGCACCATGCTCGAGGCGTCCGTTCCGGTGGTGGCGGTGACGGCGGTCCGGACGGGCGCCGGCAAGAGCCAGACGACGCGCCGAGTGGCGGAAATTCTCACTTCCCGGGGGCTGAAAGTGGTCGTCGTCCGCCACCCCATGCCCTACGGCAACCTGGAAGAGCAAGTGGTGCAGCGCTTTGCGTCCCTCGAAGACCTAGAGAAGCACCGCTGCACCATCGAGGAGCGCGAGGAGTACGAACCGCACATCGACCGCGGCAACGTGGTCTACGCCGGCGTCGACTACGGCAAGATCCTGGAGCAGGCTCAGAGCGAAGCCGACGTCATCCTGTGGGACGGCGGCAACAACGACTTCTCGTTCTTCCGGCCCAACCTGACCATCACCGTCGTCGACCCGCACCGTCCCGGCCACGAGACGTCGTACCACCCCGGCGAGACCAACTTCCGCATGGCCGACGTGCTGGTGGTGAACAAGATCGACTCCGCCAGCCCGGCGAATGTCCAAGCCGTGCTGGACGCCGCCAAAGCCGTCAACCCCACGGCCACGGTGGTGATGGCCGAATCGCCCATCACCGTCGAGGACCCGGACGCTGTACGGGGCAAGCGGGCGCTGGTGGTGGAGGATGGTCCCACGCTCACCCACGGCGGCATGGCCTACGGTGCGGGCGTGATCGCCGCCCGCAACCTGCAGGCGACCCTGGTGGATCCCCGCCCGTACGCGGTGGGTTCGCTCAAAGGCGTGTTTGAGCACTACACCCAGCTCTCCGACCTGCTCCCCGCCATGGGCTACGGGGCCACGCAGATGCGGGAGCTTGAGGAGACCATCAACGCGACGCCCGCCGATGTGGTGGTCATCGGCACGCCGATCAATTTGGGCCGCCTGCTGACGCTCAACAAGCCTGCGGTCCGGGTGCGCTACGACCTCAAAGAGGTGGGCGACGTCACCCTCGAGTCGATCCTGGAAGAGAAGATCCTGCCGCTGGTGAAGCGGTAGGCCGCCGGCGGCGGACGCGCTCACGAACAGCGGTGGACGCGCGCACGAGCAGCGGTGGAGGCGGGCACGAGCAGCGCCGGCCGCCGTCCCGATGCGGCCGCAGGCGGAGAACACTGTGAAACGCAGCCGACCTCCGGGAACGATCGATCCCGGAGGTCGCTTTGTCTTTGTTGTCTTTGGGGCGCTCAGATTTCCGGCAGTCCTGGATTTCCGGCGTGCCCCGATTCCCGGTGTGCTCGCGGATAGGCTGGATTTTCCCCTTCGCCCCGCCCGACGCGGCTTCGGCCCCGCGCGGATGGTGTGGGTTCTGCCCCGCCGTTCACCGGTTGATAGCTCGTGTCATTTGTGCGATTTGCACGCTGGACCGATCTGTACATGAAATTGACACTTCCAACCACCGCGCGCTGTCAATAGTGTGTACAGAACGGAAGTTACATACGGTGGGAGCACCGGCGGGGAAGTGGGCGTGCGGATTTCCGGCTGAATCTCCCAGCTAAGAAGCGGGCAGATGGGAGGATTGCGCCCGTCGCACGGTGTGCGGGAAGTCATCTGTACACGGTATTGACAGTCGAACCGGGGGAAACCTGTAAAGATCATGCACCGATCCGTGTCACCGGCGTGAACGCCGACAAGACCGCCGCCGGCAGAGCGTGGAAGGGCCCCGCGCTGCCAGAGCAAGAACGTGTTACCAGAGCAAAAACGTGTTGCCGGAACAAAAAAAGCGGGGAAGCTGCGCTTCACCCGCTCGCCCAGATCTACTCCAGCACCGGCCGGTCCCAAGTGATCCAGCGGGCCAGGTCCGTGCTGTACGGGGTGCGGACGATCTCGGTCTCAACGGACTCGTCGCCGAGGAGGAACCGGTCCAAAAACGCGGCCACTTCCGCCCGCTGGCTCTCCGGCACCATGCAGTGAGGATGCCCCGCAACGATCGAAAAGCCGAAGCGCTCGGGGACACCCAGCGCTTCCCACACCTTCTTCGCCGCCATGCTGGACACGTAGGCCGACTCTTCGGCCAGCCACTCGTAATCGGGGTTGCCGAGTACGAACAGGGCCCGCGGCGCCACCATGGCCATGAGCTCGTGATGGTCGTAAGGCAGCCGCGCCACGGCGTCGGCGAACTGGAAAAACTCCGGACGGTACCAGGAGCGCGTGGTCCTGGCCAGGGTCTCCCGCTCGCCGGGCAGGCTCTCCGTCACCCGCCAGGCCGCGGCCCCGCCCCCGCCCGGCTCCTGGGCGATGGTGAGGGCGATCCGCTCGTCAAACGCGCCGGCGTAGAGTGCGATCTTTCCCGCGAAGGAGCAGCCCGTCACGGCGATGCGGGACGTGTCCAGGTTCAACTGCTCCTTCACCATCTCCAGGCCGTCGATGATCCGGCTGATCCCCCAGGCCCAGGCGGCGTACTTGCCAATGTCGGTCTTGAACGCCTGGTAGAAGGGTTGAGTTTCCTTGTCCGGGTACACATCGGAGATCTCGAGAAAGTTGAACGCCACCGTCGCGATGGGCCGGCTCAGGACCAGGTCCGGCGGAAGGCTCCCCGTCCCCCACCCGACGCCGATCAACGCCGGAAACGGTCCCTGGCCCTCCGGCAAGGTCACCTTCGCCGTCAAGGTGAGCTCGGCGCCGTGGTCCCGGACCTTCACCTTCAGGAGCTGCTCTTCCCGGGAGAAGCTGGCCTCGAGCTCCTCCGGCCGGGGCGGCTTGTATCCCAGCTGGTAGTGCTGGATCTCCTCCGCGATCTCGGCCCGCCGGCAGCGCCACTCCTCCCGGCGGGTGATCACCCCGGAGCCGTCCGACCACTCGAACGGATTGGGAAGCGACATGATGATGGGGAGTTCGTGCAACGCCGGCAGCGGCGGCTTCGGGCAGTCCGCGCCCGTGTGCTCCACCGGATACGACAGGGGAAAGCCCATCCCGTTCACGCTCCCGTCCAGCGGCTCTGCTGCGGCCGTGACTGTGGCTGCGGCGAAACTGGCTGCAAGGATCAGGCCGAGTACCTTCCGCATCGCGCAAGACCTCCGCGGTGCCTCAAGTACGCTGCACCTTGATACGTTGCACCATGCCGCGTTCGAGTTCGGCCAGGATTTTCCTGCCGCCCGTCAGGAAACGCGCCAGCGCTGGGCTTGGATCCGGCGGATGAGCGCGTCCATCGACCAGCCGATAAAGCCGATGACCAGAATGATCGCCATCACTTCGGGATAGGCCAGCCGGTCCCGGGCGTCGAGGATGGCGTAGCCCAGGCCGGCCCGCACGCCCAGCATTTCGGCGGGCACCAGCACGATCCACGCCACGCCCAGGCCCAGCCGCAGGCCGGTCACCACGTGCGAAGCCACGGCCGGGATCACCACGTGGCGCAGGATCTCGGCGCTGCTCGCGCCGAGGCTCCGGGCCATCTCGATCCACCGGCGGTCGACGCGCCGCACCCCTTCGGCGGTACTCAGGAGGATGGGCCAGACTGCGCTCACGGCCAGCAGGAAGTAGATGGGGGCGTCGCCGATGCCCAGTACCATGACGGCGATGGGCATCCACGAGATGGGGGAGATCATCCGGACAAATTGGATCGCGCCGGACGACGCCCGCTCGAGCCAGCGCAGCCTCCCAATGAGCAGGCCGGCGGGCACGCCGGCGAGGAACGCGATGGCGAGCCCGACGCCCACTCGCCGCAGGCTGACCAGGATGTGCGTCCACGTCCGCTGCTGCTGGACCACCCGGTTCAGCGCCTCCAGGGCCCGGGCGGGCGAGAACACCTCGAGAATGGGATTGAGCCCGACCGCCGGCGACGTGAGCAGCGTCCAAGCAGCTAGAGCCAGGGCGAGCCCAGCCAAGGGCGCCCACGCCGCGCCCTTTCCCTCGCCGGCCCGGGAAACGGCCGTGCGGAAGAGGCCGCTCCGGGGCGCACCGGCGCGGGAGAGGCCGGCGCGGAGGATGATGCTCGGGGAAAGCCGCATCTTCACGGAGCGATCACCTCGATGCGGGTCCACTGCGGGGGCAAGCCGAAGGCGGCGAGGCCGCCCACCGCGCCCAGCGCCTTGCGGACAGGGCCGTCGCTCACCAGCTGCCCGTGGGCTGCGGCCGGGTCCAAGTCGTCGAGAAACGCCCGGTCGCCTTCGACGTACGTCCCCTGCAAGAAGCGGACCAGCGCTTCGGTATACGACGGATACGGGTACGGGATGAAGTCGATGCGCTGGTTGTTCCACTCGGGGTGCTGGATGGCTCCGGTGCCGCCGTAGTGGTCGTGGTCGTAGTACGTCAGCGTCCGCTCGATGGCGGCCAGAGGCTGGGGCAAGTAGCCCTCGCCCGCAGTGGAAAGAAGGCGCGCCACCTCCGGCCGGTTCTCCCGCATCCAAAGCTGCGCCTTGACCAGCGCCCGGACCACGGCCTCGGCCCAGGCGGGGCGCCTTTCCAGGTCGTCTTCCCGCATCACCACCACGCAGCAGGCGTGGCGCAGCCACACGTCGCCGGTAAAGCGCAGGATCTTGCCGACCTCCATCACCTCGGCGGCGGCGTTGAAGGGTTCCGCCACGATGTAACCGGCGATGGCGCCGTTCGCCAGGGCCGCGGGCATGTCTGAAGGGGCCATCACCACCAGCCGCACTTCGCCCTCGGCCAGCCGCTCCCCGGCGTGCTCCGCCGGCCGCAGCCCGTGGCGGCGCAGGAGCTCCTGCAGCACCACGTTGTGGATGGAGTACCAGTACGGGATGGCCACCGTCCGGCCGGCGAGGTCGGTCACCCGGGAGATGCCGGGGTCTACCGTCAGCGCCGAGCCGTCCGTGTGATTCCATGCGACGACCTTGACCGGCACCCCTTGGCCAAACCGCATCCAGACGGCGGTGGGCATCAGCACGTGGATCACGTCCACCTGCCCCGCGACGAACGCTTCGACGATCTGGGACCACCCGCGAAAGAGGTAGGGCCGCTCGACGGTCAGCCCTTCCGCCTTATAAAACCCTTTCGCGTCCGCAATGAGAAGAGGCGCCGCATCGGTGATCGGCAGGTAGCCGATCTTGAGCGGCTTGTCGTCGCCGGCCCGAAGCGCCGGCCGGGCTTCCTGCACCTGCTGCCGCCCGCAGCCCGCCAGGAGCGAACTCGCGAAGAGGCTGCCCGCCCCAAGGCCCAGGAACCTCAAGAACTCCCTACGGCTCCACGTGCGCATCCGCCATCGCCTCTCCCAAACCGCCCGTCGCCCGCAGGTCCGCCAAGATGGACTGCTTCAGCTCCCAAAACTCGCGGGACGCGGCCAATGTCTCGGGCTGCTCCAGCGCCCGCCGGTCTTTGGGCGGCGCGTCGTAGATCCGGTGAATACGGCCGGGACGGGGCGTCATCACGGCGATGCGGTCGCCCATGATCAGCGCCTCGTCCAGGTCGTGCGTGACAAAGAGCGCCGCGGTGCCCTCCTCCTTGAGCATGCGGACGAGCCAGATCTGGAGCTCCATCCGCCGCAGGGCGTCCAGCGAGGCGAAGGGTTCGTCAAAGAGGATCGCCGTGGGACGCTGGAGGAGCGTGCGGGCCAGCGCCGCCCGCTGCGCCATGCCGCCCGAGACCTGCGAAGGGTACGCGTCCCCAAACGCCTCAAGCCCCACGCGCCGCAGGAGGTCGTCCACTTCCCCTGCGGCCCCCGGACGCCGGTGCGCTGCGAACCTCGCGGCAAGGGCCGCGTTCTCCCGCACCGTAAGCCACGGGAGAAGGCGGGCCTCCTGAAACACCACGCCGATGCGGGGATCCGGGCCGTCCAGCCGCCTTCCCTCAAAGCGGATCTCGCCGCGGCTCAAAGGCTCAAGGCCCGCGATGGCCTTGAGCAGCGAAGATTTGCCGCAGCCGCTGGGTCCCACCACGGAGAGAATCTCGCCCCGGCGCACCTCGAGGTCGACGCCGTCGAAGGCCGTGACCGCCCGCCCGTTGAGAATGTAATCCTTGCCGGCGCCAGCCACCTCGATCACGACACGCCTGCCTCCTCGTACCGGGCCAGCTCCGTCCTGAGCTGGACGAGGCTCGGGCTCTGCACGGGGAAAAACGCCGCTTCCCGCAGCCTCCGGGCCGTGTCGCTCTCCGACAAGTACGCCGCGCCGCCGGCGGCCTCAAGCTCCAGCCACACCGCCTGCACCGCCAGCTCGGCCAGCTCTTTGCGGACCTTGAGCGCACGGTAAGTCTTGTCTTCCCCGCCGTGGCGGGCCAGCGCCCTGAGCTCCGCTACGAGGCGGGCCAGGGCGTCGTCCAGCTCCCACGCCCGGTCGGCCAGCACGGCCCGGGGGCCGGACAAGTTCCGGAACACGCTCGCCAGCGCGGCCTCGGCCAGGCCCCAGGCCAGCGCCGACTGCAGGATCAAGAACGCCGGCCGGACTCTCTGGAGAAACGCCCCGCCGTCCCGGGCGATCACCCACTGCTCGGAGAGGGGCACGTCCTCGAGGAGCAGCGAAGCCGATGCCGAGCCCTCCAGCCCAAAGAGAGGAAGCCTCGGGCCGGGGCTCACGCCCGGCGAGTCGCCCGGCACGGCCAGCAAGAGGATGGAATCTCGGCACCGCGCCGCCACCGCGACGACGAAGCGGTCTCCTACCAGGTTGGACACCCACGGCAGGCGCCCGGAGAGGACGAACCCGCCTTCCCGGGGCTCGGCGCTCACCCGCAGCTCCTCCAGGGAGGCGATGTGCTTCATCGCGTTGGCCAGGCCCGTAGCCCCCCACCGCTCGAGCCGGAGCGCTTGGGGCAGCACCTGCGTGGTCAGGAAGGGGCTGACGCTGGCCGTGACGTACTCCAGGAACATCCGGTGGCACCACAGGCTGAAGGCAGACGTGAGGCAGCTCCCGGCCACGGTGGCGATGACCTCGGCCATCTCCTCCAAGCTACCGCCGTCGCCCCCCAGGGCCGCCGGCACGCCCCGGCTCAGCCAGCCCCTGGCCGCCAGCAGCCGCAGTCCTTCGTGCGCCGGCTCCTGGCAGCGGTCCACCGACCGGGCCCGCCCGGCGAACCACTCCGCGATCTCCCGCCGCTCCCGCTCCGGAAGCCGCCATCCTTGGGTACGCTCCGCCATGGCCGTCAGGCACCCACTTGCTTGATGGAGGTCAGGGAGTCGATCGGCGCCTCGACCGCCTCCCGCGCCTTCTTCACCCACTCCTCGCCGGGCGAATCGTAAAAGCACAGGCACTTGCTCATGTCGGTGCAGACGTACGTGCGCTCAAAGCTCACTTCGGGCACCAAGGCGTAGTTGGCCGACTTTTCCTTCTTCCGCTCCAGGTACTGCTCCATGGTGAGACCGGCGGGAAGGTTCCATTCCACCAGGTAATTGGCCTTGCCGGCCTTGGCCTTGACCTCCTCCAGCTCGGCCCCCACCAAGAGCACCTCCTTAGCCTGGGTTACCTCGAGTCCCGCGCGCTGGACCGCTTGCTCCAGCCGGGCGGCCTCCGGCGCCTCCGCCACCAGGAACGCCCGCCCTGCTTCGAGGCCGATCTGGGCCTCGATGATTTCACCGTCCCCTTCCAGCGCTTTAGAAATGGCGTCGAGCGCTTCGACCACTTCGGCTTCGCCCCGCCCCCCCAGCGGGATCTCCACGAGATAGAGCGGCATAAGGAACCCTCCTCAATCTGGCCCTGATCCAAGGCTCATGTAAAGTTTCTTTATGGGAATACTCATAATTGCCGCAGGAACAGTCTACCAAAGCACGCCGCATAAAGTCAATCATAAAGAGCGGTTTACTCTAAATTGCGGGCGCACTCTCCGGCCGGAGCAAGGCCCGCTCGTCCCCTTGAGTCTCGACCCGCCAACCCCGTACGTGATCGACAACCTACCATGTGGACCCGCCGTGGGAAAAAGGCGCACCTAGCCGGCGAGCCGCCGAACCAGCACGGCGGCGGTCACCGCCAGCGCCAGGATGCCGCCGCCGGCCACTCCCATCCAGCGGGGCCAACCGGAAAGCTCGTGGAACGCCCGGGCCTTTCGAATCCACTGGAAAAGCCGGGGCAGATCCCGCCAGGTGAACACTTCCCGCTCTCCCAGCGCCACCCAGAGCTTTCCCTCCTGGCCCCGGACGTCGAAGACGGCGCCGTAGTACGTGCCGGCAGAAGGCAGCTGCACGCGGGCCTCTCCCACGATGAGCGACCGGGTGCCCGTCACGGGTTCGTAAAACTCCTCAGGCTGTCCGTTCGCCGAGACTGCCAGGCCGCCCCGGCTGGTTCCCGGCGGCGGCTCGATGGCAACGCCCTCGAGGCGGCCGTCAAGGCCGGGGCCGAAGAGGGCCAGTGCCGGCTCACCGGCCACCTGCGACGGCCCCACGGGCACGCCCAGCTGCACGCGCAGTTCCTGCGGGCGGTCGCTCTCCACGGCGAACCACTGGACCGGAGCATCGGCGGTCAATTCGTAGTAGATGACACGGGAAACCGAAGGGTCCGAAAAGCGAACGGCGGCCCCAGGGCTGGGCGCCCCGGAGCCGGCGAACGACGGGCGGTTGGCCAGGGCCGGTGAAGAGGCCCCCAGGACTAGCAGGACCGCAGCGACCGCCGCCCCTGAGAACCCTGTCCCCCCCACAGCGCCGGGCTGTCCTTGCACCGCCGACACCTCCCGGGATAGTCTGCCCCAGAAGGCACGGGGACGCGAGGGCGTCCCTTTTTCCCAACTCTCCACTTCGACTACGTCTGGCGGTGGGCGCAAAGCCCCCGGTGCCCCGCGGCGGGCCTCGTCCGGGCCGGGTTCTGGCTGGGGAGGCGCCGTTCCGCTCCCGCCCGGAACATCATAAACTGGCCGGAGACGCTGCCGCCTTCCGCGGCAAGACGCCCGAAAGGACGGATCTCCGTGCCAAGAGTCCGCGTCATCGTCCAAGCCCGCACCTCGTCGGCCCGGCTTGCCGGAAAATCCCTGCTGCCCGTAGCCGGCTACCCGGCCGCGGTCCTCGCGGCTCTGAGGGCGAGCCGCGGCAGCTGGGAAACGGTGCTGGCCACTTCGGACCACCCCTCGGACGACCGGTTGGCCCGCCTCGTCGCGGCGGCCGGGATCAGGGTGGTGCGGGGCCCGCTGGACGACGTGCTGGAGCGGTTCACGCTGGCCGCCGGGGGCCTTCCCGACGACGCCGTGGTGGTCCGGCTCACCGCCGACAACCTCCTCCCCGACGCCGCGCTGGTGGACGAAATCCTGGCCGAGCTCCAGCACCGGGGGGTCCCCTACCTCTGCACGTGGTCTCCTGAGCTCGACGTCCCCTTGGGTCTCAGCGTCGAAGCCTTCACCGCCGGAGCGCTGCGCAGGGCGGCCCGGACCGCCCCGCCGGGCGACCGGGAGCACGTGACGCCGTGGATCCGCCGCACCTTTGGCGCGGCGCGCCACCGCCCCCGGGGACTTCCCGCCGGCTGGGGACGGCTCTCCTGCACCATCGACACGCTGGGCGACTACCTCCGCGTCGCCCGGGCTTTCGACGGCGCCCCGGATCCGGTGGGAACCAGTTGGCTCGAGCTCTGCCGCCGCCTGGCAGAAGGCGAAAGCCTGCTGCCACCGGCCGTGCCGCTGGTGAGCACGCCGGACGGTCTCCACAGCCGGCTGGTGGTGGGAACGGCGCAGCTGGGCGGGCCGTACGGCGTGACCAACCAAGGACGAGTCCCCACGGACGAGCTCGCCTCAGCCATCGTCCACAAAGCCGTTGCTCAAGGCGTCACCCAGTTCGACACGGCCCGGGCGTACGGGGAAAGCGAGCGCCGGCTGGGCAGCGCGCTCGCCAGCGCCGCCCAGCGCGGCCTTCTCAGAGGCGGCAGGAACGTCCGGGTGATCACCAAGCTCCTGCCCATGGACGAGGTGCCAGACGAGACGCCGGCGCGGTGGCTCGAAAACGCCGTCGACGCCAGCGTCTTCCGCTCCTGCCGGGAGCTGGGAGTGAAAGAACTCTCCGCCGTCCTCGTCCACCGGGCTGCCGACCGCCGGCGCTGGCAGGGGCGGGTCTGGCGGCGCCTCATCGCCCTCCGGCGGCAGGGCGTCATCGGCGCGCTGGGCGTCTCCGCGGCGACGCCCGAGGAGGCCCTCGACGCCCTGCTGGACCCCGACGTCCGCCTGCTCCAGATCCCCTTCAACCTCCTCGACTGGCGCTGGAAGGAGTACGGCATCGACGCCGCGGCGGCCCGCCGCCCCGACGTGAGCGTCCATGCCCGAAGCCCACTGCTTCAAGGCCTTCTCACTCCCGGCTCGGCCGCCTTTTGGCCCCGGGTGCCCGGCGTCGACCCTCGCGCGGTCCTCGACCGCCTGGAGCGGGCGGCGAAGGAGTTTGAGCGCGAGAGCGTGCTCGACCTCGCGCTGGCCTACGTGCGGGCCCACGGCTGGATCCACGGCGTGGTGGTGGGCCTTGCCGGCCCGGACCAGGTGCAGGAGGCGGCCCGGCTCTTCCGCCTGTCCCCGCTCTCGCCTGAGCAGGTGGCCCTGCTGGACGCCCGGGGGCAGCGGCTTCCCGTCGACCTCCTCGATCCCGCGAGGTGGCCCCGGTGACGGACGCAGCTTCGCTTCCCGGGCGCCTGCGGGAAGCTGCGGCGCCGGAGCTTTTCCGCCTGGACGGGCGCACCGCCCTGGTGACGGGCGCCGGGGGCCGGCTGGGCCGGGCGCTGGCCTCGGGGTTGGCCGAGGCAGGAGCGCACGTCATCCTGAACGGCCGCCGGCCCGAGCCGCTGGAACGGCTTCAGGACGCGCTCCGCGCCCGGGGCCTCGAAGCCTCCGCGCTCCCCTTCGACATCACGGACACCGCCGCCGTCCGCCGCGCCGTCGCAGCCGTGGAGCAGCGCTTCGGGAAGCTGCACGTCCTTGTCAACAACGCCTACGCCGGCAGGACCGGCGGGCTGGACGACGCCACGGACCACGAGTTCGCCGCCGCCTACGACGTCGCGGTGATCGCCGCGTTCCGGCTGATCCGGGAGACCTGCCCGCTCATGCGCCGGGCGGTGGCCGAGACGGGGCACGCGGCGGTGATCAACGTCGCTTCGATGTACGGCAGCGTCAGCCCCGACCCGTCCGTGTACGGCGCCAGCGGCATGCAGAACCCGCCCTTTTACGGCCCGGCCAAAGCCGCCCTCATCCAGCTCACACGCTATGCCGCATGCCACCTGGCCCCCCTCGGCATCCGGGTGAACGCCCTCTCCCCGGGGGCTTTCCCTCCCCCGGGCGTGCTCGCCCAGCACCCGGACTTTCGCCGCAACCTCGAGCGCCGCACGCCGCTGGGCCGCACCGGCGACCCCGTCGAGCTCAAAGGCGCCGCCGTCTTTCTGGCCTCCGACGCCTCCAGCTTCGTCACGGGCGCGGTCCTCCCCGTCGACGGCGGCTGGACCGCGTGGTGAGCTGCCAAAGTCATTTTGAATCCATCCTGCCAACCCAAACTTTCAACGGCGGAGCCTGTCAAATCATTTCGAAACCGCCCGCGGCTCCCGTGGCACACGCCTTGCCCCCTGGATATGGATGTTCCAAAAGTGTTTCGATTTGAGATCCGGTAGCAAAGGTGTGAGGCTCGTTGGCACGCCGGGATTGGTACGAGTGGATGAGGCTGCCCATCAAGAAGGTGGCCATTGTCGGCGGCGCGCCTTCCCGCAAGGAAGCGCCCCTGAACGACAAGACGTGGGAGATCTGGGGCCTGGGCGGGCGCTCGCTGAAGCTCCGCCGGGTGGACCGCTGGTTTGAGATGCACTCCGTGCCGCAGCTGGTCCGCGCGTACAACCGCAAGGAGCGGCACGGCTACGAGCGGCACATCACGTTTCTCCGCTCCTTGAAGGTGCCGGTGTACATGCAGAAGCCGCACCCGCTCATCCCGAACAGCGTCGCCTACCCGCTCGACCAGGTGCTGGATGAATGCGGGCGGTGCTTTTCCAGCTCCGTCGCCTACATGCTGGGCCTCGCCATCTACGAGGGATTCCAGGGCATCGGCATGTGGGGCGTCAACATGGCCAGCAAGAAGGAGTACCTGTACCAGTGGCCGGGGGTGCAGTACCTCCTGGCCCTGGCGAAAACGCGGGGGATCGGCGTCTACCTGCCCCCGGACTGCCCTATCACCATTCCCGCCAGGCCCAAGCTGGTCCCTGTCACCGTTCTCTACGGCTACGACTGGGACCACCCGGACGCGTGGTGGAACCGCCTGAAGGAAAAGAAAGCCAAAGCAAAGGTAGAGCGGAAAAAGAAGAAAGCGAAGAAGAAGAAGCGCAAGAGATAAGGGACCGGGGCAGCCGGATTCAACGGGAAGTACGGGTCAAGGTTCATCCCCGAAGGACAGGAGGCCGGCTCGCCCGCGCGGTTTCCCCGTGGATGGTTTCCGCCTGCGCCGCCGGAGCAGCTCCCGCCGGCGCAGGCGACGCCGCATCGCCCCCCTGCGGCACCACCAGCGGCGTTCCCGTGAGCGGATCCGGGAAGACCGAACACCGCATGCCAAAGACCTCCCGGACCATCTCCTCCGTCATCACGCTGCCCGGCGGCCCCTCCGCCACCACCCGGCCTTCTTTCATCACCACCAGGTGGTCCGCGTAGAACGACGCCTGGCACAGGTCGTGGAGCACCATGACCACCGTCTTGCCCTCGGTCTCGTTCAGTTCCCGCACCAGCTCGAGCACCTCGATCTGGTGCGCGAGGTCCAAGAACGTGGTGGGCTCGTCGAGGAGGAGCACCGGCGTGCTCTGCGCCAGGGCCATGGCCAGCCGCACCCGCTGGCGCTGCCCTCCCGAAAGCGCCTCCACCGGCCGCCACCGAAGCTCCGCCGTGCCCGTCACTTCCAGCGCCCGCTCCACGGCCCGCTGGTCTTCGGGCGTCCACTGGCGGTACCAGCGCTGGTGCGGGTAGCGGCCGCAGGCCACCAGGTCTTCCACCAGCATGCCGGGGGGCACCGGCGCCTCCTGCGCCAGGATGCCCAGCTCCCGGGCGAGCGCTCTCGGCCGGAACGCGTGGAGAGGCCGGCCGTTCAGCCACACTTCTCCCTCGGCGGGCAATAGGCCCGCGAGGGCCCGAAGCAGCGTCGACTTGCCGCAGGCGTTGGGCCCCACGATGGCGCTCACCTTCCCCGCGGGGAAGGCGGCGGAGACGTCCCGCAGCACCGTGCGGCCGTCGTAGCCGGCGCTCAGCCCGCGGGCCTGCAGGGCGTCCCGCGGGGCGCCGGGACGAGAGCGTCTCCCGGCCGGGCCGTCTTCGGGCAAGCTGCCGTCACCCCGTTCGCCGCCGTTTTCGCCGGTCTCAGCAGCCAGCTCCAGCATCCGCCACAGGCTCCGCCCCCGGGCGACGCACCAGGGGATCCCGGAGCTCGCGCACTCCACCACGTCGCACTCCACGCCGTAGACCTGCTGCAGCGTGCGGGGCTGAAGCACCTCGCCGGGCGGCCCCTGGGCGACGATCGTGCCGTCCCGCATGGCGATGACGTGGTCGCTGACCCATGCGGCGGCGTTGACGTCGTGCAGCACCGCGACCACCGTCCGGCCCTCCTGGCGCGCCAGGCGGCGGATCAGCCGCAAGATCTCCTGCTGGTGGGCGAGGTCCAGGTACGTGGTGGGCTCGTCCAGGAGGAGAATGGGCGTCTCCTGGGCCAGGGCCATCGCGATCCAGACCCGCTGGCGCTGCCCGCCCGAGAGCTCGTCCACGGCGCGCTCCCGCAGGTGGGCCACCCCGGCCAGCTCCAGCGCCCGCTCCACCGCGGCGTGATCCTGCGCGCTCATGGGCTGGAGCAGGCTGCGGTGAGGGTAGCGGCCCCGGCGCACCAGGTCTTCGACGGCGATGACGTCGGGCGCGCTGGGGTGCTGCGGCAGGAGGCCCAGGCGCCTGGCCACCTCTTTGGTGGGCAGCCGGTGAATGGCCTCGCCGTCCAGGATGACCGTTCCGGACGCGGGGGCGATCAGCCGCGCGAGGGCTCGCAGCAGGGTGGACTTGCCGCACCCGTTGGGCCCGATGATGGAGGTGACCACCCCGTCGGGCACCGACACGCTCAAGGATTCGACCACCGCCGGGCCGCGGCCGTAGGCCAGCGTCACGCGGTCTGCCAGGAGCCGGCTCATCTCTATCTCCCACCTAAACGCGCACCTGCGTGCGATACAGCAGGTACAGGAAGTAGGGCGCCCCCAGCGCCGAGGTGATCACGCCCGCGGGCATGCTCACCCCGAGCGCATGCTGCCCGATGAGATCGGAGCCGAGGACGAGAAGGCCGCCCACCAGCCCCGTGAGGACGAACACGCCGCCGCTCATGGGCCCGGCCAGCATCCGGGCGAAGTGCGGCGACATCAACGCGACAAAGCCGATGGGCCCCGCGATCGACACAGCGATGCCGCTCAGCGCGCACCCAGCGACGATCAGGGCCAGCCGGGTGCGCTCCACCCGCATCCCCAGCGACTGGGCGGTGACGTCGCCCAGCTGGAGCACCTTCAGGGACCACATGAGCACGGCGCCCACCGGCGCCAAGACGGCCAGCGAGGCCGCCAGCACCCGCACGTCGCTCCAGTCGCTGGCGTAGACGCTGCCCGTCATCCACAGCATCGCCCGGCTCGCGTCGTGGATCTCCGCCCGGGTGAGCAGGAAGGTGGTGGCCGCGGTGAGCACGGCGTTCACCCCGATGCCTACCAGGATCAGCCGGGAGCCGGAGATCCTCCCCCGCCACGTGAGAGCGTAGATGACGGCCGCAGCCAGCAACGCCCCGGCGAAAGCGGCCGCCGGCACGTAGCCCGCCGGCCGCTTCATGACGATCCACAACACGGCGGCGACGGCGGCTCCCGAGTTGACGCCGATGATGTCCGGCGCCACCAGGGGGTTTCGCACGATCCCTTGAAAGATGGCGCCCGCCATGGCCAGCATCGCCCCGACGGCCAGGGCCACCAGCACCCGCGGCAATCTCAGGTCGAGGATGATGAAGCGCGCGGCGCCGGAGCCGGCTCCGGTGAGCACCTGGTACACCTCGGGCAGGGACAGCGGATAGCTCCCCAGCGTCAAGCTCCAGGCTCCCATGGCCAGCGCCAAGGCCAGGGCCCCCAGGACCAGCCCGGTCACCCGCCGCCGCATCCGAAACGACACCGGCCCGGCCCGCACCACTCGCAGGCCCGGAGCCGCGGGCTGCCCCGCCGTCGCCTGGGTCACCTGCTTTGCCGCCTGCTCCTTGGGACTCATACGCCCGCCACCTGTCTGCGCCGGGCGAGGGCGATCAAGAACGGCGCGCCCACCAGGGCGGTGACGATTCCCACCTGCACCTCGGAGGGCCGGGCGATCACCCGGCCGGCGATGTCCGCCGAGAGCAGCATGAGCGGGCCGACTATCACGCAGAAAGGCAGCACCCAGCGGTAATCGGGCCCCACCAGGCCGCGGACGATGTGAGGCACCGCCAGGCCCACGAAGCCGATGGGCCCAGCCGCCGCCACGGCGCCGCCCACCATCAGGACGGAGAGGCCGCCGACGATCAGCCGGGCCCTGCCCGTGTGCATTCCCAGCGCCCGGGCGGTCTCCTCGCTCATGCTCAGCACGTTCAGCTGCTCCGCCCCGAGCAGCATCCCGATCATGCCCACCGCCATGAAGGGCAGCACGGCATAAAACACCGAAAGGTCCCGTCCGGCCAGCGACCCCGCCAGCCAAAAGCGGACCACGTCCAGCGTTTCCTGGCTGTAGAGCAGGATCGCCGTAAGCCACGAGTTGAGGAGCGACGCGACCACCACGCCCGCCAGGGCCAGCTTCACCGGCGTGCCCCCGCCCGGACCCGTGGAGCCGATCGCGTACACCGCGGCGGCCGCTCCGAGACCCCCGGCAAAGGCAAACCAGACATATTGAAGGGGATGCGCCAGCTGGCCGAAGTAGACGGCGACCACCACCCCAAACGCGGCCCCGGCGTTGACGCCCAGGATCGACGGGTCCGCGAGGGGGTTGCGGGTGGTCGCCTGCAGGGCGGCGCCTGCCACGGCCAGCGCCGCGCCGGCGCCCAGGCCGATCACCGTCCGCGGAAGGCGCAGGAAGCGGACCACCGTCTGTTCATACGACTCCGGCGAATACCGGAACAAGGCATCGAAGGCATCGGCGGCGGTGACAGGGACCGAACCGAAGCGCAGGCCCGCTGCCGCGACGGCTGCCAGCAGGACCGCGGCCGCCGCCAGCGCGGCCAGCCGCGCCTTGCTGGACCGCAGCGGGGCAGCGGAAGACGCAGCTTCAAGCCTCCGGACCGGTCCGCCCTTCTCCACGCTCACCGGGACCCTTCCCCTCCTTCGAGGCTCGCCCGGATCGTTTCCCTGCGCCAGTCGTCGGGGCGGAGCGGGCAGCTCACGCAGTAGAGCTCCTCGCCCGGCTGCGCCGCCTTTCCCCTGCGGTAGTGGAGGCAGCAGGTGCCCCGCACCATGTGGAGCTCCTCCCCGCCGCGCCACTGCACCGGGAACGGCCGGGGCCTCACCCTCAGCCTCGGCTCCCTGGCGGCCAGCCGGCTGATGACGCTCATCGCTTCGTCCCAGGCGGCCCACGGGTCGCGCCCGTACAGCCGGGCCAGCCAAAGCCCGCTGCCGGCCACTTGGTCGGCCACCTCGCCCCAGAGCGCGGGCCAGCCCAGGCCCGACACCTCTCTCACACGCTCGAGGAGCGGCTCCATCCCGGCCAGCGTCTCGGCCAGGGCGTCCCAGAGCTGGTCCCGGCTGCCCAACACCGAAATCCCGGGCAGGCCCTGGGCCGGGTCGCCCGCCACCACCGCGACCCGCGGGTCCGCCAGGGCCACCCCGTCGACGCGGCTCCGCTCTCCCACGTGCAGCCGAACCCCTTCCAACGGGCTCAGCGGCAGCCGCGCTTCGGCCAGGACCGGAAAAGCCCACGCCAGCACGACGGCGCTCACGTACGCGCGGGAGAGCACCCCGGCGGCGAACCTCCGGTCGCCGCTCCTCGCCGCCACCCGCTCGAACCACGCGGCCGCGAAGCCGCGGTCGAGCAGCTGCGCCGCGGGGATCCACCCGTCGCCTTCCGGGATCCCGACCTCAAACCGGCGATACCGGTCCTTCTCCGTCAAGCGCCGCGCCGTCTCCGCCAGCGGGGACCCCGCCGCCGTCGCGGGAGCGCCTTGCGCCGCCGCCCGATCCACCGCCGTTCGCTCCCCGTTCATCGCTGCGGGACCGGGGTGGACGGGTCGCCGTCGATGGCCGCCGCGAGCAGCGGCACCAGGTGGTCGACGGCGTAGGGCAGGCTCAACACGGTGCTAAAGCTCAGCGCCCCGTAAAGCACGTCGGTGGAGCCGCCGAAAAAGATCGTCCGGCCCTCCCGGGCCACCCGCAGATTGCGAAACAGCGGGCTCTGCTCCAGCGCCTGCCGTTCCGCTTCGGAACTGGCTTGAAAGATGAGCACGTCCACATCGAGCAGGGCGATCTGTTCCCCGCTGATCTGGCCCGAGTCACGGTCGCCGATCAAGGACGCCAGTGCCGGCGGCAGCTCGAGGCCTAGCGCAGCCAGAAAACGCATCGGCGGGGTGTTGGGACCGACGATCCAGTACTGTCCCTGGCCCGCAGGATGCGCCCAGGCCACGGTGGCTCCTTCAAATTCGGGATGCGCCGCCCGGGCGGCCGCGATCTTGGCCTCCACCTCGGCCACTCGCTGTTCGGCCAGTTCTTCCCGGCCCAGGGCCCTGCCGATCAACCGGGTCTGCACCTGCCAGGGCACGCCGAAGTCGGGATACTCGCCGGGCTGCGCCAGCGTCGGCGCGATCCGGGAAAGGGTGGCATACTCTCGCTCGGTGATGCCCGAGTGGGTGGCCACGATGAGATCGGGCCGCAGCGCGGCGATCTTTTCGAAATCCAGCTCGCCGAAGGGCATCACCAGCACCTCGGGAGTGGCGTCACCCAGCGCATCCTGCGCCCAAGGCCACACGGCGTACGGGTAGCCGCCGAACCACTCCCGCACCGCGACGGGCTTTACGTCCAGGGCCAGCACGGGATCCTGCTCGCTGAAGCCGACGGTGACCACCCGCTTTGGCTCCTCGGGGATCACCGTCACCCCAAACTTGTGCTCAATCTGTACCGGAAACGCCGCTGCGGTCCCGCCGGCGGCAGTAAACACGGCCAGCGCCGCCGCGACCACCAGGACCAGTGAAGCTGCGATGGACCGGGTAGCGTTCTGTCTCATCAGGCACCGTCCTTGCCTCAACAGGATGGCGAAAAGGATGGTCTGGGACCACCTTTTTGGGCTCCCTTTTCTGACTCTTTCGGGCACCCTAACGTGTACAAATTACCACGCCTGGAACAGGAGCGTCAAGGAGCCGGAGTCGCTAAAGCGCAGGACAAACGTCACCATTTGAAAGCGGAAATTGGGGACGGAAAAGACGAAGCACCGGGCCAGGGCCCCCGGCCCCGGTTCCCGGTGCTGTTTGAAGGGTTCACGGCGCCGGCGGCCGGCGGGATTCGCCGCCGTCCGGCTCCGGCACTCCTTACCGCCAGACCGCCTCGTTCCAGCGGAGCTCGTTGACGAACTGGCGGACTTTGGTCTCCTTGTCGATGACCACCGCTTCGATGCCCACCATCTCCGCCCAGTCCAAGAGCTGCTCCGTGGTGACGGTGTAGGTGAAGACGGTGTGGTGCGCGCCGCCCGCCAGGATCCACGCCTCCGCCGAGACCGCCAGGGACGGATGGGGCTTCCAAAGCACCCGGGCGGTGGGGAGCTTGGGCATGGGCTTGGGCGGCTTGACCGCGTCCACCGTGTTGACCAGCAGCCTAAAGCGGTGGCCCAGGTCGATGAGGGAGGCGTTGAGCGCCGGGCCCTCCCGGCCGTCAAAGACCAGCCGCGCCGGATCCGCCTTGCCGCCGATGGAAAGCGGGTGCACCTCGATGCGGGGCGTCCCGTCGGCGATGGTGGGGCAGACCTCCAGCATGTGCGAGCCCAAGATCATCTCGTTGCCGGGCTCAAAGTGGTACGTGTAGTCCTCCATGAACGACGTGCCCTCGTTCCCGGCCATGATTTTCATGGTCCGCAGGAGCGCCGCGGTCTTCCAGTCGCCCTCGGCGCCGAAGCCGTACCCCTTCTCCATCAAGCGCTGCACCGCGAGGCCGGGAAGCTGCTTGAGGCCGTGCAGGTCCTCAAACGTGGTGGTGAAGGCGGTAAAGCCGCCCTCCTCCAGGAACGCCGTGAGCCCCAGCTCGATGCGGGCCTGCTCCCGGATGGCCTCCCGCACGGGCCCCTCCGTCCGGCCCTCGGGGACCACTTCGTACCGCTCCTCGTACTCTTTCATCAGGCGGTCCACTTCGGCGTCAGAGACGGCCCGCACGTACTCTACCAGATCGCCCACGCCGTAGCCGTTCACAGACCAGCCGAACTGGATCTCCGCCTGCACCTTGTCGCCTTCGGTCACGGCCACCTGCCGCATGTTGTCGCCGAAGCGGGCCACCTTGAGGCGCCGGCTCTCCACCGCCGCCACGGCCGTGCGCATCCAGGCCGCGATGCCCTTCCTCACCTCGGGATCTTCCCAGTGGCCGACCACCACTTTCCGCCGCAGGCCCAGGCGGGCGCCGATGTGCCCGTACTCCCGGTCGCCGTGGGCCGACTGGTTCAAGTTCATGAAGTCCATGTCGATGGTGTCCCACGGGATGTCCCGGTTGAACTGGGTGTGCAGGTGGAGGAGGGGCTTTTTCAACTGCGAAAGGCCGCCGATCCACATCTTCGCCGGCGAGAAGGTGTGCATCCACGTGATCAGGCCGGCGCAGTCGTCGGCGGCGTTGGCCTCCAGCACCAGGCGGCGGATGGCGTCGGGCGTCGTCAGCACCGGCTTGAAGACCAGCTCAAAGGGCAGGGCCCCGCTCTCGTTCAGCGCCTTGACCATCGCCTGCGAGTCGCGGGCCACTGCCTCCAGGGCCTCAGGCCCGTAAAGATGCTGGCTCCCGGTGACGAACCAAAACTGATAGCGCGGCAGCTCGAGCACAGTCATTCCTCCCCCGAGTTCTTCTGGGCGTTCGCTCCGGTGCCCGGCCCCGGCGGCCGGACACTCCTGCTCCGTCGGTCGACGCCAGAACCTGATTTCCGCGGGCGGCCGGACAAGTCCTCCCGGGCCTCAGCCAAGGCTTTCCTTCATCTCCTCGACGGAACGCACCTCGAGCCGGGCGGCCCCTTTATAGTCTCGCGTCGGAAGCAGCGGGCCCTTGGCCAGCCGCTCTTTGGCGGCGGCGATCGCGGGCCCGTACTGGGGCAGCCACTGCTCTTGGGCGACCAGCAGCTCATCCACCATCTGCCAGATCTCCGGCGGGTTGCACACGGCACCGACCAGCGGATCCATCATCATCGCCTGGCGGAGCAGCATGTCGTCGCCGCGCACCGCCGCCTCCACCGCGAGGCGCTGCACCGAAATGCTGGCGTTGCAGACGGCGGCGCAGCCCAGGGGCAGGTCGCCGATGCGAGGGATGTGAATCCCGTTCCGGTCGACGTAGCCCGGCACCTCCACCACGGCGTCGGGCGGCAGGTTCGTGATGGTCCCGTGGTTTACCACGTTGAAATGCCCCCGGTAAATGCGCCCGGTCTCCAGCGCTTCGATGATGTACGATCCGTGTTCTTCGCTGCGCTCCTCCGGGCGGTACCGGAGCGGCGGTTCGTTCATCCACCGGTCGAATTCGGTCTCGAACCAGTTCCGGTTCTCCGTGCAGAAGCGGAGGTAGCCGCCGGTCTCCCCGTGCACCCAGTAGCTGAGGTCGATCCAGTCCCGGATCTCCTCCGGGCGCTTGCGATACCAGGGAACGTATTCGCTCAAGTGCCCGTTGGACTCGGTGCTGTAGTAGCCAAAGCGCCGCAGCATGTCGATGCGGACCTTTTCCGTCTTGCTGTACACCGGGTGGCGCTCAAACGCCTCCAGGAGCTTTCCGGTGAGATCTTCCCCCTTGTGCTTCACCTGGATGAACCACGTCTGATGGTTGATGCCGGCGCACACGATGTCGACTTCCTCTTGAGGAAGGCCCAGCACGTCCGCGATCTGCCGGTGCCCGTGCTGGACGCCGTGGCAGAGGCCGATGGTCCGCACGCCGCCGTACGCGTTGGCCGCCCAGGTCAGCATGGCCATGGGGTTGGCGTAGTTGAACATGATGCAGCCGGGCTCGGCCACCTCGCGGATGTCCTTGCAGAACTCGAGGATTTGGGGGATCCCCCGCTGCCCGTACATGATCCCGCCGGCGCAGATGGTGTCCCCGACGCACTGGTCGATCCCGTACTTGAGCGGGATTTCAATGTCGGTCCGGAAAGCCTCAAGGCCGCCGACCCGCACCGTGACGAAGACATAGCGGGCATCCTTCAACGCCTCCCGCCGGTCCAAGGTGGCCTGAATCGCGATGTCCAGGCCGTTGGCGTCGATGTCCCGCTGGCACAGCTTGGTCACCATGTCGAGATTGTCCGGGTTAATGTCGGTAAACGCCACCTGGATCGAACGGAACTCCGGAACAGACAGCAGATCCCGCAAGAGCCTCCGCGTGAACTCGATGCTCCCTGCGCCGATGAACGCCACCTTGAAAGACACGACCCAATACACCGTCCTTTTGCCAGTCGATCCTGCCGCCCGCCCGATCCGGTCTCACAGGCCGGGCGAACCGCTCACCCCACGGAATACCGCGTTCACCCGCCGGGATCCTGGCAGGGGCAGCGACTCCTTTTCCGGCGGCATCCTTGAATGCCCGGTGACGGAAACCGCGTTTCCACTGGAGGTGCTGCACCTACCGGGGCCGCGCTTCATTTCACCCGATGGCCGCGGGCTCTAGGCCGACCCCGTCGCCCCTCAGCGCCACGATCAGTCCCCAGCCGAAAAACTCCGTCCGGGCAAGCTCGGCCGCCAGCACGTGCTCTCCGGGAGCCAGGGTGCACGCCACCGTATGATCCAGGCTGACGTATCCTTGATTTTGCACCGCGGGCGCAAAGAGGTTCTCTCCTCGGTAAAGCACTTGATCGTCGAGGCTCAGGGTCAGGACATCGCTGAACCCAAAGGACAGTTCAAGACGGGTCTCCCGCTCCGCGACCAGCCTCCGGACCAGCCGCGCCTGCGTGAGCGTCACCGGCAGAAAGCGGTTTAGGTTGAGCAACCCGCCCGGTTCGCACGTCACGCAGCCGAAGCCTTCGACAAACCATTCGTCGATGACGATGAGGCGAGGATCGCGGGTTTCCCCTGCGGGGCCGCTGGGCAGCTGGCTCCGGAGCGGGCCGGCGGGAAAGGGATCCGCAAAGCCTCCTCGCGCGCCCATTGGCATCAGAAACCCACAAGACCGTTTCCCAGAAAAATTCTGAATAACTCGCCGCCGCTCGCCCGACCCTGTTCGGTGAGGAGGCGGCAAAGGCATGAACAGGAGTCTCGATTATCACGGCAGGGAAACACGGAGAGCCCCGATGGCACATCAGCAGGGGGATCAGCGGGGGAATCAGCGGCGGGATCAGCTGGGAAACCAGGCAGGATATCCAGCGCGTCACTTAGGGAAGAATCCCGCGGCACGTTCCGCGGGAAGCGCAGCGGGGAATCTCCCGGGGATCACCCGGCTCACCCCCGCGCTGGCGGCGCTGTTCATCGCGCTGCTGGTGCTCACGCCCGCAGTGCGGGCCACGGGCGGCCTTCCGATCGTCGAGGAGTTCCAAGGCCAATGGAGCTACGACCGTTTCCTTGCGGCCGGCACCAACGCCCAAGAAGCCTACGTCGCCGGGGTCTTGGATGCCCTGGCGCTGGTGGTCGCCCAGGGCGAGGCCTTTACCGCCGAAGGCATCGACCCCCGCAACGTGTACGCCATCGTGTACGAGGCGATTGCGGGAACGCCCGCGAACGGGGCCGTCCATCTTCTTGTACACGCGCTGGCCCAAGAGGCGCCCATGCATCCTCCAGCGGAAACCCTCAACTCCCAGCCGGCGGCGCTGGTCGTCTGGCGCGCCCTGGCCCTCCACCACTGCTGCTGGGAAGAAGCAGCGAGCGGGCCGCGCGTTTTGACCCGCTCGCCGTGATCCCGCTCAGTACGGCCCCCGGATGTGCTGCGCCACTTCGTCCCGGTAGAACCGGGCGAGGCGGGCCATCTCTTCCGGGGAGAAGCCGGGCACGTCCAGGGCGGCCACGTTCTCTTCCACCTGGGCCACAGTCTTGAATCCCGGGATCACGCAGCTGACGGCGTCGAACTCCAGGATCCACCGCAGGGCGGCCCGGGCCATGGAGCCTCGCCCCTCTGCGATCCAGCGCAGCTGGTCGGCGAGTTCCACGCCCTTCTCAAAAGGCAGCCCCGCAAACGTCTCGCCGACGTTGAAGGCCTGGCCGTCCCGGTTATAGTTGCGGTGGTCGTCCTCGGCGAAGCGGCTCTCCTTGGTGAACTTGCCGGTCAAAAGCCCGCTGGCCAAGGGCACCCGGGCGAGGAGCCCCACGCCTTTCTCCTTGGCCACAGGGAAGAGCTCGTCGATGAGCTTTTGCCGGAAGATGTTGAAGATCACCTGGAGCGCCCGCACGCCGGGGTACTCCATACAGATCAACGCCTCTTCCACCGATTCGACGCTCACGCCGTAGTAGCGGATTTTTCCTTCCTGCTGGAGCTTGTCCAGGACTTCAAAAACCGAGCCGTCCCGCAGGATCTCCGTGGGCGGGCAGTGGATCTGGTAGAGGTCGATCCGCTCCCGGCCCAAGCGCTTGAGGCTGCCTTCGCAGTACTCCCGCACCTGCTTTTCCGAGTAGTTGGCGGGATCGTGCAGATCGCCGGCCCTGCAGAACTTCGTCGCGATGAAAATCTCGTCCGCCTTGTCCGCCGTAGTCTTGCGGAGTAGTTCCTCGCTGCGCCCGCCGCCGTAGATGTCCGCCGTGTCGAAGAAATTCACGCCGAGGTCGATCGCCCTGTAGATGGCCCGGACTGCCTCGTCCTCGTCCACCGGACCCCAGTCGCCCCCGATGGCCCAGGTGCCAAAACTGACCGCGCTCACTTCCAGCTCCGTCGATCCCAGCCGCCGGTATTCCACGTCTCTTGCCTCCCGTCGGTGATCTCGCGCGCGGCGGCGCCGCCGAACCGCGGCGCCCGCATCAGTGCGTGAAACGAGCGTCCTTGACTCGTATCCTTGACTCTCCCCTTGACTCTAATAGGATGAAACTCCTGCTTATCCTCCCCGGCGCTCGAGGCCGCAGCGCAAGCCGTTCGCCCGCAGACGACGCCCGTAAGACGAAACTCGCCCGGGTCCGCGCCGCGGACGCCGGGCGAGCCGTGCCTTATCCCAGGGCTTTGCGGGGGATGGCCGGAGGCGGCGGCCCGGCCAGCCGCTGACCGGAGCCGGCCCTGAGGCGGTAGGCCAGCTCGACGGTCTCCTCTCCCAGCTGCTGGGCGCGCCAGCGCACCTCCGGGTCCACCAGTTCCTTGCCAGCGTCGAAGTGGGCGTTCTGCGCGTACACGGTGCCGGGCACCGTGTGAGCCCTAAAGTAGGAGATTACCGGTCTCAGAGCGTACTCCAGGGCCAGAAGGTGGTGGTCGCTTCCGCCGGTGGCCACCAGTCCGACCGCCTTTCCCGCCAGCGCGTCGTTGGGGATCAGGTCGAGCAGGTTCTTGAGCGCCCCGGTGAAGGAAGCCCGGTAAACCGGCGTGCCGACGATGAGGGCGTCGGCCTCCACCACCTTCCGGATCACCTCCGCCGTGTCTCCCGCATACGCCCAAGGATCCCGGCCGTCGCAGAAGTCCAGCCGGTACTCGGCCAGCTCCAGCAGCTCGGTTTCAATCTCCGGATGCGCCTTGGCGGCGCCGTCCAGCACCGTCCGCAGCAGCGTGCCGGTGCGGGAGTGTCGCGTCACGCTCCCGTTAACGGCGAGAAGCTTCAGGCTCATCTTCCCGCTCCTTTCTACCTGAGTCGGATGTCACTGCCCGTCCAAGTCGGCCTGGAGGCTCAGGCCCCCACCGCGCTCTCCGCCTTGCGCGCCGGGGGAAGCTGCCGCACCAGAGGGATGACCTCCTTGCCGAACGCGGCGAGGTCGCTGGAGTAGTGCAGGAAACCGCAGAGCACCAGGTCGACGCCGATGGCGTGGAGCTCCTGGATCTTTGCGGCGATGGTCTCAGGAGTGCCGATAAGGCCGGTCCGGAAGCCGTCATTGTACTGGACCAGGTCCTCGAAGGTGGAGTTGGCCCACATGCCCTTCCCCTCGGGCGAGGACTTCCCCGCTTGCTTCACTTGCTCGCGGAAGGCCTCCACCGCCTCCCTGTCGGCGTGCTCGATGATCCCGCGCAGCTCTTCCCGGGCTTCCTCCTCCGTCTTGCGGCAGATGACGAAAGCGTTCACGCCAAAGCGCACCCTCCGGCCGGCCTCCGCGGCCAGGGCCGACACCTCTTCGATCTGCTCCCGCAGCCCGTCCAGGGTGTTGCCGTTCATGAAATACCAGTCGGCCACCGCCGCCGCCACCCGCCGTGCCGCCTTCGAATTGCCGCCCAGGAAGATCTCGGGCACGTTCTGCACGGGACCCGGCTTGAGCGGGGGAGCCTCGACGTGGTAGAACCGGCCCCGGAACGTGAACGGCTCACCGCTCCAAAGCCCCCGGAGCACCCTGCCGAACTCTTCCGACCGCAGGTAGCGCTCATCGTGCTCGAGCCAAGGAAGACCGAAACCGGTGAACTCCTGCTTGAACCAGCCGCTCACGATGTTGACGGCAAACCGGCCGCGGCTGATGAGATCGATGGTGGCGCCCACTTTGGCCAGCACCGCAGGATGCCAGAGACCCGGGTGCACGGCCGCAATGAGTTTCAGCCGCTGCGTGGCGGCCGCGAGCCCTGCGGCAGTGGAAACCGCTTCGAGCTGGTACTCCGCGCCGTAGCTTGCGAAGTAACGGGCTTGGACCAGGCCGTAGTCAAAGCCGGCTCGCTCCGCTTCCCGGGCCAGCCAGGCATTGTAGTCGAAGGACCAATCCGTCCGCTGCGGGATCTTGGAGACCACCAGCCCGCCGCTGACGTTGGGCACCCAGTATGCGAACCGAATGTCCACTGTGACCCGCCTCCTTCTTCTGGTCGACGGCGCACCGCGCCGCGTCCACCCGTACCTCACCTGTAGGACCTCCTGTCACCCTGCGGCCCGCCGCCCCGCCTCCTTTCCGCCTGCCCCCGCACCAGGAGTTCGCGCCGGGCTGCCGGGACCCGCGCTGCCGGGATCGGCCCCCTTCCACGCGAAACCGCCTCTTCTCACGTGAGAAGAGGCGGTGACAGCGTGCCGGCGCGTCTCCCCCTCATCTCTCAAGGTCGTGAGAAGCCCTCTCACACCTTGCAGGACTTAGCACCGCTGCGAGCGGACCGCGCGACCGCTCGCCGGTTGCCGGGCTTCATCGGGCCAGTCCCTCCGCCGTCTCTTGATGAGGCTCTTGGCTGGGAGCAAGAGCGTGTTCAATTCTTGCGAGAAGTATAATCTCTCCGATCGTCTTTGTCAACATTATGCGCTGCCGCCCGTCGTCATCCCTCGCGTTCGCTCCGGCACGACGGGGGCCCGCCGCTTCCGAGCAGTCTCGGACTAAACGTTCGCTTCTAGGATGCCGATAACTGGATCAGCCAATCGGAAAACACACAATCCGAAACGATTCGATGCCTGCGAATTACGCAAGAATCCCAGTTGCTTCTTAGCACACAATTCCAGGACTGTTTCGAAGTAAATCGAATATCCAACTCAAACTCGCAGCGAGGCAATACTGTCGTTTCACGAGCTTTATCACATGGGGGCTGACTGCATGGAGGCTGATCGCGCGCTCCGGCGTCTGCTGGCTCTACGTCCCAGGGATCTGGCGAGTATCACCTCCCGCGAGTTTTATGACGCGGTTATCCGGTGCTTTGTCGAACTCTGCGGAATTCGCCACGGAGCATTTTACGTCGTCAGCACCCGCGGCGGCCGCCTTGAGCTGAAAGCTTCGTTCGGGCTTTCAGAAGAATGGCAGACGTTCAGCCGCGAACTGACCGTCGGCGCCGGTCCCGGCTGCGGCACCTCCGGATGGGCCGCGGCGGAAAAGCGCCTCGTCATTTCGCGCGATCATTCCGAAAGCTCGTGGGACGGTCTGCGGCAGCATGCCTTGTCCGCCGGGCTGCGCTCGTCGTGGGCCATCCCGCTCTTCGACAGCGACCGGGAAGTGATCGGCGTCTTTACCGGTTACGATACCGCCCCCGGGGAACCCGCCGCGCACCAAATCCAGCAGGCCGAACACATCATCCATGAAGCAGCCACCATCATTGAGATGGCCACCCTGTACTACGGGCAGAAGGGCCTCCTCAAGCTGCACCGCCGCACGCAGGAACTGGCGCAGCAGCTGGTGCTGCGGGCGACCCCGGAAGCCGTCTTTGAAGCCATCGCCGGCGCCGTCAAAGAACTGCTCGCCGCCGACCTGGTCTGGATGCAGTACGTCACGACTGACGGAAGGGTGCAGTTCTTTCAATCGGAGGAGTTCTTCGAGGTGCCCCCACTCTCTTTTCCCGGCTCCCCGTGCCGGATCGCCCTCGAGACCAACCAGGTCTTGGAGGTGCACCGGGGCATGGACCAGTGGGACGGGTTCCTGGAGGCGACGGGCCTTTCCTCCGTGGTCTCCCATCCCCTGTATCTTGAGGACGGCCAAGCGGTGATCAGCGCCGGGTGGCAGCACGAGCACCACATTATCGACCGGGAGCGCCTTTCCATCGATCTTTACACCAAATTCGGCGGGATTGCACTCCAGAATGCGGTGCGCTACGCGACGCTGCGCTCGTCGTACTACGCGATGATGCGGGCATTCCTCACGGCCCTGGAGGTCCGGGACTTCGAGACCATCGCCCACTCCCGCCGGGTCGTCACCTACGCCATGCTGCTGGCGGAGAAGTTCGGCTTCAACGGCAACACGTTGGAACAGATCGCCCTCGGCGCCGCCCTCCACGACGTGGGCAAGATCGCCATCCCTGACCGGATCCTGCACAAGGCGGGCAAGCTGACGCCCGAAGAATTTGAGGTAGTCCGCTCGCACCCTGTGATCGGCTACCGGATGCTGGAAAGCTCATTCTCGCAGTTTCCCATCGCCCTGGATCTGGTGCGTCACCACCACGAGCGGTACGACGGGAAAGGCTACCCCGACGGCCTGGCCGGCGAAGCCATCTCCCGGGAGGCGCGGATCCTGTCCGTCGCCGACGCCTTCGACGTGATGACCACGGACCGCCCCTACAAGAAAGCCAAGTCCATCGAGGAATCCCTCGAGGAGGTGGCGTCGCTGGCGGGTTCCCAATTCTGCCCCGCGGCAGCCGACGCCCTTCTCGCTCTCGATGTCGACCTGTTGGAAGCGGTGCGGCGCGGCGAAGTGGACTGCTCTCCGTTCCCCGTGCTCTTTGCGGCCCAGCCTGAAACAACGGAAGGCCACCCCGCGGCCATGTGGCCCTAGGCGGCCTTCACGCACGTTCGCTCTGTGCTGCTCAAATCTCCACCTACGACTGCAGGAGCCTTACACCACCTGCTGCAGCGGGGCGCCCGCCGCCTCGTGACGGCTCAGCGTCGCGCAGCGGGCCAGCTCGTCCCGGATCCGGTGCCGGGTCTGGTACGGAGAATCGGACTGTACGTGCTGGACGCCCTCGCGAGTGCGGGTGTTGATCAGAAGCGGCGCCAGCAAGTTGGCCGTCATGTCCTGCGGGTTCTGCGGCACCGTGACGATGACGTAGACCGCCACCTCATCGACGCCCGCCGCGCCGATCTTCTCCAGATCCTCCCGGCGCACCCGCACCCGGTAGTCCGGGCGAAACCACAGGGGATCCGTGACGACAAACGTCAGATCCGGATCGTCGAGCGACTGCAAGAAGCGAAACGGGCTGGACTCGCTGGCAACGATCAGCGTGAACCGGCGGCACTCTTCAAAACCGGGAATCCCTTGGGGAAAGTGGATGATCTCGTCCTCCGCTACCTCGATCACGCCAAAGCGCGTGCTTTGAAACTCCATTGCTAAGCCCCTTTCTCAGCCGGTCACCGAATAGCGGTCGCCGGTGACGTCGATGTCGATATAGGCTTTGGCAGCGAGGTAGCTCCTCACTGCGCCCGGACGGTACGCGATCTTCACTGGTTCTTCGGGGAATGTCATCGATAAGTCCGCTGGAGAGTAATCGATGTGAATGTCGCCGTGAGCAGTCACCTGCACGCGGGACTTGGGGGCCACGTCCACGTTAATCTGTCGCCCGTCGCCGGGCCACGCTTCCTGGGCGGCCAGGGCTGCGACATCGACTCCCAGGTGAAAAGACGCGAGCGCGTCGCCTTGCCGGGCGTACTTGCCGATCCGCTCGTAAGCTGCCTGCATCCCCTTGGCGGCCCAGTCCCTAGCAGTCTCCAGGGCCGGCTTGAGACCGATTTCGGCCATGGGCCCGTCCAGGTCCAGTTCAACCCGGGGCGGCTCGATTTCGATGTCCAACTCCGCGGGGGTTGTCTCGAGCCGCATGGCATGAACCGAGTAGTCGACTTTGAGCCGGGCTGGCTTATAGGCAAGACCGAGCTGTGCCGGCCCCCAGTCGATCACAAGCCGCAGCATGGCGCCGCTACCTCAAGCTCCTGTTACGTCAAGAAGTCCAGCAGCGTCGGCTGGATGATCCGGGCGCCGGCACCCAGCGCCGCCCGGTAGACGTTCTCCTCCATCTTGAGGCGCATGATCACCTCGGCGATGTCGATCCCTTCCACCTCCGCCGAGAGCTTCTCCAGGTTCACCTGGTTCTGCGAGAGCCGCTCCCGCACCAGTTCCAGGCGGTTCACCCGGGCACCCACTTCCGCCCGCCAGCGCAGGAGGTTGTCCATAGCTTCATCGAAGTTTCTCAGGTCGTCCCCTGTGAGATCATTGAGATTTCCGTTCTCCAGATGCTCCCTCACAGCGATGAGAACATCAAAGATGGGCTCAAAGACATCGTTGCCAAAGATGTTGTACCGCAGCGTGTTTCCGGCCTCGATCTCCAGCTCAAGACCGTCAAACCCGTCAGCCGGCTCATAGCGTGTACCGTGGTACTGAAAACCCACTACAGGAGAGCTGGGATCAGTCTGGTCTCGAAGGATTACCTCAAACGGCCGGATCAATGTATTTTCACCCGCAAAAAGGTAGCGCTGGCCGTGCTTAGTGTTAGCCACGGCAAACAGGTCGTGGATGAGCTGGTTCATCTCAGTAGCCAGGGCTTGCCGGGCCTCGTCCGTCAAGGTGCCATTCCCGCCGTAGATAATGAGCTCCCTCGCCCGCTGCAGCACCTGGGTGGCGTGGTTGAGCGCCGCATCGGTCGCCTCCAGCCAGGCGAGGGCGTCATCGACGTTTCGCATGTACTGCTCCCCCTCCCGGAGAAGCGTCCGCAGGCGCATCGCGGTTTCAGTGTCCGCGGGATCATCGGACGGAAGTGAAATTCGCCTTCCGGTGGAGAGCTGCTGGTTCCATTTGTCCAGCCGGCGCATGCTGGCCCACAGGTTCTCCAGCATCCTCTGGGACATCATCTGGTTGGTCACGCGAAAGGCCATCGTCCTCACCTCGTCATGCCCTTAGGGCGCGGGGACGCCGCGGGTTAGCGGCCCACCAAGCCCATGCGGTTGATGATCGTGTCGATGGTCTCGTCGATGGTAGTCACCAGCCGCGCAGCGGCGGCGTACGCATGCTGGAACTGAATGAGGTTGGTCAGCTCTTCGTCGATGGAGACGCCGGACACGCTGGCGCGGAGCCGCTCAAGGTGCCCGAGGACCACTTCCTGGTGCTGCACCATAGCCGTTGCCGCCTCGGACTGGACTCCAAGTCCGGCGACCGTCGCCCCGAGGAACTCGCCTAGCGTCGCCCCGTTGAGCTGAAGGAGTCCCTTGTGCTTCACTTGTGCCATCTCCAGAGCGATGGAACCGTCGCCGGCAGTCCCGTTTCTGGAAGCTGCGATCTTGTTGATGTCCTCCAGAATGTCTTGATGGAGCGAGAAATTAGCCGCTGCATGCGCTTCGTAAGACGGATCGACGGAGCCATCGTTGAAGAACAAACGTCCCGCACCCACAGGCGGATTGACAGGGGTATCGGTCAACCCATACCCCTGTCGATGTATGTCGTTGATTTCTTTGATTAGCGCCCGCACGAACTCGTTCAACTGCTCCATATAATGAGGAATCAGCTCGTCCCGGGCGTCGAACAGGGCCTTCATCTCGCCCGACTTGAACTGAACGCTCAAATTGGTGCCGCTCCAGGTGAGCTCGGCGAATCCGGTGTCGGGGGCGTTGCTCACCTCGATCGCCCGGTAATTCACCCCTTCGACCAGGGTGACGCCGCCGATGGTGACGGCCACCATCCCGCCCTCCCGGTCGATGACCTGGATGTCTGCGATCCGGGAAAGCTCCTCAATGAGCATATCCCGCGTGTCGTACAGGTCGTTGGGCGTGTCGCCCGCCGCCAGGACTTGGCGGATTTCGCCGTTGAGCTGCGCAATTCGCTGCGCCAGGGAGTTGATTCGCGTCACGTTGGCCCGGATCTGGAGGTCCAGGTTCTTGCGGAGCGGGTCGAACTGGGCATAGGTGTTCCGCACCGTCTCGGTGAGGACCAGGGCCCGCTCCCGCACCACGGAGCGAGCCGCCATGCTCTCGGGGTTCTTGCTCAGGTCCTGCAGCGACTCCCAGAAGAGGTCCAGCGCGGTGCGGATGCCCACGTCCGTGGGCTCGAGGAAATTGAGTTCCAGCTCCTCCAGGATCTGCTGCCGCTTCTCCCAGTAGCCCTGGGCATGCAGCTCCGTGTTGATCTGCTGCTGGATGAAGGCGTCATGCATGCGCATGATCTGCATGACGTGGACGCCGGTCCCCACCTGTCCCGGGGTCGCCGGGCGGTTGAAGGCCGGCGCCGTATACGGCGTCGTGGTGCCGAGCCTCGCCACCTGCCGGGAGTAGCCGGGCGTGTTGGCGTTGGCGATGTTGTGACCGGTCACATCCAGCCCGAGCCGATGCGTCTGGATGGCCCGGCGGCCGATTTCGATGCCGAAAAACGTACTGCGCATCGCTCACACCCTCCAATCCACGAGCGCCTGCGGCTGGACGTCGCCGCGGCGGGCAGCGGGGCTGTACACCCCGGACGATGCCGGATCGCCGGCAAGGGCCCCCAGGAGCGCCTGTACGTGGGCCAAGGAGTAATAGAGCAGGTCTGCGTTCTGCCGGTTGACCTGGAGAAGCTCCTCTAAAGCCCCGGCCAGCGCGTCGGCCGCAGAGCGAAGGGATGCCGCTTCGGACGCGGTCACCTGCGACAGCACGTCACTCAAGGTGACAGAACGCCCCTCCGGCGAGAAGCCCCGGGCCTTCGCCCACCGGTCCACCCACTGGAGCCTGCGCTCCTCCAGCGCCTGGATCCCCTGGACGAGCCGGGTCTCGGCCGCCGTCGCCTCCTGGATCGCGCCGCTGTCCTGTTCAAGAATGGCACGGGTCTTTTCCCGCGCCACCGAAAGGAGCTGGCTCACCAGCTCCGCCTGCTGCTCCAACAGCGAAGACAGCTCGCCTGTCTCCCGGGCGGCGACCTCTCTCACTGGCCCCTCGCCGGGTCTTGCCACCGGCACCACCCTCTTGTCCGCAGGATGTGTTGGGCTTACATCGCGGATCCTTGGGCAACTGTCCCGGGACCGCCCGGGAGGGCGACCTCCTAGGACAGCTTGCCCTCTCGCAAGATCGCTTCGGCGATGGCTTCCGCAGAGACGTGGTAGCGGCCCTCGGCGATGGCCTTCTTCAGGGCCTCCACCTTGTCGGTGCGAAGGTCGGGAGTCTCAGCGAGCTTCTGCTGAAACGCGGCCCAGATCCTGGCCTCGTCCGACAGTTTCACGCTGTCTTGAGGATCGGACCTCGTCACCGGCTCCGCGGGCTTTGCCTTGGCCGCCGGCTCCGCCTCCGGCCGGAAGATCCGCGATAGCCTCTGGATGTTGGGGTTGTTGAAGACGTTCATCTCGTCACCTCTTGACCTTCCCCCGGTATCATTGTCGGCTGACGACAGCCATCACTTTACGCCGTTTTGGACAGCGCCCGCCGTCACAGCCAGCGCCGCCACTTGTCCCGGATCACCTTCCCGCGCCCGGTGAAACGGACCGGCTCAGGGGGCTCAGGCCTGGGCGGAGCGGGCCCGCTCCCCAGCTTGGCGGCGCATTCCGGGCAAAACCTGCCCGTGACGATGGGCTTGCCGCACTGCTCGCACTTGAGCCACTCGACGCCCTGGGCCAGGACCAGCCGGCCCTCTCTCAGGTACTCCTGGATCCGCTTCACCGGAACCCCCGTGGCCTCGCTCACTTCGACGATGTCTGCGCCAGGGTTTTCCCGCAAGTAGTTTCTGACCGCGTCGAACTCCTCTTGGTCCAACTTGGCGCAGTCCGGGCACAAGCGCCGTCCGATGGCTGGGCCAAAGACCTTTCCGCAACGGGTGCAGTTCGCGATTTGCATTGGCCACGACCTCCCCGCGTCATCCCCTCAGCCGTTCGTCGCCGGCTCGTGTCTTTTTTCGCCGCGGATGCCGCCCGTGCCTTCGGGAATTAGGTCCCGAGTCAAAGAGCTGGCCGCGGCGAAAAGGCCGTACACCCGCCGGGCGCCGGCGCGCTTGAGCGAGACGGCGACGGCGGAAGCGGTGGCTCCCGTGGTATAGATGTCGTCTACGACGATGACGTCCCGCCCGCGCACGGCTCCAGGAGCCACGGCTTGAAACGCCCGGGCGGTGTTCCGGCGGCGCTGGCTCCAGCTGAGACTGCTTTGCGGCTGGGTCTCCCGGACCCGGGCCACCGCCTCCACCACCGGAAGGCCCAGCTCCTCTCCGACCACCCGGGCCAGCTCCGCCGCCTGGTTGTACCCCCGTTCCCGGAGCCGCCGGGGATGGAGCGGCACGGGCACCACGGCGCGAGCCGTCCCAAAACGGGGATCGACGCAGGCGAGCCAGGCCATGAGCTCGCCCAGCCCCCGGGCGGCCAGCAAATCGCCCCGGTACTTGAGGCCGTGGATGACCGCTCTCATGTAGCCGTCGTAGACGCCGTACGCGCGCCCGGCATCGAGAGCCGGCGGGGCTGCCGCGCAGGGGCGGCAGAGCCTGGTTCGCCGCGCCTTGCCGCAAGCCACGGCCCGGCCGCAGCGGGCGCAGCGGGCGCCGTCAATTCGGCCCAGCTTGTCGAGGCATGCGGTGCAGACGCACAGGTCGGTATCGGCGGAGAGCGGGCCGCGGCACAGCGCGCACGGCTCCGGAGGCGGGACGATGAGATCCAGCGCCGCGCGGGCGAGCGAGGAGAGCGCAGCCAGAACGGGACGGGCACGGGCAAGCACGAGAGGAGACCTCCTGGTCTCCCTCATGGGCGGCCGGTGGACGGAACGCTCACGGGTCCTCTGCGGGGACGATCACCTGTTCCCGGTAGCCTTCTTCGTCACTCAGGTAAAGCCAAGAACGCATCCCGGCAGCTTTTCCCTGCCGGACGGCGACGATGACGTAGGCGAAGTTGGGAAAGGCCGCTTGCGCGTCGAACCGCGACGGGCGGGGCGCGTGGTCCGGATGGGAGTGGTATGCTCCGATCACTTCCAGCCCTTGCTCCCGGGCCAGGCGGTCGGCTTCGAGGTAGTCCCGGGGATCGATCTCGAAGCGGTCGTCGGCTTCGCCCTGCCGGAGGTTGCGGCAAGGATGGACCCGGACGACCCGGTACTCCTCCCCCGCGACGCGGCCGATGAGCAGGCCGCAGCATTCGCCGGGATAAGCCTTTTCCCCTTCCCGCCGGATCACATCCATGGAACGCTCGGAAAGGTAGAGCAACGTCAACGCCTCCTGCGCCCCGGCCCGGGGACTCACGCACCGGCCCCGCGGCCCCTGCGGGCCCGTCCAGCCGTTCAGTTCCCGTCAAACAGGCCGGTGCTGAGGTAGCGGCCGCCGCCGTCGGGAAAGACCGTCACGATGACGCCTTCCTCCAGGGTTTCCGCCAGGCGCAGCGCGGCGGCCAGCGCCGCCCCGGACGAAGCGCCCACCAGAAGCCCCTTTTTCGCCATCCAGGCGGCCTCCCGGTACGCCTCTTCGGTGGAAATGCGGAGGGTGCCGTCCAGCCACGAGCTGTCGTAGATCCCCGGCACCTGGGCCGTCTCCATGTGCTTGAGCCCCTCTAGACCGTGGAAGGGGCTGTCCGGCTCGACCGCGTAGACCTTGATCGCGCGGCGCTGGTCCTTGAGGTAGCGGCCGGTGCCCATCAGCGTGCCGCTGGTACCGACCCCGGCCAGGAAGTGAGTGACCCGCCCGCCGGTCTGGCGCCAGATCTCGGGGCCCGTGGTCTCGTAGTGGGCCCGGGGATTGTTGGGGTTGTTGTACTGGTCGGGAAGGTAGTACTTCTCGGGGTCCTTCTCGTACATCTGCTGGGCGACGATCCGGGCGCCCTCGGAGCCCTCCAACGGGTCGGTGAAGTGGATCTTGGTGCCGTACGCCTGGATGAGGCGCTTCCGCTCGAGGCTCGCGTTCTCCGGCAGGCAGAGCTCTACGGGAAAGCCCAGCGCGGCCCCGATCATGGCGTAGGCGATCCCCGTGTTCCCGGACGTGGAGTCCAAGAGCACCTTGCCCGGCGCCAGCTCGCCTGAGAGCAGCGCCGCTTTCACCATCCAGAGCGCGGGCCGGTCCTTGACGGATCCGCCCGGGTTGAACCCTTCCAGCTTGGCGTAAATCTCGACGCCGGGCTTCACCCGGTCCCTTGCGACGCGCACCAGCGGCGTGTTGCCGATGAAGCGAAGCAGCGGGGCCCGCTCAAGCAGCGCCTCCCAGCGCTCCTCACCGCGGGACGCCCCGCCGGGTCCATGGGATCCGTGAGGCAGGTCGTGGCTCAAGCAGGGCACATCCTTTACGCGGGATCCCGGACGAAAACTCCGGAGGGCCCTGGCCCTGCTCAACAGGATACCATACTCCTATTTCACTGACAAGAATGGTGGGAATTTGCAAGGCGGCGTGAAGACGGCGTGGCCGCCGCAGGCTCACGGGGATGCGGGCGGCGCGTCCGGGCGCTCTTCGCCCTGCCTTCGCGGCGGGACGACGCCCTCCAGATTGGCCACGTCGACGGTGCGGCTCAAGGCCGCCCGCCGGTTCTCCTCCAGGATCTCGAGGTACACTTCCTCCCGGTGCACCGGGATGGACCGGGGGGCGTCGATGCCCAGCTTCACCTGGTCGCCCCGGACCTCGACCACCGTCACCCGGATGTCGTCGCCGATCATGATGCTCTCGTCGCGCCGCCGCGTCAGCACCAGCATGCAGGTGTCCCTCCTTGGACTTGCCGGGATGCTGCCGCCCCGCTCCGCACAGAGCCGCCGCAAACCGGGCGGCCGGCGCCGGGCGGCCCCATCCCCACCCCCGGCCGGGACGTCCGTGCGCCCGTCTTCCGGGATAGTTTTTTGCCCAGGGCCCGCCGTTTCCTCTCTCATATTTTGGCGGGGGACGGGCGAACCGAGCCCGCTTGGATCACACGCCGGCTCGCTTCGTTGAACCGGCGGATGGTGTCGATGGCCTCCGCCATCGCCGGCGTCCCGGACCGCGCGAGGAAGACCACTCGTCCCGTGGGATCTTTGGGACTCCTCCCCACCCGTCCGGCCATCTGCACCAGCGACCGGGCGCTGTACACCCGCTCCCAATCGGCGGCCAGCACCACGACGTCGAGGCCCGGAAAGGTGACGCCCCGCTCGAGAATACTGGTAGAGACCAGGACATCGATTTTCCCTGCCGCAAAGGCCGCCACTTTTTCCGTCCGGCACGGGTCCCCCGCATGCACCGCCGCCACGGCGAACCTGCCGCCGCGGCACTCGGGCCTCTCTCTCCGGTCGCCGAGAGGGGTCCGCAAGCCATCGCGCCCGGGACCAGCCGGTCCGCCCCGCGCGTCCCACGGGAAATAGGGCCCCGTCCGGCACAGCATCCGGGCCACCGCACCGGCCAGCCTTACCGCCGGTACAAAGACCAAGAGCCGGCGGCCCCGCTCCAGGCTCTCCCGGGCGAGGCGGTCCAGCGTCCCGAGCCATCCCGGCGTCTTGCCCCCGTGGGAAGCCGCCCAGAGCCCCTCGACGGCCAGGTCCGGCGCGGTGACCACTTCCGGCACCGGCAGGGGATGGCCGTGGGGACGGCCCGGCAGCGTCAGGCACCGCAGGCCCCCGGCACGGCCAATCCGGGCCACGATCCGCTCCGGCGGCGTCGCGGTCATGAGGACGAGCCGGCCTCCCGGCCGCCTGGCTCGCTCCAGCGCGGCCAGGAGCCACGCTTCCTGGTCCAGGGGATACGCGTCGACCTCGTCCACGATGACCAGATCGAACCGCTGGCAAAACCGGAGGGCCTGGTGGACGGTGGCCACCGTCACCGGCGCATCGCCGTAACCCGGCTCCGCGCCGCCCCGCAGCGTCGAGACGCCGGCGCCGGGGAGCGCATCCCGGAGCCGCTGCCCCAGCTGGTCCACCACGTCCCGCCGCGGCAGGGCAAAGAGCACCCGGCCGCCCCGGGACACCGTCTCTGAGACGGCCCTGAGCGTCACTTCGGTCTTGCCGGACCCGCACGCCGCCCAGATCAGCACGTCGTCTCCCGTCTGGGCCAGCTCCCACGAGACCCGCTCCTGAAACGGGCTGAGGGTGAACGGCAGGTGAACCCTGACCTGCGGCGGCGCAGCCTCCGGCCGCTCTTCATGCGGGCGCTCGTAAAGCGCCAGGCACGCGCTGGAGGCGCCCAGAGAGCGGCAGTCGTCGCACTGGGGACACGCGTCCTGCCGGCAGCGGGGGCACGGATGCCACCCGATCCGGGGCGAAAGGCACCGCCGGCACCGCCAGGCCGGCGGGGCGCCGGGCTCGAGGACCAGCTCGACGCCGGGGTGACGGCAGATGTCGCCCTGCTGCACCAGGGGGTCCAGGAGGAGATCGAGGTCGCCAAAGACGGCGACGCCCCGGTGGCTGAGGGCTTTGGCCAGTTCGTGCGAGAAGAGCCGCCGCCCGGAGAGAAGGCGCGCCGCCCAGACGGATACTTCCGGCGGGGAGGCCACCAGCAGCGAACCGTTCCGGAGCGGGTCCCCGCCCGTTCCGGCAGCCTCACCTGGCCGCTCCGGCGCCGCCGCGGGCCCTTCGCCGGCCGCTTCCGAAAGGAAAGCCCCGCTCCCCGGCTCCACCCACGCCCACGGGAAGTGCGCCATGGCAAACCGCCGGGCCTCTCGTCTCGCCCCTCGGGCGGTGATCCGGCCCCTCTTTGCCGCCTGCCACGCCTCAAGGTGTGCCCGCAGGGCTTCGGCGTAGCCCAGCACCAAGGGTCCCGCCACCGGCTGGGCCTCTTCGGCCGGGCCGCCGGAAGCTGCCGGCGGCCTGGCCCCTTCCGGATGCACGGAAAAGCGCATTCGCCCGCCGTCCCGGCAGCCGAGAAGGCCCGGTGCCAGCCGCCGCCCGAAGCAGCGGCGCGCGTCAGATGACTGCGCCAACCCCGCCGCAGCCCCGGGCTCCACCCGCGCCCAGACCCAGAAGCGAGCGGCCCGGCTCACTCTACGTACTCGGCCAACGGGCGGGGCTCAAACCGGGCCACGTCGTGGTTCGCGTCGTAGACCACCCGGATGAAGTAGGGTTCGGGCGCGTCGTCGAGGATCAGCGGCAGGATGCGCCGGTCCACGCTGGGCAGCTTCCAGGCGTCGATCTCGAACAGCGGGAGCCAGCGGAGCTCCCCCTCGCCGCCCGGCTCCAGCCGGCCGCGATACGTTTCCGCCCGAAAGATAAACAGAAGCCAGTTGTAGTCCGGCCCGCCGGTCTCGGAGCAGATGGCCTTGAGCTTGGGCTCGACGATGGAAAGCCCCGTCTCTTCCCGCACCTCCCGCTCGATGGCCTGGCGCGGGGTCTCTCCCGGCTGGATCTTGCCGCCCGGCGCCGTCCAATGGTGGGCGAAGGGCTCTTTCTCCCGCCGCAGCATGAGCAGGCGGCCGTCGACCACGAGGTAGCAGAGGGTGCTGGGCAGCTGGTCCGGCCGCTCCACCAGGCGGCCGGGGTCCACCGGATAGCCTATCTCCTCGAGAAAGCGGCGGATCGCCGGCGCGTCGATGTCGCTTACCATCCGGTTCCGCTCCGTTCCACCAGCACCGTCTCCTGGCGCAGCTTGACGATGTGATCGGCGGGGTAGACCCCCCGGAGCACGGCGTTGGGATACACCATGGACCGGGGGCCGATGAGCGTGCCCGGGCTCAACACGGCGTTGCACCCCGTCTTCACGTCGTCGCCCACGATGGCCCCAAACTTGCGCATCCCCGTGGGAATCCGCTCGGTCCCGTTCCGGACCACCACTTCCGAGCCGTCGTTCTTGAAGTTGGAAAGGCGGGTCCCCGCTCCCAGGTTCACCCGCCGGCCGAGGACGGAATCGCCGATGTAGTTGAAATGCGGCGCCTGGGCGCCGTCCAGCATGATCACCCGCTTCAGCTCGGTGGCGTGCCCGACGACGCAGCCCGCGCCGATGATGCAGTGCCCCCGCACGTACGCCCCGTGGCGGACCACGGCCCCCTCTTCGATGATCACCGGCCCGCGGACGTACGCCCCCGCCTCGACCACGGCTCCCGGGGCGATGTAGACATCCCCCTCCACCCACGCTCCGGGGTGCACCTCGCCGTGGACGCCGGGTTTCAGGCGCTGCCCCAAGTACCCATCCAGGCGCTGGAGCACTTCCCAGGCGTAGGCCACCCCGGCGAAGAGATCACGATGCGCGTAACCGTCCAGTTGAAAATAGGCCTCCGGAGCCAACTGCACCCTGATACGCCTCCGTAGGGAAAGAATGGGATTTTCGCCGGTCCTATTGTATCACAGAAGACGCCCAGCGACCGTGCGGGCGGCCGCTGGGCGTCCTGTAACCTTTGACTTTTTGCTCTCCTTACAGGTTGAGCTTGGCCAGGGCGTCGTAGCGCTCCTTGAACGCCGGGTAGAGCGAGCGGTAGAAGGCGTACGCCTCCTCGTAGCGGGAGCGGTCGCCGCTGGGCGTGGTGCGGTCCTTGGTCCGCACGGTCGCGTCCGCCGCCTCCACCACCGTCTTGTAGCGGCCCGCGCCCACCATGGCCAGGAGCGCCGCGCCGAAGGCCGGGCCTTCGTCGATCTCCAGCGTCAGCACGTCGGCGCCGAAGACGTCGGCCTGGATCTGCCGCCAGAACGGGCTCTTGGCGCCGCCGCCGATGGCCCGGATCTCCGTCACCTCACGCCCCAGCTCCCGCATGATCTCCACGGAGTCCCGCAGCGAAAAGGTGACCCCTTCAAACACGGCGCGGACCATGTCGGCCCGGGTGTGGGCCCCCGAGAGGCCAAAGAAGACGGCCCGGGCGTTAGCGTCCGCGTGAGGCGTGCGCTCCCCGTTGAGGTACGGCAGGAAGAAGAGACCCCGGCTGCCCGGCTCGCTCTTCTGCGCCTCGGCCGCCAGGAGGTCGTAGGCGTCGGGACCGCCCGCCGCCTCCACGGCCCGCTCCGCCTGGCCCAGCTGGTCGCGGAACCACTTGAGGGAAAGCCCCGCGGCCAGCGTGACGCCCATGAGGTACCACTGGTTCTCGGTGGAGTGGTTGAACGAGTGCACCCGGCCCTTGGGGTCTTTCGCCAGCGTGTCCGAGGGCGTCAGCACCACGCCCGACGAGCCGATGCTGGAGAGGAAGACGCCCTCCCGCACGATGCCGGCGCCCACCGCGCCGCAGGTGTTGTCGGCGCCGCCCGCCACCACGGGCGTCCCGGCCTTGAGGCCGGTCTCCCGGGCCGCTTCCTCGGTGACCCGGCCCGCCACCTCGTACGACTTGAGCACCGGCGGCAAGAGCGACCGGTCGATGCCCAGAGCCTCAAGGACCGGCGCGGACCACTCCCCTTTGGCCACGTCAAAGAGAAGGGTACCTGCCGCGTCCGACACTTCCGTGGCCAGCTCGCCCGTGAGGCGGTAGCGCACGTAGTCCTTGGGCAGCAGGATGGTGCGGACCCGCTCGTACGCGTCCGGCTCCTCCTCCATCAGCCAGACCACCTTGGGCGCCGTAAAGCCTTCCAGCGCCGGGTTGCCCGTGAGCTCGATGAGCCGCTCGCGCCCGCCCACCTTCTCCGTGATGGTGCGGCACTGGGCCGCCGTGCGCACGTCGCACCAGAGGATGGGCGGCCGGATCACCTGGCCCTTTTCATCCAGGAACACCGAGCCGTGCATCTGCCCGGAAAAGCCCACCGCGGCCACCCGGTCGCCGCTGACGCCCGCCTTCTCGAGGACCCGGCGCGTGGCCAGCACCGTCGCCTGCCACCAGTCCTCCGCGTCCTGCTCCGCCCAGCCCGGGCGAGGCCAGTGCAGCGGGTACTCCACGGTGGCCCGCTCCACCGGGCGCCCGTCCCCCGTCACCAAGAGCGCCTTGGTCCCCGAAGTTCCCACGTCGATGCCGAGATAAAGATCCCCAGCTTGGCTCACTCCGTCTGCCTCCTCCAACGGGAGCGCCTGCAAAGGACCGGCGAACCCCTCACCCCGCGGCACAAGGCCGGCCAGCGCCGCGGCCCTAGGAGACACCCCCGGTGCTTGTGCGGATGGATCCTGCCTCGGGAAACCGATGGAACAACTTTTGCGTAAAACTTCCCTTCAAATCCGGGAAATTCCTTTAGGCAGGGCCCCGCGCGCGGGGCGGCCGCCGCATGCGCCCGCGGCGGTCAAGAGCACGGCCGCGGCCAGCGGCACCCAGTCGCCCAGGCGGGTGTAGGGCGCCGCCCGCCGCCGCGGCTCCACCGTCACCGCCAGGGCCCCGGGGCCGTCCGTCCCGGCGTGGGCCACGATCCTCCCCCGGGGGTCGACGACCAGCGTGAACCCGGTAGTCGCCGTCTGGGTGACGAACACCCGGTGCTCCGCGGCCCGGAACACCACGAACGCCCGCTCCAGCCGGGCGATGGAGCCGATGTGGCCCAGGCTCGCGAGATAATGCAGGCTGCTCGCACCGGCCCGCACCGCCGCCAGGGCGTGGTCCGGGGCGACCACGTCCGAGCAGATCCCGACGCCGACCCCGTGCCCGCCCACCTGGAAAACCCTCACCGCGCGGCCCGGGGCAAACTGATTTTCCGCGATGGGGATGACGAAAATCTTGTCGTAGACGCCTACCAGGGAGCCGCCGGGATCGACCAGATAGGCGCTGTTCCGCTCCCTGAGATCCGCCGCCCCGCTCCTTGCGGGCCCGTCTTCCGCCGGGTCGAAGGGCCGGGGCAGGCCGCCGAGCCAGTAGACGCCCGCCGAGCGCACAAACGAATCCAGCGCCTCCCGGAAGCGAGGGTCACGCCACGCGCCGTAGTGCACCACCGTCTCGGGCATGACCACCAGCGTCTCCACGGCCGCCGGCGCATCGCTCCCGTCGATGCCGTCCCGGGGCTCGTCCGCCCGCCGGCCGGCTGCCCCGCCCAAGGCGCGGGCGGCCTCGACGGCCCGGAGGGCCTGGTCAAACGCCCTGCGCCACAGCGCCCGCTGGGCGTCGAGCGTGCCGGCCTCCCGGTACACCTCCGGAAGGATGTGCGGCTGCAGCAGCACGACCCGGAGCGGTGCGGCCGCCCGGGCGCCCGGCGCTCCCGCGCCGGCGGCTCCCTCTCCGGCCAGCAGCCCCGCCGCCGGCTCCCCGCTCCCGGCCAGCCGGTGCACCGGGCCCACTTGGCCGCCGGCGATGACCGCCGCCAGCGCGGCAGCTCCCAGCGCAGCCAGGAACCCGCGGGACCGGGCGACGCGGTACGTTTCGCCCTGCCCGCCTTCGGGCGCCCCGCCGCCCCCGGAGCCCACTGGCGTCGCGTCCCGGCGCAGCACCGCCCAGGCGAGCGCCGCGTTCACTGCCGCGATCAGCCAGCTGACGCCGTACACCCCGCCGTAGGCGGCCGCGGCCAGCATCCCGGGGCTGCGCCACTGGGTCACCCCCAGGTACGAGGAGAAGCCCGCGGCCACCGCCCGCACCAGGTACTCGACGCAGACCCACGCCGACGCCGCGAGCGGCGGGATCAACCACTGCCGTCCTGGCGCGTGAAACCGCCGCCCCAGGGAGAACACCGCCGCCGCATAGAGCGCGAGGATCGTGCCCGTCAACAGGGCGATGACCGCGGTGCCGCCGACCCGCTCGGCGGCGGTTCCTTCTTGGATCCAAAGCAGCGGGTGAAAAATCCCGCCTCCCCACAGCATCCCCGCGGCAAAGCTCGCCGCCAGCAGGCGCCTGCCCCGGCCCACACCGGGCCCCGAGCCCGCCCGCAGTGCGGCCCAGCTCACGGGCACCAGGGCGATCCAGGCGAGCCAACCGGCATCTACCGGGGGGTACGCCGCCACCAGCAGGATGCCGCTGGCCAGCGGGAGCACCCATTCCCGCTCCTTGCGCCCCGCCGCTTCCGCCCGCCGGGACGAACCGGTCCCCTCTTCGGGCGCCTTCCCCCAGTGCGGCCTACCGTGCACCATGCCCTTCCTCCAAAAACAGCGGCCCGCGCCCCGGAAGACTCCTCCGTGCGCGGGCCGGACGTTCTGCGGCTTCACGCGTTCCCGCTTTCCCGATCCCGGCGTCCGGGACCCGGCCGCCCCTACACCGGCCGGTTGTTCGCGTCCACGTGGACGATGCGGGGCTTGTACCCCCGCGCCTCGTCCTCCGTCATGATCGCATACGAGATGATGATGACGATGTCGCCGGGGTGGCCGAGCCTTGCGGCGGCGCCGTTGAGGCAGATGTCGCCCTTGCCGCGCGGGCCCGGCATCACATAGGTCTCAAGGCGCGCCCCGTTGTTGACGTTGACCACCTGGACGCGCTCATAGGGGACGATATCCGCGAGCTCCATCAGCTCTTCGTCGATGGTGATGCTCCCTTCGTAATGAAGGTTGGCATCGGTGATGGTCGCCCGGTGGATCTTGGACTTGCACAGGGTGCGCAGCACGGCCGTCACCCCTTCCTGCTTGAAGGTCCGCACCCCACGGCGGTCTCCCGCCTGCCGTTCACTCCGTCCGTTCAGCCGAGGGGTCAAAGACGATGTTGTCGATCAAACGGGTGGTGCCGACGAAAGCTGCCACGGCTACAGCCACTCTGCCGTCAATATAGCTTACCTGGGAGAGATCGTCAGCGTCAACCACTTCGACGTACTGCTCCCGCACCAGCGGCTCTTTGGCCAGCTCCTCCCGGACCCGCTGCCGCACGCGGTCGGCATTTCGCTCGCCCTGCTCCAGCAGGGCCTTGGCCGCGGTGAGCCCCCGGTACAAGGCCGTCGCCGCCCGCCGCTCCTCAGGGTTGAGGTAGCGGTTGCGCGAGCTCATGGCCAGCCCGTCGGCTTCCCGCACCGTCGGCACGCCGCGGATCTCGACGGGGAAGTTCAGGTCGTCCACCATCCGCCGGATCACTGCCAGCTGCTGGTAGTCCTTCTGGCCGAAGTACGCCACGTCCGGCATGACGATGTGAAAGAGCTTGGTCACCACCGTCGTCACGCCCCGGAAGTGGCCCGGCCGGAACGCCCCGCACAGGCCCGCCGTGAGCTCCTCCACTTCCACGAAGGCCCGCGGCGGCTCGGGGTACATCTCTTTTTCCGAAGGCGCGAAGATGAAATCGACGCCCCGGGCCTGGCAAAACGCCTTGTCCGCCTCAAGGTCCCGGGGATACTTATGAAAATCCTCGGCCGGGCCGAACTGGAGCGGGTTGACGAAAATGCTCACCACGGTGACGTCGCACTCCGCCACCGAGGCGTCGACCAGCGCCCCGTGGCCTTCGTGGAGCGCGCCCATGGTGGGGACAAACCCGATCCGGGCGCCGGCCGCCCGGGCCCGGGCCACGGCCTGCCGCATCTCTTGAACCGTGGTCACCACTTCCACGCGGCGAAAACCTCCTTGACCGCCTGCCGCCTACGAGTACGCGTGCTCGGCGGTGGGAAACGTCCCTTCCCGCACCTCTTGGCAGTAGCGGGAGATCGCCTCCCGCGCCAGCTGCCCCAGGTCGGCGTACCGCTTGACGAAGCGGGGCTTGAAGTCGCCGGAAAGGCCCAGCATGTCGTGGATCACCAGCACCTGGCCGTCGCAGTCCGGCCCGGCGCCGATCCCGATGGTCGGCACGCGGACGCTGGCGGTGATCTCCGCGGCCAGGGCCGCCGGGATGCACTCGAGGACGATGGAGAACACGCCCGCCTCCTCCAGGGCCTTGGCGTCCTCCAGCAGCGCCTGCCGCTCCTCCTCGTCCCTGCCCTGGACTTTAAAGCCGCCGTACTGGCGCACCGACTGCGGCGTCAGGCCCAAGTGCCCCATGACCGGGATGCCGTGCTCCACCATCTGCCGCACGGCTTCGACGACCCGCCGGCCGCCCTCCACCTTCACCGCGTCCGCCCCCGCCTCTTTCAGAAAGCGGGCGGCGTTGGCCACCGCCTCCGGCACGCTGCCCTGGTACGAGCCGAAGGGCATGTCTGCCACCAGCAAGGCCCGCTTCACGCCCCGCCGCACGGCGCGGGTGTGGTGGAGCATCTCCTCCACGGTAACCGGCAGCGTCGTCTCATGCCCCAGCACCACCATGGCCAGCGAGTCGCCCACCAGGGCGATGTCGGCGCCGGCTTCGTCCACCAGCCGCCCTGTCGGGTAATCGTACGCCGTCACCATCGCGATCCGCCGGCCCTGGGCCTTCATGGCCCGCACCAAGGGGACGGTCACCTTCTCCTGGGGAAGGGACATGGGTTTCACTCCTCGGATTGGAATCCTGCCGCAGCCGTGGGCGCTCCAGCGCCGCCCAGCAGCGCTTCGATTTCCCGGTGCGCAGGCGAAAGGCCCTGGCGCTTCGCACCCGCCACCCGCAGCGTCTCAAGGCCCAGCGACCGGTAGAGGCTGCCCAGCCGCTCCCTGGCGGCGGCGTCCTCGATCCCGTCCAGCGCCTCCACGTGCCGGCGGACGGTCTCGACGTCCCCGCGCTCGATGGGCCCGGTGAGCGCACCGGCCACGCCCAGGCGCCGGATGTTGTCCAGCGCGCCTTCAAAAAGCGACCGCACGGCCGCGAGCGCCTGCTCCTCCGTCATCCCGGCCAGGCAGTACAGGTCGAGACTGGCACCCGCCAGCGCCACCAGGTAGTTGCTGGCCACGCACGACGCCGCGTGGTAGAGCGGCTTTTGCCCGGGGCGGATCACCACCGGGATGCCGCGCATCAACGCCACCAGCTCCTTGCCGCGCGCCACGGCTTCCGGCTCGCCTTCGAGACCGAACACGGACCCTTGGAGCTTTTCGGCGCCGCTGAGGGGATCAGCCACCGTCTGGATCGGGTGAAGCGACAGGTGCAGCGCGCCCTCGGTGCCGGGGACCCGCAGGGCCGCGGCCGGGAGCGCGCCGCTGGTGTGGACGAGGAGGTGGCGCCGGTCCAGCGTCAAACCCCGGCCCAGCGCCGCCGCCATGGACTGGATCTCGCCGTCGGGGACGGTGATGAAGACCACCTCCGCCCCCTCGGCGGCTCGTACAGGATCGGTGGTGGGCGTTCCGGCCCCGATCAGACGGACGGCCTCCCGGGCTGCGGCCATCGTCCGCCTCATCACGCCTGCAATGGGAACGCCCTGCCGGTGGAGGAGCGCGCCGACGGCCGCGCCCACGCGGCCGGCCCCGATGATGGCTACCGGCGGGTGCATGGGCCAGCCCTCATTTCTCTGGAAAAATGCGCCTCAAGGCCATTATAGCACAGCGGGCCCGCCCTGAGCAGGGCGCGCCCGCCTGCCCGCTCATTCGTAGCTGCTTCGCACGCCCGCCTCGTCGATCAACCGCCAGAGGTTGTCAAGGCAGCGCCGGGTCGCCTCTTCGCCCGTCATCCCGGGTTCGCGCCAGTGGGTCTCCATGGAGATCGCGCCCTGGTACCCGTCGCGGGCCAGCGCCGCGAGATGCCCGCGGTAGTCCAGCTCGCCTTTGCCAAACTCCGTGAACCGGACGATGCCCTCCGGCGTCGTGACGGGATCCTTGAGGTGGACGTGGACGATGCGCTCCAAGCCCACCTCCGCCTTGATGCGCTCGTACGCGCCGGGGAAGACTTGAGACGCCGGCTCCAGCGCCGAAGCGTTGCCGGGATCCCAGATCAAGCCCAGCGACGGCGAATCGATGCGGCGGAGCATCTCGATGGATTCGTCTGCCGAGCCGATGAAGCACATGTGCTCGTTCTCCAGCGCGAGGACCAGCCCCCGGCGCTGGGCCCGCTCCAGTGCCCGCCGCAAGTGTCCCTCGATGAGGTCGTACACCTCGGCCGTAGGCGCCCCGGCCCGCCAGAAGGCAAAGACCCGGACCAGCTTCGTCCCGAAGGCCTCGGCCATGTCCAGGGTGCGCTCGAGGATCTCCAGGTGCTCTTCGATGCTGGCGTCGTCGGTGTGGCCGAAGGTGTCCCCGCCCGCTCCCTTGAACTCAGGCCCCAGATGGCACTTGAAGACGGGGCCGGCGATGGCCACGACGCTCATCCCCCGCGCCTTCAAGAGCTCCTGCGCCCTGGCCACCTGCTCGCCGGTGAGGTCGGCGATGTTGGTGTTCCACAGGCCCCGGAGCTCCACGTGGCGCACGCCGTGCTCCAGCGCGACGTCCAGCGCTCGTTCAAAGTCCTGGCTGATCTCGTCCGTGATGACGCTTACCTTGATCAACGGCCATTCTCCTTTCCCTGTTTCGTCGCTTCGCTGCCGCCGGCCGCGCCTGCTTGGAGGAGTTCCTCCAGCCGCTGGGCAAGGCGGGTGTAGCGGACCTCGGCCCAGGCGTTGCGCACGTAGGCCCACAAGGCGTCCTCCCGGCCCACCAGGACCACCAGCCGCTTGGCCCGGGTGACGGCGGTGTACAGGAGGTTCCGGTTCATCAGCGACGGCATGACCCACACCACGGGCATGACCACGGCGGGATATTCGCTGCCCTGGCTCTTGTGGACGCTGGTGCAGTACGCCAGCGCCAGCTGCTGCAGCTCGCCGCTTTCATACACCACCGGCGCCGGATCCTCCCGGTCGGGAAAGCGCACCTCCACCACCCGTTCCTCCGGGTCGACGGCGGTGATCACCCCGATGTCGCCGTTGAACACCATCTTGTCGTAGTTGTTCTTCACCTGCATCACCCGGTCCCCCGGCCGGAAGCGCTCCTGGCCCGCCCGCACTTCGGCCCCGCCCTGCGGCAGCGGGTTCAGAGCCTCTTGGAGGATCTCGTTGAGGCTCTGGACCCCCAGAGGTCCCTTCCGCACCGCCGAGAGGACCTGCACGTCCCGGAGGGGATCGCACGAAAGGTACTTGGGGAGCCGGCGGGCCACCAGGTCGCGGATGAGCTCCTGGGCCCGGGCGGGGTCTTCCTCCGGGAGAAAGAAGAAGTCACTCCCTTCGCCTCCCGCGAGAGGCTTCTGGCCCCTCTGGATCCGGTGGGCGTTGAGGACGATGCGGCTCTGCTCCGCTTGCCGGAACACCCGGGTGAGCCGGACCGCCGGCACGCCCGGGCATGCCAAAAGGTCCCGCAGGACGTTTCCGGGACCCACCGACGGCAGCTGGTCGGCGTCGCCCACCAGGATCAGCTTGGCCCGCTCGGGCAGGGCCCGCAGCAGGTGCGCGGCCAGGGGCAGGTCGATCATGGACGCCTCGTCGACCACCACCACTTCGGCGTCCAGGGGATGGCGCTCGTTCCGCTGGAACCGGGGCGCACCTTCGTCGCCGCCCGCGTACTCCAGGAGGCGGTGGATGGTGCGGGCCTCCCGCCCGGTGGCCTCCTGCAGGCGCTTGGCCGCCCGGCCCGTAGGCGCGGCCAGGAGGTAGGCTCGCCCTTGCGCCTCCAGCGCCGCGACGATGGCCCGCAGGGTGGTGGTCTTGCCCGTGCCCGGCCCGCCGGTGATGACCAGGAGGCCCGGCCCGGGCTCGCTGGCCTTGGCCACCGCCCGGCGCTGCTCTTCCGTGAGGTCGCCGCCGGGCGACACGCGGGCCGTCGCGGCGCCGCCGCCGGCGAACTCCGGCTCCTCCCCGGGGAGACCGCCGTCCATCAGGGAAGGCTGGGCAAAATCACCCTGGCGGCACAACCGGGCGAAGCGCTGCGCCGCCTGCACTTCGGCGTAGTGCAAGAAGGCGGGAAAGACCCGGGCCTCGCCGGGAGGCTCGTCCTCCAGCACGATCTCCTTTTCCCGGGCCAGAGCAGCCAGCGCCGCCTCCGCCGCGGCGTGGGGGATCTCCAGCTTGGCCGCGCGGGAGAGGAGGAGCTGCTTGGGGAGGAACACGTGGCCCTCGGCGGCGGCCTGGGCCAAGAGGTGCAGCAGCGCGGCCTGGGCCCGCAGGGGGGAGTCGGCCGGCACGCCCATCTCCCGGGCGATGGCGTCCGCGGTCCGAAAGCCGATGCCGAACACCTCGGCCGCAAGGCGGTACGGATTTTCCCGCACCCGCGCGATGGTCTCGGGGCCGTACCGGCGGTAGATGCGGGCGGCCGTCCCTTGGGGGATGCCGTAGCTTTGCAGGAAGAGCAGGGCGTCCCGGGACTCCCGTTCCGCGCGCACGGCCTTGGCGATGGCCTTTTTCTTGCGGAGCCCGATGCCCTCCACTTCCAGCAGGCGGTGGGGTTCCTTTTCAATGATCTCGAGAGTGCGCTCGCCGAACTTGTCCACCAGCCGCTTGGCGAGCTTGGGGCCGATTCCCTCCACCGCGCCGGAGGCGAGGTACCGCTCGATCCCGCGGGCGGTGACAGGGGGCGCCTTGCGGTAGCGGGTCACCCGGAACTGCCTGCCGAATTCGGGGTGGACGTACCATTCGCCCTCCACTTCCAGCCACTCCCCGGGCGCCAGGGAGGCGAAGTGGCCCACCACCGTCACCTCGCGGGGCTGGCCGAAGAGGGGCCGTTCCCCAGAGGGCATGTCCACTTCCAGCTTGGCCACGGTGTAGAGTGTCGCCTCGTCGCGGTAGCTGATGCGACGGACGTCGCCTTGCAGGATCGCCACGTCCTTCGTCCCTTCACGCGCCGGAGCCTGCGCACCGGTAAACTCGCGCCGGCCACGTGGTTCGACACAGCCGCACCCGGCTCCTGGCCGGGCGGGGGGTTCGCCCTGTGCCGCTCTGCAGCGCAAAAGGCCGCGCCGTCCCCGGCGCGGCGTCCCGGAAAGCCTGCTCGGTCACCCATCACCGTTGATCTTCTCCAGGGGGACAAGGCCGAGGCGAAGGGCGGTGATCGCCACCTGCGTGCGGTCGTCCATGCCCATCTTCCGGTAGATGTTGCTGACATGGTTCTTGACCGTGTGGGGGCTGATGAACAGCGTCCTCGCGATCTGATCGTTGCTGAACCCCCTGGCGATCAGCTTCAACACGTCCAATTCCCGGGCCGACAGCTCCTCGAGAAGTTTCTTCTTTCTATCGAATCCACCGTCCATGTGGCGAACCCCCGAGGTCGAAGGTATCACGTGTTCGCGCTCATACTATTCGGGGGTGTACCAGGGGTGAATGGGAGCCCGGGATCAAATGCCGCCGGCAGGGGCGTCCGCCCCTGCCGGCGACCTCACCGCCCGGGCGGGGTCCGAAGGGCGCACGTCCCGTCAGCTCACCCGGACGAGGCCGTGGCGGATGGCGTACACTGCCGCCTGCGTCCGGTCGGAGAGGTCCAGCTTGCGCAGGATGTTGGAAACGTGGTTCTTCACGGTCTTTTCGGAGATGAAGAGCGCCTGCGCGATCTCCTTGTTGGTGCGGCCCTCCACGATCTGCTGGAGGATCTCCAGCTCCCTTTCGGTGAGCGAATCGCACTGCGGCGGGGGCGGCGTTGAGGGCGGCGGCGCGGGAACCGCCGGTTGGTCCGCCGCTTCGTGGGTGCGGCGGTGAAGCCTGCGGAAGATCCGGGTCATCAAACTGGACGGGATGAACGTCTCGCCGCTCCGCACCCGCCGGATTCCCTCGACGAGCCGCGAAGGGTCGACGTCTTTAAGCATATAACCTTTGGCGCCCGCGTTGACCAGCTCGATGACGTACTCTTCGTCGTCGTGGATCGTCAGGACGATCACGTCCACGTCCGGAAGCTCCCTGCGGATGGCCCGGGTCGCCGCCAGCCCGCCCCCAGCGGGCATGTTGATGTCCATCAGCACCACGTGAGGTCGCAGGGCCCTGGCCTGGTTTACCGCATCGAGGCCGTCCACGGCCTCGCCCACGACGACGATGTCTTCTTCCATCTCCAATATCTTCCGCAGTCCCTCGCGCATGAGGGCGTGATCGTCCGCGATGAGCACCTTGATCTTGCCGGTCAACGGCTCACCTCCTTCCGACAGTCATACGGGGGAGTCGCCGTCATGGGACGCTTCTGCCTCATCAGCAGAAACCCGGGCGGCGATCCGGGTGCCCCGGCCTACAGCGCTGGACACCGAGAACTCGCCGCCCACCAGTTGGATTCGCTCTCGCATGCTCATCAAGCCGTAGCTCTCGCGGCTCATCCATTCCGCCTGCAGGGCCTCCACGTCGAAGCCTTCGCCGTCGTCCTCCACCCGGACTTCAACGCAGCGATCCGGCGCAAACTCGATGACCACGTCGATCCGGGAAGCGCACGCGTGCTTTCGGGCATTGTTCACCGCCTCCTGCACCATGCGGAAAAGGGCGACCTCCTTGGACGAGCTCATTCGGATCTCGTCCCCTTTCACCGTCAGCGTGACGGGGACCGCCTCTTGTTCCCGCAGGTTCTCCAGGTAGCGGTTGAGCGTGGGCACCAGGCCCAAGTCGTCCAGGGCCATGGGCCTGAGGTTGAAGATGATCCGCCGCAGTTCCCGCAGGCTTTCCTGGATCAGCCCCTTGAGCCGGCCCAGTTCCTCTTTGACGTTTTCCCGATCGGCCTCAAGGAGCCTTTCGCAGATCTCAGCCCGCAAGACCAGATTCGCCATGGTCTGCGCGGGCCCGTCGTGGATCTCCCGCGCCACACGCCGGCGCTCCTCTTCCTGGGCCCGGATGATCCACTCGCCGATCTGGGACCGGGCCTGAATCCCTTTCCAATGATCGGCAAGGGCTTCGAGATTTCCAAGAAGAATTTCCATCGCCACCGTCACGTGGGAGACCGTCTTTTCCGCTTTCTCCACCAGCCTTTGGACGTTCACCAGGCTCCGTTCGAGCTCGTCCCGCTTCTTGCGCAGCGAGCGCTCCCGCTCCCTGGCGATGCCGAGTTCCACCTGAATTCGCTCCGCCATTTCGTAGGCCCGCCGGATCTCCCGTTCTCCGTAGCGCTGGAAGTCCTTGCTCACCTGAGCCAGGTGGCGCCTGGCCCTGCGGCTCTCCTTTTCCAGCCGGTCCACCGTCTGGATGGACAGTTCCGTCTCCCGGCGCAGTTCGTCGACGGCCCGCTTCAGCCTTTCGTACTCCGCCCGGGCACCCTCCGCAATGTCGAAGATCTCCTCGCGTGCGTCCTTCAATGTAGCGATGGTCTCTCTCAGGATCTCGTCGATGGCACGGACATCAAGCCCCCGCCTTGGACGGAATCCCCGCCGGTCGTCGTTCACCCCAAGCCCCCCGGAACATAGGTCAAACCCGGCCCATCCCCTACCGAAGCCCAAGCCTGCGCTTCTAGGAAACAGCCAGCGACTCAAGGGCCTCCCGGTCCCGGATCACGAGATGCCGGCCGTCTACCGTCAGGAATCCCGTGTCCTGGAACTCGGCGAGGATGCGGGTGACAGTCTCTCGCGCCGTGCCCACCAGGCTGGCCAGTTCCTGGTGGGTCAGTTTAAGATCGATCCGCACGCCGGCGCGGCAGGGGATGCCGTGCCGCTGCGACAGGTCCAGCAGCGTGCGGACGATCCGGCTTTTCACATCGCGGAAGACGACGTCCATCACTTGTGCGTTGGCCCGGCGGAGCCGGCCGCACAGCACTTTGATGATATGGATCGCCATGGATGGATTGTTCGCGAGAAAGGCCAGAAACTCCTTGCGGTGGAGCGCATAGAGGGTCGTGGGTTCAAGGCATTCCGCGATGGCCGACCGCGGCTCTTCGTCCAGGAGCGCCATTTCCCCAAAGATGTCGCCGTCTCTCAAGATGGCCAGCGTCTTTTCCCGGCCGTCCTCCGCGACCCGGTAGATCTTGACGGCCCCCTGGCTCACGATAAAGAGCGCGTCGCCTGGATCCCCCTCAAAAAAGACGACGCTCCCCTTGCGGTAGCGGCGCTCGGCCAGCATGGCGGAGAGCGCGTGGATGTGGCGGTCTTCCAGTTCCGCAAAGAGCGGAACGCTCCTCAGAAAGATCTCCCGTTCCAAATGCGTCACGCCTCCCATGACGCCCCGGAGGGACGTGATTCGCCCCCTTTGCTGCCGCTTGCCGGGCCTCGCGGCCCGTTTACGTACGACGGGAGCCCGCCCCGAGGGCGGGCTCGCCTCTTCCCGCGATCCGGCCGGATCAGTTGGCTGCCTGCTGGACAAGGATGAGCTCCCCGCGACCCTGCTCCAGGGACCTCCGCCACTGGAACTGGACGTCGAGCCACTCGGCCATCCCTTCCCAGCGCTGGGCCTCGCCTGCCCCCAAGCGCCGGGGCGATCCGGGAAGCTCGCCCGGAAGGACGTGAATCTCTTCACCCGGACCGATCAGCGATTCGCTGCGAGGCAGCGCGGGGCTGGCCACGGCGACGACACCCTGATGGACCGAGACCACCGTCCTCCCCGTCACCCCCGCGTCCACGGCGAAGATGGTCCCCCGCACGCCCGCGATGGCGCTGGGCGTTTCAACGGAAAAGCTCCGCAGCCGGCTGAGCGCGCCGGCCACGTGGGCGTACACCCGCCCCAGGAGAAGGCGGAGCGTGGGCAGGATCCGCTGAGTCTCCCGGTCCAGCTCCCGCACCAGCCCGGAGACCACCTCCACCCGGGAGTTGGGCGCCACCATCACCCGCGCGGCGTCGTCAAACTGGATCTCAAGCCACCCGTCCTCGCCGGTCCAGATCTGGTCGCCGCGGTAGAGCCACAGGCCCGGTTTTACGGGCGACATGACGCGCTCCGTGGGCATGCCCAAATCGCGCAGGACTGAAGCCGTCCCCTCCGCCCCGATGACCACGGCCACCGGGGGCTCGTCCTCCTCGTCTTGAGCGGCGGCCAATGCGATCCAGGAGGAATCTCTCAAGAAGAGGCCCGGCTGGAAAGATAACAAGAGCGCCAGGACGGCGGTGAAAAGCCAACCGGCGGCCAACGGCGCCCAAAGCAGCTTGGCCCGCAATGATACCACCCCGCGATCCTCAACCGACGCCCGACCATCCCACGTTCAGTCTCCAGAAAAATTCTAACGCATGTCTGTGACGGAGGTCACCGCTTTTTGGATCCGGCGACGTTGAATCGATGTTCTTTCGGGAGTGAACTCAAGAAAGCTGATCGAGCTCTCGCACGTTCACCGGCGCAGGACCCGGCGTCAGGCGGTAGAGCTCCACCGGTTCGGCCCGGCCGCGGATCTGCGTCTGGCCCAGCGGTTCCACGTGCATCTCCAGGCGGGCGCCGAGCTTCTCCATGGTTTCGGCGCTGGCCACCACCGAGCCGGAAGGCGCCAGCTCCTGGAGGCGAGCCGCCACGTTGACCGCGTCGCCGATCGCGGTGTAGTCCTTGCGGCGCGGGGAACCGATGGAGCCGACGATGGCTTGGCCCGTATGAATCCCTACGCCGATTTCCAGGTGCTCCCTTTTTCCGGGGTTTGCCTGCCGTTCGACTTCGATCTGCCGCAGCATGTGCAGGCCGGCCCGGACCGCCCGCTCCGCGTGGTCCTCCGCCGGCACCGGCGCCCCAAAGAGCGCCATGATCCCGTCGCCGACGAACTTGTCCACCATGCCGCCGTGGAGCAGCACGGATTCGGCCATCATCTCCAGCCGGCGGTTGAGCTGGCGCACCACCACTTCCGGCGGCGTCGATTCGGCGTAGGCGGTGAACCCGCGCACGTCGGCGAAGAGCACGGTCACTTCGCGGCGGCCACCCTCGGTCTGGGCCAGGTCCGGATGGTCCAGCAGGAGGTCGACCACCTCCGGCGAGACGTAGCGGCGGAACGTCTCCCGGATGCGGCGCGCCTCCCGCTCGGCCTGGGAATGGCCGTACCACAAGCTGCCGCCGAAGGTGGCGAGCAAAGCCAGGTAGGGCGGGATCACGGGCACCCACACGCCCGCCGCGGCAAAGAAGTAGAGCGCCGCGCCGCCGATCCCCAAGACGAACGCGGCGAAGAGGAGAGCCGCCTGCCACGGCCGCAGCCCAAAACCGGCCACGCCCATCACGACGCTGATCCCCAGCGTGAGCAGGACCGCCGCCAGCCCGTTGCTCTGCACCAGGTGCTCGCCGTCCAGCAGCGCCGAAACCGCCGCGGCGTGGATGTACACCCCCGCGATGCTGCCCAGAGGCCGAAGCGGCGTCAGGTGCCGGTCATGGGTCTCAAGGCCCGCGGCGGTGACGCCCAGGAGCACCGGCCGGCCCCTGAGCCGGTCGCGCATGCGCCCTTCCAGGATGTCCGCGGCCGAGAGGGTCTCCGCGATGCCCATGGCGGACAGGGAGCCGTTCACCTGGGAGGGCCGGTAGTTGATGAAAAAGCGGCCGCCGGCATCCAGGGGCGGGAGCGGCAGCGGCTCGCTTCGCCGGGGGTGGGCCAGCGCCGCGACCTGCCAGCTGAACGCCTTCAGCGAGCCGCGGCTGGTTTGCACCTCCATGGGGATCCGCCGGACGACGCCGTCCCCGTCCACCGCCGTGTTGATGTGGCCCACGGAGGCGTTGGGCGTGAGGAAGAGCTCTTCGGGCCAGAGCTCCTCGTCCTGGCCCTTGGCCGCCGCGAGGACCACGGGAATCTCCCGCGAGAGGACCCGGGCGAGGCGGCTGTCGGCCCAGGCGTCGTCCAATTCGGCGTAGACGATGTCGATGCCCAGCACCGACGGCTCCGCGTCGAGGATCGCATAGATCAGCTCTGCCTGGATCGCCCGGGGCCAGGGCCACCGCCCGTACTGCGCCACGGCCCGGTCGTCGATGGCCACCACCGTCACCGGGCTGCGCTCCGGCCGGGGCTCCAGGAGATAGCGCCCGAGAAAGCGGGCGTCCAGCATCAGCCATTCCGCCGTAGACAGCCATCCCAGCTGCCAGGCGCCCAGGACCACCAGGGCGACCGCGAGCCCCCACGCCGCGCCGATGAGAGGCCAGCGCTTGCCCCGCTCAATGCGGCCCAGCCGCTTCCAGCGGGCCGCGAGGGAGCGCGCCAGCGACGCGGCAGACCGGACGGCGCCGGACGACCTCACCCACTTCACAGCGTTTGCCATCGGCCTCGCCTCACGATCCCCGCGGCGTGCCCCGCCTCCCGCCGCACCCCGGCGTCCGCCTCCGCCACCACCCGTGCGCGGCGAGGGCTATCCCCGCCCCGGCAGCGTCCGCAGCCAGGTCCCAAAAGGACGGATCCCGGCCCGGCACAAAGCTTTGGTGCACTTCGTCAAGAGCGCCGTACGCCGTGCTCAAGGCCCACGCCAGCGCCGCCGCGGGGAGCGCCGGCACGCCCCACCCCCGGGCCAGCGCAGCCCGCCACAGGAGCGCCAGCAGCGCGTAGGCGGTCCCGTGCAGCGCGTAGTCGGGCACGCCCAGCGCCAGCCGGGCATCGCCGCCGGGAAGCGACGAGGCCCAGTACAGCCCGGCCATGTACCCCGCCAGCGCCGCGGCGTACGCCGCCCTGACCCATCGCCCCTTCGCCATTCAGCCTCGCGCCGCGCTCAGGGCGTCGGCGCACTGGCAGCCGCGGGCCGCCGGGATCGTCTCGATCAGGCGAAAGAGCACCTTCTGCAGCTTTTCGATGTTCTGCTGGAACGCGGCCACCACCGCCTCGTGGCTCACCGGGACGTCGTCCGGGTTGTCCACCGACCCCACGTCGTAATCGGTGACCAGGGCGAGGTTCACGTAGCAGATGCCCAGCTCCCGGGCGAGATACCCCTCGGGATACTGGGTCATGTTGATCACGTCCCACCCGTGGCTGCGGTACTCCTGGCTCTCGGCCCGGGTGGAGAAGCGGGGGCCTTGGATCACCACGATGGTGCCCCGCTCGTGCACGGGAACGTTTTCCGCCTTGGCCGCCTCCACGGCCAGCTTCCGCAGCTCCGGGCAGTACGGGTCCGCCGGGCTCACGTGGGTGACGACCGGCCCTTCGTAAAACGTGTCGCGGCGCCCCCAAGTCCGGTTGACGAACTGGTCCGTCACCACCAGATCCCCCGGCTTGATGTGCGGCTGCAGGCTCCCCGCGGCGCACGGCCCGATGATCCGCGACACGCCCAGCTCTTTCATGGCCCAGAGGTTCGCCCGGTAGTTGATGAGGTGCGGCGGGATGGTGTGCTCCTTCCCGTGCCGCGGCAGGAAGGCCACCCTCTTGCCGCCCACTTCGCCGATGGCCACCTTGTCGCTGGGCGGGCCGTAAGGCGTCTCGATCCAGACCTCCTCCACGTTGTTCAAAAATTTGTAAAATCCGGTGCCGCCGAACACGCCGATGTCTGCGTGGTACTTGGCCAAAGCAGGTGCTCCTCTCTATCCCTGTGATCGGCTCTTGCCGCCGCACCACCTAGTTTCCACGCCGGCCGGATCCCTCCTTCATGCGCTGGCCCTGGGTCGAGCCGGGATTCACCTTGCCTTTCCCGCCGTCGCGTCACCATATGTACGGCGCGGCCAGCATGACCACGGCGCGGGGCGGGCCAAACCGGGATGCCGGGCCGCGGCTTCTCTCCCAGACCAGCCCCGCCTCCAGCGCGATCCCCCTGCCGAGGCGCTTGGCCACGCCCAGCCCCAGGCGATCGGCCGGGCTGCCGCCCGACAGCTCGCGGCCCAGAGACATCGCCGCGCTCCAGTCCCCGCCGATCTCCCGCGTCACCTTCCCGTGATACGCAGCGTGCACCAGGCCGGCGTCGTAGGCAGCCCACTTCCCGGAAACCGCTCCCTCGAGGCCCCACGGGCCTCGCTCCGCGACCAGGCGGAAGACCCCTGAGACGAAGGCTTCCCCCGCCCCGTGGCGCCGGGCCAGCCCTCGCCCGGCGCCGGCCTGCCACCGGCCGGCCCAGCGGTTCTTGGAACCCGCCGGCCCCGGTGCGGCTTGCGGCTCTCCCCACCGGCCGCCGATGAGGACCGAGGCCGAGAGTTCGGCCGCGTCCGGCTGCTCCTTCCCCTCCAGCCGCAGGCTCCACTCCCGGGTCCCGGCGGCCCCGCTCCGGTCGAGAGAGAGGCTCCAATCGATCTTCTCGTATCGCCCCATCACCACGCGCTCCGGCGCCGGCGGCATCCCGCCGGCCACACTCTCGTCGCTCTCGTCCTCGTCGCCGCCCTCCGCCGCGGAGCGGGCCGCGGTCCCTTTCCATTCAAGGCGGAGCGCCGACGCGCCCGCCCGCAAGCTCAGGCGAAGCTCGTCGTCCACGTCGTCCGGCTCCGTCCTGCGGCTCACCCACAGCGAAGCGTCGAGGCGCTGGCCGGACCACGGCACCGGCACCGGCCGGCGGATCCAGACGCCGTACTCGTGCGCCCGGACCAGAGGCTCCTCCGGCGTGCCCTGCGGCGCGTACGCTTCATAGGCCACCCAAGGTCTCACGGGTCCCCGCGTCACCCGCCACCTCAGCGCGAGCCGCCGGTCCCCGCGAGGAAGGTGCGAGGGTGTCTCCACTTTGGCCAGGGGGAGCGCCCCGATCTCGAGACGGAGGTCGTGGCGGTCCCAAAGCCTGCCTTGGATCCGGCCGCCGAGGCGCGCCTTGGTCGCCGTGCCCTCCTCCGGTGCCGGGACGTCTTGCCACTGCACCGCAGCGACGGCGTGAAAGATGCCCGGGCCCAGTGCGAGAGGATCCGAGGCGAGGGCGAGCTCGTGCGCCCGCCGCCACACGGTTTCCCTGCCGCCGGAAGCGGTCTTTCGCGCCTGCTGCCACGCCATGCCGTTCCACTCCACCGCCCCGAGACCGGGCACGGGGGGGAGCGCGGCCAGCGCCTGCCACCGCCAGCCCTCGAAGGGCGACAGCCCGCACGAGGGTGAAAGCCGCCGCTTGGTGCCCCGCACCAGCTCCGCGTGGAAGGGGAGGGCGGCTTCACCCAGCGCCAGCCCGCCGTCCACCTCCAGCGTGAGCCGGCGCGCCTGGTCCTGCTTGACGCCGCTGTGCTCGGCCCGCCGGTGGCTGGTTTCAAAGATCTCCACCCCCAAGCGGCTGCCTCCGGCCGTGTGAGACGCCCCGAGGAGGCGGAGCGTGCACTGCCACACGTCGCCCCTGGCGCGACCCAGCTCGGCGGAGAACTCCCACCGCTCCGGGACGGGCCCGGCCTCCCCGGGCGCCCCGGGGAAGGCGGTTCCTCGCTCGGCCGGCTCCGCCGCCGCGCGCTCCCGGGCCGGCCTCGCATCGACCGCCGCGCTGAGCTGCAGCCGGGACGCGCTCTCCACCGGCTTCGACGGGCGCAGCGCCCCGCGCCTTACGGTCCGGGCAAGCCCGCTTTCGTGGTCGGCCTCCAGCCGCAAGCCGCCTTGGTGAAACCTGAGCGCCAGGCTCACGTCCCGGTGCCAAGCGGCCGGGAAGGCCCCGCCGGACGCCCCCGCCGCGACCTCCGGAAAACCGGCATCGATCCGGAACGCCGCGGCCAGCCCTGGCCTCTGCCAGCTGGCCCGCAGGCCGGCCCCGGCGTCCTCCGGGGAGCTTCCGGGTCCCGCCCGGACCCAGAGGAGCGCCCGCCCGCGACTCCCGCCCCCCGCCTCGCCGGAGGCGGCCCCAGCGTCCTGCGGGTCGCCCGGGGCCACGGGCAGGTCCACCCGGCCTCCCGCCGCCCATACCCGGGCGGGAGAAAGGCTCAGAGGAACCGGATCGCCCCGCTCGCTCTCCGCCCAGATCACCCGCGGCGGCTGCGGCCCGTCGAGGCGGTACTCTCCCCGGCGGTTTGCCGCCGCCGCCTCAAGGCCGTCGGCCACCACCACGGCGCCGGAAGCCGCGGGTTCGCCCCTTTCGGGCAGGCCGCTTCGGTCCAGGTCCACAAACACCCGGCCCGAGACCGGCGCCGCCGGGATGAGGAGGGGATCCTCCTCTACCTCCAGCGGCACGCGCGCCGCATGCACCAGCTTCCTGCCGGCCCCCGGCCGCTCTGCGGCGGTCACCCGCAGGTCGAGGTAGCCGTACTCCCCGCTGGCCGCCGGGACAAAGAAGCCGGCGGCCTGCCCGGCCCGCCACCCGCCGTCCCAAAAGACGAGAAGCACCTCAAGCTCACGCCGGCTCTTCCCCGCGAGGGTGCCGAGCGGCAGCGTCCGGCACCGGCCGTCCCCGCCGGCCTCCTCTTCCCACGCCGGCACGCTGGCTTCGTAAATGCGCCATTCCGGAGAGACACAGGCCTCAAGCCGCACCTCGTACAGAGAGAGCGGCCCTGGATTGATCAGCGCGACGGTCCACGGGGCGGGTTCACCGGGCGGCCTGGGCTCGCCCTTGACGGTGATCCACACCGCGGCGTGGCCCGCGAGCCCGGGCTCCCCGGCGGCCACCGCCAGGCTGCGGCCCCCGGGAAAGAGCGCTGCCCCGGAGACGGCCGCGGCCAACGCTGCCGCGGCCAGCCACCCGCCGCGCCACCTCTTCCCGGCCGACACCTTTGCCACCCTCCTTGCCGCCTGCGAAACTCGGGATCATCCGCCCCGCCGATAATACCATTTCCTGGGAGCGAAACCAGTCGAGGCGTGTCGAACCGTGTCGCCGGTGCCGATCTAACACTCTGCCATTTCGGATCGTGACGCTTCTCCGGCGGCAAGCCGGACAAGGAAAAACGGCACAAAACGGGAAAAAGGGTGCACACGGCATCCCGGGGAGGGCAGTTCATGGATCCAAACTTCGGCCTCATCGCGGCGCTGGCCGGCGTCGCCGTGGGCGTCGCGGGCACGGTGCTCCCGGCCGTGCCCGGTCTCCCGCTGGTCTGGCTTGCCATCTTCCTCTACGCCCTGGGCACCGGCTTCGACCCGGTAGGCCCCGCCTTCGTCGCGGCGTCGCTGGCGGTGACGGTGGCGGCCGAAGCCGGCGAGCACTATGTGCGCGCCTTGGGAGCCCGCCGCTTCGGTGCGAGCCGGGCGGGCGCGTGGGGGGCGGTCGCCGGCGCGGTGGCGGGCTTCTTCTTCCTTCCGTGGGGCCTGCTGCTGGGACCGTTCGCGGGCGCGGCCCTGGCCGAACTGCTCGCGGGCCGAAGCCCCGCCGCCGCGGCCCGGGCCGGGATCGGCGGTGTCGTGGGGACGCTGGGCTTCATCCCGGTGAAGTTCATCATCGCCTGCGGGATGGGGATCGCCTTTCTCTGGCGCGCGCTCTAGGCGCGCCCTCTAGACCTCCGGGGCGCCCCATCCGCGCAGCGGAAAACAAAACGCCCGGCCCACAAACGGGCCGGGCGAATATGCCGTCACCAGATCCAAGCGGAGGGGCGCTGCCGTCAGCGCACGATCTTGAGCCGGTCGACGCGACGGCGAAGCTCGTCCACCTTGTCCGTCCGCTCCCACGGCAGGTCGAGGTCGGGCCGGCCGAAGTGCCCGTACACCGAGACCGGGCGGTAGATGGGCCGCCGCAGGTCCAGCTCCTGGATGATCGCCGCAGGCCGCAGGTCAAACACCTCCGCTGCGATGGCGGACAAGGACTCGTCGTCCACCACCCCGGTGCCGAAGGTGTCCACCTGGAACGAGACGGGCCGCGCCACGCCGATGGCGTACGCCACCTGCACCTCGCAGCGCTCGGCCAGCCCGGCGGCGACGATGTTCTTGGCCACGTACCGGCACGCGTAGGCGCCCGAGCGGTCCACCTTGGTGGGGTCCTTGCCCGACAGCGCGCCGCCTCCGTGGCGGCCCGCGCCGCCGTAGGTGTCGACGATGATCTTGCGCCCCGTCAGCCCGGCGTCGCCCGCCGGCCCGCCCACCACGAACCGGCCCGTGGGGTTCACCAGGAAGCGGGTGCGCTCGTCGATGAGGCCCTCGGGCACCACCGGGCGGATCACGTGGCGGATGATGTCCTCGCGGATCTGCTCCGCGGTCACCTCGGGGGCGTGCTGGGCGGAGACGACGACGGTGTGGAGCCGGACGACCTCGCTGCCCTGGTACTCGGCGGTCACCTGCGTCTTGCCGTCGGGCCGCAGGTAAGGCAGGGTGCCGTCCTTGCGCACTTCCGCCAGCCGGCGGGCGAGGCGGTGCGCCAGCGAGATGGGCAGGGGCATGAGCTCCGGCGTCTCCTTACAGGCATAGCCGAACATGAGCCCCTGGTCGCCGGCGCCGACGGCGTCCAGCGGATCGCCCCCGTCGGCTTCCAGCGCCCGGTCCACTCCTCTCGCGATGTCGGGCGACTGCTGCTTGAGGGCCGTCAGCACCGCGACGTTGTCGGCGTCGAGGCCGTAATCGGGATGGGTGTAGCCGATCTCCCGGATCACCCGGCGGGCGACCTCGGCCACGTCCACCTTGGCGCGGGTGGTCACCTCGCCCATCAGCACCACCAGGCCCGGGCTGAGGGCGGCCTCACAGGCGACGCGGGCATCGGGATCCTGTTCGTAGATGGCGTCCAGGATCCCGTCGGAGATCTGGTCGCACACCTTGTCGGGGTGGCCCTCCGTCACCGATTCGGAGGTAAACAGATAGCGCCGCTCGCGGACCGACGACATGGCACTGCCCCTTCGATTTCCGTGATCATCCCCCTCATCCTAACACTCGCAGGGGAAACTGTCAATTTGCCCCTATACGGCCTTTTCGGCGCATGCGGGGGAGGCGCCGGCCATAGACATGGTTCACAGAGCCTCGAACACGGGGGGAGGTCCGGGTGCCGCCCGTCTCCTTCGTCGCCGTGAGACTCTCCAAGCGCTTCCTCCTGGCCGCGCTCCTCGCGCTGGCGCTGGGGGGCGCCGCGCTGCTGGCCCGCGTCCTCGTACCGGCGCTCACGTGGCACGGGCCGGCCGTGGGCGTCCGAGGGCAGCCCGCTGCCGTCCTCGCCGCCGCGCGGCCGGGCGAGCCGGCCCCCCAGTTCACGCTGGTCGGCCCGGACGGGAAAACCGTCTCGCTGGCGGCCCTCCGGGGACGGCCGGTCATCCTCTACTTTTGGGCCACGTGGTGCCGCTACTGCCAGGAGACCCTGCCGGAACTTCAAGCGCTGCGCCACGCCCGCTCCCACGCAGGCCTTGAGGTCCTGGCCGTCAACATCCTCGAGAGCAGCGCCAAGGTCAGGGCCTACCTGCGGCAGCACGGCATCTCCCTCCCGGTCCTCCTGGACCACGACGGCCGGGTCAGCCAGCTGTACGCGGTCCGGGCGACTCCTTCTTATTATCTCATCGACCCGGAAGGCGTGCTCCGCGACGTCCTCATCGGGGCAGTCCCGCCGGAAGAGCTCGCCGCCCGCCTCGAATCGCTCCTTTCTTCAGAAGATTGACCCGCCGGCGAAAGGAACCTGCAAACCGGGTGTCCAACCCCCTCTCCACGGTGATCCTTCCTAAAGGGTTCTTCCTAAGGGATCCGCCGTTTCCAGCCGATTTAACTTTGCAGGGAGGGCGTCGCCGTGTTTGAAATCCGCACCCGGAGGGTGGAGGTGAACGGCAGGGAGCACGAGTTCTACTTCCTGCCGCACCCGGGCGCCGTGGCCATCGCCGCCGTAGAGGACGGGAAGATCGTCCTGATCCGCCAGCTCCGGCCCAGTGTCGAGCAGCGGCTGTGGGAAATCCCCGCCGGGACGCTGGAGCCCGGAGAAGATCCGGCGGCCTGCGCCCGGCGGGAGCTGGCTGAAGAGACCGGCTACCGGGCCAAGGAGGTCACCCATCTCCTCTCGTTTTACGTGGCGCCCGGATACAGCACCGAGCTGCTGCACCTCTACCTCGCCCGGGAGCTGGCTCCCGGCGAGCCGTCGTTCGACGAGGCAGAGAGCATCGACAACGTCGGGTGGTTCAGCCTGGAAGAGGCGCACGAGATGATCCGGAGCGGCCGCATCGTCGACGCGAAGAGCATCGTCGCCATCCAGTACCTGCTTCTCGCACGGGCCGGAGACGGTTTGGCTCCTGCGGCGGTCCGGGAGGACGAGCGAGCCGGATCGTAGAAGTACCGGGTCTCGTGCCCTCGTGGGAGTGAGCGGGGCGACCTCGAAGAAGGTGTTCTCTTTTGGAGGGATCGTGGTCATGTCGAAGCGTTTCACCCATCACGCCTTAACCCGTGTGCTGGCGCTCGCGACGGCGTGTTTCGCCGCGCTGGCTGCGGGACCGGCCGTCTCGGCCGCCGAGTACGGCGCGCGGGCCTACGGCATGGCAGGCGCCTACACCGCCGTAGCAGACGACATCGCGTCGCTGCTCTACAACCCGGCGGGCCTCAGCGAGCACGCCTTCGAGGTCGCCTTAGGCGTCGGCACCGCCAGCCTGCAAGATTTTCAGGAGATTGAGTCCATCATCCCGGAAGATTTCCTCGACCGGGAGCTTTCGCTGAACCTGATCACCCTGGGCGGTATGTCCGTGGGCCGCTTCGGGGCGGGCGTCGCCGCCGAAGCCCACGCCGACGTGCACGGCAAATGCGGCGATCATGAGCTGCCCTGCGGCGAAGCCGAATACATGGTTCAGGCTCTGGTAGGCGCCGGGTTCAACGTGGTCCGCCTTCCCCTGGGAGCCGCCGAGCTGAAGGTAGGCGGCAGCGTCGCCCGGCTCCACGCGCGCCGGGCGACGTACGACAGCGAGCTCAACGAGGACAACGCCACGTTTACCGGCATCCTCGAAGACTCCACGGGTGAGGGGTACGCCGTCCACGTCGGCGCCAAGCTCAAGCTGACGGAGATCGTCACCGTCGGGGTGGCCGCCCGCAACCTGGCCGGGAGCGTGACCTGGACGGGAACCCGCACGGAAGAAACGGTCGACGTGGTCACCGGCGAAAGGACGGGTTCGCCGAAAGAGACCCCGCTCCCCAAGCGCGTCGAAAAGCTGGATCCCGTCTACCGGGCCGGGGTGGCGATCCGGCCGCCGATCCTGGGCATGGTGCTCGCGGCGGACGTGGCCTCGGACGGCGTGGTCCGCGTCGGCGTGGAGAAGAACCTCCTCTTCAACCTGTTCAGCCTGCGGGCCGGCCAGATCATCGACGGGGACCAGCGGCTCACCACCGCGGGCCTGGGGATCAACGTCGGCCCGGTCCACTTCGACGCGGCCGTGGGCCTCTCCGAAGGCGAGATCACCACGGCCCTGGTGGAAGGCTCCGTCAGATTCTAGCCTTTCGCCGCGGCAGGAGCACCTTGAGACCATCCGGGCCGGCGCCGGCCGGCCATCCCGCTGGTGCGTCCCCGGGAGCCGGGCTTCCGGGGACGCCTTATTCCCCCGGGATGGTCGCAAATCTCCCTTTGCGCGCCGCCGAAAATCTGGTAGGTTAACAATGAGAGCCGCCGTGCGGCTTCACCTGCGCGCCCTATGGGCGCCGCACCACAGGGAGGACGAGTGCGTTGAAGCTTGCAGAGCGAAGTGGATGGATCGCTCCTTCGGCCACGATGGCCATGGACACCGCGGCCAAGGAGATGGTCCGCCGGGGGATCGACGTGATCAGCTTCGGCGTAGGCGAGCCCGACTTTGACACGCCCGAGAACGTCAAACAGGCTGCGGTCAAAGCCATCGAGGCCGGCCGGACCAAATACACCCCTGCGGGCGGCATCCACGAGCTCAAAGTGGCCATCCAGCAAAAGCTGGCCCGGGACAACGGGCTCGAGTACGGGCTGGACCAGATCGTGGTCACCGTCGGCGCGAAGCACGCCCTGTACAACCTGGCCCAGGTGCTCTTGGACCCGGGGGATGAAGTGATCGTGCCCGCCCCCTACTGGGTGAGCTACGTCGAGCAGGTACGGGTGACGGGCGCGGTGCCCGTGGTGGTGCAGACCCGGGGAGAGAACGGCTTCCGCCTCACCGCCGAGGAGTTCCGGCGGGCCATCACGCCCCGCACCAAGGCGCTGATTCTCAATTCGCCCTCCAACCCCACCGGCGCGGTCTACCGCCGGGAGCACCTGGAGGCCCTGGCCGAGGTGGCGGTGGAGCACGGCATCGCCGTCATCAGCGACGAGATCTACGAGCCGTTCATCTACGGGGGCGCCCAGCACGTCTCCATCGCTTCGCTGGGGCCGGAGATCAAAGCCCTCACGCTGGTAGTGAACGGCGTTTCCAAGAGCCACGCCATGACGGGTTGGCGCATCGGCTTTATCGCCGGCGACAGCCGGGTGATCAAGGCCGTCACCAGCCTGCAGAGCCACAGCGTCTCCAACCCCACGTCCATCGCCCAATACGCCGCGATCGAGGCGCTCACCGGGCCCCAGGAGCCGGTGCAGCGCATGGTGGCGGAGTTCGCCCGGCGCCGGGAGTACCTGGTCCAGCGGCTGCGGGCCCTCCCCGGCGTCGAATGCGACATGCCCGAGGGCGCCTTTTACGTCTTCCCGAAGATCTCGGCCGTCTTCGGCAAGAGCCTGGGCGGCCGGAAGGTGACCGATTCCGCTTCCCTCTGCCAGCTGCTGCTGGAGGAAGGACACGTCTCGGTGGTCCCGGGAAGCGCGTTCGGCGCCGAGGGGTACATGAGGCTGTCGTACGCCACGTCGATGGAAAACCTGGAGAAGGGGATGGACCGCATCGAACGGGTGTGGAACGCCCTGGCCTGACGGCCCCGGGCACGGCGCAGGGGCCCTGAAACCATCACCGCGGAAAGGATCGTGAGCGAGGGATGAAACCCGACGCGAAGCCGCCCATCGGACCGTTTCTCCTGGTCTTCTTCGCCCTGGTGCTGGTGGCGGCCATCCAGATGCTGCTGGTCCCGGGGCACTGAAAACAGAGACGGCGCGGCATAATAAAGACCCCAGCAAGCGCTGGGGTCTCTTGCTTTCCTGCACCGTCGCCGGGTTAATCGCCGGAGGAAGAGCTGGTCGAGCCGCTCTCGGCTTTGGCAGCCTTTTCGTAGCTGGCAGAGCGGTTGTCGGTCACGTAAAAGCCGGATCCCCTAAAAATGATGTTCCCGTTGTTGCTGATCAGGCGGGTGACAGGCTTGCCGCACGTGGGACAGGCTGCGAGCGGATCGTCTTTGATGCTCTGCCAGTGCTCGAAGATGCCGCAGCTCTCGCACTTGTACTCGTAGGTAGGCATGCCTCTCCCTCCCTCGAATATAATCCGTACGCATCAATCGGAGAATATCATAGCCATCCCGCAGAGAGCGTGTCAAGAAAGGAACCGCCTGCATGATCCCGCTCCGCGACAACATCCGCTCCCGCTCAAGGCCCCTGGTGATGTACGCCCTCGTCGCCGTCAACGCGCTGGTCTTCTGGCACGAGCTGTCTTTGGGCCGGAGCGTCTACGTCTTTTTCTACCGGTACGGGCTGGTGGCCCGGGAGTTTTGGACCAGCCCGGACCTGCTCGACCGGGTCGTCCCGCTGATCACGTCCATGTTCATCCACGTGGGGTGGGTGCACTTCCTGGGGAACATGCTCTACCTTTGGATCTTCGGCGACAACGTGGAGGACCGGATGGGCCGGGGGCGCTTCCTCGCCTTCTACCTGACGTGCGGCGTCCTGGCCTCCCTGGCCCAGATGATCGTCAATCCCTTTTCCAACGTGCCGATGATCGGGGCCAGCGGCGCGATCGCGGGCGTCCTCGGCGCCTACTTGCGGCTGTTTCCGGGAGCCCGGGTGATCGCGCTGGTCCCCTTTTTCTTCTTCCTCCACCTGGCGGAGGTGCCGGCGGTGATCTTCCTGGTGCTCTGGTTCTTCATGCAGCTGGCCCAAGGCACCCTGGCGCTGGCCGCCATGCCTTCCGGGGGCCCTGCGTTTTGGGCCCACATCGGCGGCTTCGTCGCGGGGTTCGTCCTGGCTCCCCGCTTTCGAAAGCGGGTCGAGGTGATCCCGCCGTGGTGGTAAACGGGCGCGAGGCCTCTGAAGCGCACGTCGCGCCTGCGGGCGAGCTGCGGGCCGTCACCAAGGTCTACGGCGCCGGCAGCCCCGGCGAGGTGCGGGCGCTGGACGGCGTCGATCTCACCATCGAACGCGGGGAGATGGTGGCCTTGGTAGGCCCGTCGGGGTGCGGCAAGTCGACCCTCCTTCACATCCTGGGCCTCCTCGACCGGCCCACCTCGGGCCAGGTCACCGTGGCCGGCATCGACCCGCTCCGGGTCCCCCGGCGCGCCCTTCCCTCCTTGCGCAACCGCTGCGTCGGCTTCGTCTTCCAGCGCCACCACCTGGTGCCGGCGCTGACGGCCCTGGAAAACGTGGCCGTCCCCCTCCGCTACCGGGGCCTCTCCCGGAGCGAAGCCCTGGACCGGGCCGCCCGGTGGCTCGAGCGCGTGGGCCTGGGGGCGCGCCGCCACCACTTCCCCGGCCAGCTTTCCGGCGGCGAGCAGCAGCGGGTGGCCGTGGCCCGGGCTTTGGCCGGCGAGCCGGCCCTGCTCCTCGCGGATGAGCCCACGGGAGAGCTGGACTCTCGCAGCGCCGCGCGCCTCGTCGAGCTCCTGCAGGAACTCAACCGGGAACTGGGCCAGACGGTGGTGGTCGCCACCCACGATCCCGCGGTGGCCGCCGCCTGCCGCCGGGTGGTGGAAATGCGGGACGGCCGCCTCATGTGATTATGTGGTTGGCGCCTCCAAGCTCTGGGTATCCTACCTCCGGGCGACGCGCCCGCGAGCAAGACGGGAAGCCGGAAGGAGGCGCTGCCGCATGGCCCGGGAAAAGGCGAAAGCCAAGCCCAAGGAGGAACAACTCGCCGGGGACGCCGGGACCCTTGAGGCCGAAAAGAAAAGCCCGCCGCCAGCCGGAAGCGGCGGCGAAGCAGAGGCACCGCCGGCCGGTGCCCTGAACAGCAGCGACGCGGACGCCGTCGCGCAAGTCCAGGCGCTCCTGGACGCCGGAGAGACGGAGATCGAAGCCGCCTCCGAAGAGCTGGGCGCTGCCCCGGGGCAGTGGGTCTTTCCCAGCGTCGAGGTGCGGGCGGCCCGGCGCAGCGGCGTTGAGGAAGCGCAGGCGTTCTTCGACTTCTCCCGCCGCCTCGCGGCCGAGCTGCGGGCATCAGGGTCCGGCGCGCACACCGCCCGCTCTGTGAGCGAGAACGCATCCATAGAGGAGCCTGCTCGCGAGGAAGCCCCGGGCCCAGGACCCGCAGGGCCGGACCTGGAGCCCGACGGCGAACCGGCGGAGGGCTCAGTCCATCAGGATGGCCCGGACCCGCTCGATGACGGGCTCGGGGACGAAGACGTTGACGGCCACCCGGGGACCTGACGAGAGCGCCCGCATGGTCGGCGACAGCTGGGTGATCTCCCGGGGGACGCCCGTTTCGTCCAGCACCAGGATGGGCTTCTTGCGGGGGCCCGGGCCGTCGGGCCGGTACAGGTCGTAGGCCGCCCCCGACACATCGTCCACCGCCAGGTAGTACTCGGGCGGCCACCCTTCTCGGGCCAGGAGCGCTTCCACTTCGGGAAGCCGCTCCCGGGGAACGCTCTCGTGGTGCACCTTGTACACCGGCTTCAGGAGCCGCCGCTCGACGAAGCGCCGGGCCAGGTCCGCGAGGATCCGGTCCCTTGACCGGGTCCAGAGCTTGGCCGCGTACACCAGGTCGTGGTCGTCCACCGCCAGGTACTCCTCAAGGGTGGGCTCCCCCCCGAGGAACGGGACCAGCGTCGGCGGCACTTCGCTCTCGGGCAGCTTCTCCTCCCGCCAGAGATCCACCGCCCGCTGCCACATGCGGGAGAGGACCACCTCCTGGCTCCGGGTGGTCTTGTGCAGGTACACCTGCCAGTACATGAAGTAGCGAGCCAGCAGGTACTCCTCGATCGCGACGATCCCCTTGGCCATGGAGACCACCCGGTCGCCGTCCAGGAGCAGCGTGTTGATGAGCCGCTGCAGGTCGAAGGTGCCGTAGGTGACGCCGGTGTAAAGGGAATCCCGCAGCAGGTAGTCCATGCGGTCGACGTCCAGCTGGCTCGAGACCAGGTCGCGGATGAAGGCGGGCCCTTGGTGCTCGCCGGAGATGACCGCGGCCACCTTGGCCGGCAGGTCGGGACTGGCCTTTGCGAGCACTTGATGGACCCGAGTCGGCTCCAGCAGGATCCGGCGGGTCCAGTCTTCGTGATCGGCGCCGGGGGTGAGCCGGCGCTCCAGCGCGTGAGAGAAGGGTCCGTGGCCCACGTCGTGCAGGAGGGCCGCGGCTTTGGCCACCGTCGCCCACTCCTCGTCCAGCCGGACGCCGAGGTGGGCAAAGCGCTCCAGGATCATGCTCATGATCCAAAGGACGCCCAGGCTGTGGCCAAAGCGGGAGTGCTCCGCGCCGTGGTACGTGCCGTAGGAGGCGCCCAGCTGGCGGATGCGCCGCAGCCGCTGGAACTCAGGCGTGTCCACCAGCTCCAGAAAGAGCGGCTCCCGCAGGGTGATGAAATCGTGAACCGGATCGCGATACCACCGCTCGCGCGTGGGCATGGCGTCACCTCACTCCGGCAGCGGGTCAAAGCCCCCGGTCACCCAGAGGACGTGGCCCGTAATATAGGAAGCCTCGTCGGAGGCGAGAAACGCCACCGCATGGGCGACGTCGTCGCCCGTGCCGAAGCGGCCCAGCGGGATCCTCCTGAGGAGCGCCTCCCGCTCCGCGGGGTCGAACCCGGCGTTCATCTCCGTGTCGATGACCCCCGGGGCCACGGCGTTGACCGTGACGCCCCAGCGGGCTGCCTCTTTGGCCAGCGCCTTGGTGAGCCCGGTGAGTCCCGCCTTGGCCGCCGAGTACGCCACTTCCCCGGCGGCGCCCACTTCGCCCCAGATCGAGCCCACCATGACGATCCTTCCCCACCGCCGGCCCGCCATCTCGGGCAGGACCTCCCGGGCCAGGAGGAACGCCGCGGCTACGTGGAGGTCGAAAAGGCGCCGCAGGTCCGGGTACTCCGTCTCGCTGGCCAGCCGGTAGAGGTCGACACCCGCGGCGTGCACCAGGATGTCGATGGCGCCCAGCCGCTCCCGGGCCTCGCGGACCAGCGCCGCGGCGCCGTCCGCCGCCGAAAGATCCGCCTGCAGGGCCACGGCGCGCACGCCGCACGCCCGGGCGGCCTGCACCACCGCCTCCGCCCGTTCCCGGCCGCGGTGGTAGCCCACCGCCACGTGGGCGCCCCGCCGGGCCAGGAGCCGGGCGACGGCCCCGCCGATGCCGCCGGAGCCGCCGGTCACCAGGGCCGTTCTCCCCTTGAGAGCCGCCTCGCTCACCGCGCCATCCCTTCCCCCAACCGGGACGCCAGCGCCGCGGCCCGGGCCGCGGCCGCCGTGAGCAGCACCGCCAGGATCAGCCGGCCCCCAAGGAGCAGGAACGGGTTGACCCCCAAGGGCACGAACAGGAACGTGTCTTCCACCGCCGCGTGGCAGGCGACCAGGAAGACGCAGAGGAGCCGCTTGTCCTTCTGCGTGAGCCCGCCGTCCCGGGACGCCTCCAGCAGCACCCCCGCGCCGTAGGCGAGGCCGAAGACCAGCCCGGCCATGAGCGGAAAGCCCGCCTTCCCCGACAGGCCGAGCCAGCCCATGTAGGGCTCAATCCGCCGGGAGATCCTCTCCAGCGCGCCCGACGCCTCCAGCGCCTCGATGGCGACCATCAAAGGGAAGATGATCACCACCATCAGCCCGAGCGTGCGCGACAGCCCGCCGGCGGCGTCCGCGGCCACGGTCCCGAACCAGTCCCGGAGAGCCCGCCGCACCGGGCCGCGCGCCGGCTCGGCCGCCGCGGGAGACGCTTCCGTCCCCGTCCCGGCGACGGCGGCCCCGTACGTGACTGAAGCGGTGCTTCCCTGCCCGCCGGCCGCCGCCTCGACCGCGGCGGGCCTGGGCGCCGGCACCGTCTGTTCCGGCGTGAATAGCCCGTACGCCACATTCACCAGGAGCGCTGCGACCACAGCGAGGCCGACCCGGTAGGCCATGACGCCCCAGTAGCTCACGCCCAGGCGCTTGGTCACCGCGGTCTCCACCAGCAGGTTGTGCGAGAAGCTGAGCATCAAGGCCAGCGTCAGGACCTCTTTGGCGCTCAGGTTCAGCGACGCCATGGCGCCGATGGCCGGGTAAAGGCCCACGGCGTTTCCCGCCACCAGCACCACCGCGGCCTCGCCGGAAAGCCCGAGCCACCGCATCAAGGGCTCGGAGACGGCCGACAGCCACGGCAGCACCGGCGTGTGCTTGAGCGCCGTGACGGCCACGGAGACGGGGACGATCACTTTCGCCAGTTCCCAGCAGGTGGCCCAACCCTTGCGGAGGCCCCGGGCCCAGACGTCCCGGCGGCTCGTCGCCGCGTCCGCGGACGTCACGGCGTGTCCAGGCCCGTCTTGCCCAGGGCCAGCACCCGGAGCATCTCGTCGTGGATCTTGCCGTTGGTGGCGAGGATCTGCCGGACGCCGTAGGTGAGGGGCCGCCCCCGCAGATCCGTCACCTTGCCCCCGGCCTCTTCCACCAAGAGCCAGCCCGCGGCGAGATCCCACGGGTGAAGATAGAGGTCCCAATAGCCGTCCAGCGCCCCCCGGGCCACATAGGCCAGGTCCAGAGCGGCCGAGCCCAAGCGCCGCACCGCCCGGCACCGGTTGCTGAAGTTGATAAAGTGGTCGATGTTGCTCTCCTCGGAGCTCCGCACGGGATACGGAAAGCCCGTCATCAGCATGCTCTTTTCCAGCTCCGCCGTGTCCGAAACCGCAAGGCGCCGGCCGTTGAGAAAAGCGCCGTGTCCCCGGATGGCGGTGTACTTCTCCTGATAGACCGGGTTGTAGACAATCCCCACCGCGAGCTCGCCGTCCACCTCGGCGGCGATGGAGACGGCGAAGAGCGGCAGCCCGTGGGCGTAGTTGGTGGTGCCGTCGATGGGGTCCACCAGCCAGCGGACCCGGCTCTCGCCGGGCTGCTCCCCGCTTTCTTCCCCGACGATCCCGTGGCCCGGAAAGGCGTCGCGGAGGATTTCCACAATCCGCTGCTCCGCCGCCCGGTCGGCGTCGGTCACCAAGTCGAACTGGCCCTTGTAATCCACCTTGGCTTTGCCGAACCGCTCCAGCAAGATGGCACCCGCCTCGTCCGCCGCCCGGTCGGCGACGGCGAACATCTCCTCCAGCCGGGGCGCGCCGTGTTCCGTCTTATGCAAGGTCCTGACCTCCCGTGCGCTTTGCCACCCGCACGTCTCCCAGCGCTTCCAAGGCCTTCACCAGGGCCTGGGTCCCCTCGCTGCCAAACCCTTTCGCCTCGACGTGGCGGAAAAGCTGCTGCACCAAAGCGGTGCCCGGCAGGGGCATCCCGGCTTCCGCCGCCGCCTCCAAAGCCAGGCGAAGATCCTTCTGCTGCAGCTTCACCATGAAGCCCGGCGCGTAGTCCCCTGCCACCATCTTGGGGCCTAGGTTCTCCAGCATCCAGGAACCCGCGGCGCCCCGGGTCACCACCTGCAGGACCTTCTCCAAGTCCGCGCCGGCTTTGGCGGCGAAGGCGAGCCCTTCGGCCACCGCGAGGAGGTTGAGGCTGCAGATGATCTGGTTGCACAGCTTCACCGTCTGGCCCATGCCGTTTTCGCCCACGTGGACGATGGTCTTGCCCATGGCCTCCAGCACCGGCAGGCAGCTTTCGAACACCTCCCGGTCGCCCCCGACCATGATGGAAAGCGTCCCCTCGCGCGCTCCTTTGTCGCCGCCGCTCACGGGAGCGTCCAGCATGGCCACGCCCTTTTGGGCGAGGCGCGCCGCGAGCTCTCGCGCCACCTTGGGCGAGATGGTGGACATGTCGATCACCGCGGAGCCGGGACGGGCGCCGTGGATGACGCCCCGCTCGCCGGCGATCACTTCCTCCACGTCGGGCGAATCGGTGACAATGGTGATGATCACGTCGCTTTCCGCCGCGAGTTCCGCGGGCGAGCCCGCCGGTGCGGCCCCTTCCGCCGCCAGTTCGTCGACGGGCCCGCGAGAGCGGTTGTACACCGTCAAAGAATAGCCGGCGCGCAGCAGGTTCCTGGCCATCGGCCGGCCCATGATGCCCAGGCCGATGAAGCCGATCCTGGGCCGCCGGTGGCCCCAGCGCCTTTTCCAGGCCGTACCCGCGCCGGATGCTGCACCGTGCATCCCGTCCTGCCTCGCTTTCCTGCACCTTGGATTCGCCTGAGGCTTTCGCCGGGCTCAGGTAGGGTCCTCCCACCGCGGGCCACCTGCCCGGTCCGGGCGGTCCGGGCAGCCTGTTCCGGACAGAAAAAAGCGGCGCCGTCACTGGCGCCGCAGGGCGACCACCGGATCGAGCCGGGCCGCGCGGGAGGCGGGATAGACTCCGAACACCAGCCCCACGGTCATGGAAAAGCCCAAGGCCAAAAGGACCGAGGACATCGACACGTCCGCCGGCATGCCGGCGAAGCGGGTCACCGCCTTGGCCCCCAGCCAACCCATGAACACGCCGATCATGCCGCCGGAAACCGACAGCAGCACGGCCTCGCTCAGGAACTGCAGCAGCAGGTCCCGCTGCAGGGCGCCCACCGCCTTGCGCAGGCCGATCTCCCGCGTCCTCTCCGTCACCGAGACCATCATGATGTTCATGATGCCGATGCCCCCTACCAGCAGGGAGATCCCGCCGATGGCAGCCAGCATGATGGTGAAGGTGCCGATGGTCTCCGTCAGGGTTTCCAGCAGCATCAGCTGGCTGGTCACCCGGAAGCCGCTGGAGCTTCCAGTCCGCCGGGTGAGGAAGTACGTGATCTGCCCGATGGCGGCGTTCACGTCGTTCGCGGAGTGCGCTTCCGCCACGAAGCTCGAGACCCGGGTGCTGCCCATGATCCGGTGAAGCAGCGTCGTCGCGGGCATGTAGACGACGGAGTCGAAGTTGGTGAAGCCCGCCTGGCCCTTCTCTTCCATCACCCCGACGATGAGCACGGGGAACCGGCGGGAGCCCACAGCCAGAACCGCCCGCTGCCCCACGGGATCCTCGCCTTCAAAGAGATCCTGCGCCACGTTCCAGCCCAGGACGGCGACGAAGGACGTCTCCTCCAAGTCCAGCGCCCGGATGAACCGGCCGGAAGAGGCCCGGTAGTTCATGATGTCGGCGTACTCGGGGGAGACGCCCATCACCGTCACCCGCAGGTTCTGGTCATCCCGCACCAAGAGGCCGCTGGTCTGCTGCACCGGGGAGATGCGCCTCACCGCGGGGGCGGCGGAAAGGATGGTCTCGCCCAGCTCGAGGGTGAAGATGTTCTCCCGGCTTGAGCTCTGGCGGCCGCCCCGGCCCACGCCGAAGGAGGGCGAGATGTTGACGATGTTGGTGCCCAGCGCCGAGATGCGCTCCGTCACCTGGTTCTGCGCCCCGGTGCCGACGGCGATGAGGGTGATGACCGAAGCGACGCCGATGACGATCCCCAACACGGAGAGCACCGTCCGCAGCCGGTTGCTCCGGAGCGAGCGGCCGGCGGTGGCCAGCACTTCCGTCACCCTCATCGGACGGCCACCTCCTCGATCTGGGCCACCCGGCCGTCCCGGATGTGGATCACCCGGCCGGCGTTCTCGGCCACTTCCCGCTCGTGGGTGACCATGACGATGGTCCGGCCCTGGGCGTTCAGCGAGCGAAAGAGCGCCATGATCTCCTCGCCCGTCCTGGAGTCCAGCGCCCCCGTGGGCTCGTCGGCCAGGAGGATCGCGGGATCGTTGACCAGCGCCCGGGCGATGGCCACCCGCTGCTGCTGCCCGCCGGAGAGCTCCGTCGGCTTGTGCGCCCGCCGGTCCGCGAGGCCCACCATCTCAAGAGCCGCTTCCGCCCGGCGGCGCCGTTCCTTCCGGGGGACGCCGGCGTAGAGCAGCGGCAGCTCCACGTTCTCCACGGCATTAAGGTTGGGCAGGAGGTTGAACTGCTGAAAGACAAACCCGATCTCCTTGTTGCGCACCCGGGCCAGCTGGTCGGCGGAGAGCCGGCTCACGTCCTGGCCCCGGATGAAGAGCTGCCCCGACGTCGGCCGGTCCAGGCAGCCGATGAGGTTCATCAAGGTGGACTTTCCCGAGCCCGAAGGGCCCATGATCGCGACGAACTCGCCCTCCTCGATGGCGAGGTCGACGCCGCGCAGCGCCTCCACTTTCACCTTGCCGATGGTGTAGGTCTTCGCCAGCCCCACCGTCCTGAGGATCATCGCCCACTGATCACCCTCTGGATCGACGCAGCGCCCCGCACGCCGGGCACCGCGAACGCGCCGCCGGGGCCGCCCCGGCCGCCCGGGATCCCCTGGGCGCCGATCTGTTCGAAGAGGAGATAGTTGTTGGCGACGATGAGGTCGCCCTCGGAAAGCCCGGAGCGCACTTCGACGTAGAGCCCGTCGGAGAGGCCCGTTTCGATCTCCACCACTTCCTCCGTGCCGTCAGGGCCCACCCGGGTGACCAGCTGCTGCCTCCCCGCCTCCACGATGCTGGCGATGGGGACCACCAGGACGTTCTCCGCGCTGGCGATGACGATCTCCGCCTCCACGCTCATCCCGGGGCGAAGGCCGGCAAATCCCGCCTCCTCCGCCTGGGAGGCGTCGATCCGGATCACCACCGGGTACGTGGTCGTCCCGTCGGTCGACGTGGGAAGAAATCCGATCTCCTCGATCCGGCCCGCCAGCACCATCCCGCGGAAGGCGTCCGGGCGGACGAAGACGTCCTGGCCCACTGCCAGGTTGACCAGGTCGTTCTGGTCGACGGTCAAGGTCACTTTGTAGCTGCTGACGTCCACCAGCCGCGCGATCTGGGCCTGGGATGTGACGCTGTCGCCTTCCCGCACGTAGAGGTCGACCACGACCCCGTCGAACGGCGCGGTGACGGCCGTGCCGCTCAGCCGGCGCTCGGCGGATAGCAGCGCCAGCCGCCGCTCCTCGACCACGATGGCCGGCGACTCCATCTTCGCCTGTTCGTACTCGCGCCGGGCCCGCATCAGCTCCAGCTGCGCCTCGGTGTCGTCCAGCCGGGCGATGACGTCGCCGGCTTTCACCCGGTCGCCCTTGGCGACCCGGACCTCCTTGATCCAGCCCGCGCTCCCCGCCGTCAATGTCTCATCCTGCGCGGGCTCCAGGGAACCCGAGTACGACAGCGTGCGGACGATGGTGGAACGTTCCACCGGTATGTACATCCGCTGCTGGACCGCGGCCTGCCGGGCTCCGCCGCTGGTCCGCGCCGTAGAGGCCCAGGCGTAAAGGCCTCCTCCGATGATGATCACACCCAAGAGCACCCAAATCCATCGACGCATGTGCCGTCCTCCCCGTAGCGGGAAAGCCTGAAGACCGCCGGCTGGCCCTCCAACGCATCAAAGCCGCGTGCCGCACGACGGGCGCGCGCCTTTCGAAGACCCCTTGTCAAGATCATAGGCCAGGGAAGCTCCGGCGAGCAACCACCTCGCGCGAGGGGGAAGCGCCGTGCAGCCGCCGCTGCGCCGCCCTGGCCCACAACCACTGGCCCACAACGAACAGGCAAACCG